>WIAG01000144.1 GCA_014055495.1 Nitrospira sp. CR1.2
TTTTGTATCCTCATGTCCCTGTATTTATCGATGATGGATTCCGTGCTGGGCTGGCTGATGCGCAAGGTCATTTAGTTGCGTGGTGCGGCTGGACAGGTCCGGCATTGCCGGACGATACGATGCTGGATGTTCAGCTGAGAGGAGATGATGAGCAATAAGAATTGGTACGTCATCCACACCTATGCGGGGTTTGAGGGGCGTGTAAAAACCAGTCTCCTTGAGCGCGCTAATCAAATGGGGCTTGCCGAGCGGTTGGGGCAGGTGTTGGTTCCCACGGAAGATGTCATCGAAATTAAGGATGGGAAGCGGCGGACATCCCGGCGAAAATTTTTCCCCGGGTATGTGTTGGTGGAATTGGAGTCGCCCTTGGCCGACGAGACCTTGCAGATGATCAAGGAAACGCCGAAGGTGACGGGATTTGTCGGGGGTGGGGCTCAGCCGACGCCTCTTTCTTCTGAGGAAGTGGACTCCTTGCTCAAGCAGGTGGATGCCGGAGCGGCCGGCCCGCGCGAGCAGGTCCGGTTCATCAAGGGCGATAACGTTCGTATCGTCGATGGGCCGTTCCTGGGCTTCAATGGTGCCGTGGATGATGTGGATGCCGACCACAGTCGTGTGAAGGTGTTTGTCAGTATTTTTGGCCGGTCCACTCCGGTCGAACTCGGGTTTTTGCAGGTCGAACGCATTTGAGGTCACTGGATTGGTGGTTGGGACTGAGAGCCGTTCTCGGTCCTTGCATGCAGTCCGCAGTTCTCAGGGAGTAACTCATGGCCAAGGAAGTATCAGCACAGATTAAATTGCAGATTCCGGCCGGCAAGGCGAATCCGGCTCCGCCTGTCGGTCCGTCGCTGGGGCAGCACGGCGTCAATATTATGGAGTTCTGCAAGCAGTTCAATGCAAAAACCCAAAAAGACGGGGATAGCATTATTCCGGTGATTATTACGGTCTATAAAGACCGGAGCTTCACTTTTATCATGAAGACGCCGCCGGCGTCGGATCTGCTGAAAAAAGCTGCTGGTGTCATCAAGGGTTCGGGCATCCCGCACAAGGATAAGGTCGGCAAGGTAACTCAGGCGCAGGTGCGAGAAATCGCGCAGAAAAAGTTGTCCGATCTGAACGCGGCTGACCTTGAGGGTGCCATTAAGATCATTCAGGGAACGGCGCGCAGCATGGGTATTGCCGTCCAGTAAGTGTTTGCAGAGTGAACCTCCGGCGGAGGTGAAGGAGTAGCAGTATGGGAAAGAAACTGGCCGCGGCTCAGGAAAAGATCGAGCCCAGGTTTTACGAATTGAAGGAAGCCGTTGAGGCTGTAAAGCAAGCTGCCTTTGCAAAGTATGACGAATCCGTTGATTTGGCGATTCGGCTTGGCGTTGATCCGAAGCGTTCAGATCAAATGGTGCGTGGGACGACCGCGCTCCCGCACGGCACTGGTAAGCAGCTTCGCGTGCTGGTGTTTGCTAAAGGCGAAAAAGAGCAGGAGGCCAAGCAGGCCGGGGCAGATTTTGTGGGCGCCGACGATCTGATGGAGAAAATTAAAGGTGGGTGGATGGAGTTTGATTGTGCGATTTCCACTCCTGATCTGATGGCCTCGGTCGGTAAGCTCGGTAAGGTGCTTGGTCCGCGTGGGCTGATGCCAAATCCGAAGACAGGGACGGTGACGTTTGAGGTTGGAAAGGCTGTGAACGAAATTCGCAAGGGACGTGTCGAGTTTAAGGTGGAGAAAGCAGGAATCGTGCAGGTCCCGGTCGGCAAAGTGTCGTTTGATGTGCAGAAGTTGTGTGATAACGCCCAAGCGGTGTTGGAGTCGGTGGTTAAGGCGAAGCCGTCGTCGTGCAAGGGGCGGTATCTCAAGAGCGTGACGATGTCGAGCACGATGGGGCCCGGTGTGAAGCTGGATCCAGTGGCGCTCTCGAAGTTGTGGGGGTGAGAACGGACAGGTTCTCAGTAAGGGGAATGGCATGAAGAAAGAAGACAAGGCAACAGCGATCGCGGAGTTGACGGAAAAGTTCGGTCGCGCACGCTTGGCTATTCTGACGGAATGTGCCGGTATGCCCGTCAATCAGATGACCGAGCTTCGTAGGCAGCTGCGCGGTGCCAAGGCGGAATACTGTGTCGTCAAAAATACTCTGGCTGTTCGAGCCTCGGCTGGGACGACGCTGGCTGACGCGAAAGAGCATTTTAAGGGCCCCACCGGGCTCGTAATCGGGTATGACGATCCGGTTCTTCCGGCGAAGATCCTGCGAGACTTTATCCAGGCCGAAAAACGCTCCGAAAAAATGAAAGTCACGGTTGGGGTGTTGGAGGGTAAGGTGGTGCAGGCCGCCGACCTTGCGGCAATTGCGCAATTGCCGAAGAAGGAAGTGTTGATCGCCATGTTGTTGTCGGCCATGCAGGGCCCGATACGTGGTGTGGTCTATGCGTTGAGTGGAGTACTGAGCAAGTTTGTGCGAGTTATTGCAGCCATTCAGGATAAAAAGAAAGGGGAGGGCGACATGTCAGCAGCAGCAGGAACCAAATTGTCACAAGATGAATTGATCAAGGCGATCGAGGGCATGAGCGTGTTGGAGTTGGCGGAGTTGGTGAAGGGGCTGGAGACGCGCTTCGGCGTGACGGCGGCGGCGCCGGTGGCAGTGGCAGCGGTGGGCGGTGGCGGTGCGGCAGCCGCCCCGGCTGAAGAGAAGACTTCCTTTGATGTCATTTTGGCCAGTGCGCCGGCGGATAAGAAGATCCAGGTCATCAAGGTGGTGCGCGAGCTCACCAGCCTCGGTCTCAAGGAAGCAAAGGACTTGGTCGAAGGTGCGCCGAAGCCCATCAAAACCGGCGCGACCAAGGAAGAGGCTGACACGATGAAGAAAAAGCTCGAGGAGAGCGGCGCCAAAGTCGAAATTAAGTAACTCGTTCGGTTTTCGCGGTGTGAGTTGTCCGTCGGGATGGCGCAGGGCGCTCATCTCCTTATGAGCTTGGAGGGCTAACGAATGTCGGAATCGACTCTTTCGGAGTTTGTCGAACGTAAGGATTTTTCTCGGATTCGTACGAGCATCGATATTCCCGATCTCATCGAAATCCAGAAGCGGTCCTACGAAGAGTTTCTCCAGATGGAGGTCGAGCCGGATCGTCGCAAGGATCAGGGGTTGCAGGCGGCGTTAGCGAGCGTGTTTCCCATCACTGATTACAACAATACGGCAGCCTTGGAGTTCTCTAACTATTCTCTGGGTACGCCGAAGTATGACGAACGGGAATGTCTCGAGCAGGGCATGACGTTTGCCGTTCCCCTGAAGTTGCGCGTGCGGCTCATCGTGTTCGACAAAGAAGATAAGGGGCCGAAAAAGAAGGTGTTGGACGTTCGGGAGCA
>WIAG01000062.1 GCA_014055495.1 Nitrospira sp. CR1.2
GGCATCCGCATAGGAGACCGCATGCTCACTCTTGATTTCCGCCGCCTCTCGCACCAAGGGCAGATCCACTTCAACCAGTTCGATAGGCAGTTGTTCCAGGAGATGGAGGGCTTCAGCGGCGCGGACCGCCCCGACCTTGCGCTTGACGATGTAGAAGAACTCGCCCCAATTGACCCAGTTCAGAAAAGCCTTGGTGCCGCTCCGCTGCTGCTCATACAGGGCGGCACGGACCTTTTCCCACCCGGGTTCCTTATGAAAGAGGCTGACCAGCGCGAAACTATCGAGAACGAGTTTTTCGCTCACGACGGGCCTCCTCCCGATGCTCGCGGCGGAGGTCTTCCGTCAGGGAGAATTTGCCTGTGAGAAAGCCCGTGGCCGACGCGATGGGATCGTCGGCTGCCGGGGCAATAACCAACCGGCCACCCTCTTCGATCAACTGGACCTTGCCCCCAGGCTTGAACCCAAGCTTGCGCCGAAGTTGCCGGGGAATCAGGATTTGCCCTTTTGATGAAATCTGGGAGACAGACATGACAACGTCCTCCACTTCTCGCTCAGTATACCGAATACCTGAATCGTGGTCAATTTCTACGTTTCGTCGCCCAATCCATTGACCCCGGGTGCCCACGTTAAATTTCGAGGTGCCGTTTGCGCCGTTGGGTGAGGGGAGTGATGAGAAAAGATGTCGGCTGTGAGGAGGGCGACAGGTGGCATGAACGTCAGACGAAAGACGAGGTGCGCGAATCGAGTGCGGCGAAGAGTCCAATGTGTGAGTGCAAAACCCCGGTAGCCGCATTCGAAAAGATAATTTCAGCCTGCGCCGAACTGTGACCCCGGATGTCACACCGCAGTGCTAAGGTGCCGGCGGCAGATAGGGAGAAGAGCTCATGGCGTATAGCCAATCGGCGGGACAGAGCGAGCCCCGACGAATCAGCGCGCGCGGTTAAGGTAGAAAGAGAGGCCCTAGGCATTTATCTAGGCGAGAGAGACCGCTTTTGGGCGGGACGGCGTTGTCGATTCTTGGTACAGTGCGGCGGCGTTGGGGGGACATCATGAACTGGAATGCACAGACGCGGATAGCGCAACCACATATCCATGAAGCCTGATTATTACCCAGACGCTGGGTCCCAACCGCGCCAGTACTTCGCACATAGCGCGAACGGATGCGGGAAATGGCACAGCTTGGCGGAGCATCTCACCAGCGTCTCGAAGATCGCAAAAGAATTCCTGCAAGGACAGAGCGGCGCTGAAGAAGCGGCACTCGCTGGGTTATTGCACGACCTTGGGAAATATGGCGAACGCTTTCAGGCCCGGTTGCACGGCAAAGATAAGGGGTTGGACCATTGGTCACAGGGTGCATCGCTGGCTCTAAGATGCCGGGCAGTTGCCGCTGCGTTAGCTATCGAAGGTCATCACATTGGCTTGCAGCGTGGGAGTAAAGATTCCTTAAGGAGGTTACTGCCAGACAATCTCTCTGCCGCTGTTTTACCTGGGTTAGCCCTCAGTGAACCAGACGTGGAAAGGCTGGAGTCTCTTGCCGCCAGGGATGGAATTGAATTCTGCGTACCATCTAGTTTTGTTCTTGACTCGTGGGCGCAAGCAGTCGCTGCCATGCTTGATGTGCGGCTGCTATTTTCATGTTTGGTGGATGCAGATTTTCTCGACACCGAGTCACACTTCGAGGGTGATACACAAGGGAAGCGACCCCGTCCTGAAGGGCAAAAGTTGGACGCCAGTTCGGCACTTGCCGCGCTGGATGCTCACATGGCGGCGTTACGTGTCTCGACTAGAGCCCAGATAGCGGTGCAGCAGGCACGGGAAACCCTGTGGAATGCAGTCGTACGTGCTGGCCAGGCGGAACCTGGCACGTTTACGCTGACCGCGCCGACCGGTTCCGGCAAGACGCTCGCGATGCTGAAGTTCGCGCTGGAACACGCGAAGAAGCATGGACTGAAACGAATCATTTTAGCAGTGCCGTTCTTGACGGTCATCGAGCAGACGGCGCGTATATATCGGACGGTCTTCAAGGCGGCCCAGGATAATTTTGTATTGGAACACCACAGCTTGGCTGGACTGGGGGCTGAAGCCGAACAGCGGGATGCAGAAGGAGCCAACGAACGTCAGCGCCGTCTGCTGGCGGAAAACTGGGACGCGCCAATCGTGTTGACCACGAACGTGCAGTTGCTGGAGTCACTCTTTTCCAACAGGCCGTCCAGTTGTCGCAAGCTGCATAACCTAATGGACTCTGTCATCTTGTTCGATGAGGCGCAGAGTCTGCCGCAGCACTTGGCGGTACCAACCTTGGCGGCGCTGTCTCATTTGTCGGCGTCCTATCACTCCACCGTAGTTTTTGCTACCGCGACACAACCCGCCTTCGATACTCTGAACGAGGCCGTAAAAAAGCACGCTGTGCAAGGCTGGCAACCGATCGAAGTCGTACCGGAACACCCGGCACTGTTCGCGACACTCAAACGTGTCGCAGTACGCTGGCCGGAAACTGATGAAAAGCGTACTTGGGCTCAACTCGCTGCTGAATTGCGAGGCGTGGATCAGGCACTGGTGGTGGTTAACCTTAAACGCCACGCCCTCGCTCTACTCAATGAACTGACCGGGACGGAAAGCGTGTTCCATCTCTCCACAAACTTGTGTGCTGAACACCGGCGGGCGGTGATGGATAGGGTCAGAGATCAACTTGCAGCCGGACTTCCCTGCCGCCTTGTTTCCACCCAATGTGTTGAAGCGGGAGTGGACGTGGATTTCCCCATTGTCTTCCGTGCCATGGCGCCGCTGGAGTCTATTGCACAAGCAGCAGGACGCTGCAACCGCGAGGGCAGGCTCAATGAACAGGGCCGTCTTGGCGAGGTTGTGGTTTTTGAACCGGACGAGGAAGGCGGGTGGAGAAAACGATTCCCCACGCATAGCTACTATCAGGCGACTCAAGTCACACAAACCCTGCTCAACCTGCACGACAATAGTTTAGATATCAACGACCCCGAAGTTTTCCGGGCCTATTACCACAAGCTCTACAATCTGAATGATCCTGCCAGTCAAAACGCCGATCTTACGAGAGCAATTCAAGCGCTCGACTTCGTGGAAATTGCTAAGATCTACCGCCTCATTGTTCAGGATGCCATTCAAGTGCTGGTGCCATGGGCGGACAGGTACGACGAGTTTCTCGCATTACGAACGGAAGCCGACCGACAAGGGATCAGTACCAACTGGATGCGCCGCGCCCAGGGGCTTGCGGTCAGTGTCTATCGCACCAATGACGGCTCACCCGACTGGGCCATTCAGGCGAAACTTCGGCGCGGCGGCGTTTCCGACGAGTGGTTCATTCTTCAAGGAGATTTTTACGACGACACCCTTGGGCTGAATCCACCCAAGGGTGAACAGGTGTTCATCGCATAGGAGGAAACATGGCTAACGGCACACACACATTGGAAGTTTGGGGCGACTTCGCCTGCTTTACGCGGCCAGAAATGAAGGTCGAGCGTTTCTCCTACCCGCTCATCACGCCTTCTGCGGCGCGTGGCATCTTCGACGCTATCTACTGGGATGGTCTACGGGAACGGCAAGGCAGGGAAAGCATTATGCGCCCCTATTTTCACTGGCAGGTGACTCGTATAGAGGTCCTGGAATTGCCACGCTACATCGCACTGCGCCGCAATGAGGTAAAGGGTCGGGTGCCGGGAGTGGCTATTCTTAACAAATGGATGTCTGGAGAAGAGCAAGCCGAACCACTTTGGGCCGATGGCACCGACGAAACAACGGGTCGTACCCAGCGCCAGACCATGGCGCTCAAGAACGTGCGGTATCGACTCACCGCGAAGATCGTTCCCAAGCCAGCCTTCTGTCAAGATTACAGCAAGTTCAACGCCTGTTTCGAACGTCGTGCCAAGCAAGGAAAATGCTTTCAGCAACCCTATTTCGGCTGCCGAGAATTCCCCGCGTTCTTTGAGTATGTGGAAAACCCAGGCGCTAAGATCCAGTTACCCGCTGCCATGGATCAGCATCTGGGTTTCATGCTCTACGACGTATTCGACCTTCGGAAGGAAACGGTTAAAAATACGGACAAACCGTTCATCACTCTATTTGATGCATATGTGCGCAGTGGCGTGCTGGACGTACCCCCGTTTGATAGCGATAAGGTGAAAAAATCATGCTGAACCGGCTCATCGACTATGCACATGCTAATGTTCCTTTTTCCGAGCTTGGTTTCACTGTCCGTGACATCCGTTGGCGGATTGAGCTAACGAAAGATGGGAGGCTGCTAGGCATTCTGCCATTGGGTGATGAAAAGAGTGGTGTAGAACGTTGGCATTGCCCAGAGATGCACGATATGCAGTCGGGTGGAAAATCTCATTTCCTGATCGATAACTTAAAAACGGCAATACTGCTGAAAGCTGCTGATAGCGATAAACCGCGCCACGATTATTACGTTCAGTGCATCCGTGAGGCTTCCGTTGTGTCGCCAATGCTTGAAGTATTGACGAGTTTTCTTGGTGATACATCGAGCTTGGACTTACTACGCCAGAAACTCTTGGCTGCACCTCATCGCGCGAGGCCAACCGAAAACTTGGAATGGCGAATAGACGGTTGTGATCCGCTTAATGATCCAGACATACTTGAATGGTGGCGACATTGGCGCATGAATGTCCGTGAAACTGAGCTAGACGGAAACCCAATGATTTGTTTTGCCAGTGGCAAAACAGCAATGCCAGCCAAAACCCATCCGAAAATAATGGGGTTGCCCGGTGGGCAAGGCTCCGGCGATGCGTTAGTTGGTTTTGATAAAGCCGCATTTACTTCGCTGGGGTTAAAGAAATCTGCCAACGCAGCAGTTTCCGATCAAGCGGCGAGAAGCTATGTAGACGCTTTGAATCATCTGAAACGTCATCATGGTAAGCGGCTTGGCGAAAGCCTTGTTCTGCACTGGTTTAAAAGCAAAGTAGAGCATGAAGATGATGTGCTCCCTTGGCTGCAAGACCCACCGGAAGTTGCTGCTGCCTCTGCTGCCATCGCTGCGCGCAAACTACTTGATGCCATCCGCAGCGGTCATCGACCTGATCTCGTCAATAACGAATTCTATGCCCTGACAATCTCGGGCATGTCAGGCCGAGTGATGGTGCGTGATTGGATGGAAGGACGTTTCGAAGATTTGGTGCGTAATGTCGAAGCGTGGTTTGCCGATCTCGCCATTGTTGCCCGCGACGGCAAAGGACAAGCTCATGATCCCAAGTTCATGGCGGTGTGCGGAGCATTAGTGCGCGAACTGAAGGACTTGCCCGCTCCCACAGCCGCCACACTGTGGAAGGTCGCCGTTCAGCGGCTGCCCATCCCACAACCGTTGATGGTGCAGGCGCTGGCGAGGTTCCGTACCGACCTAATTGATAAAGACCAGCCCCCGTTCAGCCACGCCCGCATGGGGCTCATCAAAGCCTATTTCGTTCGACTTAACCCTGGAGGTGCCCACACTATGGCTGCATATCTCAATCCTAATCATCCAGAACCAGCCTACCACTGCGGGCGGTTACTGGCGGTATTTTCCAACTTACAACGCGCCGCGCTTGGCGACGTGGGCGCAGGCGTAGTGCAACGCTACTATGCTGCCGCCAGCCAGACACCAGGACTGATTCTCGGGCGCTTGACCAGCAATGCGCGTAACCACTTGGGCAAGCTCGAAGGCGGCTTGGCTTGGTCGTACGAAAATCAGATTGCGGACGTGATGGGCCACTTGGGCGACGGCGCGCCACGCATTCTTGACCTCAACGGCCAGGGTTTATTTGCTCTTGGTTACTACCAGCAACTTGCCGCACTGCGTGAAGGCAAGAAAACCAACGAAACCGCACAAGGAGAAACAAGATGACTGCGATCCAGAACCGTTACGAATTCCTCTATCTCTTTGACTGTGAAAATGGCAATCCGAACGGCGACCCGGATGCCGGAAACAGCCCTCGCATTGACCCGGAAGACATGCACGGATTGGTATCCGATGTCGCTATCAAACGCCGAGTGCGTAATTACATCCAGGCCGCGTTTGGGAATCAGGCACCCAATGCTATTTTCGTTGAGCATTCGACTAATCTGAATAGACCGATTGCGCTTGCTCATGAGCAAACCAACGGAGCAATTCCAGAGAAAGCCACAAAGTCCAAAGTCCAGAACGCACGAGGCTGGATGTGTCAGAATTTCTATGATGTTCGGACATTTGGCGCTGTCATGAGCACCGGGGCCAACGCCGGACAGGTTCGAGGACCAGTTCAGGTTTCGTTCTCTCGATCTGTTGATCCCATTTTATTGATGGACCTCGGGATCACAAGAGTTGCTGATGCGAATTTGACCAAGAAGAAACATGGCGTTGAGGAAAGGGATGGAATGGGTAGTGAAGAGTTACGGTTGTTGGAGGAACAAGCACCAGAAGACACCCTCCGCACAATGGGTCGTAAATCTCTCATTCCCTACGGACTCTATGTCGCCAAAGGGTTCGTGTCCGCCAATCTCGCCCAGGGAACCTTATTTTCAGACGACGACATCACTCATCTGTGGGAAGCTCTGGCAGGCATGTGGGATCACGACCGTTCTGCCTCCAAAGGTATGATGTCCCGACGAGGGTTGTATGTGTTTAAGCACGTGGGCACCGACAGCAATGCGGAACAGCGCAAGCGTCAAGCGATGCTCGGCTGTGCGCCGGCGCAAGCGTTATTGGACCTCGGGCGCGTCATCGACGTGAAGCGCAATGAATCGGCAATGAAAGAAGGCAAGATTGGAAGTCCCCGCAAGTTCGCGCACTATACGGTAATAACCAATGTGGCCAATCTGCCGAAAGGCGTGGAGTTGTGGGCGTGGGATGACAGAGCGGGTAAGCTTGCCAAGCTATCGTAGGCCAAACGATGTCGCAGGATGAGGCTGATCGGGAGTTGATCCCTATTTCCGCACTGAACCACTATGCCTATTGTCCTCGGCGATGCGCATTGATTCATGTGGAGCAGACGTACTCTGAAAACCTGTACACCATGCGCGGTCACGATCTTCATGAGCGAGCCGACCGGGAAGATGAGAGCGGTTGGGAGGAAGGCGTACGAGTTGAGCGAGCCTTACCGCTCTGTTCCAAGCGATTAGGTTTGATTGGAAAAGCTGATGTTGTCGAGTTTCATGGAGAGACCCCCTATCCCGTTGAATACAAGTCGGGTCCGAACCGGCGATTTGAGAACGACGATATACAACTCTGTGCCCAAGCCATGTGTCTGGAGGAAATGTTGAGCAGGACTGTTGAGCGTGGCGCCATCTTTCATCACAAATCCAGAAGACGGCGTGAAGTGTTGTTTACTCCGGCATTGCGAATTCGGGTGGAAGAGGTCGTGACGGCGATTCGCGCGATGTTGGGCGACAAGATCCTTCCCTCTCCGGTGAATGATCAACGTTGTGAACACTGTTCATTGAGTGAGGCCTGTTTGCCGTCGGTCATCGGCGAGCAGGAACGAGCCTCGGCGTTGATCCGTAAGCTGTTTGTCATATCGGAGCCGAACTGATCCGCCGATGCACCAATTACTCAACACGCTCTATCTGACGACCGAAGGGGCCTATCTCCGGCTCGATCACGACACGCTCCGGGTCGAGGTCGAGCGGGAGACGAAACTACAGGTGCCGATCCATCACCTGGGTGGCATCGTCTGTTTCGGCGATGTGCTGGTGAGTCCGGCGGCGCTGGCGCGCTGCACCCAAGATGGCCGATTCGTAGTATTTCTCGATCGTAATGGCCGATTTCAAGCGCGCGTAGAAGGACCGATCTCGGGGAATGTGCTCTTGCGTTGCGCACAACATGCAGCCATGGGTAATTCGGACAAAACCCTGACAATCGCTCGTCATGTGGTGGGTGGGAAAATTCAGAATAGCCGCCAGATCGTCCTGCGCGCTGCTCGGGACACCGTCGATTCAGGCGACGGTGAGACATTGCGGCAGACGGCAGAGTCTCTCGCCAACGTATTGGGTCGCGTGCCGCTCGCGGAGGACCTGGACTACCTGAGAGGTTTGGAAGGCGAGGCGGCGCGAAAATACTTCGCCACCTTCGATCGCATGGTCCGCGAAGACCGCGCAACGTTTACGCTGAATGGTCGAAACCGGAGGCCTCCGACCGATCCGGTCAATGCGCTCTTGTCGTTTCTCTATGCCTTGCTCATGAACGATTGCGTGGCCGCGTTGGAAGGCGTCGGCCTTGATCCGCAGATGGGATTTCTGCATGCGTTGCGCCCAGGCCGGGCAGCCTTGGCGTTGGACCTCATGGAAGAGTTACGGAGTGTCTTTGCCGATCGACTCGCACTCACGTTGATCAATCGAAAACAGGTGGCCGCCAGTCAGTTTCACGCGCGACCGGGCGGAGCGGTGCATCTGGAGGATGCCGCCCGCAAAGAGGTCATCGTCGCCTATCAAAAACGTAAGCAAGAAGAGATCACGCACCCGGTCTTGGATCAAAAGATGCCGTTAGGGTTGGTTCCGCATGTGCAGGCGCGTCTTCTGGCCCGCGTGCTGCGTGGAGACCTTGAGGCCTATCCGCCGTTTTTGTATCGGTAGGAGGGTGGCATGAATGTATTGATCGCCTATGACGTGGCAACAGAGACAACTGACGGGAGGCGGCGGCTGCGGAAAATTGCGCAGGCCTGTCAGGATTTTGGGCAACGAGTACAGAAATCGGTGTTCGAGTGCACGGTCAATGAGATGCAATTTGAAGAACTCCTCCGGCGACTCGTTGAGATTATCGATGACAAGGAGGACAGCTTGCGGGTGTATCGATTAGTCGAGCCCAAAGAAAAGTATGTGCAGGTGTTCGGTGTAGACACGTCAGTCGATTTTGACGAGCCACTGGTGTTGTAAACGCGAACCAGAAGCGCTGCCAAATAGGGCCTGGGATCGCGCGGACGAGAAGCCGGCGAATTGAAAGGAGAATTTGCGTGGTGACAACAAACCACTGTCGCCGTGTTCAGATGATTCGGGAAGGTTCGCGCCAACACGAGCCAAAACACGCAGTAATTCAAGGGTTTTTGTTACGGCTGTAGCGCCCGTCCTTAGTGACGGGCGAGGATTGAAACACACTTGTTCCGCCGCCTCCGGCAGAAATCAGATGTAGCGCCCGTCCTTAGTGACGGGCGAGGATTGAAACTTCGTAGGCCTTCTCGATTAGCACGCTTTGCTTGGTAGCGCCCGTCCTTAGTGACGGGCGAGGATTGAAACCTCTTTTACTGGGCGTCTTTTTCGTTCGCTGTGGTAGCGCCCGTCCTTAGTGACGGGCGAGGATTGAAACTCGTTGGAAGTGCTCGGCGGCGAAGGGGAACGATGTAGCGCCCGTCCTTAGTGACGGGCGAGGATTGAAACTCGCGCGAGGAGATTCTTGATCACAACATGACGAGTAGCGCCCGTCCTTAGTGACGGGCGAGGATTGAAACACCATGCACACGCGCACTCGATCGCCGTGTCTGCGTAGCGCCCGTCCTTAGTGACGGGCGAGGATTGAAACCATGATCGCATCCTCCATCATAAGCCCGTAATGCTGTAGCGCCCGTCCTTAGTGACGGGCGAGGATTGAAACGAAAGCGTACTGTACCTGTATACGATCTGCGAACGTAGCGCCCGTCCTTAGTGACGGGCGAGGATTGAAACATTACCCTGCAAGACTGTCAAGCTCCGTGTTCCCGTAGCGCCCGTCCTTAGTGACGGGCGAGGATTGAAACTACTCTGCCCATTATCGGTGGGTAAGGCTGTGAAGTAGCGCCCGTCCTTAGTGACGGGCGAGGATTGAAACCCATAACCTCAAGTAATGCCTTGCGCGTGCCTTTCGTAGCGCCCGTCCTTAGTGACGGGCGAGGATTGAAACCGATCGGGCAATCTGCCCGAGCCGATCGACCACTGTAGCGCCCGTCCTTAGTGACGGGCGAGGATTGAAACACAAGCAGAAGGACGGTAACACACCCCAGGCAACGGTAGCGCCCGTCCTTAGTGACGGGCGAGGATTGAAACCGGCTTAAACTGCCACCAGTCGCGGGAAAACAGGTGTAGCGCCCGTCCTTAGTGACGGGCGAGGATTGAAACATCTTGTCCACGTCCGGCTTCTTGAGCATGAAGGCCGTAGCGCCCGTCCTTAGTGACGGGCGAGGATTGAAACTACTCTGCCCATTATCTGTGCATAAGCATGTGGATGTAGCGCCCGTCCTTAGTGACGGGCGAGGATTGAAACTGCATGAGGTAACCATGTGCTACTGGCTACTCATTGTAGCGCCCGTCCTTAGTGACGGGCGAGGATTGAAACACAGAGAGAGGCTTGCTTCGCTGCGCCCTGCTCCGTAGCGCCCGTCCTTAGTGACGGGCGAGGATTGAAACTGCATTCAAGCGGGGTCTGCCACATGATGTTCCGTAGCGCCCGTCCTTAGTGACGGGCGAGGATTGAAACGGCGATGGGCCGGAGAGTGAAGCCGTGGTGCGAGGTAGCGCCCGTCCTTAGTGACGGGCGAGGATTGAAACGATCACGGAAAGCAAGAGCCCTGGCATCGCGGTCGTAGCGCCCGTCCTTAGTGACGGGCGAGGATTGAAACCCTCTGCCATACGTGCCTTGTCTGCCTCCTCATAGTAGCGCCCGTCCTTAGTGACGGGCGAGGATTGAAGCTGCGCAAAAGTGAGGGCATGGAGAAAGCCAGGGGCGTAGCGCCCGTCCTTAGTGACGGGGGCTATCCAACGAACACTATTCAAATGTTCGCCGCGCGAGTGGATGCCTGATTCCTCAGTTCACGGCTCCGCCTCTTCGATGGCCTCGATCGAGTCCTTGAGCGCGGCCACGAAGGCTTCTGGCGCGGCGAGGGCCTGCTCGGTCAACTGAAACTCCGACACCAGCACTCCGTCTTTATCCACCACGATCAATCGATACCCCTGTTTCACGCCGACTCCTTTTCTCGCAAGCTCCGACACGTCCGCCCGCGGCCTTCTCAGCATCTGTGACGCGTGCATCGTGACGCGTCGCGTGAGGATCCGCAACCGGACTGTCATGAGACACGAACGACAACGAGCAGCATGGCCGGTGCGCGCATGCTGCGTTGGATGTTGATGCGATGGTCCGGAGCCCATGCTGTCAGGCGCGCGTTGAGGAAGCAAGCCGGCATGTGAATGGTTCGGAGTGCCGGACGAATGGTATGTTTTCGGCGGACATTACTGGTAGGATGATCCAGGATTCAGATAGCTTCGCACGTCACGCGCAACGTCAAGAGAAAGGATATCCAGCTTGAATACCACTAAATTCATGGCCGCATGTCTCGTGTTCGCCCTGGTCGGCGTGCCGACCCTCTCGTTCGCAAAGGCGCGCGGTGGATCGGGCGGCGGGTTTTCCAGCGGGTCACGCGGCGGGAGTTCTTCAGGGAGCATGGGCAGCCGCGGCTCACGGACGTATCAGGACAACGGGGCCAAGCCTATCGAACAATCGACGACGGCCAGGCCTTCCGCTCCTCCTCCCACTTCCGCGGTCGGGGGCGCGTCGAGCGCGTCGAGACCCGCCCCTGCGGCGCAACCGTCGTGGATTCAGCGCAATCCGTTGCTGGCCGGCATCGCCGGTGGTCTCGCGGGAACGTGGTTGGGGCACATGATTTTCGGCGCCACCGATACCAGCGCGCGCACAACCGACGGTGCCGAGGGGGAGCAAGCGGCGGCCGGAGCCGGCTCCAACGGCCTGTTGCTGTTGTTGATGGTGATGGGGGGTGGGGCACTCTGGTGGTACATGCGGTCGCGGCGCACGCCGGCGCCGAACTTTGCCGGATTGGCTCGAACCAGTGCCGCACGCGGCTCGCTCTTGGCCGACTCGTCGGGTGCACGATTGGGGGCGGCGGCCGTTGAAGAGGAGATCACTGCGGCAGACAAGGCGGCCTTTCAGCAGGCCTTGACCGCTATTCAAACCGCGTGGAGCGGCCAAGATCTCGCGGCCTTGCGCCGCCTGGTGACGCCGGAAATGCTGGAGTATTTCAGTGCCGGCCTGGCGGAGCAGGCGAGCGAAGGTGTGGCGAATCGTGTGGAAGATGTGGTCTTGGGACGGGCGGAAGTCCGTGAGTCGTGGAGTGAAGGCGCAACCCAGTATGCCACGGTCAGTCTGAGCTGGAGCGCCAAGGACTACACGATCTCTCTCGCGAAGCAGCCTGGTGAACAGGGGGCTCTCGTGGAGGGCAACGCTGAACTGCCGGTCGAAACGACCGAGGTCTGGACCTTCATGCGGTTCGGAAGCGGGAAGTGGCTGCTGTCGGCGATTCAACAGGTTGCGTAACGCGTTTGGCGCAGGGAGCCATTGGACCGATAGACAACGGGGGCAACCACGCCGGTGGTTGTCCCCGTTGTGCTTTCGAGACGCTCAGTCTATCGCGGCTTTGTTGTAGGTGTCGCCGGGTCGCCCGGCGTGCGGTCAAGCGGCAGAAACGTCTGCGCTTGCGAGATCGCTTCCAACAGGGCATTTCGCTCACGATCCGTGTCCTGCGTCGGCGGCAGGCTGTGCGCAAACTGTTCTGCCGCATCCACCAATGCCTCCAGGGCCGCTTCAATTCCCGTCGAGGCCGGTGCGGGGAGGGCGGCGGCCATACGCGCGAGGGCTCGTTTCCGTCTCGGCCCGATATAGATTTGCGGGGCGGTGGGATTATCCTTTTCCAGTTCCGGTCGTCTCGATGTCGACATGCGTGGTGCGCTCCCTCACTCCAGGTGTCTGTGTCGTCCCACTCTACTCGATCTCAGTGGGGATTTGCACAGGAGCGATGCTGGTGACCGGGCGATGCGCTGCGCGTGGCTTGACTCCCATTTTGACCGGCTCCTATAATTCGGCGGCTCTCGATCGACAACCAACTGATTTGGCGTGGAGCATGGCCGAGTTTACCCATTTCAATGAGTCGGGCAGGGCGCGGATGGTCGATGTCGGCGCCAAGGCTTCCACGGAGCGGCTCGCGAGCGCGCAAGCCATCGTCTTTCTTCAGCCCGAAACCCTCGAAAAGATTCAGCAGGGAAAGATCGCCAAGGGCGATGTGCTGTCCGTCGCGCAGGTGGCCGGTGTCATGGGGGCCAAGAAGACCCCGGATTTGATTCCGATGTGCCACCCCATCCTGTTGACCAGCGTGGATATCTCTTTTCAGGAAGTTGCCCAGCCGGACCATGAACGGCGCTGCTCCATTATCATCACCGCGACGGCCAAGACGACGGGCCCCACCGGTGTGGAGATGGAGGCGATGACGGCGGCCTCGGTGGCGGCGTTGACGATTTATGACATGTGCAAGGCGGTGGACCGGGGCATGAGTTTCGGCGACATCTGCCTGTTGACGAAATCCGGCGGGAAATCAGGCACCTATCAGCGCCCGGTTCCCGTCTAAACAGGGCGCGTCCGTTGCCTGCGATGATGGAGCGGTAAGTATGGTGACGGTGCGACTGTTCGGGATGACGAAAATGTTGGCCGGCAATCAGGGGACACTCTCCCTGGTGCTGCCCGAGGGCGGGCGGGTGAAGGACCTGGTGGCGGTCATCGACGCGGCCTATCCGAAGATCGGTGAATTGTTGCAGAAGAAGAAGGTGCTCGTGTCGATCAATCAGGATATCGCGCACGAAGACCTTGCCGTGCGGGACGGGGATGAGATTGCGCTGTTGCCGCCGTTTGCCGGCGGAAATCGATAGGAGCGAGTGATGAGTCTTGAACAGGTTACCACAGCCGGTCGGCCCGTTACCGACGATGAGGCCATGTTGGTCCGGGTGCAGCGGGAGGATTTCTCGATCGACGAAGAACTCCGTCGCGTACGCGCGCGGTCCAAGCGCATCGGCGGCATCGCGATTTTCCTGGGGACGGCCCGGGACCGGTCCAAAGGGAAGGATGTCGACGGCATCACCTTCGAACATTACGAGGGGATGGCGCAGAAAAAACTGCGGGAGATCCGCGAGCGCGCGCTCAAAGACTTCGGCGTGATCGAACTGCTCATCTTGCACCGGTACGGGGAGATCGGCATCGGCGACAACATCGTGTTGATCATTGCCGGCGCCGAACATCGAGCGGAGGCCTTTCAGGCCTGCAAGTGGGCGATCGACGAACTGAAACAGATTACGCCGATTTGGAAACTCGAACACACTCCCGACGGAGAGGTGTGGGTCGAGGAGCACCCGTAGCCCTCCCACGGCCTGCGGTGAGAGGAGAGGCCCGCGCCTTCGAGTCTCGATGGACCAGAGCACGCTCGATACACCAGTTCCTCCTATTTACGACCGCTTGGGGCGTCCGCTCCGCAGCCTGCGGCTCTCTGTGACCGACCGCTGTAATCTTCGGTGCAAGTATTGTATGCCCGAGGACGACTATGCGTGGTTGCCGCGCGATACGATTCTCACGTTCGAGGAGATGGCCGAACTCACGGCGATCTTTACCGAGCTGGGGGTCGACAAGGTGCGATTGACCGGCGGCGAGCCGTTATTGCGACGCGATCTGCCGCGGTTTGTCCGGCAACTGTCCGAGAATCGCCGCATCACCGAAATTGCCCTCACCAGCAACGGCGTGCTCATGGCGGATCAGGCTGCGGACCTGTCGTTTGCCGGGTTGAACCGTGTCACGATCAGCTTGGATACGCTGCGGGCGGACCGGTTCCGCACCTTGACCAAGCGGGATCTGCATCATCAGGTCTTCGACGGGATCAAGGCCGTCATTCAGGCCGGGTTCCCCTCGTTGAAATTCGACACGGTTATCATCAAAGGCTACAACGACGACGAACTCATCGACCTCCTCGAATACGGCAAGTCGGTGGGGGGCGAAGTGCGGTTCATCGAGTATATGGATGTCGGCGGCGCCACGGACTGGTCCATGAGCCAAGTGCTCTCGCGGGCGGAAATGTTGGATCGCATCGGCCGCCACTACGGCGTCGTGACACCCGTGGTGGAGAACAGTGTGGCGCCGGCGGAGCGATTCCGGTTGCCGGACGGTACCCTGTTCGGCATCATTCCTTCCACCACGACGCCGTTCTGCCGCTCCTGCGATCGGAGCCGGCTCACGGCCGACGGCATGTGGTATCTCTGTCTGTATGCCAAGGACGGCCTCGATCTCCGCGCGCCTCTCCGTCAGGGGCGGACCCGCGACGACATGAAAGCGCTGATCACCGCGGCCTGGCAAGGGCGGGCGGATCGTGGCGCGGAAGAGCGCAAAGCGCTCGAAGCCGTCGGGTTGCGGGAACAGCGCCTCATCGAAATCAACCGGCTCCGTGAAGATCCCCACCTGGAAATGCATGCGCGCGGGGGATGACCGCCCGTTCGTGCTGCTCCCGTTCGACAAACAACCGACCCCCTTTCCTGGAGCAGTGGATGTTTGATCCTCAGGCCCTGACCATTGTGAGCCTTGGATTCGTCTTGGGGCTTCGTCATGCCCTCGACGCGGATCATCTGGCGGCGCTCTCCACGGTGCTGGCGGAACGCCCCACGGTTCAGGCATCCACGGCCATCGGCTTCTTCTGGGGGCTGGGGCACACCGTGATGCTGCTCTGTGTGGGGACGGTCCTCCTGGCTCTGAATCTCACCATTCCCGAATCGTTGGCCAGTGTGTTTGAATTTGCCGTCGGCGGGATGCTGGTCGTGCTGGGCCTGTCGTTGGCGCGCCGCATGTACAGGGAGCAATGGCATCTGCATCTCCACGAACATGACGGACGCGCGCATATGCATTTACATAGTCACCGCGCGCAGGCGGATCATGCGCATGGACATTGGTATCAGGGGTCGCTGCGGCCGCTGTTGATCGGTATGGCCCATGGCCTGGCCGGGTCCGCAGCGCTGATGTTGATCGTGCTTTCGACGGTGACCGGGATCGCGCAAGGCATCGGGTACATCGTGGTGTTCGGTGTCGGTTCGATTTTGGGGATGGTCGGTGTCGGCGCGGTGCTCAGTCTCCCGGTGATCTATTCCGCGACAGTCGGCCCGCGCGCCTATCGGATGGTGCAGGGTCTGGCCTGTGTGGCCAGCATCGGGCTGGGTGTGCTGATGATGGTTCGAATCGGCCTCGGCAGCGGCTGGTCGTAGCGTCGAAAGCCGGTCGTTCACCGCGCCTCGCCTCCGGGCGCCGGACCTCTCCTCGACCGTGCAAATCTGTGTGCGCCTTTGCCTAAGGTATGTTATTCTGCCGCGCAGTGCGGAGCATCCATCCATCAGCATGTGAGCAGTTGCCGGGATCGGGCTGCCGAGCCGGAAGGCCCAGGCCATGAATCTCCGGGTGTTAGGCTGTCACGGGTCCGGGCAGCTCGTCGCTGGTGAGGGCGGTCCGGTGCAGTGCGGCACCTGCGGGTTTCTGCTCAACGATCGGCTCGTCGTGGATGCGGGGACGATCGGCTCCCGGCTGTACCTCGACGAGCAGCGGCGTATCCGGGTGGTCCTGCTGACACATCTGCATTTCGATCATATTCGTGAGTTGCCGACGCTGGCCGACAACCTCGTCGGAGAGGTCGATGAGCCGGTGGTCATCGCGTCCATTCCCGAAGTGCTGGACGGACTGCGTCGACACATTTTTAACGGAGCCGTCTACCCCGACTTCTTTCGGTTGCCCGACCCCGCCAAGCCGGTCTTCGTATCCTGCGAACTGCGCCCCGGGCAGGAAACCGAGTTGTGCGGGTTGGGGGTGACGCCGATTCGCGTGAATCATGTGGTGCCGACCGTCGGGTTTCTGCTCCGCGACGGAGATCGCACGGTGCTCTACAGCGGCGATACCTATCACACCGAGGAGCTCTGGCAGGCAGCGAAGGGTGTGTCCGGCTTGAAGGCCGCCTTTATTGAAAGTTCGTTTCCCGATGAGATGGGTGAATTGGCAAAAGTAGCGAAGCATCTGACGCCGGCGCTGCTGGCCGAGGAGTTTGCCAAGATGGCGCGGCCGGAATTGCCGGTCTTCGCGTATCATCTGAAACCGCGGTTTCGCGAGCGGATCCGGGAGGAGCTCGGTCGATTGGGCATTCAACAGTTGACCGCGCTTGAAGAGGGCCAAACCCTTGTACTATAGGTGAGCAGGATGGCGTGGTTTAAAAAAGGCAAAACAGAGGAAGCCGATCCCCCCAAACGCTCCAAAGTGGCGGAGGGCATGTGGCTGAAGTGCAACCACTGCCGGGAGATCGTATATCGCAAAGAGGTCGACCGCAACAACAAGGTGTGCCCGAAGTGCGAGTATCATTTTCCGATCTCGGTCATTGAACGTATCAACCTGTTGGTCGATCTGGGCACGTTCAAAGAGTGGGATCCCGAGCTGGAGCCCCAAGATCCCCTGCAGTTCCAAGACACGCGCACCTACAAAGATCGAATTAAGGCCCAGCAGGAAAAGACCGGCCGCAAAGACGCCATGGTCATCGGCCAGGGAGCGATCAACGGACGTAAGGTGGCGCTGTGTGTCTTCGATTTCGGGTTCATGGGGGGCAGCATGGGATCGGTCGTCGGCGAAAAAATTTGCCGGGCGGTCGATCGGGCGCTGGAGGGGCGCATGCCGTTGATTCTCGTGACCGCCTCCGGCGGCGCACGCATGCAGGAGGGAATTCTCTCGCTCATGCAAATGGCGAAAACGTCCGCGGCGGTGGCGAAATTGGGCGAGGCCAAACTGCCCTTCATCTCGATACTGGCCGATCCCACGTTCGGCGGGGTGACGGCGAGTATCGCCATGCTCGGGGATGTGATCATCGCCGAACCGAAAGCGCTGATCGGATTTGCCGGTCCGCGGGTGATCGAACAAACCATCAAGCAGCAATTGCCCGATCAGTTTCAGCGGGCCGAATTCCTGCTCGATCACGGCATGATCGACATGATCGTCGAGCGAAAACAACTGAAGGAAGCGGTCAGTACGCTGGTGGGACATTTCTGACAGGATGCGGACACAGTCCGCCGGCGGCGTTCTCCATCTCCGTGAAGTGTAAGTCGTGACGCGTCTCTCGTCGGCAGCCGCAACCGGACTGTCGCGGGAGACAAACGACGGGCTGTGAGGATGCCGGAGCGAATTTTTGGGAGCCCTTTAGCGCAGGCGAGTGTCCTTGAATGGCTACGATGACATATCCCGCCACAGTGCAGTTCCTCTACAGTTTGCAGCAGCACGGTATCAAGCTGGGATTGGAGACGATCCGTGCGCTGCTCGCCCGGGTGGGCGATCCACAACGCCGTTACCCTGTGCTGCACATCGGCGGGACGAACGGGAAGGGGTCGACCGCGGCGATGACGGCCTCGATGCTGCAGGCGGCCGGCCATCGCGTGGGGCTCTATACGTCACCGCATCTGATCGATTTTCGCGAGCGCATCCGCGTCGACGGCGCGATGATTCCTGAGGCGCGCGTGAGTGAATTGGTGGAGTCCCTGCGCGCGGCGGCAATTCCGGATTTAGCGCCGACGTTCTTCGAATTTACGACCGCGCTCGCCTTCCAGTATTTTGCGGAGTGCCGGGTGGATGTGGCGGTCCTTGAGGTGGGGTTGGGCGGGCGATTCGATGCCACCAATGTGGTCGCGCCGCTGGTGTCAGCCATCACGACCATCGGGCTTGATCATGAGGCCTACTTGGGTTCGACGATCGAGGCGATCGCGTTTGAGAAGGCCGGGATCATCAAGCCGGGAGTGCCGGTGGTGCTTGGCCGGATGGACGCATCGGCCCGCCGGGTCATCGAGGAGCGCGCCTCGGCGGTATCCGCGCCGGTGTATCTCCTGGATCGGGACTTTTGCTGCGACGGTGCATCCACGGCGGATTGCGGATATGCCGGCATGAGACGGCGTGAGACGCACCTTGCGTCTCCGTTGCAAGGACGGTTTCAGCTCGACAACCTGGCCTGCGCGCTGGCCCTGATCGAGCTGGCCGATG
>WIAG01000145.1 GCA_014055495.1 Nitrospira sp. CR1.2
TTGATGGGGCTGACCGGTTCCTTTGCCAGAGTCGTGATGTTATGCGGGCACGGCAGCACCTCGGAGAATAATCCCTACGAGTCGTCCTTGGACTGCGGCGCGTGCGGCGGAGGGCAGGGGCTTCCCAATGCGCGTGCCTTTGCCATGATGGCAAACAACCCGCAGGTGCGCGAGATTCTAGCAGCCCGGGGCCTGGCGATCTCTCCCGATACGCAGTTTGTCGCGGCGCTCCACAATACGACAACGGATGACGTGTGTGTCGCCGATCTCGAAGATGTCCCCTCGACCCATCGGAAGGAACTCGCGCAAATCTTAGACGATGTCCATGGGGCCGGCGCGGCGGCATCGGCGGAGCGGTGGGTGGCCTTGAGCACGGCCACATCCGGCATGCGATTGTGTGCGGCACGACAGGACATCGAACGGCGCAGTCTCGATTGGGCACAGGTGCGGCCTGAATGGGGCCTGGCGCGAAACAGTGTGTTTATCGTCGGCGACCGTCGGTTGACGCAGGCGGCCGATCTGCACGGACGCTCCTTTCTGCACTCCTATGATCACGTGGCGGACACAGACGGGAGATTGCTTGAAACCATCATGACCGCGCCCTTGATCGTCGCACAGTGGATCAACATGGAGTACTACTTTTCGACGGTGGCCCCCGATGTCTACGGGAGCGGCAGCAAGGTCTATCACAACGTCACCGCAGGTATCGGAGTGATGACGGGCAGTCAGAGCGACCTTCGTATGGGCTTGCCGACTCAGACGGTCATGCGTGGTGGGTCTGCCTATCATGAGCCGGTGCGGTTGACGGCGATTATCGAAGCGCCGAGAGATCGCATCATGGCCATCGTGGCGCGGCAGCCGATTCTCGAGAAGCTCTTGAACAACCGGTGGGTTCTGGTCATCGCGCGTGAACCGTCGGAAGGCCGATACTACCGTTACCACGGAGCGGGTGGATGGTCGGCGATCGTCGACATCGGCAGGCCGGTCGGTGAGGCAATTGTCCCGCAGACATAATGTTGTTCAGCACTCGACGAGCAGGTGAAGAGCACGCGCGTCACGGGTGTGACCGTAGCCTGCCGGTCATGCGTCGGTGTAGTGCCTGAACGCCGTCGGCGGACATGTTCCGTGGTTCGTCGGTGATCACTCATGGGGGGGGAAGGTGTGTATGGGTAGTCGGCATCCGAAGACATGTCCGCCATCCTGGACAGTGCCCTTCTCTTCCTATGCCGAAGTGACGGACATGTTACGGGAGGTTGAAGTTGCCTGTATCCTACGCGGGAACCCGTCCGACGGTACCGTCAATCTTGCGGCCGTGTCCCGATGTCTGCACGAGCTCAAGCGCCCCGATCGGGCGTACCGCTCGATTCATGTGACCGGCACCAACGGGAAAACGACCGTCAGTCGCATGATCGGCGCATTGATACGGGCCGCCGGGTTGACGGTGGGTGTCTATACGAGTCCGCACGTCCGGCATTTTCGAGAGCGCATCTCCATCAACGGCCGGCCTATCGGCGAGGAAGAGCTGGTCGATGCCTGCAACCACGTCAAGGCGTTTTTGGATGTGCGTGGTCTGCAGCTGGCTCCGTTTGAGTTCTTGACCGCGGCGGCATTCTTCGCCTTCCGCGCGGCGAAGGTCGATTATGCGGTGATCGAAGTGGGGATCGGCGGGCGACAGGATGCGACCAATGTCATCGCACCGGAACTCTCGGTCATCACGAACGTCGACTATGACCACACGGAAATGCTCGGCGAAACGCTCGAGCAGATCGCCGCGGAGAAGGCGGGCATTATCAAGCCGCTGACACCCGTCCTGTGCGGGCCGATGCCGGATGGGCCGCGCGCCGTCATCTTCTCACGAGCAGCGGCACTCAAGGCTCCGTTGTTGGTCAGCGGACAGGATTACGACGTGAAGGAGTTTGTCCGTACCGGCTACACCGGGCGTTGCACCCTGCAAGTGGGATCGGCGATGCATGCCGGCGTCCCACTCACCTCGCCGGCTGCGTTCATGGCGACCAATGCGTCGCATGCCCTGATGGCGTATGACGTGTTGCGCCGTCGAGACTTGGTGCCGGAGATCGACGCGGAGGAGATTGCACGATTGTTCGGTGAGATGGATCTCTCGGCCTGCTGCGAGGTTCTCCCTGGTACCCCGACCATCGTCCTTGACGGCGCGCACAATGCCCCGGCAGCCGCCCGGCTCACGGCCATGCTTCGAACGACCTTCGAAGGTCGCCGCAGCGTGTGGCTCGTCTCGCTCTGTCGCGAAGCGCAATGGGAGCAGGTGTTGCGTTCGCTTGCCGGTACAGCTGCCGATCGCCTCATTGTGACCTGTTATCCGCCTGACAGGGCCGTGGCACCGCAGATGATTGCCGAACGTTGGCGTGCGTATTCCTCCGTGGCCGCGGAAATTGTGGAGCATCCCGATGCCGCATTTCGGCGCGCGCGCGAAGCGGCAGGCTTCGACGGGGTCGTGGTCGTGACCGGGTCGCCACAGTGGGGCGGCTACTGCCGGCCCCTCGCAAAAACGTCTATCGCCGCACTGACGCGTCGGCCGTAGCTCTTCTCTTTCGCCCCCTCCTGTCTGCGGTGAGCGCAGACGCACTGTGCACCTGGTTTCTGTGTGTGCGCGCGCACGACGCGGAAGGGGGCGCCGACCAGGATCGGGGTCCCGGTTCAGGAATTCTGCGGGAAATCTGAATCGACGCCTACCGGTCGTGAAGGTCTCGATGCTGGAATCGCCTTTGCAAGACGTAGAAAGGCGAGCGGGGGAGCGGATGGTCCGGTCATCCTTGCTGCGTAAGGGAGGTTCAGTGATGGCACAACATGTGGTGACGATGCTTCCGGGAGAAGGTACTGGCCCTGAGATTTGCGAAGCGGTGCGGCTGGTCATCGACGCAAGCGGCGTCGATATCAAATGGGAATACGAAGAGATCGGATTGGGCTGTTTGGAGAAGTACGGCACCTTGCTTCCGGACAAGACCATCAAGAACATCGCCAAGAACAAGGTCGCGCTCAAGGGGCCGACGACCACTCCGATCGGAACCGGGCACAAGAGCGCGAACGTGACGCTGCGGAAGGTGTTCGACTTGTTTGCCAATGTTCGACCGGCGAAGCTGATTCCGGTGCTGAAACGGCCATGGGATACGATCGATATCATCAACTTCCGTGAGAACACGGAAGACTCCTATGCGGCCATCGAGCATATGGTGTCCGACGAGGTCGCGCAGTGTTTGAAAGTCATTACCTGGCCCGGCTCCTACCGGATCGCCGACTTTGCGTTCCAGTGGGCGAGGGCCAACGGCCGGAAGAAAGTGTATTGTGTGCA
>WIAG01000004.1 GCA_014055495.1 Nitrospira sp. CR1.2
GTCGCCTGTTGAACCCGGTTGAAGAAGAACTCCGGCAAGACCTCCGCTTGGTCCCGACCGATCCACCGATCACCTCCCTGGAGCCGATCAGCCTCCAGGAAACCATCGATATCGCCATGGAACGCCGGCCGGAAATTCTGCAAGCCGGAAAGAACGTAGAGACCAGCGAACTTAACGTGAAATTTGCCAAGAATCAGTTGCTCCCCACGCTGTCGGTACAAGGCACGATGGGACTCTCGGGTCTGGGAGCCGACTACGGTGACTCGACGAGACGAAATTTCGGCGGCGACTTCTACAACTACGGCGCCGGTCTGGTCCTGAGTTATCCGATCGGCAACCGCTCCGCCTACAGCACGTACAACAAACGGCAGCTGGAGTCGCGGAATGCCCAGTCGTCGCTTCAGAGCGTCCGCCAACAGGTGATCGTCGGCGTGCGGGAAGCCGTCCGCCGGGTGCACACCGACTTCAAGCGGATCGAAACGACCCGGTCGGCCCGCATCATGGCCGAGAAGCAGTTGCAGGCCGAACAGGAACGGTTGAAGGTCGGTCTCAGCACCACCCGCTTCGTGCTCGACTTTCAGCGCGACCTGGCCACCGCGCAAGGCAATGAACTCCGGGCCACCGTCGACTACAACAAGTCGCTCTCGAACCTGGCGCGGAATAAAGCCACGACGCTTGATCGCTACAACTTGCGCCTCGAATAACCAGTCGATGGCCGTGTCTGGGTCGGTGTCCACGAGCCATGCCACTCACACCGAAGAACGGGGGACAGCTCTCGCGCTGCTCCCCCTCGTCGCTACACTCCTGTATTACGTCTCCCCTCTCGAACTCCGGCAACAGTCCCTCTATCAGTTTCTTCCGCAAGCTTTCGCCTATGCCGCGTTGCTGACGTGGAGCCGTCTCAACACCGCACCAGCTCAACGACTCGGCTTAGCGAGCCCACCCATTGCGCAAGGACTCCGCTGGGGGACGGCTACCGGACTGGCGCTCGGCATGGTGAATCTCCTGGTGATCCTCTATCTCGTTCCGCTGCTTGGAGGCGACTATCGATTCCTCGCCGACACGCCCCACGCCAAAATTCCCCTCTTCCTCATGCTGCCCTGGTTCATTCTGTTCATCGCGACTATGGTCGAGTTGAACTTTCGCGGCTTCCTGCTGGGCCGGTTGCGGGCCCTCGGGCTGCCTCCTCCCCTTGCCGTCCCGATCAGCGCGGTCCTGTTTGCCTTCGATCCCTTTCTGGTGGCAACCTTTCGTCACCTGCACTGGATCGCCATCTGGGACGGCCTTGTGTGGGGTCTCCTGTACTGCAGACAACACAACCTCTATACGCCTATCGTCGCCCATACCGTGGAGGTCATCCTGCTGTATGTCGCGATGCGAACCGTACTAGGATAACGACGGTTCCACCAGGCGGGACGTACCGTTCGCGACGAAACCAACCCAGCCATGAAGAGCAGCAGGTGACGACGTGAATCCCTCCTTCTCCGGCATCCTCGTGAACGACGTCTTCGGCGACCCCGGCCTGTTCGTCGAAGTGCGGTGGGCGAAGCGCGCCTTATTATTCGACCTGGGCCACAACGATGCGCTTGGCCCGAGGCGCCTCCTGCGTGCGAACGACATTTTTATCTCCCACACGCATATGGACCATTTTATCGGATTCGACGCCCTACTACGCGTCGCCCTCGGGCGCGGCACAACCCTTCGCCTGTATGGCCCACCGGGCCTGATCGACAATGTCGAAGGAAAGCTGCATGGCTACACCTGGAACCTCGTGGACAGCTACCCGCTCGCGATCACCGTGCAAGAATTCCACACCGACGGCATCCACACGACAACCTTTCATGCGGCCGATGGCTTTCAACGCCGCGATGCACCACGTTCAACCACCGGCGACCACACTGTGGAGGAGTCCTTTACCGTGCTCCGTGACCCCATGTTCACCGTGCGCGCAACGGCACTCAACCACCGCATCCCCTCATTCGCCTATGCCTTGCAGGAACAGTTTCATGTGAACGTCAACAAGGAGCGATTGCATGAAGCAGGACTCCCGGTGGGCTATTGGCTGAAAGACGTGAAACAGTATCTCTGGCAAGGCAAGCCGGATGATTTTCGATTCGTGGCCACGCTCTACCATAAACACCGGAAAGACCAGCGCGAATTTCTCCTGGGTGAGGTTCGTGAGCGATTCATCACCATCACTCGAGGCCAGAAAATCGCCTATGTCGTGGATGCCCGCTACGACGAGGACAACGAACGCAAAATCGTGGAGCTTGCGCGAGGCGCCGACATCTTTTACTGTGAGGCCCCGTATCTGCACCGGGATGCGGACAAGGCGCGGGACCGGTACCACCTCACCGCCACACAGGCGGGCCTGATGGCGAAACACGCCGGCGCGCGCGAGTTGGTCGTATTCCACTTTTCGCCGCGCTATACGGGACTGGGCCATGAGATTGAAGCAGAGGCGCGGGAGGCCTTTCGCGGGACGTGATGGAGGTTGTGGATGGGTGAGTGGGCCAAGTACGGGCTATACTTCCTCTTAGGCGGCACAATCGTGAGTATCTCAACCTATCTCGGCTCGCAAGGCCGATCGTTTCTCGCCGCCTTCGCCAGTACCTTCCCCGCGATGACCGGTGCGACGTTTATCCTGATCTATCTCAACGGCGGCAATGAGCATCTCGTCACCTATGCCAAGAATCTGCTCTGGTTCGTGCCCCCCTGGCTGGTCTATGTGGGCTGCATGATCTACGGCGTGGAACGCATCGGGTTCTGGTTCTCCATGGCAGGCGCCCTCGTCCTCTACATGGCCTGCGTCGCGCTCGTGAAATTCCTGGCGCGGTAGGACAATGACCAGTTCGGCCGGCAAGTCCGAGAGGACAGTCGCGAAGAAGCCCCCTCGATCTCGCCGTAACAGCGATTCAGCCTCTCCTCTTTCCGCCGACGCAGAATCTGGCATGAATCGGACTCGGCTCACCTCAAAAGCGAGACCCTGTTAGTCCTTTGCCAAAGAGTCGAAGTGGATGCGGCAGTCCATCTTCAATCATGTGAGAGCATGATCAGTGCTGGACGTACCACATCGATCAATTGTACCTATCGCGAGGAGAAGGTACGCCGCTCTGCACGTCGTGTAGGACGATCACCGGACGAATACGCATTCACACACGGTGTGTCGGTCAGAACAGTCACCGGGAGCCTGTATCCATTCTGAGGCCGCCGTATCGCATCGGATACGAACGCTCCGTGCTGGATGGTCGATCATCTCGCGCAAATCCGACAATCCGCCTGCCAGATGCGTCGCCTACGTATGGCATGGTTATTGATGAATCATCCTCCCATCCAACCATGGCGTCGCGCTCGGGATGGCGCGGAGCCTTCCTAGCCGAAGCCACACACAAGGAGGTAGGTCATGTCGAATCTGGACGACCGCATGCGGGCGATCATGCCGTCGCGGAGATCATTTCTTCATCGGATTGGACTGAGTGTCGGGGCGCTCGGCGCGGGCCTGTTCGGTGGCCTGACGTTGCCGGAGTCTGTTCTGGCCGTGTGCGAACCCCCGGGCAATCCCGGCACAGCAAAACCGTGGCGCAAGGATTGTCGCATGATCCTCCCGCGCCGTCCGGCCAGCACATTGAGCGCATCGGAGATCACGCAACTCAAAGATGCCTACAAGGCCATGCGCGCACTCGATACCAGCGCCCCCAACGACCCGCGCGGATTCCTCCGGCAGGCCAACGTCCATTGTTGGTATTGCGGCGAGGGCACGCAGGTCCATTTCACCTGGCAATTCTTTGTCTGGCATCGCGCGTATTTGTACTTCCACGAGCGCATTCTCGGAAAGCTGATCGGCGACATGAATTTCCGCCTGCCCTACTGGGACTGGGACACCCCTAGTCACCGCAAGCTTCCCGGCGCCTATACCGATCCGAACGACAACAGCAACCCGCTATGGAACGGTAGCCGCGTCATGGATCCGACAGACGAAATCCCGGAGGAGGATGTCGGGGAAGATGTCATGGAGGCCGCTCTCACGGCGGACACCTTCACGGAGTTCGGCGGGACGGCAAGCGGCAGCGGCATCCCTGAGGGAACACCCCATGGCGCGGTCCACGTCGATGTCGGCGGCGACATGGGCTTTTTCGATTCGGCCGGCAAGGATCCCGTCTTCTACGCGCACCATGCCAACGTGGACAAGATGTGGTCGGACTGGAACAAGGCCTCGTCCATCCACACGAACCCGACGGCAACGGCCTTCTTGAACCTGACATGGAATTTCTACGACGAAAACAAAGTGTGGCGGTCGATCAAGGCGTCACAGGTCCTGACCCACGACACCCAATTGCGTTATACCTATGGGCCGTCGAAGTTCTTGGAGCAGCTCCCCTGCCTCCTCGATTGGTTCCCCATCAAGACCGACTGGCGGATCAGCCAGACCCTGAAGTTTGCCGGACAGACGCGTGCTAAGATGATGAAAGTCGTCGAACAGGGAGGCCGCGCGAGACTCCACTTGAACGAGCTCGCCGTTCCCACGGATAAGAGCGCGGTGTATCGACTCTATGCGACTCCCGAAGCGGCGAAAGCCGATGAAGGACCAGGCAGCAAGGGCTATCTCGGGACCGTGCCGGTGGTGTTGAACGATCGGGAGCGTCGGCATCTGTCGAAGAACGCACGAAACATCGCCGTCAGGCTCTCCACCGCCAAACTCGAAGCCCTGAGCGGGACCGTCGGTCCCGTGCGCCTGGCCCTGGTCGAGCGCGGAGTCAAACCTGAGGCCAGAAAAGTCATCCCGGTACGGGCGAAGGACGTCTCGCTGTCCCTTGCAGAGGTGGAACGCGAGGAACGGTAACCATGGGACGCATCTCCTGGCTCACGAGCGTCATGATCCTGGCCGCACTGACGGTTCATGCGGAGGAAGGACCGCACCGGTTTTCCGTCGACTTACCGACCGGGTGGCAACAGGCCTCGCACGTCCGATTGGTGTTGGAGGGCATGACGGTCGCCGGGGGACTACCGTTCAAGCTGCAGGCAGCTGCCATCATCGAAGGGGCAGAGCCGGTCATATTGGGCTCGGCGGGCATCGTGGGAGACCGATCGGTGGGATCGGCCCCGCGACGCCTGCCGACCCTGCTGATCGATGTGACGCGCCCCCTCGGCTCGTTGGCCGACCGCCTGGGTACACAAACGGCCATGACCATCCGCCTCGACCCCGTCGATGGTCGCAACGCCCCGTTAAAGGAACTCGACTGGTCGGTGCAGTCAGTCCGGCTGGAAAGAGGCGGGCGCAACTAGCAGAACTACCGCCACGACAGGCTCGGGGAGGAAGATCGTCCGCCCGGCATGATCCCACCGCTTGCGTGAGAAAATCATTTCTGGCACCAATTTCTCCCTGGAATCTGTGCTTCGCCCGGCTCTCGCCGGGGCAAAGGGGGAGATAGGTTTTTCGACACCATTTCTATGCTCCTGGCTCTTCGATCAACGATCGTAGGCAGAAACCGCAACACCACTCATCCGGAGGCCTTGTGACACGTATCACGGAGGAAATCATCGGCCTGTCGTGGGCGCTCCGCGTGAGCGATTGATTACTCCGCACTCGGGAACGGCACAAGCTGGATCTCATTGGCTGCTGCATCCTTCACCCGAGCTCACCGGCGTGATGGACGCCGCGAAGCGACAGCAAGACCATCACGTGGAGCGATTTGTTGGGCACGTTCACGTTCAAGCATCTCGATTTGTCGTAACACCGCCAGAAACTTTTCGCCAAGTTCCGTGAATCCATACTCGACATGCGGCGGGATTTCCGGGAACTCCGTTTTTTCGAGCACGCCATGCCTGACAAGCTTTCTCAAGCGTTCGTTGAGCACCTTGGTAGAAAGGCCGGAAATGGCCCGTTCGATCTGCCCCGGGCGGTGAGTGCCTGCATGAATAGCACGCAGGATGCTCCAGGACCACTTGCAGCCCAACACGTCCTCCAACAGCCTGGTGATGCGCGTTGGCTGGACAGGAACCGTTTTGTCAGTGGGAACCATTTTGTGCCTCCTTTGCAGGCAGTTCACGATGTGATTAATAGTGTGCGTGGCACTCGGGCACAACCACAACCGAAAGGAGTTGCACCATGGCGAAGAAAGCAGTTTTTTACCACGCAGGTTGCTCTGTGTGCGTTGAGGCGGAGCAGAACGTGGCGGAAGCACTGGACCGCTCGCGTTACAACCTTGAAATCGTGCATTTGGGACAGCACAAGGAGCGCCTCAAGGAAGCTGAAGCTGCCGGGGTGAAGTCCGTGCCGGCACTCGTGCTTGATGGGCTACCGTTTCATATCAACTTCGGGGCTGGCCTCGATGCGCTGAAGTAGGGGCAAGCTCACAACGGCTCCCTGCGTCACGAATGCAGGGTGCCGTTGTTCTTCAGCGCCCAAGCTCAGCCGCGGGATTGCCGAAGCGAAGCGGAGCAAGACCGCCGGCTGAAGCGCCTTGTTCCCCCCTAACGGCGCTCTACTTGGCAAGATAGCTGGCATTGCCCCGCACCCATGCGAAATGAAGCGAGATGCCAAAACGAGAACCCACCGCGACCATGCTGTTTTCATTGGCGCTGCCGCCCATCAGTGACACGAACGCCGCATAGTCCTGGAACCACTCGCTGGACTGGCTGAATGAGTGAACGAGCATGACCGCGTGCGCCGCATTGAAGCGTTGAGCCTCGATGATGGCTGATGCCGTGCGGTGTAGAAGCTGATAGCGCGTTGCGTCTGACACCGATGACAAACCCAGCAAAGAGAGCAGATGCGCAAGGCGCTCGGCTTTGCCGGGGCTGGGCTCAGCCTGCCACTCTTGAACGGTAGGGCCGAATGGCTCCGACACCTTGCCTTCCACCGCGATGGAGATGAGCTGGCCTTTGCAGCGGGCAAGAACCCAGATGTCGTTTTGAGATGAGCGCGAACCGCCGGGCAATGGCACCTTGTGCTCCGGGAGGGCAAGCAGAAGCTCTACGGAAGGGAATTGCGAGGCCAGAATAGAACCAACCTCAGTGGGGAAACCAGCGGCCTCTTGCCACGAGTAAGCAAGGGTGCGTGCAGAGAAGCCTTGGCGCCAGTGCTTAACAGGCTCAGCGAGGAACTGTACCCATTGCTCGGCGCTTGAAGTTGGAACGTAGATTCTGCTCACTGCACGGCTCTCCTGCCGTTCAAGGGCTACCTATTCAGTATGCTGACTGGCATCGTACGCAGTTCCGCGTGCCGACTCTCGCACAAGTCTTCCGTTGGCTCATAAGGTTTCCGGTTCAATCCTCCGCGCAGCCGTAGCGTACTATACGAATCGGCATAATACCGTTAGAGTTGCGAAGGACTCAATCCTTTGACCGGCGCGGCTGGGCTCCGGACACCTTTGCCGCCTCGATTCAGAACGTGTGTGGACACCATGCTCGTTCGCACAACAGTGCGGCACGATAGTTCCTGCATCATTCGAATGCCGTATCTGTTTTCGAGCAGGTGCGTCGTGAACGCAATGAGAACATCATTCCTGATCCCATCTCTTTACCTCGATACTTTCCACCGTCAGGACGTCATGACCTTCAGCTTCGGGCTTTGCCCGCCGATTCACCAGGCCCTTGCCTGAGCCGCAGAAGTCCATAGAGTCCGACGCACATCGGTGCCTTGCTTACCATATCGAATCAAGCTTGCCCCGACGCGGGGGATTCTTGAATAATGGCCGAATGAAATCAAGACAGGACGGACCGGCACATGCACGCAGGCGCACCGTCTTAATCCGTTCCGTCATGTTGCTCCTGCTGCTGGGCTCAGTAAGTGGCTGCTCCCTCCTGTTTCAGCCGATGCGAACGCCGATCGGACATTCCTCGGATGAGAACGGCCGGCATTGCTCGACCTATCAGACGAGGTCCGAGGGTGCGTACGAGACGAGGTGCGACTACGGCAGCCAGGATCAAGGGCCCAGATACAGGCCATAGATTTCCGCGTGGGCAGTGCCTCAACACCTCAAGTGATCGTTTATGGTCAGGCCAAAGTGTTCCCGGAGCAGCCGTGCCCGTTCACCGTCACTGGTTATTTGGATTTCTTGCGTACCCTCTCGTCCTCGCACCTTCAGCACGTTGTCGATGAGTGACGTCCTCCCCTTCGGCGTCTGCATTGTGCAGATACGCTGCTGCATGAAGAGGGAGTCCGGTGAGTGCGAGTGGTAGTAGTTCGCGAATAGATAGTCCACCGGCAGGCAGGGATCGAGCCCGAAGAAATAGAGGTCCGCCCAGGCGCCCTCACGCTCGCCTTGCAGCAGATACTCACCTCGCTCACCGGTCGCCAGCCGGAAGCACTCGCGCCCCTGCTGTACCTGCTCTCCAATGGCCAGCCCCAAAGGTTCAAGTAATCCTTGACCTCCAAAGCCAACGTCCGCGATCCATGCACTCTCGCCAAGCTTCAGCATCAACAGCTGATGACTTCGCGGCCGGACGCCTTCCTCCAGGGAGGACACGCGGGCCGCCAGCCTCGTGACGGCAAAGCCCAACTCCTCCAGGAGCAGTGCAAACAGTCCGTTCAGCTCGAAACAGTATCCTCCCCGTCGCTCGACGACGATCTTGCGAAACAGGTCGGCCGGGTCCAACGAGATCGGACGACCGAGGTGGATGTCCAGATTTTCAAACGGCACGGTCATCACGTGGGCCCGGTGCAAACCCTGCAGAGTTTCCAGGGACGGGATCAACGGCCCCTCATATTTGACGCGCGCGAGATACGTGTCACGATCGAACATGCCTCCTCCTCATTCAGACGGCCATTATACGAAGTCACGACAAAGGATCACAGGCGCCTCACCCGCCTCGCATGGACCTCGTTGCGGTCGCCTCCAGCACTTGCTACGATACTTGGTCATTCTTCGAGAGGAGCGCTCCGCCGTGGCATCCCGTACGCCCCCGCATAGACCAGCCGACGAGCTGATCATTGAAGGGGCACGTCAGAATAATCTCAAAAACATCTCGCTGCGCATCCCGCACAACAAGGTGACGGCGATCACCGGACTCTCGGGATCGGGAAAATCCTCCCTCGCCTTCGACACGCTGTTCGCCGAAGGGCAGTGGCGATATGTCGAGTCGCTCTCGACCTATGCGCGGATGTTCCTCGACAAGGTCAATCGCCCCGACGTCGACCGCCTGCTCAACATTCGTCCGGCGATTGCCATCGAGCAAAAAAATCCCATCCGGACCGCCCGCTCCACCGTCGGGACGGCTACCGAAGTCGCCGATCTCTTGCGGCTGCTCTTCGCGAAAATCGGGAAACCCGTCTGCCCCGACTGCCTGCAGGAAGCCCGCGGCTACCACCCTGGCTCCTTGGCTGAAGAGTTGCTCGCGCAGTTCCCCGAGGCTCGAGCGATGGTGTTGTTCCCCGTGAAGGATTTGGGACCAGGCCACGATCGATCATTGATGGACGCACTCATGAAGCGGGGCTTCACCCGTCTGCGCTGCGGCGACGAGACCATTGACCTCCATGACGAAGCTGCCCTCCCAGAAACGCGCACGTCGGGGATTCAGGTCAATGTGGATCGCCTGGTACTCCGGCCGGACAACCGCCATCGCCTGATCGAGGCCATCGAAGTCGCCTTTCAGGAGGCAGACGGCATCTGCCTCATCGAGATCATCGGCCAGGGCCTGCGGACCTACAGCACCCACTTTCGTTGCCAGGGCTGCGGACGCACGTTCGAGCCCCTTCGCCCTCTGCTGTTCTCGTTCAACCATCCCCTTGGCGCCTGTCCCGAATGTAAGGGCTTCGGGAACATCCTTCGTTATGACCGGGATCTGGTCATCCCCAATCGCAGCAAATCGCTGGCCGACGGCGCGATCGAGCCCTGGAGCAAGCCGGGCTCGGACTGGTGGCAACAGCAGCTCTTGCTCGCCATGAAGAAGATGAACGTCGATCTCACGACGCCCTTCCATGACCTTCCTGCCGAAATCCAGCAGCTCATCTGGGAAGGCAGCGAGCACGTGGAAGGCGTCCGGCAATATTTCGACTATCTCGAAACTAAACGCTACAAACTCCACGTGCGCGTGCTCTTGAGCCGCTACCGCAGTCCCGCCACCTGCCCCATCTGCGAAGGCAGTCGCCTGAAACCGGGCGCGCGGTGCGTGAAGGTGATCGGACATGACTTCATCCAGCTGAACGACCTGACTATCGAAGCCGCAGCGGCCTGGTTTGCCCGCCTCGCCTTGCCGGCGTTCGATGCCGAAGTCGCGAACGACATCCTGCGCCAGCTCCGGGCCAAACTGAACTTCATGCTGCGTGTGGGGCTCGGGTACCTGACGCTGTCCCGTCAGACCAAAACCCTCTCCGGCGGGGAAGCCCAACGCATCGCCTTGGCCAATCAACTCGGATCCCGTCTGGTAGGCACGCTGTATGTCCTGGATGAACCGACGATCGGGCTCCATGCGCGCGACACCGACACCCTGGCCGGCATCCTGCGCGACCTGGCCGATGAGGGGAATACCGTCGTGGTCGTCGAGCACGATCCATTGATGATTCAGGCCGCCGACCATATCGTCGAAATGGGGCCCGCCTCAGGCGAGCAGGGAGGACAGGTTGTCTGCGCGGCGCCACGCGAACGATTTCTCGCCGACTCGACCGCCCTCACTGCCCGCTATCTGCGAGGCGACGAGCGTATCTCGATGCCGAAGACGCGCCGGTCCGGCAACGGTACAGTGCTCAGCATCGCCGGCGCCGCCGAGCACAACCTCAAGAACCTGCTGGTCAGAATTCCGTTGCACATGCTTGTCTGCATCACCGGCGTCTCCGGATCCGGCAAAAGTACGCTCATCGAGGAAACGCTCTATCGCGCTGCCGCCCGGGCTTTTCGTATCGAATCACTTCCGATGGGAAAATTCCAGGCGATCAAGGGGCTGGAGTACCTGAACGGCGTCCGACTCATCGACCAGCAACCGATCGGCCGGACACCCCGCTCGAATCCGATCACCTACCTCAAGGCTTTCGACGAGATCCGCCAGCTGTTCGCCTCCGAACGGGCTGCCCTGCGGCGAGGTCTCACGCCCGGCCACTTCTCGTTCAACGCGGCCGGTGGACGCTGCGATCGCTGCGAGGGGAACGGCTACGAAAAGCTGGAAATGTATTTCTTCGAGGACATCTATGCGACCTGCGAGGAGTGCAACGGCCGGCGTTTCAAGCCGGAGATTCTGGCGATCAAGTATCGCGGCAAGAGCATCCACGATGTGCTGAACCTCACGGTGACCGACGCGCAAGCCTTCTTCTCCGGTTCCCCCAAGCTCACGGAAAAGCTCTACCTGCTCTCCTCCATCGGATTGGGCTACCTTCGGCTCGGCCAAGCGGCCAATACGCTCTCGGGCGGGGAAGCGCAACGGCTGAAAATCGCCGCCGAACTCAAAGATCCCTCCGCGCACAATCTGCTCTACATTCTCGATGAACCCACGACAGGCCTGCATCTGGAGGACATCAAGAAGTTGCTAGCCGTGCTGCACAAACTCGTCGACGCGGGAAACACCTTGGTGGTCGTGGAACACAATCTGGATGTGATCAAGACCGCCGATTGGGTCATCGACCTGGGCCCGGAGGGCGGCGCAGCCGGCGGACAGATCGTGGCGGAAGGGCGCCCCGAACAGGTGGCGAACGTGCCCCAGTCGCATACGGGGAGATTCTTGGCGAAGGTGCTGGGGATTAACGTATCTCGTGAAGCGTGAATGGTATCTCGTCGGGGAATCGGAGCTAATGGTTGATGGCCTATAGTTCAGAGAAGTGAAGCAAACCAACCTGAAAACGGACCATCCGCCACTGGCAATCAGGTGTAGGATTTGGCTTCTCGCGAGATACGCTTCACGAACGACGCTTCACGGATCCTCAGAGCCAAGCAAGAACGCAGCGGGCGAGCGCTTTCAATATCCTGCTCAGTTCGAGGAGGGATCAAAGGGCATATCGGCATAATGCCGGGAAGGTTCGCCGAGGGTCACGAAGATCTCGGGCCAGATGCGAGTCGGGTCTTTATCAAACACAATCGACGGGTCGGCAGGCAACGTGATCCATGACCCGTTCTGCATTTCCGACTCCAACTGGCCCGGTCCCCATCCTGAATAGCCGAGGTACGCCCGGAACGATTCCTTGCCGGGCTGTTCCATGAGAATCCGTTCCATGATTTCCAAATCTCCGCCGAGGCACACCCCCTCAATGACCTGGTGGGAGTTTTCAGGCGTGTCGTTGATGCGGTAGAGCATCATCACCTGATTGGTTTGCACAGGGCCGCCGGAATACAAGACATGCGGTTGTCCTTCGAGAATCGGGACTTGGGGCAACGCCTCAGAGATAGACATGGCGGTCGGCCGATTGACGATGACCCCCAACGCTCCTTCCGGGCCATGCTCACAGAGCAGCACCACGGCTTGCCTGAAATTGGGATCGTGTAATGCAGGCGCGGCGACAAGCAAAATACCCTTACCGAGTGGTGTGGTCATGAGTCATCCTACCGTGAGGGTTCGAGCGACGCAAGTTGAGTCATCAAACGATGAGGGCCTGCCGTCATGCGCCGTAGAGTGCGGGCCGGCGGTCGCGCAAAAGATCGTTATAGGCGTTCAACGCCTTGCTCCGAGCATCCGCCGGATCGATGTCGACGAGCGCTAATTCTTCACCATCCCGCGGAGCCCGGTGCAGGATCCGACCGCGCGGGCTGACGACCTCGCTCAACCCGATAAACGTCAGTGGGTCCTTCCCGCCGCGCGCCTCGCAACCGATCCGGTTTGCCGTGACGCTGAACACACGATTCTCCAGACAGCGTGTCACCATGGAATCCGGACAATTCGGCAGCACCAGGTTCGACGGATGCGCGATGATGTCCGCGCCTTGCAACGCGAGGGTGCGCGCCGACTCCGGATAATACCAGTCGAAACAGATCATCACGCCGACCTTTGCCGGGCCGATGTCCCACACGTGAAACCCGCTGTCGCCGGGAGTGAAAAACAGCGTTTCCTCAAAAAACAGATGCGTCTTGCGATAGCAGCCGATCACTCCCTTCGGCCCGACGATCACCGCCGAGTTGAAGTACCGCGAGCCGGCCCGTTCCGCCAATCCAGCCACGATCGTCATCCCGCGACGGGCGGCAATCTCCGCCAGCCTCCTCGTGGTCTGCCCGTCAGGCACCGGCTCGGCCAGGTCCATCACTTCGGCCTGCGAGACAAACTGGTAGCCGGTGGCGAACAGTTCCGGCAAGACGAGCAAGTCGGCCTCGACGCGCTCAAGATGAGCCATCACCGCTTCGAGATTGCGCGCAATGTTGCCGAAGGTCGGAGCAAATTGTAGATAGCCGATACGCATGAGCGTGCCTTTCCGCACAAACAAAAACGGGCAGGGATGCCCCTGCCCGTTTTATCGCACCCGTGCCGGACGCGCAAGAACCGCTTACATACCTTCCGACAAATGGGGTAGCGCGTTCTCGACCGCCTTGGTCGCCACATCCGCATGACCCGCCTTGCCGTGTTCGATCCCGTCTTTCAGGCCCTTGATGGCTTCACCGACATGTGGGTTCTTGGTTTCAGCCATTGCGCCTTCGGCATGCTTCAATGCTGCTTCCGCATGCTTCACCAACGCATCCGCATGGCCCTGCTTGCCGTGCGCCACCGCTTCCTTCGCGTGCTCCACGGCTTCGGCCTGATGCTTATTTCCTGCCGCGAAGGCCACACTGGACACCATCGGCGCGCCGACCAGGGCCATCATGACTCCGGCCACCACGACTCCCCGCCACTTCGCAGTTTGCATGAAACGCCTCCTCTGTAAGTATGTGCACCGCATGAGACCAAAATCGTACCAATTCAGCATAAAGAGGGCTCGGTATCCTGTCAAGACGGCCGCATCCCGGTCGGCACCTGCGATTCCGACAAGCCGAGCAGTTTCTGCAGCGCGACTAAATCCTTTTCAACTGGGCACGCAAAATCACGACTCCACTCCCACCAGGAACCGGGATAATTGCGCAGGCGCTCGTACCCGACCAGGCGCAACACAAAATAGAGCCAGCCCGAGCGCACCCCGCCCGTGCAGTAACACACGGTCTCATGTTCAGGATTCAGGCCCTTGAGATCCAGTTGCGCCGTAATCGCCGCCAGATCTTTTACCGTGGCATCTGGGTTAAGAAATCCGCTCCACGCCACGTGCACCGCCCCGGGAATGTGACCGGGGCGGGGAATGCCCGACACCTCCTTGCCGAGGAACTCCTCCAGGCTCCGGGCATCCACGATGGTGGTCGTCGGTCGCGGCTTACGCACGATCGCCTTGAGTTCATCCTTCAACATGATGGCCGTGGCGACAGGCGACACGGTGAAGTTGCCCGGTTTGGGCCGGACCGCGCCATGCTCGAACGGGCGTCGTTCCTGAGTCCATTTCACCCACCCGCCGTCCAGCACCTTGATGTTCTTGTGCCCCAAGTACTCCAGCATCCAGAACATACGACCTTCGTCCCCCCAGTTATCGAACGGGTTCGAATAGATGACGACTTCGCTGTCCTGGTTGATACCCAGCGCCTGCAACCTCGCCTCAATGCGTTTCAGGTTCGGATCCAGCAGGCCCTTCGCAATCGCGTCAGGATCGCTATAGTCATGCCACGTCGAATGCACGGCGCCCGGAATATGGCCTCCGAATTCGTAGGTCGAACGTCCTCGCACATCCAGGATGACGAGGCCTGGCTGCCCTAACCGTGTCTGGAGCGTTTCACAATCGATGAGTAATGGGTGTTGCATGGGTTCCTCGATCTGGGTCGGTGGATACTTATCCTTGTTGGACTACTGCTGAACTCACACAGGCCATGGGCGGCGGTTCAGGCAACGGATCGGCAAAAGCGGACGCGAGCGCGCCGTTCAGCGGCACTTCCCGCTCGTACACGGTGAAGGCATAGGGATCATCCGCCATCAGCCCGTATTTGGTCTTCAACATGTCGTGCTGTCCATCCGTCAAGATGTGGTACCGAACGCGGGCCTGCAACGTCAAGCCCTTCGAGGCCTCCGGCATCCGGTACGCGAAGGCATACTCCCGGCTGGCCAATGGAAGCAGCCGGTTATCGTACAGCTCCACGATGGCCGGTTGCCACATAATCCAGCGCCCCATGGTATGGCGCTTTTCAGCCAGAACCTGCTGCCCGTCCTTGACCGTGAACTCGACTGTAAAGTGGCGATCGGGATCGCCGGTGGGGATTTTATGCCCGGCGCCGGCATTCGTGAGGGTTAACGCAACGGTCATCTGCTCACCCGGTTTCGGCGCAGGGGGATCGACCTTGACCTGTATCGCCACCGCCCGCTTGACCATGTCGGGATCATGTCCGCCGCGCCAGAGATGCCGGCGTCCGCGCCTGATCGGCCCGTTTTCAGCCACCGGACGGTCGACTTCCGGCATGTGACAGCTCTGGCAGATGAAGCCTCGCTCCTGCATGAAGTATTTGCCTTCATATTCTGCGTACGTACCGCAGGGCCCCACATTGTAAAACTGCGCCGGTCCCGAAACGACATTGTGGCAACGCGAACAGAATTGCGCGTTGCGGAAGCTCGGATCGAACTTCGTGGGGTGCGGCGCGGCCGAATCGTCAAAGGGTCCCAGAATCACGCCGTCTCGCACATGACAAGCCGCACAGGTGATCGACTCTTTTTGCAATGCGACATCGAAGTGGGGGTTCGGCTCCTCGGCCGCCTTCTCCACACGTCCACGTGGAATCTCTTTCACCAGCGTCGGCTGCTGGTTCTCCAGCGGCGTATGACAGTTCAAACAGATCCAAATGTTCTTATCTTTTTTCCAGTAGGCTTGAAAAAACGGGTCTTCGTAGGCATGGGCATGGATACTAGTTTTCCACTCGTCATAAATCTCGCGGTGACATTGTCCGCACGACTCGGCCTTCAAGCTGGTCAATCCCTCCGGAACCTTCTGGAAGGGGATCGCATGCGCATATTCGGGGCGAAGCCCGAAGATCACCACCGGCTTCACCTCCGTGTAATAGAGATAGACGGCCCCGGCGAGCACGGCTGCCCCCAGCCCCCATTTCAGCCAGCCTGTCATGATTCCACCAGCGCCCGTACATGCCGCTCCACCGAAGCGGCCAGCGCCGTGAGGTTGTAGCCTCCTTCCAACGAGGACAGCAACCGTCCACGACAGTGCTGGTTGGCGATGCCGGCCACAATGGCGGTCAGTTCTGCATACCCTTCCTCCGTCAGGCCCATGCTCGCCAGCGGATCATCCCTGTGCGCATCGAATCCGGCGGACACAATGATCAGTTCCGGCTTGAAGGCATCGGCGGCGGGGACCAGGATTTTCTGAAACACCGCCCGATAGTCCTCGTCGGCTTCGCCCGCTTCCATCGGCACATTGATCGTGAAGCCCTCTCCATTCTCGATGCCGGACTCAGTCGCGCGACCGGTTCCGGGGTAATGAGGATACTGATGGGTGCTGAAGAACAACACCGACGGATCACGTTCAAAGCTATGCTGAGTCCCGTTGCCATGATGCACATCCCAATCGACGATCAGGACCCGCTCCAGGCCGTAGCGTTTCTGCGCGTACCGGGCCGCGATCGCGACGTTGTTGAACAGGCAGAAGCCCATGGCCCGCCCGGCTTCGGCATGGTGCCCCGGCGGACGTACCGCACAGAAGACATGGTCCACCTGACCGGCCAGCATCGCATCCACTCCGGCCAACGCCCCGCCGGCGGCCAAGTAGGCGGCCGTCAAGGACCCGGGAGACATGGAGGTATCTGCATCAAGAGATACCCGTCCGCTGGTTGGAGCCTCCTGTGCAAGACGGGCGACATAGCCGGGCGTATGCACCAGGGTCACCCACTCATCCTCGGCTTTGCGGGGGTCGATCCTGGTCAGCTTGGCGGCCAGCCCGCTCTGCTCCAACCGCTGCATGATCGCACGAAGCCGGTTGGGCGACTCCGGATGACCGGAGCCCATGTCATGGTCGAGATAACGAGGATCGTAAACGAGACCGGTTTTCCCCATATTCAGAGTCCGTAAAGCGTCGTTCGTCTCTCGTATTTCGATTCCGGAGCGGCCGTCACGAGATCCGCTTCACGCTTCAGGAGAGACGCAGCACGACGTCAGGGTACCACGCAGGAAAGAGCATAGACAATGAGCGGAAACGCGTGGTACGGTTTCGCGTCACCGCACCGATTGCCCCCTGGAGAAGCCAATGCCGAATCCGAGAATTGAACCGCTGAAACGAGTCCTGGCGATGGAGCCGAACGACGATGTTGCCTGGTTCGGGCTGGGAAAAGCCTATATGGAAGACGCCAACTACGAGGAAGCCGCGAAGGCCCTGCGGCAGTGTATCACGGTCAAACCGACCTACTCGGCCGCGTATTATGCCTTGGCACAGTCACTGCTGAAACTGAGCCGGATCGATGAATGCCGTCAGGTGTCGGACCAAGGCATTGAGGTCTCCACGAAGAACGGCGATGCCATGGTCACGAAAAATCTCGAAGCGTTAAAGAACAGCCTTCCCGGCTGAGCGCCCGCTAGCCCATGAAGCGTCTCTCGTGAAACGTATCTCGTCAGAGGCGCCTGACATCACGAGGACCCAGTCACGAACGACGGACCCCGTTCACACGACACTCACGCTGTTGCTGCGCCTGGCTCATCATCATCCCCAGCAGCCTCCCCCACCTGCCGCTGCTCCGCCAAAGTCGTCGCCACCTCATCCAGCCAGCGCCCCGCCCCGTCCAGCACTTCGCGCACCAACGGCTCCGGGTGGCCCGTGCGTTTCATGGTCCACTGACACAGATATCCCAGCAGGTTCTCCCGCTCGAAGCGTCGACTCGATTGTGCCGAGAGGAGCGTCAACTCCGACAGGCCGGTCCGCAAGATTTCGCCCACCGTGTCCCGCCCATAGGACGTCGCCGCGGTGACATATTGAATGGCACGATTGATTTCTTGTTCGGTCATGTCCCCACCATGGGGCGGATTGTAACACCCGAGGCACACCTGTCAACGGGCATCTCGCTGGAGCCCGTCTGCCTTCAAAGAATCTACACGCTCCAACCCAACGACGATGGTATGATTCCATGCATCATTCACCTTGTAGGAGCCTCGATCATGGCCGTTTCGCGCAAGACCGCCCCCTCCCGCGTCACACGTCGTGCGACCTCATCCCGTGAGTTTGCGGATCATTGGGAACTCGCCGACCTCGTCACCGACCCGGTGAAACAGTTCGACCGCTACCTAAAAGACCTGAGCGCGAAAGTCACACGATTCGAATCGGCTCGCACGGAACTCGCGGCCACGATGCCGGAGCAGACGTTTCTTAATCTGGTGACCCTCTCCGAACAGATCGCGCGGGATTCCGGTCGGCTAGGGGCCTATGCGTACCTGTGGTTTTCCGAAGATACCAAACACCTGCCCGCCCGCTCGTTTAAGACCAAGGTGGAGGAGCAACTCACAGGCCTCCAGAACCACCTCCTGTTTTTCGATTTGTGGTGGCAAAGTGTGGACGACAAGAACGCAGAACGGCTCATGGCGAACAGCGGCGACTTTCGCTACCATCTGGAAACGATTCGACGATTCAAACCGCATACGCTGTCCGAGCCCGAAGAGAAAATTATCAATATCAAGAACATTACCGGGCAGAATGCGGTCCATCAGCTGTATGACGTCGTCACGAACGGGTTTACCTTTACCCTGCGTGTCGGAGGCAAGAAGAAGACCATGAACCGCGAAGCCTTGTCGGCCTACGTGCGAAGTCCGAAGGCGTCGGTACGGGAAGCCGCGTACCGAGAAATGTATCGGGTCTACGAAGACCAGCAGGATCTGCTCGGGGAAATTTACAAAGCGCTGGTCAACGACTGGAAGGCGGAGAATCTCCACCTGCGACGTTATACAACACCGTTGGCCTCACGAAATCTCAGCAATGACATTCCCGACGCCGCTGTGGAGGCGCTGCTGGCCGTCTGCATGAAGAATGCACCGATCTTCCAGCGATATTTTGGTTTGAAAGCGAAGCTGTGCAAGATCCCCATGATGAACCGTTACCATATCTATGCGCCACACCGGGCTGAACAAAAGACCTACCGGTACGCGGATGCGGTGCGGATGGTGCTGGATGCCTATTACGGGTTCTCGCCCCGCCTTGCGGAACTGGCACAACGGGTCTTTGCCGACCGTCACATCGATGCCCGCACCAAACCGGGCAAGATGGGAGGAGCGTACTGTTACAGCGTCACCCCCTCCCTCACACCTTATGTCATGCTGAATTTCACCGGCGAAGCGCGCGACATCGCCACCATGGCCCACGAGTTGGGGCACGCCGTCCATGCGATGATGGCCGAGCAGCACAATGTCTTCACGTTCCACTCCACTCTGCCCCTTGCGGAGACGGCGTCGGTCTTCGGTGAACGGATTCTATCCGATGCGTTAATGGCCTCAGAAACCAGTCGGACAGTGAAGCAGAGCCTGCTCGTCAATCAATTGGATGACATCTACGCCACGGTCATGCGGCAAGCCTATTTCGTGGCCTTCGAACGGACCGCGCACGATATGGTGGCTCAAGGCGCCACCTCGACCGATCTCGCGGCCACTTATATGGCCCTGCTGCGGCAACAATTCGGCAAATCACTACGGGTACCGAAAGAGTTCCAATGGGAATGGCTGACGATTCCGCACCTCTACGCCAGCCCCTTCTATTGTTATGCGTACAGCTTCGGCAACCTGCTCGTGCTGGCGCTCTATCGCATGTACCAGGAGCAAGGAAGTGCGTTCGTTCCGCAGTATCTGGATCTGCTCGCAGCGGGTGGATCGAAGGCTCCGCAAGCGATCCTTGCGGAGGTCGGAGTCGACATGAACTCCCACGCCTTCTGGCAATCCGGATTCGATGCAATCTCAGGAATGGTCGATCAGCTGGAACAGACGATGAAATAGCCGAGAGGTCGACATCCGCACGCTACGGCGGTAAGGACGTCGGAGATACACCTCGAGAACTCAGATGCGTTCGGAGGACTTATCCTTATCGAGGGGATGCCCGAGGATTTCACGCTCAGCCTCCAGCCAGTCGTGCAGATGATAGCCGTCCAGACACCCTCTCTGCTCGTACAGTTGATGCGCTCGAGCGGCAATACGCACCTGAATATCCTGCGCCGGCCCAGGCCCCAATTTCTGCTCATTCCCTGCGGGCCGCTTTTGTGCAGCCCGGCGGGAAGCGGTCTTTTGCGACACTCCTGCTTTTTTCATACTGACTCCCAAAGATCATTCACATACGCGGCACGACACTACGACAATCCACATCGGCAACGGTTGCCGCCACGATACCATATTTGTCGCCACGGGGATATTGCGGCACACATGGGCTTCGCCGCCGGCTGTACGGACAGGCCTTCCTCCGCGCTCAACACCGCACAGCCGCATGGCTAGGAAGGGGATAGTGATACACGATCGCCGGCGTTGGGCTGCGTGACGGTGTCTTGGTCCGGGCAGCCGCACGTCATCTCCAACGCTTCTCGCACCACTCCCAAGAGACGCTGCGAATCGAACGGCTTTTCCAAAAACGCGCAGGGTCCATGCAGGCTGAGCCTGCCGGGCACATCCCGTAATTCCGCAGATAATAAAATGGTCGGAATCTGCGGCCACATGAGGCGACTGAGGATCAGGAACTGTTCCCCGTCGAGTCTGGGCATCCGGTAGTCTGCGACCACCACATCGAAGCGTCGCTTCCTCATTTCTCCCACAGCCTCGAACCCATCTGCCGCCTCATGCACGATGTATCCGGCCTGCTCCAGCACCAGCATCACGAAACGACGGACACTCGCCTCCCCGTCCGCAACGAGCACGCGTTTCCCATACCCTTCCATGCTGCCTCCTCCGTCTGTTGCCCCGCTGACCGAGACCGTCGGCCGGCCGCAGCCGGGGTACGTCAGTCCATCTTCTGCCTGATCGAGTTGTCGCCCTGCTCCCGCACGCCTGCCCTCCACACCTCACGTCGCTGCGGCACTGGCTTCGTACTGCGACGAAGATGGTCCGGGATACACAGCGCATCCTCCAGATTGCCGCAAGAAAAGCACCGGATGACTGGAACCCCGGTATGGGTCACACCCTCGCTGGGATTAAACAGTGTTTCGGCCACCATCAATCCCTGGCATCGACTGCACGACATCATTCGCCTCCTTCGCGCGAACCTGCAATGCCCGTTACTGCCCTGGCCCAGTCAATGGCTCCTCAGCGTGCATCATAGTCCCGAGGCCGCTCGTCCCTCGCCCATCATTCAGATTGAGTAGAATCGGCACATGGAGATTGTCGGGCACTAACACCATCTTGGCATTCGGACTGTCGTAGAGTTTGTAACGAAGATAGTCTGGCGTGAGCGTCTTGGTAACCGTCTCCTGTGCTCTGGCTTGCCCCATGGCACGAATCTTTGCTCCCTCCGCCTCACCTTCCGATCGGATCTGGACCGCATCCCCCTCCCCGCGCGCCCGACGCCTCGCGATCTCCGCATCCTTCTCTGCAATGACCAGCTCAAATTCCTTCTGTTCCTTTTCCTGCTCCTTGGCCTGTTTCCGCTCCACCGCCTCCAGCACGATCTTGGCCAGTTCGATATCGGCTAGCGCCACGCTGTGCACTTCAAGATGGCGTCCCTTGAGCGTGTCAACTACAACAGCCTGCACCTTACTCGCGATCTCTGCGCTTTTCTTCGGCACCGAGACCATCGGGTAGTTCGACACCACGCTCCGCACGGCCGCCAACAATTCCGGCTTCACGACTCTGGGATAAAAATCGGGGCCGATCTCCTGTGCCAGAAAGTACACTTCGTCGATGATCGGTCGCATGATGATGGCGGTCTTCAGTTGTACCAGCAGGTCATCCGAACTGAGGGCATCGACCGTTTCCGTATAGCTCTGCAAACGAACGTCATAGACAAATATGTTGTTCCAGGGTGCCCGCCAATAGAAGCCGCTCTTCAACGTCTCGGTCGTCAACCCTTCGGTGAGCGGATACCAGCGCAGCCCCCGCTGCCCGGGATGAACGGTAGTGCCGCAGCCCTGTATACTGGCCAGTGACACCATGATCACAAGGATTCCCGTGAATCGCCGCATGACCTCCTCCAGACCCTCGCCTGTGGTTTCAGCGGGGTTTCGGCCTCTCCGGCGGTGAGGCGCGTCCTCCACACATTAACGACAAATGTTGCTCAGCTGCACGCTCATGATCTGCGCCGCATCATCATAGGATCGGGCTAGCAAGCGCGCGCCCGCGACCCAATCCGACCCCGGGCCGAAGAGCCGTTCATAGACGACCGCCCGGTGGTCCAAATCCCGCGCCATGAGACGTAGCCTGGCCGCCTCCTGACTATAGAAACCGGCAATCTTGTGCTGGTCTTGAATCTGATCGTAGTCAGTCAGGTCGAGTTCACTTCTCGCATGCGAACAGGCGGCAGAAGCGCCACGGCCGTGAGGACTATCCATCGGGTCAGACCTTCCCGTCCCATCCCCCTCCTCGCGCCTAGTGATACGCGCGCCCCGACAACGCAGGAGCATGATCGTAACTCGGCAGCCATACCACTTCGTAGTCTGCAGGGAGTGCCACCAGTTCGACCTGTTCTCGGTGACGAAGCCGACTCAACGCCGCGAAGAGCGACTGCCAGGTGTACACTGGGAGAGCATCCGCTAGCGTGAGAAAGGTCAATCGACGGTGATGCTGCATCAAGACCACGATCTGGTTATCAAGCACGTCCTCGATCGCTGCCGCAGACTGAGGCCCCATCACTCACCTCCATCAAACAGCCCACAGACGATTGTGGGTCTCATGGGTGCTCATCACCCCAAACAGGCACTGCAATATGTGGTCCTAAAATCGGCATCATTGTGGAGAAGCCTCAAGCGCACGCTGTCAGGATTCCCGGCAATATCCAGCCACGGTTCCCCCGCATTTCGCACGGTTCAGCTGGTGCGAAGTCGCTCGGAACCGGCAGTACACGGAAGCTCATGCCGCGTGGATCATGGAGCGACACGAATTTTCCCTTGGCATCAGGCTTGCCGGGACACACCATAGCGATACAGGCGTTCGAGCGGGGATACAGGCAGCCACGTAGGCACAGTCCAACTCACCGCGGCTGCCGAACCCATTCGCCTGAGAGCTACCAACGCTTGAAGTACATTCTGAACACACCTACAGTAGTACTATTCCCCCTGAGATGCGACAGGCGAACCTCCGTCAGTCCTTCCAGCGGAAACAAGGAATCGATTCGGATTCACCATGGTTCAGATCAAACGCGCATACAGCGAACCGAATCCAAGTGATGGCCTCCGGATTCTTGTAGACCGCGTGTGGCCACGAGGCTGCAAGAAAGAACTGCTGAGGCTTGATGCGTGGCGAAAAGATCTCGGCCCGAGCACAGAGCTTCGTAAGTGGTTCGGCCATGATCCCCAGAAGTGGTCAGAGTTCTGTGTTCGCTATCGTAAGGAATTACAGCAGCCTGATCAGCACCACGCCATTGAAGATCTGGCCCGATTGGCGCGCAAGCAGACAGTCACGCTAGTCTTCGGCGCGGCAGATATCGCACACAATCAAGCGGTGGTCTTGAAGGAATTGATTGAACGGGCAGGAGGATAGGTCCTGAATGAAGCAACTAAGGAGTAGCTGGCACTGTAGTGCGCGGGGGAAACATCCGCGCACGCAACCGATACGGCTAGGCCAACCCCACTTCGAAATTTAGCTATTCAACCCCCAGGTGCTCCAGAGAGCAACCGCCGCAACCGCCAGCATGACCCAGGCCAACTCCCGATCACCGACTTTCTTTATCATCTTGACCATCGCTGCCCTCCTTGCTGTAGGTACGCGAAAGATACGACCCTAACTAGCAAGGCACATGCCATAAGCACTCGCTGTGTATCCTGCGATTTTTGGTGCTGCCAGCCTAAAAAATGAGCGAATTCGCACGTTTCGCACTGTGCGAAATGCGAGTGGCAACCAGGCAGTCTGGTCGGTGAATGGATTCCCGAACCGGGATAGGAGGATCAACCGGAAGGCACGTGAGAGAAGGTCGGCGACGGCTTCCCTTCAGTGGACAAGCAGGATGCCTGAAGTTCGGTGACACAATGTCTGGAATAGTGGAGATTTGAAGTGAGGCGCCGTAGAGCTGATCAACGCCCCGATTTTGCCGACTTGCCCGCTTCGAGATACTGATTAATGCCTGCCGCCATTTTGCGGCCTTCGGCGATGGCCCAGACGATGAGGGAGGCGCCGCGCTTGGTATCGCCGCCGGCAAACACGCCGTCCAGGTTGGTCATAAAGTTCTCGTTGACGGTCACACAACCACGGGCGTCATACTTGACCCCAAGGCTGTCGAGAAAGCCATTCCTGACCGGGCCTGTGAAACCCATGGCGAGCAAGACGAGATCTGCATCCAACTCAAAGTCCGTGTTTGGCATCGGAACGAACGTACCGCCTTCGAACTTGACCCGGTTGGCATGCAGCTTGGTCACATGACCATTATGACCGGTAAACTTGGTGGTCGAGACACTCCATTGACGGTCACAGCCTTCTTCGTGCGCATGCGACGTACGAAGTTGCATCGGCCAGAGCGGCCAAGGCGTCGAACTGGCTCGTGACGGAGGCGGCTCCGGCAACACCTCAAACTGATGCGCTTCGCTGCAACCCTGCCGATGCGCGGTCCCTAGACAGTCTGAGCCGGTGTCGCCGCCGCCGATGATCACCACTCGCTTGCCCTTGGCAGTAATCGGTTCCTCGGAAACGGAGATTCCCGCCGTCCGTTTATTCTGCTGCGTGAGGTATTCCATGGCGAAGTGGATGCCCTTGAGCTCGCGTCCCGGCACCGGCAGATCGCGCGCCATTTCCGCGCCCATCGTCAGCCCAACCGCATCAAACTGTTGCCGCAATTGGTCACCGGTGATATCGACTCCCGCCACCACACCGGTTTTGAACTCTACGCCCTCGGCTTTCATCTGCTCCAGCCGCCGATCGATCACCCACTTTTCCATCTTGAAATCGGGAATGCCGTATCGCAACAATCCGCCGATACGATCGGCTTTTTCGAACACGGTGACACTATGACCGGCGCGCGCGAGTTGCTGCGCAGCAGCCAGACCGGCCGGACCTGATCCGATGATCGCAACCGTCTTCCCCGTTTTTCTCACCGGCAAGGCAGGCTCGACCAGGCCTTCGTTGAAACCCCGATCGATGATGTTCCATTCCAGGATGCGAATCGAGACCGGATCGCTGTTGATGCCCAACACGCAGGCCCCCTCGCAGGGCGCAGGACACAGACGACCGGTAAACTCCGGGAAATTATTGGTGGTGTGCAACGCCTTGAGCGCGTCTTTCCACCGGCCTCGATAGACGAGATCATTCCATTCGGGGATGAGATTCACGACCGGACAGCCGGTATTGCCCTGGCAGAACGGCACACCGCAATCCATGCAGCGCGCACCCTGCACTTTGAGCTTTTCCTCCGGGATCGGCTCATACATTTCCTTCCAATCCAGCACGCGCAACTCGACCGGTTTCCGCTTCGGTCCCTCACGCGCGTATTTTAGAAAGCCCTTCGGATCACCCATCGGTTCGTCGTCTTTCGTCGTTCGTCTCTCGCTCAAAACTTATTAGGCACGCACTCGCTTCACGTTTATTTCCCAGCTTTCGCTGCGGCAGCCTTCCGCTCGGCCAGCACACGCTTATAGTCGATCGGCATGACCTTCACGAACTTCGGCAGGATCGCCTCCCAACCATCCAGGATACGTTTGGCATTCCGACTTCCGGTGTAGAGGAAATGAGACGTGATCATGTCGTGCAGCTGACGCTTATCCTCGTCACTGACGATCGGCTCCAGTTCCACCATGCCCAGGTTGCAACGAGATTGGAATTTATCCAGCTCGTTCAACACGAACGCCACCCCGCCCGACATGCCCGCGGCAAAATTTCTACCGGTGCGGCCCAATACGGCCACCACGCCGCCGGTCATATATTCACAACCATGGTCTCCGGTCCCTTCGACGACCGCGCGCACCCCGCTGTTGCGGACTGCAAACCGCTCCCCGGCCATGCCGTAAAAGTAGGCCTCTCCCTGCGTACCGCCGTACAGCGACGTGTTGCCGACGAGAATGGTTTCTTCCGGCGTGAAAATCGCGTTCTTGGGCGGGAAGACAATGATCTTGCCGCCCGACAGGCCCTTGCCGATATAGTCGTTGGATTCACCCTCCAGAATCAGCGTGATGCCACGTGAGAGAAACGCCCCGAACGACTGACCGGCTGAGCCGTTGAACTTGATCGTGATCGTGTCGGCAGGCAACCCATCCGGACCGTACATCTTTGAGATCTGGCTCGACAACATGGTGCCCACGGTCCGGTTCAAATTCCGGATCGGCAGTTCGAGCGATACCTTTTCCTTGCGCTCGATCGCCGGTGCGCATTGTTCGATGAGCGTGCGGTCCAAAATATCCGCAATACCGTGATCCTGCTTCTGCACGCAATACCGAGGCACCTCTGGACCGACTTCGGGCATCTTCAGCAGCGGCGCCAGATCCAACCCCTTAGCCTTCCAATGCTCGACGGCCTTGTGGATCTTGAGCTTGTCCACACGCCCGACCATGTCATTGATGGTACGGAATCCCAACTGAGCCATGATCTGCCGCAACTCTTCGGCGATGAAGAAGAAGAAATTCACGACATGTTCCGGCTGACCAGTGAACTTTTTGCGCAACACCGGATCCTGGGTCGCGATGCCGACCGGGCAGGTGTTGAGGTGGCACTTCCGCATCATGATGCAACCTTCGATGATGAGCGGCGCCGTCGCAAATCCATATTCCTCTGCGCCCAGGAGAGCCGCAATGGCCACGTCGCGCCCGGTCTTCATCTGACCGTCGGTCTCCACACGAATGCGGCCGCGCAAATCGTTGAGGACCAGCGTTTGATGCGTTTCCGCCAATCCCAGCTCCCAGGGCACACCGGCATACTTGATCGAAGAGAGCGGAGAGGCTCCGGTCCCGCCTGAATCGCCGCTGATGAGCACCTTGTCCGCATGGGCTTTTGCAACCCCGGCTGCGACCGTACCGACGCCGACTTCGGAGACCAACTTCACCGAGACGGCCGCGTCAGCATTGGCATTCTTCAAGTCGAAGATAAGCTGCGCCAAGTCTTCGATGGAATAGATGTCATGGTGCGGCGGCGGCGAAATGAGCTGGACCCCCGGTGTGGAGTAACGCAACCGCGCGATGTTCTCATCCACCTTGTGGCCCGGCAACTGACCGCCTTCACCGGGCTTGGCACCTTGCGCCATTTTGATCTGCAGTTCTTTGGCATTCACCAGATAGTGACTGGTCACGCCAAACCGCGCGGATGCCACCTGCTTGATATAGCTGTTGCGGGAGTCGCCGTTCGGAAGCGGCGCGAATCGCTCCGGGTCCTCGCCTCCTTCACCCGTATTGCTCTTGGCGCCCAGCCGGTTCATCGCGATCGCCAGCGTTTCGTGCGCTTCCTTGCTGATCGATCCAAACGACATAGCGCCGGTGGTGAACCGCTTGACGATGTCCTTGGCCGGCTCCACTTCTTCGAGCGCAATCGGTTCCGATAGGAACTTGAACTCCAGCAGCCCGCGCAGATTCGACCGGCGCTTGCTCTCATCGTTGACCAGCCGGGAAAACTCGGCAAACGTTTTGGGATCGTTACTTCTCGTCGCGTGCTGCAACTTATAGATCGTATCGGGGTTCCAATTATGGTGCTCGCCTTGAATGCGATAGTGAATCTCGCCGCCGAAGTCCAATTGCCGGATCGGCACAGGCTCGTAGGCCACGCGATGGCGGCGCAAGGTTTCTTGCCCGATTTCCCGAATCCCGATGCCTTCGATCCGCGACGGGGTGCCGGTGAAATAGCGGTCGATCAATTCATGATTGAGGCCGATCGCCTCAAAGATCTGCGCGCCGCAGTAGGACTGCACGGTCGAAATGCCCATCTTCGAGAAAATCTTGAGCAGGCCTTTGTTGATGGCCTTGATGAACTTGCCCTCCGCGGTCGCGGCGTCCAATCCTTCAGGGAAGTAACCGTCCCGCTCCAGGTCCACCAGCGACTCGAAGACCAAATACGGATTCACGGTTCCGGCTCCGAAGCCGATCAAGCAGGCGAAATGGTGCACGTCGCGCGGCTCACCGGTTTCGACGGTCAGCCCGACTTCGGTTCTGGTGCATTCGCGGACGAGGTGATGATGCACCGCCGCGACACCGAGCAGACTCGGAATCGGCGCCCATTCGGCATTCACGCCGCGATCGCTCAGAATAAGGAACTTGTAGCCCTCGCGAATCGCCTGCGACGCCTGCTTGCACAAGTCGTCCACCGCCGCCCCCAAACCTTCAGGTCCTTCCGCGACGCGGAACAACATCTTCAGCGTCTTGCTCTTGAAATGCGGGTCGGCGATTTCCCGGATCTTGTGCAGATCGGCATTCGTCAGGATCGGTTGCTTCACCCGGATACGCCGGGCAGATTCCGGATGCTCATCCATCAGATTGGGCTTCGGACCGATGCTGGTGGTGAGCGACATCACAAGCTCTTCGCGGATCGGATCGATCGGCGGATTCGTCACCTGCGCGAACAGTTGTTTGAAATACTTGAAGAGCAACTGCGGCCGGTCCGACAACACGGCCAGCGGCGTATCCGTCCCCATCGACGAGATGGCTTCCTGGCCCTCCACCACCATCGGGGTGATGACCATCTTCAGCTCTTCGATCGTGTACCCGAAAGCCTGTTGACGTTGCCGGATGGTGGGATGATCCGGCTGCGGCACATTGATGGGATCGGGCAACTCATCCAGGGAAATCCGATGCTCGGTCACCCAGGACCGGTACGGCTTACGCCGAACGATATCGGCCTTGACCTCTTCGTCGTCGATGATGCGGCCCTGTTCGGTATCAACCAGGAACATGCGGCCCGGCATCAAACGGCCTTTGTGGCGGATGCGCTGCGGGTCCATCGGCAACACACCGGCTTCGGACGCCAGCACGACCAATCCATCGGTCGTCACCTGATACCGGCAGGGGCGCAGGCCATTCCGGTCCAGCGTGGCACCGATCAATTTCCCGTCGGTAAAGCACACGGCCGCCGGGCCATCCCAGGGCTCCTGCATGGCAGCGTGGTATTCGTAAAAGCCGCGGCGATCCAGGTCCATTTGCGGATTGGCGACCCAGGGCTCGGGGATCAACATCATCATCGCGTGCGGCAACGACCGCCCGCCGAGCACCAGAAACTCCAAGGCGTTGTCCAGGCTGGCCGAATCGCTCTGATTTTCATAGACGATCGGAAACAGCTTCTTCATATCGTCGCCGAACAGCTCGGAATTCAACCGCCCCTGCCGCGCGCGCATCCAGTTCACATTGCCCTTGAGCGTGTTGATCTCGCCATTGTGGCAAATGTAGCGATAGGGATGGGCCAGCGGCCAGGTGGGGAACGTATTCGTGCTGAATCGCGAGTGGACGAGGGCCATGGCGCTCGTCAGGCTGCTATCGGTCAGATCCTGGTAATACTGCGGAATCTGGTGAGGCAGCAGCAACCCTTTGTACACAATCGTGCTGCTGGAAAGGCTGGAGATATAGAAGTACTCCCGCCCGTCGATGGCGGACTCACGCACCGCCCGCTCCACACACTTCCGGATGACGTACAAGCGCCGCTCGAATTCCTCGTCCGTGAAGATGCCGCGCGCAATGAAGACCTGGCGCATGAACGGTTCAGTGCTACGCGCAACCGGTCCAATGGCATCACTCTTGACCGGCACATCACGCCAGCCGAGCAGCTTGGCGCCCGCGTCCTTGATCGTGCGCGCAAACAGCGTTTCACACTGCGCCCGCGCATCGGCATCGGGCGGCAAAAACACCATCCCTACGCCATACTCCCCCGCACCAGGCAGCTTGATACCGCTGTCCTTGGCGGCACGCTTGAAAAATTCGTGCGGCACTTGCAAGAGAATACCCGCGCCGTCGCCGGTGCAGGGATCACACCCCTGCGCGCCGCGATGGGTCAGGCTCTCCAGTACCTGCAGGCCTTGCTCGACAATCCGATGCGAGCGCTGCCCCTTGATATCGACGACAAATCCGACTCCACACGAGTCTTTCTCGTGCTGCGGATCATACAGTCCTTGTTTGGGAGGAAGCCCTGGTACATTCATGACACGTATTCTCGTCAAAGAGGCAGGCAATTACCCGGGGAACAGACTCCCCTCACGGGGACGCTGAAGCTGCCGCACGACCACGGTGACTGCTACCATTTCATTTGGGGAAATAAGCGAGGGGTCACCTTACTGGATGGGCCGTGAAACTGTCAAGAGAACGGGGACGCAATCCTCCCCGAACTGAGACCGACCAGTGCTTGACTTAAGGGAGTTTCCTGCCCTACTATCCGCCCCATGTCGAACGGACCGACCACCCTCACACTCCACAGCATGGCCGATGTCTGGGATGTGTATCGTGAAGAGCTCGAGGGGGTCGAGGACCAGATCCGAAAAAATCTCGACTCCAGCGTGGCCCTGGTCAATACGGTCGCCGCGCACATTTTGAACAGCGGCGGCAAACGCGTTCGCCCCCTTTTTGTGCTCCTGAGCGCGCACCTCTGCGGATACGCCGGGCAAGACCATCAAGCACTCGGCAGCCTAGTCGAATTCATCCATACCGCCACCCTGTTGCACGACGATGTCGTCGATGACGCCGACCTGCGACGAGGCCGCCGTACCGCGAGCAAAGTCTGGGGCAATCAAATCAGCATTCTCGTGGGCGACTACCTCTATTCCCGCGCCATCTGCCAGATCGTCGATTTCCGCAACCAAGGCATCAACGAAGCGCTGTCCGAGGCCTGTCGGAAGATGGCCGAAGGCGAGGTTCTGCAGTTGTACTACAACGGCAATCCGCTGATGCCGGAGCCCGAGTATCTCCGCATCATCGAACATAAAACTGCCGGGTTGATTGCCGCATCTTGCAAAATCGGCGCGATCGTCGCGGGAGCTACGGAAGAGTTACAGGAGGCGCTGTTCCGCTTCGGGCAGCGATTGGGCATCGCATTCCAACTGGCGGACGATACGCTGGACTATACCGCCAACGGCGAACATCTGGGCAAAACGCTTGGGCAGGACCTTCGGCAAGGCAAAGCGACACTGCCGTTGTTGCACCTCTTGCAACACTGCTCGGAGCCGGATCGGCAGTTGATTAAAGACCGCATGGAAACCAGGACCTTGACCGACGAGGAACTCCGCCGCATCGTGGCCTTGATGCAGGAGTACGGGTCCATCGCCTACGCCATGGAACGGGCACACGCGTTTGTCGCCGCCGCCAAGCGCGATCTCGATCTGTTCCACGACAACACCGCCAAGCGCGCCCTGTCCATCGCCGCCGATTATATGGTGACTCGCGACCGCTGAGTTACCGCCGGCTGGATTCACAACGCCCACGCTCTGCCGACCGTACAAGCCATTCGCCCCCGGGGTCCCTTCCCCGCCGGCGGATGAAGAGAGGATGTGGGCACCTTACGATCGACAGCCTGTTGTTCGCACCGCACTCACGCGAGAAAAGGATAGGAACCCGCATGGCACATATCATCCCGTTTCACGGCACACTCTATAACCCAGCGACGGTCGGCGACGTCAGCCAAGTCGTGGCACCGCCCTACGATATTATCGACAACGTCTTGCAGAAAACATTGCACGATCGCCACCCCAACAACGTCATTCGCCTGGAGCTCGGGTACGAGCAGACCGGAGACACCGCCACCGACAATAAATACACGCGTGCGGCGGGAGCGCTGAAAGAGTGGTTGAAGACCGGGGTGCTTCGAAAGGACTCCCGGCCTGCCGTCTACTACCATACCATCGAATACCGTCCGCCTTATTCGGCGCCCGGTACGCCGACCAAAGTCTTTAAAGGATTTCTGTCGACGGTCGAGTTGGAAGAATTCGGATCAGGCAAGATCTATCCCCACGAAAACACGCGCGCCGCGGCAAAAACCGATCGGCTCAATCTCCTCGAAGCCTGCCGCGCCAACTTCAGTGCGATCATTTCGCTCTATTCCGACCCCCAGAACGAAGTCCTGACCTTGCTCGAACAGTCGATCGCTGCAGATACACCGCGCATCGATTTCCAGGATGACGAGGGCTTCCGGCAACGGCTGTGGAGCGTCACCGATCCCAAGGTCCTCGCAAAGGTCGTTGAGATCATGCACACGAAACAACTCTTCATCGCCGACGGCCACCATCGCTACGAAACGGCACTGAACTATCGCCGCGCGAGGCGACAACAGGCCGGTGCCCCCACGTCCCCGCAGCCGTACGACAATGTCTTGATGCTGTTCGCCAGCCTTGAAGACAAGGGCCTGACCGTGCTGCCGACGCATCGGGTGCTGACCACGCCCATGCCCGCGCCCGCAGAACTGTTGCGTGCCCTGGATCCCGTGTTCGAAGTCACGGCCCTGCCGTTCCAAGCCGGCACTGAGGCCCAGGTGCGCGCACAGTTCATCGAGAGACTGCGCAGCCAAGGACAGTCCGTCCCGATGTTCGGCCTTGCGCTGAAAAACGATCCTCAGTACTACCTGTTGACGCTGCGGGCCGCGCATCGCCCCACGGCCTCGACCTCGCCGCGTGATCGCCTCGACGTGTCGTTGCTTCAGCAGCATGTCGTCTCCACCCTCTGCCCCACGCAGCAGGCGCAGGAAGCCATGCTCTATTCGAAAGACGACCACGAAGCCTTGAATTGGGTGCGACAGGGTACCGGCACAGCCGCATTACTGTTGAATCCGACCAAGGTCGCGGAAGTGAAGGCCGTCGCCTCGGCAGGCGAACGCATGCCCCACAAGTCGACCTATTTCTTTCCCAAGCCGCTGACCGGGCTGGTGATGAATGCCATGGAGGGCTAGCACGGAGCCGCCGGTTCCGTCGAGCACAGCACGATGACCAAGGCCAAGGTCCTCATAGTCGATGACGATCAGGACATCGTGACGATGTTGCAGGATCGCCTCGACGCCGGCGGGTATCGAACCCTGACGGCCTCCGACGGCCAACGCGGCCTCGAGCTCATCGAACAGGAATCCCCCAACCTCGTCCTGCTGGATCTCTACTTGCCGCGACTCAAGGGCATGGACGTGCTCAAGCGCATGGCCCAGAACAAGCAATGCGAGGACATTCCCGTCATCGTCATGACGGCCGCAGGCACCATTCCCGACGCCGTCGAAGCCATGCGCCACGGCGCGTATGACTTTCTGACGAAGCCGCTGGAAAAAGACCATCTCCTGATCGTCATTCAGAAGGCGCTGGAACGGGATTCGCTGAAGCGGCAGGTGGCCGCGCTCAAGTCGGACATCCAAAACCGCTATGCGACCATCGTCGGGGACAGTTCGAAAATCAGGGGCATCATCGAATCGGCCCAGCGTGCAGCGAAATCGGATGCCAGTATTCTCCTGCTCGGAGAAAGCGGGACCGGCAAGGAACTCTTTGCACGCTCCATCCACCAATGGAGCCCGCGCCAAAGCATGCCGATGGTCGTCATCAATTGCGTGGCGCTGACGGAGACATTGCTGGAAAACGAACTCTTCGGCCACGAGCGCGGCGCCTTCACGAGCGCCGACCGCCTTCAGAAGGGCAAGCTTGAAATGGCCGACGGCGGGACCGTCTTTCTCGACGAGATCGGCGACATGCCCTTGCCCTTGCAGGCCAAACTCTTGCGCGTGTTACAGGACAAGGAATTTCAGCGGGTCGGCGGCACACGGTCCATCTCTGTCAACATCCGGTTCGTGGCCGCAACGAACAAGGATTTACGACAAGCCGTGAAGGCGGGGCAGTTCAGGGAGGATTTGTTCTTTCGGCTCAATGTCGTCAGCTTTACCCTGCCGCCGTTGCGGGAACGCAGCGAAGATATCGTGGGACTCGCGGAATTTTTCCTCAAGCGGCATGCATATGAGGCCAAACGTCCCGGCGTCACACTGAGCGCGGCAGCCAGGGCCGCACTCACCCATTATTCCTGGCCCGGGAACATTCGTGAACTCGACAACGTGTTGTCACGTGCCGTTGTCTTGAGCCCGGGGGATGTGATTGAGCCGGAATTTCTCGGACTCACCGGCGACGATGCGGGAGCGACGAGAGCGGGGGATCATGCCCTGCCTTACCTGAACCTGACCTACCATGAGTCCATGGAGGCCCATAGCGCCTATATCATCGATCGGGCGCTGGAAAAGGCTTCGGGGAATCAAACAAAAGCGGCGGAATTCCTCGACTTGCAGCGGACCTATCTTGCACGCCTGATTAAACAGCGCAAACCCACCGCCGCCGAGTAAGCAACCAGGATGGTGCAACCGTCCGCCAGCGGGGTTCTCGCCTCATTCAGAACCTCAACGTGCTGCGGGGGTACGCCGCGGCTCTTCACTTGGGCATCCCGCCAGGCAAACCGTCGGACGTTCTGGCAGCGAGACTCAGCCACCCCGCCGCGGCATCCTGCTCGACTTGCGCATATCGTTCCGGCGTTCCCACGTCGCTCCAAAAGCCGTCGAACTCGAAGCCGACGATCCGCTCCCCGTCTTGAATACCTTTCACATAGGCATCGATGATCGAACATTCCTTGTCGACCGGCAGGTACCGCAACAAACGCGGATGGAGAATGTGGATACCCGCAAACATGCGGGCCGCCGTCACGGTTGGCTCCGAGAGTCCGCGACCCGTGATCCGCACGACCTCGGCACGATCCGTCACCTCGACTAATCCCCAACGGACCGCCTCAGGATCCTGCCGTACCACCAACGTCGCCGCCGCCTGCTGCGCACGGTGAAAGGCCATCAATGCCCCGAGATCCAGCTCGAACAACGTATCCCCGTTCAGCACCAACACCGGCTCGCCCGCGAAATGCGGTGCTGCCTGCTTGATCCCGCCTCCCGTTCCCATAATCACCGGTTCGTAGGAATAGATGAGGCGCATACCGAACGCTGCGCCGTCACCCAGGGCGTGCTGAATCATGTCGCCGAGATGGTGGAGATTGATGACGACGTCCCGAATGCCGTGGCGCTTCAGCAGGAGCAAATTCCACACGATCATCGGCGTCCCGGCGACAGGGAGAAGCGGTTTCGGGGTGGTATCGGTCAGCGGCCTCAAGCGAGTGCCGAGGCCGGCGGCGAGAATCATCGCTTTCATAAGCAGTGTTGAGTGTTGAGTGGCAAGTTGTGAGTGAGATGTCTCGATCTTGGATTGATACCCTCAACACTCATAACCCAAAACTCATCACTCGCGCTCTACTGCAATTCGGCCACGTAGGGTGCCAGGTGCCGGCGCAGGGTGCCCAGCTCTGGATATTTGACGAGGTTGTGCCTGACGTAGCCGAGAACCCGGGGAATATCGGCAAGAAATTTGGGATTGTGCTTGACCTGGTCGATGTAGACGAATCGGCCGGCGGCTTTCAGATTGCGTTGGATACTGGTGAGATCGAAGAGACGACGAAACGCGGATCGATCCGCCATCTTCACCCCCTGCGCCTCCAGACCATTGAGAAAATGTTCGATCAACGCATCGACCACCACCTCGTCCAGCTCGATGTACGCATCCTTGAGCAACGACGCCAGATCGTACGTGGCCGGGCCCATGAGCGCATCCTGAAAATCGATAATGCCCATGCGCGCACCGTCCACCATGAGATTGCGCGAGTGGTAATCGCGATGGACCAACACCTGCGGCTGTCCGGCCAACAACTCGGCCATGCGCTGAAATTCGGCACGAACCGCCGCGTCATCTTCAGCCTTCATCGGCCGACCGATACGAGCCGTGATTCCGTACTCCAGAAAGTGATCGAACTCCCACATCAGCAGCGGCACATCGAAGCGCCTATGAAATGCGAGACAGCCCGGTGCCGGCGGAGTCGTCCCCTTCACTTGCAGCAAGACCAATTGATCGATCGCCTGACGATACAACGCATCCACCCTGGCAGGGTCGGCACCCCGACAGGCCTCCGCCAGCGTCAGGTCGCCGAAATCCTCCAGAAACAGCAGCCCGGCTTCGCGATCATAATAATGTAACTGCGGAACCGTCACCCCGGTACGCTGCAGGTGGGTCAAGACATTGGTAAACGGCAATTCGGCAATCTGGGCCGAGGCTCCGCTGACGGCTTCTTCCGATTTCTTGAACCCTTCCGGATCGGCCAACTGCATCAGAATCAATGCGGAGGGGCTGCCCTTCAGCGCGATCCGAAAATACCGGCGATTGGAGGCATCGCCGGCCAATGGGCTGAGCCCGGCCAACTCAGCGCGAAACGACAACTTGGTGGCGACGGTCTTGGCCATGCGTGAGGAATCCGGAGGCGCGAGCGGTGCCGCTGGTGCGGCTGGATTTGTCGTTGCCATACGATCGGCATTATAACCAAACCCTTCCGAACTGCCAGCAGAAACTCACCTGCTGCAGCTGCCGCCACATCACCTGCCCTCGAAACACAACTCGAACGGTTGTCAGTCTCCGCACAAGCCGCTATGCTGACGCATCCAGCAAGGAGGCGCTATGCAGTACGTTCACCTGGGCCGCTCCGGCCTGCGCGTCAGTCGGTTATGCCTCGGCACGATGAACTTCGGTCCGCATACGTCCGAATCCGACAGCTTTCAGATCATGGACCGCGCACTCGAACTCGGCATTAACTTTTTCGACAGCGCCAATGTCTACGGATGGAAAGTCGGCGAAGGAATCACCGAACAGATCGTCGGACGCTGGTTCGCGCAAGGCGGCGGGCGGCGTGAGAAGGTCGTGTTAGCCACCAAGGTCTACGGACGTATGGGCGACTGGCCGAACCACTCGCGACTCTCGGCCCTGCACATCAAACGCGCCTGCGAAGAGAGCCTCCGTCGGCTCCGCACGGATCACCTCGACGTGTATCAAATGCACCACATTGATCGTGAGTGCCCGTGGGAAGAAATCTGGCAAGCAATGGAACAGTTGTGTCGAGAGGGCAAGGTCCTCTACATCGGGAGCAGCAATTTCGCCGGGTGGCACATCGCGCAGGCGCAGGAACTGGCCAAATCGCGGCACTTCCTGGGGCTGATCTCCGAACAGAGCCTCTACAATCTCCTCGAACGAACCGTCGAGCTGGAAGTCGTGCCTGCCTGCCAAGCCTATGGGATCGGCATCATTCCCTGGAGTCCCCTCGCGCGAGGGTTGCTCGGCGGCGCCTTGGACGCACCCACGACCGGTCGCCGGGCCGACGAGGACGTACAGAAATACCTCGCGATGCACCGACCCAAACTCGAGGCCTATGAGCAGTTCTGCCGGCGACACCAATGGACACCTGCAGCCGTAGCGCTGGCCTGGCTGCTGCATCAACCGGCGGTCACCTCACCGATCATCGGCCCGCGCACCATGGAACAGTTGACCACCGCCATGGCGAGCCTGGATCTGTCGCTCAGCCCAGAACAACGTCAGGAATTGGAGCAGATTTTCCCAGGCCCCGGCGGCACAGCCCCTGAAGCCTATGCCTGGTAGGCCTCTGTCGCAGAGTGCAACAGCCGCGAAACGTTGCCGCCGCTCGTTCCGATAGTCGGTCAGTATATCCCTACCAACGCTCCGCTCGCCTGTCCGTTGCAGGCATCCTCTTTGCGTCCATGCAGCCGCATTCCACCCACCACTCTCACGCGCAGGAGGTCCCCTTGTCGCCCTACCTCATTCACGCAAAGCCAGGCGCGGGGATCGCCGCCTCCTCCGCTGCGAAGCTCGACGCCCCGACCTGTTCACACTGTCAAGGACACCTGGTTGCCGACTTGTATGTTGACGCTGTCGATGCCGGAGGCCATGTGTGGATTCGTATACGACGATGTGTCAGATGTGGCACCATCGAGGAGGCAGGACGCGCCGGGCTGGCGCCTCATTCGCATGCCGGCAAAAGCGGCGTCCGGAACCGGGAGAGCCACGGGCGGAAGGGACTGGACGATGAAATGATCGTGTTAGGGACGTGATGGCGCCACGGCGTGCGCCGCTTTGGATCGTTCCAGCAACGACCATCCCCATGCCCCCACAGTGCCACCGACCGTATCGGCCAAGACATCGAGCAGGTCCGCCTCGCGAAACGGCACAAACAATTGATGGGTCTCATCGCTGAGGCCGTAGAAGGCCGCTCCAAGTGCTGCCGCCGGCAGGGCAAGTCGCGACAGCCATTCCCACGAGGCGTGTCGGCAGGCGCGGTAGAGTAATCCCCCCAGCACCGCGTATTCGCAGAAGTGGAGGACCTTGTCGGAAAACTTTTGCAGGACAGAGGAGATGGCTTCGGGCGGACTCGACAGCGACGAGCCGAAAAAAATGAGCCCGGCGTAGACGAGTACGGGCCCCCAATACTGCAGGACGGAAACCGGCGTCACAAGGCTACTCGCCCGGAGGCCGGTGGGAAGAATCTGATCAGAATCCATTGTCCTTGTTCTCTCAGTCAAAGGCTGATTCGTTATGACACAACCAGGGTTCGCAGAGGGCCCTGTGCAGAAGGTTGTGGATCCTGCCGTTTCGTTGCAACCCTTCTACCCCTATGACATACTGCCCGTGAGTCTGCAAGAAACTTCCCGATGAAAACCATTCAGCTCTGCTTTCTCTGGCATATGCACCAGCCGTACTACACGGACCCGCTCACGGGGTCTGCGAGTATGCCCTGGGTCCGCCTGCATGCGACAAAGGCCTATTTCGATATGGCGTTCCTGCTCGATCGCTTTCCGCAGGCCCGCTCGACCTTCAATTTCACCCCGTCGCTCCTTCTGCAACTGGAAGAGTTTTCCGCCGGTCGGGTCCGAGATCTGTTCCTCGAATATGCCCAGCGGCCTGCGGCCGACCTTACGCCGACGGAGAAGGCCTTTCTCATCCGCCACTTCTTTTCAGCCAACTGGGCCACGATGGTCCGACCCTTTCCCCGCTACCAAGAACTCCTGGTGAAGCGCGGCCTCGATGTCCATGGGCAAGACTTGGAGCGCCTGGCGAAGCAATTTTCCACGCAGGACTTCCTTGACCTGCAGGTGTGGCATAACCTGGCCTGGTTCGGATACGGCAGCCTGGAGCGATTTCCGCGCCTTGCGGAACTGCGCGCGAAAAATCGAGGGTTCACGGAAGAGGACAAGCGGGAGGTACTGGCGCTGCAACAGACGGCCATCAGGGACATCATCCCCATGTACCGCGCGCTGCAGGACCGTGACCAGATCGAATTGACCACCACCCCGTTCTTTCACCCGATTCTTCCCCTGGTCATCGACTCGGAGTTCACTCGACGCGCCAGGCCGGATCTTCCCCTCCCGGCACGGTTCCATGCGCCGGCCGATGCAGAAGCTCAGATCCAACGGGCCGTCGAATATCATGCGCAGTTGTTCGGTCGAGCCCCGATCGGGCTCTGGCCGTCCGAAGGGTCGGTCTGTCCCGAAGTCTTGCCGATCGTGAGCAAAGCTGGCATCCGCTGGTTGGCGACGGACGAAGGGATTCTCTACCGTTCGCTGCAGATGGCCGGGCAGGACTGGAACCGCCACTACCATCTCTACCAGCCCTATCGCGTCGGGACAGATGCGCAGCCCCTCTCGATGCTGTTTCGCGACCGCGAGATCTCGGATGCCTTCGGCTTCATCTACCACAAGACAACACCCGAATCCGCCGCCGACGATGTGCTGCGCCGGATTCGCAGCCTGGCTGTCGACATCCCGATGGAGAACGGCATCATCGGGGTAATTCTCGACGGCGAAAATCCCTGGGAGCATTACCACGATGGGGGGGAGCGGTTCCTCTCTTTGCTGTTTCAGGCCTTTGAAGGGCATGGCCTGCACATCGGCCAGGGTATCCGGGTTCGCTTGAACACCGTCGCGCGCGCCATGGAAACGGCCCCGCCGAGCCAACACCTGGACCAGCTCCATTCCGGCTCCTGGATCAATCAGGACTTCAAGATCTGGATCGGCCACCAGGAAGACAATCGCGGCTGGGATCTGTTGCAGCATACGCGGGCTCGGCTGGTCGAGTTGACCCCCTCTCTCCCGCCCGATCGGGCACGAGCCGCCTGGGACGAGTTGTATGCCGCCGAAGGAAGCGACTGGTTCTGGTGGTACGGCGACGACTTCGACACGGACTACAAACAGGAATTCGATCGTCTGTTCCGAACCCACCTGCGCAATGTCTGGACCTATGCCGGCATGACGCCTCCCGAAATCTTGAATCAGCCGCTGGTGGAGGCTCGCACGCCGCAAGCCTTGGATCTGGTGCACCAACCGCTGGCCCTCATCACCCCGACATTGGACGGCCTGGCGTCGAATTTCTTCGAGTGGCGCGGGGCCGGCACCATCAATCCGACGCCTCCGCTGGGAGCGATGTGGAAATCCGAAGGGCTCTTCGCCGCGATCTTCTTCGGATTCGACCGGGAGCATCTGTACATTCGTCTGGATCCTGACGGCGCATCGGCTTCGCGTCAGGAACAGTGCACCGCAGATCTGTACATCGGCTCGGGCATCCAGCAGTATCGTCTCTCGTTTTCCTTGTCCGCCGCCGGGGGCGACACCTTTCTGCTCGCGCGGGCAGACGAGTCCGGTACGTACCGCGACGTCGGGTCCTATCGCACGATCTGCCGGCGGAAAATTGTGGAACTGGGGGTGCCGTTCAAAGACCTGGAGATCGAGGTCGGCACGGAATTGCGGTTGACGCTCACCGTATCGGAACATGGGATGGAAATCGGGCGATATCCCCATCACGGCCCCGCAACCTTCAATCGACCGGATGACGATTTTGCTTCGACCATGTGGCGCGTATGAACGATGATGCTCAGTGCTTCTTGATACATTCAACGCTGTCTATTCGATTCCACGATTGACCGTTCACCACAAATCACTGATCATTGATCATTTGGGACGCAAGGAGCAGTCATGCCTGAACTGAGAAGAGACCCGATCGTCGGCCGCTGGGTGATCATCTCTACCGAGCGGAGCGGACGACCGCAAGATGTGCACATACCCTCCGCGCCCCTGCCGTCAGCCGCCCTCTGCCCGTTTTGTCCGGGCCAGGAACGGCTCACACCGCGGGAAATCCTTGCCTACCGGCCGCATGCGTCCGAGCCGGACGGCCCCAATTGGACCGTGCGCGTCATCCCCAACAAGTTCCCCGCCCTGCATGTCGAAGGAGACATGGGGCGCGAAGGGCTCGGGCTGTACGATCGCATGAACGGTATCGGCGCCCACGAAGTCATCATCGAGACCCCGACCCACAAGGAACACCTTGCCGACCTGCCGGCCAAGCGCGTGGAGGACGTGCTCTGGGCCTATCGAGACCGCATCCTGGATCTCAAGAAGGATGTGCGGCTGCGCTACATCCTGATCTTTAAAAATCATGGAGGGGCTGCCGGCGCCACACTGGAGCACAGCCATTCGCAACTGATCGCCCTCCCCGTCGTGCCCACCAGCGTGCTGGACGAGATCAACGGCTGCCGGCAACACTTCCAACAGAAGGAACGCTGCATTTATTGCGACATCCTACGACAGGAGTCCTCGGAGGGGGCACGGGTCGTGCTGGAGAATCCGGAATACCTCTGTATCACACCCTACGCGGCGCGGTTTCCCTTCGAAATGTGGATTCTTCCAAAACGCCATGCGGGCTACTTCGAGGAATGCCAACGCACCCAGTTCGAGTTTTTGGCCCCCATCCTCGGGGAAGCCCTACGGCGCATGGATGCGGTCCTGGCGCACCCGGCGTACAACTTCATCCTGCACAGTTCGCCCCTGCATGAAAAAACCGGGGACTTTTATCACTGGCATCTTGAGATCATTCCCAAACTGACGCAGGTCGCCGGGTTCGAGTGGGGCACAGGATTCTACATCAACCCTGTCTCACCGGAAGAGGCCGCCAAGGGCCTGAGGGAAGCCGTCCTATAAACGAAGTGGGACGGGTTACCCCACACACCATCACGCCGATACGATCGGGGCATCACCTCGCCTGTTCCCGTACAACCTCCGCTGAGGCGAAGGACAGATTGCTCCATCAGCTGCCTGCTCCCCACCTGGCCGGACCTCAATAACCAGAGGGATAACCGTCTGGCATTGGCCTCTGTGATCTTTTTCCTTGGCGTCGTCGGCTTGCTGATCTACCAGATCATGCAAGGCGTCAAGTAGCTCCCCACAAGAGATCCATAGGGGTGCAGGCCCTGCTTTCCCCGGGCAACCTCAGCGGACGACACCTCTCGCAGTGTGGTTGCCCGCAGGATTCATGAGCCGATTGCAATCCCGCGCGTGTCAGCCGTATCATCGTGCATGCTCGTGCGATTAAGTCACCCGAATCGGGAAATCGAAATCAAAGGGCCGAAGCGCACCAAAGACCTCCTGCGCGAGCTCAGCTTGATCATGGAGGCGCATCTGGTCATCCGGGGAGACGAACTCGTCACGGAAGATGAACTGCTCGCCGATACCGACCAGATTGAAATACGCCCGGTCATCTCCGGCGGCTGATTGTGAGTGGTGAGTCTTCCGTCTGAAAGAGCGCGTGCACGCAACCCTATTCGCGGCGACTGATTCTATCGGTCTCCCCACTCAACACTTATCACTCACAACTCAACACTTTTACACGATGAATTGCACGAAGTGCCCGACCAGTACTCGCGCGGTGATCGGCCTCCCGCGTCACAATGCCGCCTTCTGCAAGGCCTGCTTCATCACATTTGTCCACGAACAGGTCGCCCGTGCGATCAAATCGTTCAAGATGGTGTCGCCCGAAGATCGCATTCTGGTGGCCGTCTCCGGCGGCAAAGACAGCTTGGCGCTCTGGCACATTCTCCTGAAGCTCGGCTACCGCGCCGACGCGCTCTATGTCAATCTCGGCATCGGCAGCTACTCCGAGGAATCGCACCGGAAAGTCCGGCACTATGCCGACACCGTCGCCGCGTCGTATGGAGCGAAACTTCTGGTGCATGTCGTCGAGCAGGAAGCCGGCGCCGGCATTCGTGAGTTGGCCACGATTCTGCATCGTCCGACCTGCTCAACCTGCGGGACCATCAAACGTTATCAATTCAATCGCGCCGCGATCGAGCAGGACTACGATGTCATGGCCACCGGACACAATCTCGATGACGAAGCGGCACGCCTGCTGGGCAACGTACTGCACTGGCAGAACGACTATCTGGATAAACAGAGCCCCACCCTGCCGGCCTCAGTAGAAGGATTTGCCAAGAAGGTGAAACCCCTGTGTCGGCTGTCCGAACGGGAAATTGCGGCCTATGCCGTGGTGAGTCGTCTCGACTACATCGTCGAGGAATGCCCCATGGCCAAAGGCTCGAAAATGATTTTGTACAAGGAAGTACTTAATCGGCTGGAAACGGAGTCGCCCGGCACCAAGCAACGCTTCTATTGGGGCTTTCTCGACAAACAAACCACACCGGATGTGCCGGCCGAAACGATGGCGGAGAAAGACCAGCGTACCCTCGCGCCCTGCGACACCTGCGGACAACCGACCACCGCGGGCACCTGCACCTATTGCAAGATGATGGCGAAGGCCAAATCCGCCATGCCACGTTAGGTTCGGCTGCTCCCTCTGTGTGTTCAATACATACTCTTGCTGACTTCGCTCGAATAGACACTCTCGTTCTTGCTCTGATCGTACGCCGTCACCGCAAAATAATACGTGGTTCCAGCCGTGAGATTACCGATCGTATAGGAGGTGACATTGCCGACATCGAGTGGAATGCCATAGGCACCGGAGGATGTGCCAACATAGACCTTATACCCGGCGAGATCGCTATCGGTATTGGGCGCCCATGACAACGTAGCCGTCATACCGGTCGTACTGCTGCCCGATGACGAAGACGGTGCCACCGTGAGTGTGACAGGAATGGATACGGATCCCCCCTTGCTGAGCGTGATAGTCACCGCGCCACTATAGGTGCCGGCCACAAGACCGCTGGTATCGACGGTGACCACCACCTGCGCGGATGCCGTCATGACCCCTGACGCGGCCGAGGCGCTGAGCCAACCGGCATTGTCGCTGCTCTTCCAGCTTACCTGCCTCAATGTTTTCTTGTAAAAATTCACAACTTGACTCGCGGGATTGCCCCCACCCTGCACAGCCTGAAACGTGAGTCTCGTGGGACTGATTTGGAAGGCCCAGGCAGTCGGGGCTGTGAGGATAACCAGCAAGACACACAGACTGCCGACAAATAATCGTGACCGAAGAGCCTGCATGGGCGAAGCGCAATTTTGTGTCAGCCGATTCATGGTTTCTCCATCCACTAATGCAGCCGTCGATGTAGACGAGAGCCTGCTGGAATCCATCACGTCATCCATCATGTCCTGAGTTGATCAGTCGCACACCCATAGAGAAAGCAGTGGTCATGCCACACAAGGCCTGAATAAAAAATGCCATACTTTTCAACTGTTTCATCCGAAAGATCCAAATCAATCAACTTGGAAGTGTAGGCCCGACGCTCCGCGGGAGACGGAAATTGTACAAGAGCCCCTACATCGAATTCCTCCCAACCCCGTCCGCATGCTTATGTTGCATCCCCTCTCCGAAGCGGTGCGTAAATTGAGAGAGTGACGCGATACGGGACAGTATGACCCTATTCGCATCGCATCTCGCGCCATCCAGGGACTCCTTCCACGACAGTGCTGCGCCGGATCTGGCTGCCGGTCCTCCTAGTGGCGAGATTCGCACTCAGCCAAGACCTCGCCAGAGCAGAAACAGGAACCGAACAGCCTCCAACTCCCGTCCCGCCACGTTTCATCTACGGCGTCCCGAGTCCCATCGATGCCGGATGGCTCTACTATCGCTCACCTAAAGGAGTTCCAGGTCATGCGTTAAGAAATCGGTCTGCGCTGCATGGAAATCCATGGAGTGCAGACGACCGTTCGTCTCAGGACTAGTGAAACTGAAGTCGACCAGGTCCCCCTGCTCGACGCGAGTCACGAGACTGGGATAGGGATTTGTTGAAGGTCCAAGCTGCGGGCGTGCCTTCGGCGGAGGCACAGCCAGTCGAATGTGGGGCAGGCCCCTTGCCGGGTTCGACATGGGTCAGTCGATGTACTTGCGCGGCTCGGGGGGCAGATTGGCGGGACGATAGGGCGACTGGGCCTTGTCCCAACGTTGTCGGACGCTGACATGGAGCGCGGCGGATGGAGGAATCGTGCGCACGGCCGGTCGGACAGTGACAAACGGCGGCCTGTAGGAATCGTGCATCGGCATCATCAGTGGATCGCCGGTTACGGCCGGCAATCCATTCGCGCCGAACGCGTGATCGCCGAACAGAATGCCGTGCGGCTGCACCTTCGTGAGCATCCAGGCCAGTGCGATGTCGGAAAGCCCGGTCTCGTTGTATCCACCGCCGATATCCGCATGGACCCCGGCGAACCACACATGCTCGACTCCCTCGCGCGCGTCCCACAAGGTCGGGACGAAGCTTTCCCGTTTTTCGTCGATCGCCAAGGCATGATAACCGAACCGTACGTTCGGATGTAACGACATGTCGTGGAATCGGAACAAGAAATGATCAAGCCCGCTGAAGAATGCAAGCGGGATCCCGAGAGCCCCGACGGTATCCCACACGCCGATGACCTCGATCGTTACCTCCTGGCACTGATAGTCCGCGCGATATTGAGCCGTCACCGCCGGATCGTTGCGGCGATAGACGTCGAAGGCATGACTGGCGAACATATCGTTCCGGCGTGATGACGCAGGCACACCGCAGCGGGTCAGCATTCCCCCAAGGCTGCGGGCCGTGAAGGCACCTCGGCTGAATCCGAAGAGGTAGAGCCGATCTCCGGCTTCGTACTGCTCGCAGACAAATTGGTAGGCGTCCCGCAGCTTCATCTCGAGCCCGGCTCCCGTGGCGCCTTCGGCGATGCGCACCGCCCAGATTCCGTCTGCCCCTACGCCGTCGTCGTAGAACGCAACCTGGCCGGTGACCTGTTTCACCAGCGTGGCGGAGGAACGAGCCTGCGCCGCGCCTGCCACCAACGTGAACAACTTATAGACGTTCGTATCGGCCGGGGTGAAATCCCGGGACGACAGATCGGTCGCCGCAGGATGATTCCACGTGCCATCGGTGCAGACGATAATGTTCTTGGGCATTGACTCATTCCTCTCTGTGTCTGACCCTAGCCGGCTGTTGAAATACTTCTTCGCAGCATGTGAACGCGCGGTGAATCGTGCGTCTGAGACGATGGGGAAAGCCCGCAGGATGGTCAAACAGACCGTCCTGCGCGGCTGCAGCGAGGTCCGCGACGCGAAGAAGAATGAGCGTCACGTCTGCGGACGGGCGCGAGTCGGTGAGCGCCGGTGTCTTAGAGGCTCAACGTACAGTGAGCCGTACGTTGAGCCTCTGAGGTTCACGACGCGCGGAATACCGCGCGTTACGTTTGTGAACGCCGCCGAGTCGGTCAGGCAGCTGTCTCTTGCGAGAACAACGCCGGCGGACATTTTCAGCATCCGCTAGAACCGTCGCGGGGCTTTTACAGCGGATGCACGTGATTTCAGCGCCTCACGATACTGCTGCCGCTGCCGGTCCCATCCTTCCGCTTCCGCCTCGGCCTTCAGCGCATCGAGCGACACAGGCTTCGTCACGCAGCGCGCAGCCAATTGCGCGAGATCGATCTGCGACGGCGAGCACACATACAGATGTCGCAATGCCGTCAAATCGGCAGTTGTCTTCCGCTGATATTGGGATCCAAAAATGATCAGATCGGCGCTTTGGTAAAACTCGCTGGTGCCGTGGATATAGACACTCGAGAGGATCGAATTCTCACCAAACACAAAAGTTATGGGGCTACGAGCCGGCGGATTGTTGCCTCCGACCTGACCGCTGGTTTCCCCATCCTGACCAATGATTTCCAACGCACTGACGATGTCGCCCGCATAGACAGTGACTGCAACAATCGGGGTTACATCGAAATAGAGCGTGACGGGAGAGTCTTTGAGCGCGCCACACACCACCTGCGTTTGACCGCCCGGCCCGCCACCCGACGGATAGTTGAGACGCACGCCGTTGACCCGATCCGCCACAAACACATCGATCGTCGAGAGCGGTTGGGTCGGCGCCGGCGGATTGAGACCCCACCAGGGGCGAACCGGTATCGGCGAGGAGTCCGACGAGCCACAGGCTGAGCTATAGAGCTCACGCTGCAGGACCGGATCGACCTGGCCTGAAGTGAAAAACGGCCACAGGTTCCGAAAGTCGAGCGCCTTCAGCGTCATCCACGTGAGGAAATTATTCTGATCGTTCCACGCCGCCACATTGTAGTGAACGCCTAAGGGATAATTGACCGGATCGTTGCCCGCGTTGCAGAATTGCACATAGGCATCTTGCGCAGCCCCGAAGGCACTCGTGCGTCGCCCATACTCCTGTCCGAACGTCGTATCCACCCACTGGCAGGACGCCTGAATAACGTTGTTCATTTCCTTCGCTGCCACGGCCACATCGGCATCGGTCCATCCCCAGTCTTTCCCATGCAAAACACCGTCTCTGAGCAGGGCGAGATACAGGTTCACGGCTTGAGCGTAGTAGGGCAGCAATGCCACCTCGTACCCCTGCACCTGAAACTGCGGCATCTGTTGGGCAAAGTTCAGTTTGGCGCTCGTCCAATTCTGCGAGATGTTGGAGGGATCGTTGGTGGTGATCGCGTCCCGGTAATCTTGGATCGAGTCCTTGAGACCTTGCAACGTCTGGGCTTCCAGATTCTCAACCAACTGTGTGAGGTCCTGCTGAACGAGCGCTTGTACCTGGTCTTTAATTTGATCCCAGACGTCTTCTTGATCACTCGGCCACAGAATATAGACCAGTCCGCTGAGCAGGGATCCCACCTCGGGCACCATGCCCAATGCGCTGGCGATGACATTCATCGCCGTGTTGCTCCAGTCGTTGATGTCAGTTGGGATCGGGCTGATTTGGTGGGGCGGTTGCATGACGGTAGGCATGGTGACCTCCTTTGGATGATGGACAGCTTGCTGATTCATCGCAGGCGGCGTGGTACGGATCGCTGGCATGGGCCATAAGGCATCTCTCGCGGCGGGAGAACGGGTACCCTGACACGGACGGGTGAAACGATAGGCTTCCCGGGCACGAAAACCAATCAGTATTTCGGCCAGAGCCATACATCCGTGAAGATCGTCTGATCCGACTGTCGTGTTCCCAGCGACAGTGCCAGGATCAAAGTGTCAAGTGGATGGCGCCCGGACACCCTCCCAAGTGCATCCAAGCAGGTGAACCGGTGGACGGTACTCGCATAAACGCTGCACTTTTGCATCCACTCCGAGGACTGTGTATAACCTGGGAGGGTGATGCGACAGATCACCTCACCTCAACGCATCCAGCGGTCCGCATACTGGTTTCCCGGTTCGCTGCCTCACCCGCTTGCACTGCTGATCATCGTCATGATTGGTTTCGGTGCGACAAACGCTCACCCCGGGTTCTCGCACGCATTGCAGGTCGTTACGGAGCCCGCGCCCGTCACTCTCCGCTTCGTGTCCTGGAAGCCCGATCACCCTCGCGTCTGGGACGAAGTCCTCGCCGAGTTCACCAAGGCCCATCCTGAGATTTCGGTCGTGCGCGAACTGGCCCCGCACAGCTCCACCGCCTATCACGATCTCCTGACGCAAAAGCTGAAAAATCGCGACGCCACGGTCGATATTTTTTTCATGGATGTGATCTGGGTACCGGAGTTTGCCGAAGCCGGTTGGGCCCGTCGGCTCGATGAGCGATTTTCTCCGGCCATGCGCGAGGAGTTTCTCCCCGCCACTATCGAAGTCGGCCGATACGCCGACCATCTTTACGGCGTCCCGAGTCGCATCGATGCCGGACTGCTCTACTATCGCTCGGACTTGCTGGCCAAGTATGGCTTCGCTCCACCCACGACCTGGCACGAACTGGCCCGGCAGGCTGACACCATCGTTGCGGGGGAACACCTGCGCCATCCGACGCTGCGCGGCTACACGGCACAATTCAAACAGTATGAAGGCCTCGTCTGTAACATGCTGGAGTTCATCGACGGCCACGGTGGAACCTTGCTGAACGCGGACGGAACACGTTCCACTTTGGCGAGGCCGGAAGCATTGGCCGCCATGCAGTTCGTACGTGACCGGGTGATCGGCGGGCTCGCCTCACGCGCCGCACTGACGTATCAGGAACCTGAATCGCTCACCCTGTTTCTCCAAGGACAGGCGATCTTTCATCGAAACTGGCCCTATGCCTGGGAACTCGCCAACAACCAGACCCGCTCCACCGTCGCCGGACAGGTCGCCGTGATGCCCCTTCCCGGATTCACTCCGGGACGCACGACCGCAGCGCTCGGCGGCTGGCTGTACGGCATCAGCGCCTACTCACAGCATCCTGACGAGGCCTTGGCACTCATCGAGTTCCTCTCCAGCGAGGCCATACAAAAGAAATTCACACAGAAGGCCGGTATCGCCCCGTCGAGAACGGCGCTGTTTTCTGATCCCGACCTGCTGGCGGCCGCCCCGCAACTCCGACACCACCTGACTGTTCTGCAGGCCGCCACGCCGCGCCCGCGGTCTCCGGTTTATCCCGCGTTGTCGCATCTGCTGCAGCGCTATTTCAGCCGCGCCTTGGCCGTAGACGATCTGGATCTCCGACAGGAGGCCGCAGTGACCGATGCGCAGATCGACCGGTTGTTGTCCCTGACGGAGCCTATCCCATGAACCGCGCCGCCTCGCTCCTGCGACATCGCGAAAATCTTGCCGCCTGGTCGATGGTGGCCCCGGCCGTGCTGCTCACGGTGACCTTCGCGCTCTATCCCGTCGTCGACTCGTTCTGGCTCAGCCTGCACCAAATCTTCGTCGGCCTGCCGCAGCTCGGCAGTCCGTTCGTTGGCCCGGAGAACTATCTCGGGTTGATGGGCGACCCGGTGGCGCGGCAGGCCTTGCTGGTTACCCTGGGCTTCGTCCTGCTTTCGACAGTGTTGGAACTGGTTTGCGGGCTGATGATTGCACTGGTGATTCACGAACAATTTCGCGGGCGTGGGCTCGTTCGGGCCGCGATTCTGATTCCTTGGGCTATTCCTACGGTCGTCGCGTCGCAACTCTGGCGCTATATCTTCAACGACCAATACGGCTTTGCCAATCTGTTGCTGTTCGGCGATCGGATCACGGCCTATATTCCCTGGCTGGCCTATCCGAGCCTCGCGTTCGGCATCGTCGTCCTTGCCGATGTGTGGAAAACTTCGTCGTTCGCCGCCCTGCTGATCCTGGCCGGACTCCAGCTCATTCCCGACGATCTGTACGATGCCGCGAGAGTAGACGGCGCCCACGCCTGGCAACGGTTCCGGCACATCACGCTGCCGCTGCTCAAGCCGGCCCTGCTGCTCGCGCTGCTGTTTCGGACGATGGACGCCTTTCGCGTCTTCGACCTGGTCTTTGTGATGACGCAAGGCGGCCCGGGCGACGCCACCCAAGTCCTGCAGTTCTACGGCTATCAAACCCTGTTCACGGAAGGCCGGATCGGGTACGGCTCGGCCGTGTCGGTGACCGTCTTTCTGATGATTCTGGCCCTGTCGTTCATCTACCTCCGCGCCATCGGATCGAGCCTCTTGGAGAGGAAGCGAACATGAATCGACGTCTGCTCCTCGCACTGGGCATCCTCGCGACGGTGGGACTGAGTCTGCTGCCGTTCCTGTGGTTCGTGCTGACGTCATTCAAGTCTCAAACCGAGATCGAAGCGATCCCGCCCACCTGGTGGCCGTCGGGCAACCTCGCATTCTATCGCAACGCCCTGTTCGAGCATCACCTGTTCGACTATGTCCTGAACAGCGTCGTCGTCGCCGGATCCACCACGCTGCTCGCCCTGTTGCTCGCCATCCCTGCCGCCTATGCACTGGCGCGCCTGACCATCCCGGGTAAGCGTGGCGTGCTCGCGGTGTTGCTCTGCGTGTCGATGTTCCCTCAAATGGCGATTGCCGGCCCGATCTGGCGGCTGCTCGACAGTCTGGGCGGACTCAACCACCGCTGGGGGGTCGTGTTGCCCTACGTCGCGCTGACGTTGCCGTTGGCGATCTGGATCCTTGCCAGCTTCTTCAAAGAACTGCCGCCCGAGCTGGAAGATGCCGCACGCGTCGACGGCTGTGGCCCGTGGGGCACCCTGTTCCGGATCACGCTGCCGCTGGCCACGCCGGGAATCTTCACCGCAGCGATTCTTATTTTGATCTACGCCTGGAACGAATTCTTCTTCGCGCTGCTCATTCTCACCCAACCGGAGCAACAGACCCTGCCCGTGGGCATCGCACTCTTCCAAGGAGAATTCACCATGCCCTGGGGAGAACTGGCCGCGGCGTCGGTCGTCGCTACACTGCCCTTGATTGCGGTAGCACTATTGTGTCAGCGATGGATTGTGAGCGGACTTTCCGCCGGTGCCGTGAAGGGATGACAGGATGTTGAAAGAGGCCTCCAGCTTTGTCCTCGGCTTGAACACATCCTCAACGTGCCCCAGAGGGTGCGCCTGCGGCGTGTTCTTCGCCTGCGGTCTCGCTGGGCGACCTTTTTGAACATCCTATGCTTCAGATGACGACGAGCGACGGATGATGGGGATGGCCTTCTTGAACATTCTGTGAACTCTGTTCGCGAGCACTGTGATTGTGCAAGGAGTTGTTGTGGCTGAACTCGAACTGCGTGCCATTTCCAAATCGTTTCGCGACCAGCACGTGTTGCGCGACGTGTCGCTGCGGGTTCCCGACGGGAGCTTTACTATTCTGCTTGGTCCATCCGGTTGCGGCAAATCCACACTCCTCCGCATTATCGCCGGACTCGACATCCAGACCACAGGCGAGGTGTTCATCGACGGCAAGCCGGTGGATCACCTGCCGCCGGCCGAACGCGACATTGCCATGGTGTTTCAGCAGTACGCGCTCTACCCGCACCTCTCCGTTCGTGAGAACCTCGCCTTTGCACTGAAGATGCGCCGCGTCCCGCGCGACACGATCGAAACCCGTATCGCCGAGGCCGCCCAGTTGCTCGACATCCAGACACTCCTGGACCGCAAACCCAAGGCTCTCTCCGGCGGCCAGCGGCAGCGCGTCGCCATGGGCCGGGCCATCGTGCGGAAACCGAAGTTGTTCCTGTTTGATGAGCCGCTCTCGAATCTGGATGCGCAACTGCGCACGTCGACACGGATCGAATTGAAGAAATTACAGCAACGCCTCCGCGCCACCATGATCTATGTCACCCACGACCAGGTCGAAGCGATGACGCTGGGCGACCGGATCGTCGTCATCGAAGGAGGCCGCATCCATCAGGCAGATGATCCCCAGCAGACCTACAACGCGCCGGCCGATCCCTTCGTCGCCTCCTTCATCGGCACCCCGCCGATGAACCTCTGGGAAGGGACTCTGACGTCGGAAGGCGAGCAGGCAACCTTCCGCAGCCGCGGTTTGGTCCTCCCGCTCCCGGGCGATCTCGTGCGTCACCTTCCACCATCCACATCGTCCATCACCGTCGGAATCCGTCCGGAAGACATTCTCCTTCAGGACATCCCTCAGGCAATACCGATTGAGGCGCAGGTGGAACTTGTGGAAGATCTTGGCGCCGATCTGCTCCTCCACTGCCGGATGGATCATCTCACGCTGGTGGTGCGCGCCGACCGGGGTATGACGCCCGACGAAGGCATGAGCGTGCGCCTCTGGTTCCCTCCCACGCGGCTCCATCTGTTTATCCACAACCGACGGTTCGACCGACTCGCCCACTCGTCCCCTTGACTGCGGCTCCGTCTTACTTATCTCGTAAGTAACGACCTGAAGAGGCTGAGAAAAACCGCCGGTTTGCTTGCAATGCGCCTGGAGACCCCGTAAGCTCCGGAAAGGATTGCATTCTTTGCCTCTCTCCCACAAAGCATCTGAATAGGAACCGACCCCTAATGGCGACAGCACCACGCGGCTACTACGAAACCCTGGGCATCCCGCGCGACGCCTCCGCCGACGACATCAAGAAGGCCTTTCGTCGTCGAGCGCGTGAGATCCATCCCGATCTCCACACCGGCGCCAAGAAGACGGAGATGGAGAAGAAGTTCAAGGAACTCAACGAAGCGCATGAGGTATTGTCCGATCCCGACAAACGGAAAAAATACGATCAGTACGGGCAGAACTGGGAACAGGCCGAGGCGTATGAAAGAGCCCGCCAGCAAGCAGGGAACCAAGCGGGGCGCGGCGGTCAGGCCGGCGGATTCAGCGGCGACTTCGGGGATATTTTCGAGACGTTTTTCGGCGGCCGTGGTCGTGGAGGTGGAGCAGGTACCGCGGGGTTTGCCGTCGATGGAGAGGACCTGGAAACCGACGTGCACCTCGGCATCCGCGATGTCCTCACCGGCGTCACGCGACGGATCGACCTGACGGAGCGGGTCGCGTGCAAGGCCTGCGGCGGGAGCGCCATCGTGCGAGGACGCCCCTGCGTCGTCTGCGGAGGATCCGGCACACAGACGGAAAAGCGGACCATCGAAGTGCGCATTCCGGCCGGCGTGGAACACGACACCCGCGTGCGCATCGCGGGCAAGGGGCAGCCGGGAATCAACGGAGGCAGACCTGGTGATCTGTACCTGCGCGTCCATCTTCAAGCCAACGGCGTCTTCAGGCAGAAGGGCTCGGACATTCAGGTCACGCTCCCGGTCTGGCCTTGGGAAGCAGCCCTCGGCGCCGAAGTCATGGCTCCGACGCTGACGGAACCGGTGAAGGTCAAGATTCCTCCCGGCAGCAAAGCCGACAGCAAGCTGCGTTTGAAAGGTAAGGGGCTCCCCACTGCTACCGGCGAGCAGGGCGATCTGTTCCTGAAGCTGAAAATTGTCATGCCCACCACCGTCTCCGACGAGGAGCGCGCGCTCTACGAACAACTCAGCCGTGGTCGCCACAGCGATCCGCGGGCCGAGATCCTCACCGCATCCAGACGCAGTTCATCCTAAGCAGCCCTCACGGAGGCCGGCCGTCCATGACGTTGGTCGAATACGCGCTGCTCGCGTTCAGTTCGCTCTTCGTAATTGTCGATCCCATCGCCGTGGTCCCGGCCTTCCTCGCCATGACCCCGCGGGATTCCGTGGCCCAGCGGCTCCGAACCGCGCGTGTCGCCTGTCTCGTGACGGTCGGACTCCTGAGCGGATTCGCCCTGTTCGGCCAAGCCGTGCTCAGGCTGTTGGGCATTACCTTACCCGCCGTGCAAATCGCCGGCGGCCTCATCCTCTTGCTGGTTGCGCTGGACATGCTGCGCGCGCAACGCTCCACCGTGCAGGAGACGGCCGCGGAAACCGCCGCCGGTACCAGCAAAGACGACATTGCCATCACGCCGCTGGCCATCCCCATGTTGGCAGGACCGGCCGCCATCTCGACGGTGATTCTGCTGGAAACACAGGCCACCACCTGGATGCTGCGCGCCGTATTATTAGGATGCCTTGTACTGATCGGATTGGCGAGTTACAGTATATTAGCGATCGGCGCACGCAGCGCCAAGTGGCTCAACCCCATCGCTGAGAAAATCATCGCACGACTGATGGGCCTGTTGCTCGCCGCGCTGGCCGTTCAGTTTATGGTGAATGCCCTCACCGGGGACCAAGGGCTGTTACGCAGGTTGACCGACCATTAATCGCTCTCAACTCAAGGAGGAACGAATGACGACGAAACTGTTCACATTTGCCACCGCTTCGGCCATCGCCTGCGCGCTGACGATCTCTCCTGCCTGGGCGAATCCCGAAGGCGGATATGGCGGGCATGGCGGCGGGTACGAAAAAGATCGCCACGGCATGGGCAAGGCGATGATGGAAATGATGATGCATGGCGGCGCCGGCCACCTGATCCGGCACCTCCTGAAACACGAAAAAGACATCGGGCTGAGTGCCGACCAGGTCACCAAACTCAAGGATCTGCAGCTCAACCTCGATAAGAGCCGGATCAAGATGGAAGCCGACATCCAAGTGGCCGAACGGGAAGTGAAGGCCCTGACGGACGATGAGAAATCGGATATCGGCGCCATTGAAGCCAAACTGAAACAGAGCGCGGACGTGCAAATCGGACTTCGGGTGCTGTCGGTGAAGACCAGGCGGGATGCTCTTGCGCTGCTGACTCCGGAACAACGCGCGAAGGAGCAGGCCGAGCATGACAAGATGATGCAGCAGCACAAGGGCATGGGACAGGGCGCCCCGCACGGCAAGAATCCCCATGGCGGCAATCCCCACGGATCCAACCCGCATGGTGAGGCAAAGCCCCAATAACCGTGATCGAAACGAATCGGAGGTCACACATGAACAAGCACGTGGCAGTCCCCGCACTGATGATTGCGGCCCTGTGTCTCGCGACGACTCCCGCTTGGAGCGACAAGGGCCACAAGGGCAAGGACGAGAAGTGCGATGTCGCCGACTTGGTGAAGGATGCCAAGGTCACCATTGACCAGGCGATCAAGACCGCCCTGGACGCAGCCCCGGGCACGGCAGTCGAAGCTGAGCTTGAGAAGAAGCACGACAAGGCCGTCTGGGAAGTCGAAGTGCTCGGAGCCGACGGGAGGATGACGGAAGTGCATATCGATGCCGCCACCGGCGCCGTCATCGACAAAGAAGACAAACACGAGAAACACGAAAAGAAGAGCAAGAAAGAGAAACACTAGCGCGCGAGCGGCAGGGTTGCGCCCTTCAGCGCCGCCCTGCCGCTCCATCTGGGTTCATTCCCTCCCCCGCATTCTCTTCTCTTCACGCCCCTTGCATATCCGGGCTGTACGCACGCACGGCAGATTGACCCTCCACGCCCATCTATGCGAAAGTTTGCGATCCATCTGCACACGTACGCTACTGAACGGCAGTTTTCCGATCCCGTAACTGAAGGAGTTTCCATGACGACCGACCCTCGACACAAAAGCCACAATCTGCTCGACGGACCGGGCCGCGCGCCGGCCCGCGCCATGCTGAAAGCCGTCGGCTTTACCGATGCAGACCTCGAACGCCCGCTGATCGGCGTCGCCAACACCTGGATTGAAGTGATGCCCTGCAACTTTCATCTGCGCCGGTTATCGGAGCGGGTCAAGGCCGGCATCCGCGCGGCAGGCGGCACCCCGATCGAATACAACACCATCGCGGTCTCCGACGGTATTTCCATGGGCACCGAGGGCATGAAGGCGTCGCTCATCAGCCGCGAGGTCATCGCCGATTCCATCGAGCTCGTCGCGCGTGGACATTTGTTCGACGGCGTCGTGGCCCTCTCGGGATGCGACAAGACTATTCCCGGCACCGTCATGGCACTCTGTCGATTGAACGTACCCTCGCTCATGCTCTACGGCGGCTCCATCATGCCGGGACAGTTCCAGGGACACGACGTGACCATTCAAGATGTCTTTGAGGCAGTCGGCAAACATGCGTCCGGCAAAATGTCGAATGCCGAATTGAAAGACTTGGAGGACCATGCCTGCCCTGGGCCCGGCGCCTGCGGCGGACAATTCACTGCCAATACCATGGCCATTGCGTTTGAGTTCCTCGGGATCTCGCCGATGGGCCGCAACGGCGTGCCGGCCATGGACCAACGCAAGGATGACGTGGCGTTCGAATGCGGCAAGCTGGTCATGGACCTGCTCAAGAAAGACATCCGCCCCAAACAGATCATCACGCGTCGGTCTATCGAGAATGCCATCGCCGCGGTGGCGACGACCGGCGGGTCGACGAATGCGGTGCTACACCTGCTGGCTGTGGCGCGCGAAATGGGCGTGCGCCTCACCATCGACGATTTCGACAAGATCAATCGGAAGGTGCCGCTGTTGGCAGACCTGAAGCCAGGCGGTCGCTTCACGGCTGCGGATCTCTATGCGGCCGGAGGCACCACCCTGGTGGCCAAACGGTTGGTCGATGCCAAGATCTTGCACCCGGACCAGATCACCGTCAGCGGACGGACGATCGGCGAAGAGGCCAAGTCTGCCACAGAGCAGCCGAACCAGCAGGTCTTGCGGCCGCTCACACAGCCGATCAAGCTGACCGGTGGGCTGGTGATTCTGAAGGGCAACCTGGCTCCGGATGGATGCGTGGTGAAAGTGGCCGGACACTCCATCATGCATTTCAGCGGACCGGCCAAGGTGTACGAGCGCGAAGAAGATGCCTTCAAGGCCGTGCAGGCGGGAAAGATCAAGGCCGGCGATGTCGTCGTGATTCGTTACGAAGGACCGTCCGGCGGTCCCGGTATGAGGGAGATGTTGGGTGTCACTGCCGCAATCGTCGGCGCCGGACTCGGTGATTCCGTCGCGCTGCTCACCGATGGACGCTTCTCAGGAGCTACTCACGGCCTCATGGCCGGGCACGTGGCCCCGGAAGCCATCAAGGGCGGTCCGATCGGAGCCGTGAAAACCGGTGATATCATCACGTTCGACATTGCCAAGCGGCGGCTGGATGTCAATGTGACGCAGAAGGAACTCGCCTCACGCCTGAAGAAGGTCAAACACCCGGCACCCCGCTACCTGTCCGGCGTGATGGGCAAGTATGCCCGCCACGTTTCTTCCGCCTCCGAAGGTGCGGTGACCAATTAACCATGGCGATCTTGCCTCGATGGGGTTTCGCGGCGGCGATTTTCGCCGCCGCCTGCCTCCTCGGTGCACACGCCTCCGCAGCGCCCCCCGCACCGCACCAGAGCCTCTGTACCGACTGGCAGAGCCGCCATCCCCAGTGGATCTGGTGCGACGACTTTGAAGTCGATCGGCTCAGCAGCTATTTCGAATACGACATCCGGCACGGCCGGTTCGTTCGTGAGGCCGGAGCGGGCGTCGGGTCCTCAACCGGCATGCGGGCAGAATACCTGCCCGGCGATCCACACGGAGGCTCGCTCCACCTGGCCTTCGGCAAGACGCCGAGCGCGTACATGAAACCGGTGGATGCCGGGACTGCCGTATATCGCGACATCTATTGGCGGTTCGATCTGCGCTTGCAACCGGGTTGGACCGGCGGCGGGGCCGACAAACTCACACGAGCGACGATCCTGTCGAGCGACCGGTTCGCGCAGGCGGCCATCGGCCATCTATGGAGCGGCAGCCTGCCCAGCTCCGATCCTGAGCGGCTGTACCTCGATCCCGCATCCGGCACCGATGAATTCGGCGCTCTGCGTACCACCACCTACAACGATTTTCCCCGCTTGCGGTGGCTCGGGGCCGCCGGAGGCGAAACGCCGTTATTCAATCCGTCCCGTATCGGCGGATGGTATTGCATCGAAGTCCATATGCAACTGAACCAAGGCGACGCCGGCGACGGCCTGTTTGAATATTGGATCGACGATCACCTCGAAGCGCAGCGAACCGGCCTGAATTGGATCGGCACCTACAGTGACTATGGCATCAACGCCGTATACCTGGAACAGTATTGGACTTCGGTTCCGTTCAGCCAGGTTCAACAACGCTACTGGGATAACTTCGTGGTCTCCACCGCTCGTATCGGATGTGCCCGGTGACCGGACATACCGGCAACACAGTCCACGGATGACCGGAAAGAGTTAACCGATTCTTGAGCTACCGACTCGCCCGACTGGTGTAGACTGCGCTCCCACCTATGATGGCACCGCGACGCAACGCTTCAGACTCACAGGTACCGGCCCCGCCCGCTTCACCAGACGGCAGCCGGCCCATGACCAATGATCTGTCCCGTCCCGAATGGTTCATCAATCGCGAGTTGAGCCTCCTGGAATTTAACCGCCGGGTCCTCGATCTCGCGAAAGATCCGAAAGTTCCTCTGCTGGAGCGGTTGAAATACCTCTGCATCGTCAGTTCCAATCTGGATGAATTTTTCGAAGTGCGCGTCGCCGGTCTCAAGGAGCAGGTGACGCACGGGGCCGAGCAGCGAGGCGCCGACGGCCTCACGCCGTCCGAACTCCTGAGCCGCATTGCTGTGCTCACTCACCAATTGGTGCACGAGCAATATCATGTCCTGAATCACTCGCTGATTCCGAAGCTCGCCGAAGAACGTATCCGGTTTTTGAAGCGGGCCGACTGGATGCCGGCGCACATTCGCTGGATGCGCCGCTTCTTTTCGCGGGAGTTGCTGCCGCTCCTGAGCCCGGTCGCCCTCGATCCTGCGCATCCGTTTCCGAAACTCCTCAACAAGAGTCTGAATTTTCTGGTCACACTCGAAGGCACGGATGCCTTCGGCCGGCCCAACGGGACCGCGATCGTCCAGGTCCCGCGCTCACTCCCGCGCGTGATTCACCTGCCGGTGCGCAACGCCGCCTGGCCGCACGATTTTGCATTCCTGTCGTCGGTCATCCACGCCTTCGTCCATCAGCTCTTTCCCGGCATGCAAGTCACGGGTTGTTACCAGTTTCGGGTGACGAGAAACAGCAATCTCTTCGTCGACGAGGAAGATGTCGATGATCTTCGGCGTGCGCTGGAGGGGCAGTTGCCCGATCGCCGCTTTGGCGACGAGGTGCGGCTGGAAGTGGCGGACAACTGCCCTCCCGATCTGGTCTATTTTCTGCGGGAACAGTTTCATCTCGACGCGCGCGACATCTACCAATGCCACGGGCCGGTGAACTTACACCGGCTGATGGCCGTGCCGGACCTCATCGACCGACCGGATTTGAAGTTCACCCCCTTCACACCCAGCGTGCCGACGACGCCGGTGCCCAGCGAGGACTGGTTCGACGCCATCAGGCAGGGGGACATCCTACTGCATCATCCCTATCAGTCGTTCACTCCAGTGACGGAATTTCTCCGCCAGGCCGCGACAGATCCCCACGTGTTGACCATCAAACAAACGTTGTATCGGACCGGCGCCGATTCAGCCATCGTGCAATCATTGGTGGATGCGGCACGCGGCGGAAAAGAAGTCACCGTCGTCATCGAGCTACGGGCTCGATTCGACGAAGAAGCCAATATCGAACTGGCGCATGACTTGGAAGAGGCCGGCGCCCATGTCGTGTATGGAGTCGTCGGACTCAAGACCCATGCGAAGATGAGTCTGGTGCTCCGGCGAGAGGGCCGGCTCCTGCGCAGTTACACCCACCTCGGAACCGGCAACTACCATGCCCGCAACGCGAAACTCTATACGGATTTCGGCCTGCTCACCTGCGATGCGGCAATCGGACGGGATGTCCGGACGGTCTTTCAACAACTCACCTCTCTTGGGCAGCCGGGTCGCCTCAAACATTTGCTGCAATCGCCGTTTACGTTGCATGCCACGCTTCTGAAATGGATCGGACGTGAAACCGACCGTGCAAAACAGGGCAAACCGGCCCACATCATCGCGAAGATGAATGCGCTCCTGGAACCGCAGATCATTCGCGCATTGTACAAAGCCTCCCAAGCCGGCGTGAAAGTCGATCTGATCGTCCGTGGCCCCTGCGCCTTACGGCCCGGCATCCCCGGCTTGTCGGAACATATCCGCGTGCGTTCGATCATCGGCCGGTTTCTTGAGCACAGCCGAATCTTTTACTTTTTGAACGACGGCGACGACCGGGTCTTTCTTTCCAGCGCCGACTGGATGGATCGCAATTTCTTTCGACGGATCGAAGTTGCGTTTCCCGTGTTGGATAAGATTCTACGGCAACGGGTGATCGACGAGGGCCTCCGCCCCTTCCTCGAAGACAATACGCACGCCTGGATCCTCCATCGAGACGGCACCTACCAGCGACAGTCGCCGGGACGCCGATCCCCGCGCTCGGCCCAACAGGGCTTGATGACCACACTGGTCACGTAGAGCAGCCGGCCCCGCCGTTCCGGTTTACCCCCAACACGTCGTATTAACGCCGTCTTAACCTCTCACTTATGTCCCTGTCGCTTCCCCGGTGTACGCTCCTCGACACTACTCCCACGTAGCCTATTGAGGAGGTTGTCATGGAGAGAACAGGAACAGGTCGCTTGCGCTCCCGTCGCCAGGCCTTTCGATCCATCCGCCGGCAATTATTACACGAGCGCGACAGGCTGTTGCTTCAGACGAGCGCCAGACGCCCCGATCAGACCACGTGCGAACCCGCAGCCGACGTACTGGACGTGGCCGCCTCCGAGCGGGACGTCTTATTCGACGATCTCATGGCACAACGCGCCCATCTCAAACTTCAGCAGGTCGAGCGCGCGCTCCTTCGTCTGGACGATACCTCCTACGGTGTGTGCCACCTCTGTCGCACCGATATCCCCTTACCTCGCCTTCGCGCACAACCGGATGCCACGTTGTGTATTCCGTGTAAGACGGAATGTGAAGATCGCATTCTGATGGTGAGCAGAAGATAAATGACCTTCCGTCCCCCCGTACCGGTTTATTCGAGAACGTCGATGGGTATTGGGAGTTGAGCTGCGTCCACCTCTCCGCACCTCTCTCCCGGGCTGTTCCCCTCTTCTGAGCCGGAGCGGGACAGCCTTCCCATTCGTTCGACCACAGGGCCGATGGTGCCGGGCGTGCAGTCCGACCCAGCCTTCTGTGATATCCTCCTTTATGTTACAGAGATGCTGCACACCGGGCAGGATACGCGAGCACACGAAGAGACATGGGCGTCGCCGATTCATCACACCTCCCATCCATCGGACGACCGGAGAAGCAGAGAAGACGGCACACAATGGGCTCGAATACAGAGATCGAACAGAGGGCAGGGGTGTACGGCGGGAGGGCGAACGGAGTCCCGTCGACACCGACTAGTTGTCACCGTCGGTCACAACGCGTCGGCAGCAAGGCGCTCGATGCGTTCGGCGATACACGTCGGGCAGAGCGTGGCTTGCGATCGCCGGCGCGACGGCACGATGGGAATCTCTTTCCAACACTCCCGGCATGGACTCGTGGCGAGCATGGGCGAAGTTCGAAGCGACAGGACATCTTGACGGCGGGGACGAGACCGATAGATCTGAATACCTCGGTGTACGAGTCGCATGATCTCCCTCCTGTGCTGGCAGTGACCGTGTCAAGACCAGCCTACAAGACGGACATCACACCCACGTCCGGAGAAGGTAAACCTTATGTTAACAGGCACAGCTGACCTTCCCCCTATCGAGGGGACGGACGGCGATCGATCACAGGCGCCCAGGATGGTTCAAGATCGCGCTTGGCAGTGGCGAGAAAGCGGGCTTCGGCGTCGACATCTCGACTTCCTCGCTTGACGCCGACCGTATGGACGGCGAAGTAGGCCGGTGTCCCCAGGACCTGAAGATCGGCGACGACCTGGGCGAGCGGTTTTCCCCAAAATGCCTCGAAGTAATGCTCCTGTACCTCGTCGGCGGCCTTCTCCTGCAGCACCATCGTCGAGGCCCCCACTTCATACTCCCCCATGAACGCGATAGACCCGGGCGCGACGGTCGTGTCGCTTTGGGCCACAACCGGCTTCGGCAGAAGGAACAGGGTCACTTCCCGCACCTTGCCGAACCCTTTCTCCGAGGTGCTGAAGGCCACGGCCGCGTATCGCCCAGGTGGGACATTCTGCACATAAACCGTCCCGCCACCGCCGCTGCCGGGCGGCGGCGCCACAATGCTCGTCGGAATCAACTTCGTCCCCTGAAACAGATCACGATCCTTCTCGATCTTCACCAGATAGAGTCGATCTTCCGTATTCGGCACCCAGGCGGGACTCTTGATGGTCAGACCGATCACGGCACTCTGCTGATCCACCGGTTTGGTGATGTGCACCGGTGAGACAAACTCTCCGGCGAGCAGCTGAAACTGCTTCTTCGGGCGTTTTCCGGCACAGGCTACGCCGGAGAGCAACGCCATGGCCATTATCACGATCAACAGTCTCTTCATGAATGTCCCCTCCAGCAGGATGCGGATTGCTGCCTGATCGACACCGAACAAGAGTGACGTGCGCTGTATGGCCCGACCATCGAGTGTTCCCCCGGCCTGCTACGTGGAATCAAGTGGCCCGGCAGCCCCAGTGTAGGAGATTCGACGATGCCTCTCAATAGGTACTTCTGTGGGGATCGAACGGTCACCGGTTCAAAATGTCCGACGGCAGGTGTGACGGAGACGTGCTGGCTGAGCAGGATGTTCGGCGCAATGGATCGATGGATCAAGGGGCAGGAGGAGAACTAGGGAACAGGGACAACCGGAGCCAGTGGGGCTTCCGAAGCGGTTTTCCCCTGATTTTGGTTTTCCTGCGAGAGGCGCCTCAAGATGCCCTTGGCCCGCTCTTCCAGGCGCTCGGCCTCGCCGGACCGCTGCCTGCGCCTCAGGAGCGAGGCATAACTCTTCAAGGTCTTTACATAGGCATCCCGATCATACCCCACTGATTGTTCGTAGATGCCCATCGCCTGCTTGTATAGGTCTTCCGATTGGTCCAGTCTGCTTTGTGATTGATAGAGCGACGCGAGATTTTTCAGTTCCCCGGCCACCTGAGGGTGATCGGCTCCCTGCTGCTTCTCACGTATGGCGATGGCCTGCTGAAACAACGGCTCGGCTTGGGAATAGAGCCCTTGCAGCTCATACAACTGTCCAAGCCGGCTCATGGCGTCCGCCGTATCGACATGTTCAGTCCCGATCGATTTCCGAAAAATACTGACGGCACGCTGATACAGCACCTCAGCCTGGGGATACTGATTTTGCGCCCGATAGGTGTCCGCCAAATTCTCGAGATTCCTGGCTACAATCGGATGATTCGGTCCGAACGCCTTTTCATGGATGGTCAGCGTGCGCTGGTACAAGGGCATCGCCCGGGGATGCTGCCCCTGCGCCTGGTAGAGTTTCGCCAAATTATCTCTCGTGATCGCCGTGAGACTGTGTTCCGGCCCCAACTGCCGTTCGAGAATCTCCAGCGCACGCTGCAACACCGGCTCCGCATCGGCGAAGCGATGTTGGTCTTGATAGACCACGGCAATATTGTTGAGACTCTCCGCCGTCTTACTATGATCGATCCCGAACACCTTCTCTCGAATTTCCCGGGCACGTTGATGGAGCGCCTCCGCCTGCGTGTACAGCCCCTGGAGCCGATAGAGCTCGCCCAGATCGGTCAAACTCGCCGCCGTCTCCGCATGGGCAGGGCCATAGACCCGTTCCCGGATCGCCAACGCCTCCTGAAACAGCGCTTCAGCGCGAGGATAGCGGCCCAGCTCACGGTTCACCTCGCCTAATTGGCTCAGGGTTTCAGCCAGGCGTTTTCCTTGCGGGTCCAACACTTCGGCCTCTTTACGGGCCGAGACAAACAACTCTTCCGCATGTGTGTAGTCCCCGGAGCGCATCGCGTGGCTGCCGTCGGTCATGGCCGAACGCCAGCGGTGATCCTCCGCGCAACCAGAGAAGAAGCCCAGGACAGCCAGACCGATGGCAAGTGTTCGGGCATTCAATCGCATACTCATGATGATGAACTCGTGGATCGTGAGGAGCTTACTGTTGAGGACACTGTCTGACCCGCAGAATACCAGTAAGACTTACCCCCTCTGACGCGTCAAATCAACCCCGGAGGGCAATCTTTTTCACCGGCCAGAGGATCTGCTGCCGTTTCAATGAGTTAGCACTCATCCGTCCATGCGAGCGAACGCGCATCACGACACAAGACGGCCACTGGGAAGCAGGGCTGTCAGACGGCTTCCCGTCTATTGTTGAGGGCTGTTCGAGTCGACGAGGGGAGCAAGCTTGGCCATACCGGAAGTGTCGTATGGGAGGACACTGAACACCTTCGCCACATCGATGGCCGGCTTCCCCGGGCGTAGGACTTTTTGCGCCAGCGTCGCCAGCCACGACAGCGGCACGAGGACAGCCCTGGGCAACCAGAACACCGACAGATCCGGGTTGGCTCGCCGGAGACGATTTAGAAGTTCCTGCTTGGTCGGTGACACCGGGTCGAGCAAATTGAGCGGGCTCGTCACCTGATCCCACGCATCCGTCATCCAGCCGAGGAATCGGCCGGCGAACCCGACATCCACCACGCCAAGGCGATCGCTGGGCGACCCAACCGCCACAAAGATGTTTCCCAGTCGCTTGCCGAGCCGACCAGGCGGTTCAAAGTCCCGATAGTCGACCAAGGCTCCAGGACGAATCACCTTCACGGAGACGCCCAACTCCTTCCCAAGCTGGACCGCCAGACGTTCGGATTCCAACTTGCCCCACACGTAGGGTCCGGACCCCTTGCTGTTCGGCTCCAGCGGATGATGGTCGGGAATCGGCTGTCCCGTGCCTTGGGCCAACACGGCCAGGCTGCTGACATGCACAACATGTTGAATGCCGGCCTCGGCCGCTCCACGGATCATGTGCTCCGTCGCATCAAGCGAATTGCGCTGATGTTCAGGCCAGCCACCGGCGGTTTCCGCCGCCGCATGGATCACAGTGTCCACTCCCTTAAAGAGGTCCGCGCCCGCCCCTGTCGCCACATCCGCAACTACATATTCGGTCCCGGGGATGCGTTCCCATGGAGACGGCTCGCGACGCGCCACCACACGAACCGGACGGCCGCGCGACAATAACGCCCGAACGATCTCCTTCCCCAGGAATCCGGTTCCTCCCGTCACCAACACACCACGACTCTCGACCGGCTTCGGGGCCGCTGCAGCCAGCGCGTGAGTCTCCGCCACTTTGAGCGCCTTGGCCACCCGCTCGCAAATGCGCACAGTCTCGAGCAGACTTTCTGGAGACAAGGGGGAGGGACTGCCCTGTCGGGCAGACTCGTAGAAGGCGGTAAAGAGCTCGGCAAGGCCGGGGTAACTTCGTTGGCGCTTCAGAAAGCGGCTCGCCATGGCCGAGGTCGTGCCGGTCAACAACTGCCAGGCCTGTCGGTAGGGGGCAAATAATTTATCGATGCCGGACGATCCAGGACCAATGGCCCGCTGGGTCGTACTCCGGACGTAGTCGGCAAATAACGAGCCGTTCCGGCCGATCACACGAAGATAACTCTCGACTGGCCGCCCTTCCAAGGTGACGATCAACGTGCCGGTCACGCCGCCTCGGCGCACCAGGGCATGCACCGTCCCGGCCTGGCTGACTTCCAACGACAGCAGCTCCGTACGCCCTTTCCCCGCCCGTTCCAACACGTGAAGGAGCAGGTAGACCGGATGCGGCAGGATGTCGAGCAACTGATGATCGGCACGAAGCACTTTGCGGCCGCCCGGAGCATGACGCACGGTCCGAAACGAGAAGTAGCTTTCGACCTGCACGACCCGCCCGATGGAAGGGAGATACTGGGTCAGCACCCGGGTCGGAGGCTCGTAGAGCAATTGGTGGCCTGCGCAGACGCGAAGGCCTTTGGCATTGGCCTCATCCAGAACCCGCTGCGCATCTTCCACCGATTCGGTGAAGGGTTTCTCGACATAAATGTGGCAGCCCGCCTTGATCGCCATGCGGGCAAGAGGAGCATGAGACGCCGGTGGCGTGATGATATGAACGACATCCAGCCGCTCCGAGGCGAACAACTCTTCCGGCGTGCGGAAACAGCCGATGCCCGGCACGATCTCGCGCATGGCGGCCTGAGCCGGGTCGGATGGATCTGCCACCGCGACCAACTGCACACCGGGGCAACGCACAATGGCGCGGGCATGATGTTGCGCATGGCGGCCTGCGCCGATCAGCGCAATACGCAACGGACGTGAGGATGACGGTGTGGGGCTAGAGTTCGTCACAGGTCGTCTGCAAGTGTGCAGGCCTACTATAGTCTATTCTCGGGCGTTCTTGAAGTGTTCTTGAAAAATCATGCGGGACCGCTGCATGGAAGGCCGTCGCCTGCGAAAGCCGGTGTGCACCGATCGGGCATGAACGGCACGCCAGGGCCTCTGCGGCGTCACGAAGAGACGGATGTGGGAACGCGCCGCTGTGTTGGACAAAGCTCCCTTGCCGTGAGGCGTGAGGAAACCATGGGGGACTGAGGCGATGGGAGTGGAATCGAGCGAGACACCATCCCTCGCTCAGGGCGTCGCAGCGACACTATCGTTTGCGATAAAACGCGGCGATCATCTGCACGACATATTGCAGCTGCTCATCGCTCAGCTCCGCATAGATCGGAAGGGAGAGCACCTCTTCAGCCGCGCGCTCCGATTGCGGGAACGAACCTTTTGGGTAACCAAGGTCGCGATAGCAGTTTTGCAGATGCAGCGGCAGTGGATAGTACACTTCTGTGCCCACCCCCTGATCCTTCAAATAACTCCGCAACTCATCGCGTTTCTGCACACGCAGGGTGAATTGATTGAAGACGTGAAAGTTGTCCTGCCCGACCACGGGTAACGTGACGCGATCGGTCAATTGGGCTTGGGTGAACAATTGCACATAGCGCGCGGCATTCCGTCTCCGGCCCTCTGCCCATTGATCCAGCCGCTTCAATTTCACCAGCAACACCGCCGCTTGCAGCGCATCCAAGCGACTGTTGATGCCGATCGCTTCGTGCACGTAGCGGACGCGGCTGCCATGGACCCGCAGCATGGCGATCGATTCTGCCAGCGCCTTGTCGTTCGTCGTCACCATTCCGGCGTCGCCGAACCCGCCCAGATTCTTCGACGGGAAAAAGCTGAAACAGGCCACATCGCCCAACACTCCGGCTCGCCGTCCCTTCTGTGCAGCACCAATGGCCTGACAGGCATCTTCGATCACACCGATCTGGTGTCGTCGCGCAATAGCGTTGATCGCCCCCATGTCTGCGCATTGACCAAAGAGGTGCACCGGAATAATCGCCTTGGTTCGTTTGGTGATGGCTCGTTCCAGCAACTGCGGGTCCATGTTGAAATCATCGGGACGGATATCGATAAACACCGGCTTGGCACCCAACCGGGAAATCGCCCCGGCCGTCGCAAAGAAGGTAAAGGGGACCGTGATCACCTCATCGCCGGCCTTGACGCCCAAGGCCATCAACGCCAGCAACAACGCATCGCTTCCGGATGCCACGCCCACCGCATGCGTGCTGCCGACATACGCCGCCACCGCCTCCTCGAGTGCCGCCACCCGCGCCCCCAGGATAAAGGCCTGCTCATCGCAGGTCGTCTCGATCGCAGCCAGGATCTCACTACGCATGGATTGGTACTGGGCTTTCAGATCAAGCAGCGGAATATTCATCGTCTCCCTCGGTCCACTCATGACAATCGATTGGGCTGCAACTTCATCATATCGCCCGCAGGCCGCCGGCTGTGCAGGAGATACGTATACAGCGACTGGTGCTGTTTGACGGTTTCCTGGATCGTAAACTCTTCCGGCAACTCCTCGTCCCCGTTCCGGAGATCCGCGCGAAGCCGTGCATCTTCCAGAATCTGACAGACCCGTCCCGCGATGGCGCGGACATCGCCTGGCGGGCAGAGTGTTCCCTGAATGCCCTCAACAATCGCTTCGGCCGCGCCGCCCACTCGGGTCGCCACGATCGGCACACGGCTGGCTCTCGCCTCCAACATCGCGCAGGGTAATCCCTCCCAATGAGAGGTCAACACGAAGACATCGAGCGCCTTCAACAAGGCAGGGACATCGCGGCGCCAACCGAGCAGAATGACCCGACCCTGCAGTCCCTCTGCCTGAATCATCGCTTCGATGCGTGGCCGTAACTCGCCGTCGCCGACAAGGATGCATTTGGCCGCAGGCATACGTTGACACACCAACGCCACCACGCGGATATAATCTTCGGGCGATTTTTGCGGTTTCAAGCACGAGACGGTCCCCACGAGCAGATCCTCTGGACCCACGTCCAACGAGGCCCGGAAACGGTCACGCTCCGACGCCTCGATCCGCGCGGAAAACGCCTCCGGATCAATGCCTGGCCTGACTACCGACACCTTGGAGGCGGTGAACAGCTCCCACTCGATGCCCTGGCGGCGATCGGCCTGCGAGACCGTGATCCAATGGGTGGTCACGCGCCCAACCATCCATTCAAGCCCGATCAAGAGTCGTTGTAGCCAAAACGGCTGGGCGGGCGTCACGCCGTACCCGTGTATCGTATGCAGAATACAGGGGACTCCGGCCAACCAGGCAGCGATGCGTCCTAGGATACCAGCTTTTGAACTGTGGGTGTGGACAATCTTTGGCCGGAGCCGTTGGAACGTCGCAACAAGCTCCCACAGCGCACGCAGATCCTGCAAAGGATGGATCTCCCGGCCAAGAGAGGGAACCAGCCGCAGCTCCACGCCCTGCAGTGCATGCGCTTCGTCGGTCAACAACCCGCCCGGCCCAGCGATCAGCACGGGGCGGAACCGCCGGCGATCCAGGCCGGACACTACGCGCATCGCAACTTCCTGCGCCCCTCCGAGTTCCAGCTTGGTGATGACGTGACAGATGACATCCATACCCTGCTCCCGTTCAGGCGGCGCTCCTCATCCGTAACCGCTCGGCGACCTGCTGCCCCTGCGCGATGGCGTCCTCCATCGACGTATGCTCCCATAACCCATATCGCCCGATCGACGAAATGCCCCGCCGTTCCAATTCCCCCAGCAACTCCTTGACGGCCCGCCCCCGATACCGGTCGAACAGGACATAGGCATAGTACAGATCCTTCACGTCCGACATGACCAGTTCATCCGTCTGGCGCAGAACACCGGACTGCTCCAATCCACGGCGAACCTGTTCGATCAGCGACGCATCCGGCTCCCGTTCCGTCGGCTGGTGCGAAATCTCCACATACAGAGAACTACAGCCTGGCCGACCCATCGCCGGAGAGAAGTTCATGGGGAATCCGGCACGATAGAAGGGATACCGATGTTCGGGGAAGTAGATCCAATGTTTGTCGGAGATCTGCTCACGCGCCACAGCCAGGTTCACATTGTAGACCGATACCCACCGCAGCGAATGTGCCAACTCTTGCGCAGAGCCCGGAAGATCCACACACCGGCGGATCAGGTCCGGCAGCGGAATCGTCGAGATGATCCGATCGTACTCCTCGGTGCGTTCTCCTTGCGCACTTCGGAATACCGCACGCCGCCGCCCTGTCTCGATCTCCACCAATTCCGAATCGTAAGACAGATTCTCCACCGAGGGCAGGAAGGCTTGGGGCAAGACGCTGATGCCGCCGCTCACCGGATATTGAAACGAGGGGTTGTACCCGAAGGCCTTGTCTTTGATCCCCAGCGCACCATTGACGACATCTTTCACGTCAGGCTTCGGCACAAGCCATGACACCCAGTCGGAGGTGAGTTCATCGAGAGAGACCTGCCAAAGCTTTTCATTGAACGGCACCATGAAATGCTTCGCGATGCCCTCCCCCAGACTCTCCACGATCCACTGTTTGAAGGACCGGCCCTCCACCGGCGATTGAGAAGGCTCCGACAACGTGGCAATGAACCCCAAAAGACACTCGCGTACGACCTCCGGCGGAAGGCCGTGAGTGTTCACCTGGAACGGATACTCCGTATAGGTGTCATGCGAGTAGACGTAGGACTTTCGGGCATGTCGCTGCAATCGGCCGGGAAGCAGGCGTTCCACCAACGCCTTGATCGCCGTCTGCCGGAAATGGAGGAGGTGGCCGGTATAATCGAAGGTAAATCCGTCCTTGATGTAGGAACGGCACAGACCGCCGACCTCGCGCTCCCGCTCCAGAATCTTGTAGGGCATGCCCCGCAGGTGATAGGCCGCGCTCAACCCCGCCAACCCAGCCCCGACAATCAGAATCATGCTGCGCCGGTCCTTTCTGTTGAACGCGCCGGGGTAACCTCAGGGCTCAGGGAGACGACGCCCCCGGACACGTTTACACGGGTCAATGCCACGGCCGCGCCGGCTAATCCGACGACCGTCAGCCCGCTCAGTCCCAGGGCAAGCTCCTGAGGCACGGCCATGACGAGCAGTCCGATCCCGCCCAGCAAGGCCGCACCGAGATAACTCAACAGCACGACTTGCGTGACCGACAGCCCCCAATGCCGTAAGCGAATCGCCATATGATCGGGGCTGCCGAGAAACACCGGCAGTCCACGCAAGAACCGGATGTACATCACGAAGAGTGTGTCGAAAATCGGCATGCCGAGGATCAGCACCGGGGTCAGCAGCGAGACGGAATGGCCTTCCGTGTACTTGCCGATCATCGACAAGGCGCCAAGCATCAGTCCGATGAACATCGCTCCGGAATCCCCCATATAAATCGACGCCGGGCGCCAGTTGTAGCGAAGGAAACCGAGTAAGCTGCCGATGAGCGCCGCCAGCATGAAGGCGATGGTCTGATCGCCATTGAGCACCGCCACGACGCAGAGAAACCCAGCACTGATGATCCCCACACCGGCCGACAAGCCATCCATGATATCCAGCAGATTGAAGGCATTGATGATGCCGATCATCCACAACACCGTCAGCACGAGATCGACCCAGTCTGGCAGGGTTGCGATCTCGATCCGTATGCCGCTCTTGATCAAGACGAACACCGCCAGAAACTGCCCCGCCAGCTTGGTGCGCGGCGAGAGCACGCCGAAATCGTCGATCAGTCCCAGCATGACGATCAGCGTGCCCGAAAGCACGATGCCGAGGACGTCTTGCCGAAACTCGAAGGTAAAGGCCAGACTCACAAGGAAGGCGAGGTATATCGCCAACCCACCCAGGTAGGGAACCGGCTCCAGCTGATGCTTGAGCCGCCCATCGGGATTGTCGACGATGCCGAACTTCATGGCAGCCCGGCGCGCAATCGGCACTCCGTACATCGCCAGCAACATCGCAACCATAAATGTCAGGGCAAGGAGAATCATCGCACTCTCGGAGAATGGTGCCGGCCCGAAACCGGGCGCTGCGCCGCTTGCGGTATCGCCTGATCCGGCCTGCCCTCCGCAAACGCACGATACACCTCGGCAAGCCGAGGCCCCCACAGAGCCAGGGAATATCGTGATTCCACGGTTCGCCGGCCGGCTGCTCCCATGCGCTCCCGCAGTTGCGGCTGGCCGCAGAGCGCGTGTAGTCGCTCGTACCACTCATCTTCGGTCGACGCGAGAAATCCGTTCTCCCCGTTCACAATGATATCGCTGTTGACACCGACAGGGGACGCCACCGCCGGTAGGCCGACGGCGAGATACTGAAGCAACTTCAGCCCGCACTTGCCTCGCGCCCATTCGGTATCTTCCAACGGCATGGCACCGATCGTGGCATCCTGAAGATCCGTCACCTCACGATTGAAATCCCATGGACGAAACTCGACATCGACACCCGCCAATCTTGGCGCATGCGAACAGACCACCCGAAGCCTTATGCGATACTGCGACTGAAGCGCGCGGAGTGCCGGAACGAGGACATCCAAGTACCTCAAGTTATAGGCCAATCCCATCCACACAATCGTGACCATCTCATCCGCATAGTCGGATGAGACAGGAACACGACGTCCGATCGGGGCAAACCGGTCTGTATCGACAACCGTCGGCACCACCCGCACATTCGCTGAACAGCGCCTGGCATAGGACGCCAAACGATCGTTGCCGACAATCACTCCGCTGGCAACCCGCAAGAGCGTAGGGATCTTGGCCTCATGCCCGCGGGTGAGGTAAATCGCATCGTCCATCTCCACCACGACCCGCTGGCCAAGCCGGCGCAACAGTCGCTCCACCACGGGAGGCGCGTAGGGAAACAGCGGCCCCTCGATGACGACCAAGTCCTGCCGGCAGAGCATCAGCACAGTCCCAAGCCGTTTGAGAAACCTGGCAAGCACATACGGAATCTTGAGACAGGTCTGAAGCAGACGTGGCCGTACCTCAAGAATTGAAAAATATGTTTCGCCGAACAGGGGCTCTACCCGACAGTCGATACCCTCAGCCTGAAATTGAGGCAAGAACTGAAAGACGCGATAGCGGCTACTTGGGCCAACGCTCGAGCATTTTGAAAAGTAGGTCACCGTCATGGCACGCGTGGCGCCTGTGGCCTCGAAGTTTCAAGCAGTTCTGTAGACAAACCCGACTACTGGAATAGTACCGGAGTTATCCGGCAAGGATAGGTTTTTCTATGTTTTTGCGCGGGCGGGAGAGGTTCGCGACCGGGGAAGCTCTACCGTGAGATAAACAAGCGAAGGCCGGGGTCGCTCATGACGGAGACATCAGGCCCCTGGAGGCTCTGCGCTCAAGACATTGATGAATACAGCTTCCGAACTCGTGAGGTCACCTGCCGCACGACCATGTCATGACACGAGTCGCGAGGCCTTTGACTCCAGTCACGCGATAATGGTGCAGGGCTCGCTGTAGGTAATACTGCCACGCGCGCTTTGGCCGGCGCCACGAGTCCTCCACGCAGGCACTCCAGAGGTCTGCAAACTCTTTGTCTTTTGCCTGTACCGGAGAACGGCACCATGCGACGACAGGCTCAAAGACGCGATCCCAGGAAAACTCTTGTGCCGTAGCCAGACAATTCTGTTTCCAGGTTTGCCTGGTCGCCGGGACATCCGCGGCTTGCACTATGGCTTGGGCAAGCAACTCGGCATTTCCACACGGCACGGTGAGCCCAAGCTGATTCTGTTTCACCAGATCACTCAGCGGATCGCCTTCCGTACTGATGATGGGAAGTCCTGCCCATATGTAATCCATCATGCGTGTACGAAACGAAAAGCGCGTCTCCAGATTATCCCGATGGACATTTAATCCCAAATCCGCTTCCAGCAGAAAATTCTCTCTCTCCTCATAGGCCACCCAATCGTTGAAAAACACCAGATGATTGGTGAGGCCAAGCTGATCCGCCAATGCGATGGTTTGATCAGCGGTATGAGACGTGGTCACAGTGGCATTGGGCCGCTTGACGCCCATAAAGAACAGCTTGATGTCCTTACGCTTACGGCCGACAATGCTCATCGCCTCCACAGCCATCATTGGATCAAACCATTCCCACAGGCCGCCTCCCCACAGTAGAACGACGTCATCACGATCGATCCCCGGCCACACCCCTTTCAAGACCCGCCGGCGATGCGCGGGAGACTGAGCCGGAACACCAAAGGGTGCAACAATCAAGAGACTGCGAAGCATTCGGTCGTCTTCATAGACAACCGGATTGATTCTGCCGGCCGCCATCAGCATACCGGTCCAAAAATCCCATTGTCGTTGGCTCGCACACAGAAAGGCATCACCGGCACGCAAATAGTTGTAATGCTCACGAACCAGCGCATGATGACTTTCCAGCTGGCCCCTGATCGTAGTGAGCGGAGGTGTTTCTAAATATCCCACAGGCGATGGATCGTACAGGTCGACAACCTTTGCGATCGAATGGCCAAACAGAAATGGATAGCGGCTGAGGATCTGCCCTTGCCCGATCACAACGTCATGTGTGTCGGCACAGGATCGGACAGACGCTTGCGTTGATACCTCAGCAGACAAACCGGGATGTTGAAGGTCAGTGCGAGTGGGAGTCAACAGGGTCACGGTGTGTTCGTTCGCGAGCAGCTTCGCCAATTCCCATGTTCTGATACCGGGTCCGGCCATCTGCCTGCCGATGACATCATTGCTGATGAGCAGTACCTTACTCACGATTCGCGTACCTCACCAGCTACGCCCGTTCGGTCCCTGTGGTGCACCATGAACACCAACGTGAAGCCGTTCCCCACTTTTGTATCAATATCTTCTCGTGCGACAAGTTTCCAATCACACAGCTTCTTCCGACACATCCATTCAACGACTTGCAAGACCGAGTCAGGCGTAAATGTGTGATAGTGTCCCATTTTGCCGCCAGGCACCCCGTCGAGCGGATGAGTATCGAGTGACACCTGCTGAAGATAGTCGTCGATGAAATGATCGAACGAGGTGAGTTCGCGGGTCGTGTCAAGAGCAAAGGCCCACTTATGCGGCACGATCATGAACACATACCCGCCGTCGATGATGATGCGGTCCCATTCCAAGAATGCCCCAACGATATTTGGCAAATGTTCTACGATATGGCTGGTGAGAATAAATCCTTCGCTCTGATCCTGGACAGGAATGCTATCCGCGGCGGCCCAGAGATCGACCCGTGGCGGTTCAAGGCCAGAAAGCCGTCGCTGCTCTCCAGCATAAAATTCATGTGCCGCCGGTAGCTCAACATTTCTGGTATTCAAGCCGAACGGGTTGTGAGTCGCGGGCCCGATTTCCAGACCTTTCAAGCCATCGAGAAGCGAGTGCGCTAACGCAGACTCTTGAATGACGGGAATGGGCGCCGGCTTCACCATGCCGACCGCAACCTCGCCGGTCGAGTGCTGGACTGCCGGAGGCCGACCCATCCGGCATGCGGCATTCCACGCCCGCCTGAGCAACAAACGCCACTCTCCGTTCATCAGTATGAGCAACGCCGATCGCAGCCACAAATAGACCGACAGTCTTGTGCTATGGAGCGGACACAGTCTTTCACGAAGACTCTTGAGATAGACGGACACCTTCCAGCCGATCGACTGCTCCACCTTCTGCAAACGCCGTTCCAGCTGCTGGATGATCTTCTTTTGTTCCTCATCGATCTGCGCGAACGTCTTCCGTAACTCCTCGCGCTGTTGCAGCAGCGCATCGATGACACAGTGTCGCACGGGCCTTTTGACGAATCGCATCGCATGGGGAGCAATCCGGGCGGCGTCAAACTCTACATCCAGATCAAAGCCCTGCTCCGCAAACAGCGCATTCCAGTAAGACCTGGGCCGCACATTGACATGGGTGGGTTCGGCAAAATCATCAGGGGTGGAGGAGAAGAGAATGTCGTCCGTGCTGCGACAGAGGTTGGCAATGACGTGCCGCCCGATTTCCTCAGGGATATGTTCGAGCACTTCGATACACACGATGAGGTCGAACCGCTCAGGAATCGGCTCCGTCAACGAAGCCACCCGGCAATAGGGCCTAATATCCCGACGCGCCTCACTGATCGCGTAGTCGGACAAATCGATTCCGTAGGCCTCGACCCCACGATCACGGAGCGCCTCAACTAAGAATCCTTTCGCGCATCCGGCATCCAAGACCTTCTTCGGCCCGATCTGCTTGACGATATGATCCGCGACTAACCCAAAAAATTGCAGCCATTTCCCTTCATAGCGGTTGTACGGAACGGGACCGAGACAAGACTCGTAGTACCCACGGTTGTATGGATGCGGCAGGTTCTCCCCAGCAACGCGGGACGTTTCGTGCTGCTGGATGCGTGATGTAGGAGTCATGTGTGCCTCTACGATCTCGATATACTGTCAGTCATACGGTGCGTGGCTCAGGAAGACCGGCATGCGCCTCGCGCATCCGGACGCTGTCTTCGTCGCATGTATTGCCAAACGGCTCACGCGGCCGACGGGCGATTCTCTGCATGCCGCGCACGCGTGGATGCTTCATATGCTGGAATCAGGGTATCCGGTTCGCCTTCTCCCACGATCCGCCCCTTCTCCAACCAGATGACGCGATCACAGAGCCTCCGCACATGGTCCATCGAGTGCGAGACCAGCACCATGGTGATCCGCTTGCGCTTGAACTCATCGATCTTGGCGTTACACTTCAGCTGAAACGCCAAATCACCGACCGACAAGATCTCATCAATCAGAAGAATTTCCGGGTCAAGACAGGAGGCGATGGCAAATCCCAGCCGCGCAATCATCCCACTGGAGTAGGTGCGCAACGGCTGATGTATAGAGGGTTCCAGCTCACTGAAAGCGATGATCGCGTCCATGCGGGAGAGCACTTCCCGACGTGTCAGACCAAGAAGCACGCCGTGCAGCACAATATTTTCCGCTCCCGACAAATCGAAATGGAACCCGGCGCCAAGCTCCAGTAAGGGGGAGACACGGCCGGTGACAGACACCCTTCCCCCCTCGGCCTCGACGATGCCGGCCATCAATGCCAACGTGGTGCTCTTGCCTGCGCCATTGGGGCCGATCAGCCCTACGGTCTCCCCCCTCCGAATTCGAAACGACACCTCGTTCAACACCGTGATTCGTTCACGCTTCAGCGAGCGAATGGTTGCGGGCAAATTCAACAATGACGATTTGATCCCGTAGGATAGAGACTGGTATCTCGGATACCACTTTGACACATGCTCAAAGCAGATCGACGTCATACCACCTCGGCAAACTTAGGGGACATTCTCCAATACACGAAGGTGCCGGCGAGCAGTGTGCCAAGCGCGCTGAGATAGCATGATCCAATCACCAGCCAGCTGAATTGTCCGTGCAGAAACAGTTCGCGCCAACTCGCGATCAAGGGTGCGACCGGGTTGGCAAACAGGACTGTGCGATAGGAGTCCGGTGCCATCGCACTCGAATAGGTAATGGGCGTCAAGAAAAACAACACCGTAATGAACAGCGCGGTCAGTCGCTCCAAATCCCTAAAAAACAGGTTCAACGACGCCAGCGTAATGGCAATCCCATAGACGATCAAGAATTGGGCCACGAGGAGGATCGGAATACCGAATAACCAGCTCCACGATGGGCGTATCCCATTCGCCAGCAGCACCCCTCCAATCACCGGAATCGAGAGCATGAAATGAATGCCCTCGTTCAGCACATACGAAACGACCAGCACATGACGGGGAAACCGGACCTTCTTAATCAGCGTCGCGTTGGCGAGAAACACGTGGGGCGCAGCAATGACCGAATTGGCCAGCCACTGCCAAGGCATAAGCCCTGCAATCAAGAACGCTGCGTAATTGTCAATCGGCACTTTCATGATCTGACCAAACACAATGTAATAAATAACTGCGAACAACAGCGGATTCGCCACGGACCACACATATCCCAGCGCGCTGTTCTTGTATCGGGATTTCATTTCTTTCTGCGTCAAGATCACCACAAGATCCCAGAGATGTTCCCAGTAGACATCTCTCGTTATCGTCTCCTGCGCAGCTGAGATCGATGGTGCTTGCATAAGGATTTCTCTAATGGCGATCAGCCCGCGGGCGAAACGTATGTCACCGATCACTCTTGACGATTGTGGTGTGTCGAATCGCGAACTTCTTCCGCTCAGAAATCACGCTGCTGAAACACCAGGCAGGCGCCGGTGAGCAAGAACCCGGCGTACATCACCCCGTAGAGCGACGCCAGTATGACATATTCCGGCGCGGCAGCAATCCCCACTGCGGCCTGCCCCTTGATGTTCAGCATGTCGAGGTTCGGGCAGAGATAGTAGAGCAGGTCTACGAGCGACTTGATCGGTCCGCTCTCGCTGTTAGCCACCAGAGTCCGCAAGTCCGCCGTCAGATGGCCGATGACATACAAGCCCAGCGTGAAAATTGCGCTCAGCGTCGTCGAACTGAACGTCGAAAAAAAGAGTGCGACGGCCGTCACGACCAAAATTTCCACAAAGATCAGCAGGACCGCCTGGAAAATGGAGAGCTGAATCGGCACATGGTAGAGCCAGAGGGTCAGCAGAAACACAGCCACCATGATGGCCAGATTCACAAACAAGGTCAGTGCTAAGCCAAGATACTTACCTAGGACGAAGGACGCTCGACTGATTGGCCTCGCCATAATCGTGTAAATCGTGCGCCGTTCGATTTCCTTATTCACCAGGCTGATACCCACAAAAATCGCGATGATGACCCCGATCAGATTGATGGCCGCCAACCCCATATCGGCAATCACCTTGTGGTGTTCCGTAATCGACAGATCCGCCAGCAACACGGACAGTCCGATAAGCAGGCCTGCGAACAACACCAGGTTATAGAGAATCTTGTCTCGCAAGCTTTCGCGGAATGCATTCAATGCAATGACGCCGATTGCCCCCATTACGATGCCCTCCCACCGGTCATATGCGGCAGCGACAGGGAGGTCTGTTGGGTGGCCTCCTGGAAAAACAGATCCTCCAGCGACGCTTTATGAGGCGTGACCGACAACAATCGCCCACCCTGCCTTCGAATTTCTCCGACGAGCGCATCGACTGCGTCAGGGCTCGGCAAGACGATCAGACACTGTTGCCCCTGCTGCAACACACGGGTGGCCAACGAATGAATGAAGGCATTCCCCTCGATTTTGAGCTGCTGGCAGACCACTTCAACGGACTGCGTATGATCCTGCCGGACCAGCTCATCGACTCGGCCGCTGGCAACGAGCCGACCTTTCATGACAATTCCAACCCGGTCGCAAATCATCTCCACGTCATGCAGAATGTGTGTACTGAAAAACACGGTCTTCCCGCGATCGCGCAAGCTCAAGATCAAATCGCGGACCTGCTTGCGTCCGACCGGGTCCAGGCCGGTCATCGGCTCGTCGAGGATGATCAACTCAGGGTCGTGAATCAGCGCCTGAGCTAAGCCGACACGCTGCAACATCCCTTTGGAGAATTTGCGCAACTGCCGGGTGCGGGCCTCTGTAAGCCCGACGAGTCCCAAGAGGTCCGTGACTCGCTGCGTGATGGCACCGCGGTCCAGACCTGCCAATCGACCATAAAACCCCAGAAACTCTTCAGCGGTGAGATAGTCGTAAAAATAGGGAGACTCGGGCAAAAAGCCAATTCGGCGCCTCGCCGCCACATCACCGGCCGGCTGCCCCAGCAAGTACGCCTGTCCGCTCGTCGCCCGAACAAGCCCCAGCAAAATTTTCAACGTGGTGGTTTTTCCCGCTCCATTCGGCCCCAGAAAGCCGAAGATCTCTCCTCGACGAACGCTCAAGGACAGTCCATCCAGCGCCACAAACGGCGGTCGCCCGGGCCAACCGGAGGCGTAGGATTTGGTCAAGTTGTCGGTGACGATATCATCCACGGCGCTCCTCCATCCTCACTGCACGGTCGGCAACGGGGCCTCCATCGAACCGGCCCCTCCCCAAGGCTGCGTCGCACGTCCCAATCGGCACGCAACTTTCTCATGAATCCGAAGTCGCTCGCGCGTGGAGGAGGCACTGACGGCTCCGGTCAGAGTATTGAGCTCATACTGCCCGCCCAACGGATCGACCGGCAGCCTGGTGATGATACCGCGCAACAAAAGATCTTCCAGTTTTGCCGGCGCCTGCCCATAGTGCGCCCGGTACCGACTGATACCCGCTTCGAGGCTGCGTAGATCTTGTTCTTGCACAATTTCTTTCATCCGCCGAAACAATGCCTCTCGCACCCGCTCATCCGTGACGCTCCGGGAAAAACGCTCCAGGAATTCCAGCGCCGCGGAAGAGTCCCCGCTCTCCACCGTCATACGTGCGGCCAATTGCGGGAGGTACGCAGGCGCACCAGGCACTCGCGCCGCGATCCGAAACAATGCCCCACCCGCCGCCGGATCACAGCGCTCGTAATACGAGATATAGCCGGCCAGAAACGGCAACTGCCAATTTTCCGGATTGTGCTGAATACCCTTCTTCAGGATCGCCACACCTTCTTCATGCCGACCCACCAGCACGCCCAGGAATAGACCCGTGGCTTGATAGGGAGGAATGAAGGTTGGATCCAAATCCGTCAGAACATCCACGGCATGATAGGTCCAGATATACCCCAGCTGCGTATCGCGCTTGGCGCCGATATGCTGAACCGCCTGCAGCCAGATCAGGTCTGCGACGACTTGCCGATAGCCCAGCACCGCTAGTTTCAAATACTCCCCCTTCGGGAGGTACGCCAGCTGCTCGGCGCGTGCGACGGCATTTCGGTCACGATCGAGGGCGTTCAGAAGTGCCGAAGCACCGGCCAGCAAGGCCACACCGAACAGGATCTGACCGGCGATTCGCTTGACAGCTGAACCAGAGGGTACGGGCGTCATCCAGCTATTTCCCTTTCATGCAGAGCCGCGCGCAGAGGAGCGACATCCACATTCAAGAAGGCCTGCTCGACGCTGGTCTTGTTCCACTGTTTGTATCGATTTTGGCGCAGTTGAATCTGCTGCAACTCATGCTTGGCTTCATCGACATGTCCCTGATCCATCCACAGGCGGGCGAGGAGCGCACGGGCTGGAAGAAAATTCGGCTCTAATCGCTCCGCTTCTATTGCGTGCCGTTCAGCCTCCCCAGGCTCCCCAAGCATCCAATAAAGTCGGGCCTGTTCGTAGCGGTAGGGAGCGGAATAGGGTGAGAGTTGGACGGCTCGCGCATACACGCGCAGTGCCGCACGCAACCACGTGTTCCGTTGTTCAAGGGAGTCGGCGAGGCCTGATCGAGGCTGTGCCGCCGACATATAGAGTTGAGCCAGGAGCCCCAACAACCGACTGTCCAACGGATTCAATTCGATCGCGGCCTTGAACTCTTCATGCGCAAGGCGAAATGCCTCTTGGTCACGCGATGTGTCGAACGCCCTCGCATAGACGGACCCAAGACCGTGATGATACAGAGACTTTCCAGGGTCCCATGCGATCGCTTTGTGCAATCCTTGAATGGCCGGGGCCGTCTCTCCTGCCGTGCCTCGACGTGAGGCCGAGTCAAATATCATCCAGGCGATCCCCAGGCGCATGACGTCGACGGCAACCAGCAGCAACAGACCGGCCACACCGACTCCCCACACCCACCGCAACCGGATCGGGACGACATGCACGACGGCCTCTCCGTGTTTCGCCAGTCGTACGACCGAGACGATCAGACCGGCACAGAGCACGAGAAGAATCGCCAGAGCCGACTCGCGCAAACTCGAATCGAGTGCGGCATGGGTGAGGAGTGCGATGCCCCCACCTCCGATGCCGAGGAGAAGACTTCGTTGCCGACGGGACAGCCGTGACTGCAGCGCGAGCTTGAGCTCTCGCCCCACGATCAACACCCCGATGGCAAAGACCATCATCGCGCCGACCCCCATCTCGACACCCATTTGAAGGTAGTCGTTGTGGGGTGTCTGGGCGACCTTTCCATACCGTGCGATCTCACCTTCGACCGGAAATGCGTAAAGAGGATACGTGTATTGATAGAGTCCGAGTCCGATGCCGAACGGATGGTCGGCCATCTGAGCCAACGCGCCCTGCCACATCTGCCAACGCGCATACGAGACAGGGTTCTGCTGATGCTCCACCTGGACCCGTTCCCGGAGCGGCGTGGGAAGGAGCAGGCCTGCCGACACCAACAGCACCAGACAGCCGCCTGCCAATTTCCACCCATATCGCACGGTCAAAATACACACCGTCGCGACCAGCAAGACGAGCATGCCGCCGCGGGACTGAGTCAGCAATACTGCAAGGAAAATCCCGCCCAGCGATGCAGCGACACCGAACCACCGCAGCGCCGGCGGAAAAGACATCCAGGAAGGGTCCATCATTCTTCGATACCCATAGACTGCGCTGCTGAGAAGGATCGCCCAACTGACGGTGAGATATCCGGCGAGAAAGTTGGGGTTAAAGAACGTACCGCTCGGTCTCACGACATTCGCGACGAGGCCTTGGTAAATGGTCAGGGCTGCTTCGCCCACTCCCATGAATACGATCACCAGTGTCAGCACATATACATGCTCCCATCGGTCCACAAAAGAGACAAGCAAATAGAACAACGTTGCGTAGCCGACAATCATGATCAGCCACTGTCGGCTGGCATGAGCGTACGGCGAAAACATCGTCGAGACCACCGCAAAACCAAGGAACGCCGCGACCGCATATCCGACCGGAAGTACGGGCACCGCCAGACGCCGACTCCGAATCCCCAGGGCCATCACGCCTCCGGCCCACGCAAGAATCAGAAGGCGAATGATCATCTGCGCGACATGCGTGGTACCGCCCTCCTGGAGCGGGGAGAAGATGACCAGCGCGCCAGTCACGACCAGCGGAACAGACCACAGACTGCTCCTGGATTGCATTCGAACATGCGCGTTCATCGCCTTCTCCTGCTTTATCAGAGAGCCGCGATTCGGCAAAGCGAAATTGAATACTGTGGCGAGCGACCGGGGAACGCGCAGATGGGGCCTGCACCGAAAAGGGATCGACCACAGCGAGCCATCAGCCGAAATGACAACGGGGAAGGAACATCGTTCCTCCCCCGTCCCTAAGCACTCCTACGAGTGATCGTTAGCTGATCACGTCGTCGGGAACCGCCTGAGTCAAACCACCCTTGATATCATTGACCGACCACCCATCGATCGTCGCATCATTGTCGATGCTCGCGACCGCTGAGGCGGTGAAGCCGACCGCACCCGCCGTCGTGCTTGCGTTCGACGGCACGGCAGGAGATGCGTCAGTCTGAACCGTGCAACCCGCAGGCGCACCACACGGAATTTGGTCATAGTTGGCAGCAGGAAAAGCCGTGCCACCTGATGCCGCGTTACCGCCAGCCGCCGGGCTCCGGTAGGTATACCGATTGGTCGCGCCGGCAAGGGCATACCCGATTTCAGAGAAGCTGCCATAACGTGAGTTTTCGCTGAGGTAGGCCGTCTCAGCCACGAAGATCGCGCCCAGGTTGGTCTTGGCTTCCGACTGGCGCGACTTCGCTTGATACCGCAAGAAGTTCGGAATGGCGATGGCCGCCAAAATTCCGATAATCGCCACCACGATCATCAACTCAATCAACGTAAAACCTTTTTGACCCTTCACTTGCTTCAACATAATGCCTCCCTTTCCTATTGTGACCACTTCATCCAACACAGGCTTCATTTCTGTGTTCTCGGTTAGGACTGCGCCTTCACGCGTAGCAGATCTTGGGAATAGCAGATTCTATGCCCAACACCTCCTTCCTGTATTTCTGTGTCTTTGCGTTCATATTTCGCCTAGTTACGTCCATCGCCATATTTCGTTCTATCTCGCCCGTCGATGCCCGATTCCGTTTTCCGTCACCACATGACAAGTTTTGGTGCCACCGTCAGCCGGTCACGTCGTTCGGATCCGCAGCGGTCAACCCCTTCTTGGCATCATTCACATACCAGCCATCGTGAGTCGGGTCCGAATCCAGATCTGCCGCAGCGGTCGCGGTAAATCCTGAGGAGGAGGTCGTGGCAACACCCCCGATGCCGGTATAGGGAATCGTTCCTACAGCCGGTGTTTCTGTCCGGATCGTGTCGCAACTGCCGGTAGGTCCGCACAACATCCCCCCGTTCGCTCCCATGCCACTCCCGATCCCCAACCCAGATCGATAGGTGTATCGGTTCGTCCCGCCCCCGGCGATCGCGAATCCGATATCCGTAAAGTTTCCAAACTCTTTCCGTTCGCTGTAAAATGACGTCTCTGCGACAAAGATACCCGCCAAGTTCGAGCGCGCCTCGGCTTGCATAGCCTGAGCCCTGTATCGAAGAAAATTCGGTATCGCAAAGGCCGCCAAGATGCCCACGATGACCACCACGACCATGAGTTCGATCAGCGTGAACCCAGTTTGTTTGGATGGCGGCGTCACAATCTTGCGGTTTCTACAAGCAGGGCTTATGCCACAAAGCCGCGCATCAAAAAATGCCTATCTAAACAACGGCCACCATTGACATTTTTCTGTGCCGGGCGAGTCGACCTGAGGCAAACGCCGGCGAGAGGGGCTGGTGTCATCAAGGAAAGTGCCAAAAATTGGCTGAATCGAACAGTCACGGTGCGGCGGACAGCAGCAGGGTCTCGGGCACAGGGGAGGCTGAAATGACCGCGTAATACTCAGGAAGAGAGAGGCAAGTTCTGGGGCGGAGGTGCGACCCAGAAGCCAACCATGAGGGGAACGGGCCGAATAATCTCAGGAGAAGAATAGATAGGAACTATTGAGTCGAGGAAGAGGCTTTTCGCTCGGTGACACGCCGGATGGCCTGACGGATCCGCTCTTCCTTGGAGGGATCGCCTAAGCCGAGATCACGAAATCGTTGCATCAGCTTATCGTTGGACGGATCCAATTCCAGCGCATGAAGGAGTGCCTCCCGGCCGTCGGAAAGGTGCTGCTGCTTCAGATAAATTTCGCCCAAGTGCTCATAAATCACCGGGTCGTCGCCGACTAGCGCCACGGCGCGCTTCATCTCCGTCAGAGCCTCTGCCAGCAAGCCCTTCTTGAAGAAAGCCCAGGCCAAGCTATCCACATAGTATCCATTGGTCGGCCTGAGCGCAACGGCCTGCTTGGTCAGCGAGATCGCTTCCTCGATCTTCACGCCGCGTTCTGCATAACTGTAGCCAAGGTAATTCAACGCGTCGGCATGGTGCGGGTCCAACGCGAGAGTGGTTTCCATCGACTTCACCACCTCCTCGAATCGGTTCAATTTATCGTAGGCAGTGCCGGCGTTAAAATGCAGATCCGCATTGTCGGGGTTATGACGTATCCCCTCCAGGAAAGCTTGGAGGGACGGTTCATATTCTTCCACTTGGAAATGGGACAATCCGAGAACGATGTGGGTCTCCGGCTGTTTGGGATTCAACCGACTGGCTTCCCGCAAATGTTGAATGGCCTCGGAATATTGCTTGGTCCGGTAGAGCAACACCCCCAAATGTAAATGCCCCTCGAAATATGACGGCTCAAGCGTGAGATTGTGGCGATAGGCCGCAATCGCATTGGGATAATCTCTGGTTTCTTCATAGAGATACCCCAAGTAATCGCGAACCTTGAGCTCGCTTGGACGCACGGTGAGAATCTGCGTCAGTTGTTGAATAGCCTTGGGATAATTCTTCTGCTCGCCATAGACCAGTCCCATTCTGAGCTGCGCGTCAAGGTCTGACGGATCTTCTGCCAAAATCTCCTGCAGCTCTCTCAAGGCCTCGTCATATTGCTTGGCCGACACTTGCAGGCGAATGAGATGGTGCCGGATTTCGCGGTTCTTCGGATTCACCCCCTGCAAATAGCGGCGGTAGATCTCGATGGCTTTGTCGCGATCCTGCTTCGCTTCATAGACGGATCCCAGGGCGACGTACGCCGGTTCGAAGGCGGGATTCAGCGTCACCGCCTGCTCGAAATGAGTCGTGGCCTTGTCGAAATCCCTGGCCTCTACGCCGATCCGACCGAGGTAGTAGTAGCCGACGGCTGAGTCCGGACTGACTTTGATGCCCGAACGAATCGTCTCCTCGGCGTCAGCATATTGCTTTTGATTCGCCTGCAGCAGCCCCTTGGCAAAGAAATGCTCGCTGCGTTGCGGCTCTTGCTCAATAGCACGATTGAACAAGCGCAGCCCCTTGTCGGGCTTCCCTGCCGCAGCATACATCCCGCCGAGTTGGCCGAGCATCTGCGCATCCAACCCCGAAGCCTCGGCGACCTCGTCGGCAAAGCGCACGGCAGCGGGCACATCACCTGCCGTAAAATTCAATATGGCCAGCCTGGCCTTGAGATAGTTAGAGGAGGGGTCTGTCTGCAGGGCGAGTTGGTATTCCTTGATCGCCTGCTCGGTCTCCTGATCCAACTCGGCTTGATAACCGAGCAGAAAATGATAGGACGCGCGAGAATCCGAGGAAGGAGAGACGAGGCGCGGTAACACTGGTGCCGCAGCCGGAGCGACTGGGGCAGCAGGACGAGCCGGCGGAGTGGTTTGGCAGGCGGCAGTCACGCAAGACAGCGAGGCCAACAACACGACCGTCGCTCTCACCCTCAGAGCCCCACGAGCGGGGCACGCTTGCCGACGTTCTTCACACGTTGGTTGCACAATAGGTCCGCTCGACTTGAGGGATACTGCTAGGAAAACCAAGGACGATGGAGGGATTATACCGGCCCTGAAAAGAACGCGTCAAACGACCTCTCGAGTTTCGAGATTCTCAAATTTTGCAAATCGATCGTGGAAAAAGAGCTCACGCTTGCCGATCGGTCCGTTACGATGCTTGCTGACCAGAATGTCGGCGATGCCCTTTCGCTCCGTGGCCGGTTCATAGACCTCTTCGCGATAGATGAACATCACCACATCAGCATCCTGCTCGATGGCGCCGCTCTCGCGCAAGTCGGCCAGCATCGGCACCGGTGGTTTTCTGGCCTCCACCGCACGACTTAACTGAGACAAGGCAATCACGGGCACATTGAGTTCCTTGGCTAGACTTTTCAACGAGCGTGAAATATCGGAAATTTCCTGTTGCCGCGACTCGGAATCGCTTTTGCCCTGCATGAGCTGGAGATAGTCCACGATCAGCAGGTCGAGGCCTCGCTCCGCCTTCAACCGCCTGGCCTTTCCTCGCATCTGCTGCACCGTCACGGCACCGGAATCGTCGATGAAGATCGGTGCTTGTTCGAGCTTGCCGGCCGCTTCGGCCAACCGCCACCAATCTTCCTTCTGCAACCTGCCGGTTCGGAGCGAGTGCGAATCCACACGAGCCTCAGAACTCAACATGCGCAAGACGAGTTGCGGTTTCGACATTTCGAGACTGAAAATGCCGACCACGGTTCCGGCATGAAGTGCCGCATGCTGGGCCATCCCAAGCGCCAGACTGGTCTTTCCCATGCTCGGCCGTCCTGCCACGATGATCAAATCCGACGGCTGCAGGCCCGCAGTCAGATCATCCAGGTCGATGTACCCGGTCGGCACGCCGGTCACACGCTCTTTCCGCTTGGACAACTTATCCACGACATCAAGGCTTTCCTTGATGATCTGATTCACTTGCGTGAACGAGCGGTCCAGCTTACCTTGGGCGAGACCAAAGACGGAGCGTTCGGCAAAATCGAGTAACTCATCGACGGCGGCGGTCCCGTCGTACCCTCGCGTGATCACTTCCGTGGAGGTTTCGATCAAGCCCCGCAACAATGCTTTGTCACGCACGATTTTGCTGTGATAGCGGATGTTCGCGGCCGTCGGGACGACCTGCACCAATTCCGCCAGATACGCCGATCCTCCCACCGCATCGAGTTCCGAACGTCCTTTCAGACATTCCGTCAACGTGATCTGATCGATCACCTCGCCACGATCGCTTAACTCCAGCATGGCCTGGTAGATCTTACGATGCGCGGTCCGGTAGAACTCCTGCTCCGTCAGCACTTCCATGGCCTTGGCCATGGCCGTGTTGTCCAGCAAGATCGCACCGAGCACGGATTGCTCCGCCTCAAGGTTTTGTGGCGGCAACCGGGGAGCCGTGAGGTCCACGGCGGAAAGGGATTTCATGCTCGCCTCCCCTGCCGCCTGGCGGGATTCGCGACGGGCTTTGAACGCCCCGCATCGGATTCACTGGAGGCGAGCGACACATCTTCGCAGGAAGGATCGATAGCTCGGAAGACCCGATCGACATCAAGGGCAAATCCCGTCGATGCCGCGGTACGACCGAACCGCCCCATCAAATGATCGTACCGACCGCCGCCGCCGAGCTCAGCGCCGATCCCCGGCGCAAACACATCGAACACAATCCCGTCATAGTATTCAAAACCGCGGAACTCCCCGAGGTCAATCAGGACCGACGACCGCCTGGACGGGTCGAGACGTTCGTACACCTGGGCCAATCGATCAAGCGGTCGGAGAAGGGCACGGTCACGCCCGACCAGCTTTCGTCCCCGCGCCAATACCTCCGGCCCACCGCACAACTCCAGCACCTCGAGAATCACACGCGCGGTCGATTTGGCCACACCGTCCCGCACCAACAATTCTTCAAGCAGCGGCATGTCTTTCCGTGCTGCCGCGAGTTCCACACGTTTTTGTCCATCGGGCGAGAGTCCTGAACGGACTAACAACGCCGTGAAAAATCCGACATGGCCGACCGCGACCGTGAACGAGGACAGTCCTACCTGATACAGACATTCCAGGAGAAGCGTCAACACCTCCGCATCACCAGCCACTCCATCAATCCCGATGAGTTCCGCCCCGACCTGAAAAATCTCACGGTCACGTCCCGCATGTTCCCGTTCGTACCGAAACACAGAGGTGCGATAACAGAGTCGCAAGGGCAGCCGATCCCCCATCATGCCCATCGCTACGGTTCTCGCAATCTGCGCCGTTGCGTCCGGTCGCAGGAGCATCAGGCGGCCGGTGGTCCGATCGACCAATTGATAACATTTTTCGATGAGTTCCGATTCGAGACCCGGTGCGAGCACGTCGAGATATTCGAACATCGGCAGGATGATTTCGTCGTAGCGGCCACGGACAAGCACGGCGAGCAGCGTGTCTTCAAGACGACGAATACGACGCGCGGCGTCCGGCAGAATGGTGCTCATCCCAACAGGAATGAGCGACCGTTCCCGGCCAGCCACCAGCGGGGTGGAGGAAGACGGGGCCTTCAACGAACGGAAGCCCATGATCGACTGCTGGGCACGTTACAATCCTTTCGACAGGTCGGCGACCTTCACGGAAAGGATGTGCTTGCTGTTGGTAATCTGATGGAGGACGGATGTCGGCAGCGGTGCGTCGAGGCCGAAAATCAGCAGGGCCTTCCCGCCGCGCTCCTCCCGCGAGCACTGCATGCGCGCGATATTGATGTTGTGGTCGCCAAGAATATGCCCGACTGTGCCGATCACACCCGGACGGTCTTCGTTGAGGATCAACAGCAGATGGTTGTCCGGCACCACCTCGACTTTGAATTGATCGATTTCGATAATGCGGGGATCCTTCCGGTGGTACAGCGTTCCTGCCACTTGATGGGATTTCTTCCCCCCTTCGACGCGTACGCGAATGACGCTGGTGAAATCGCCGGCATCGCTGATCTTCACTTCTTTGACTTCGATGCCGCGTTCCTTGGCGACCACGGGCGCATTCACGTAATTGACGGGATCTTCCAGAATCGGGGTCAAGAGCCCCTTCAACACGGCGATTGTCAACGGCGCGACATTCAACGCGGCAACATCCCCGCTGTACTCGACAGTTAATCGCTCCAAACCACCTTCCAGCAATTGGGACTGCAACAGGCCGACACGCTCGCCGAGGGAGAGATAGGGTTGGAGCTGCGGCAACAACTCCGGAGACACGGACGGAATGTTGACCGCCCCACGCGCGATTCCCTTGGTGAAGTAGGCGACGATCTGTTCGGCGATTCCAACGGCCACATTCTCCTGCGCTTCCGTCGTGGACGCACCGATGTGCGGCGAACAAATGAAGTTGTCCAACGCCAGCAGCGGATTGTCCGCCTTCACCGGCTCATCATCGAACACGTCGAATGCCGCCGCCGCGACTTTCTTGGATTTCAGCGCTTCACAGAGATCGCCTTCATGCACAATCCCGCCTCGGGCGCAATTGGCAATCATGACGCCCGGCTTCATCTTGGCGATAGCCTGTGCATTGATGAGCGATTTGGTTTCAGGTGTGAGCGGCGTGTGCACCGAGATCACATCGGCTCGGCGGAACAGTTCTTCAAGATCGACGATGGTGACCCCCATCTTTTCGGCCCGCTCGGGAGCCAAGTAGGGATCATAGGCCAGCACCTGCATCCCGACTCCCTGGGCAAGCTTGGTGAGATAGCCTCCGATCTGCCCGACCCCCACAATGCCAAGGATCTTGTTGCATAACTCCACGCCCATGAACTTTTCTTTTTCCCACTTGCCGCTCTTGGTCGAGGCCGTGGCTTGCGGGATACGACGCGACATCGAGAAAATCATCGCCATCGTATGCTCGGCGGTGGTCACGGTATTGCCGCCGGGAGTATTCATGACCACGATACCGCGACGCGTTGCGGCAGGCGTATCGACGTTGTCCAACCCGGAACCGGCTCGTCCGACCACCTTCAGGCGCTCGGCGGCCGCGATGACTTCTGCCGTGACTTTCGTCCCGGAACGGACGATCAGGCCGTCCGCATCTTTGATTTCTTTCAGCAGTTCCTCTTTGGGCAGCTTGGTTTTTACCACTACCGTAAAGCCGGCTTTTTCCAGTACCTCGACCCCCTGCTTCGACAGACTGTCGCTGACCAAGATTTTCATTGTCGTGACGCCTTACCTGAAAGTGACTGTGTGACTTACGACTTCCCCATAATAATTTCTTGCGCTCTGGCCACCCCGCTGCCCAATTTCACGGGATAGCCCAAGCCCTTGATGACCATTTCCACCGCCGCCAAGGCCGTGATGACGTCAAAGCTGTCGATATAGCCCATGTGTGAAATACGGAAGATCTTCCCCTTGAGGTGATCCTGACCACCCGCGGCCGTCATTCCGTATTGAGTGCGCAAATTCTTGTAGACCGCCTGACCGTCCACACCGTCCGGCGCCGAAATGGCAGTTAACGCGTCACTTGGGCGCTCCTGAGGGAAGATGGCAAGACCGGCAGCCTTGACCCCTTCACGCATGGCCGTGGCCAACATGGCATGCCGGGCAAAGACCGCCTCCAACCCTTCGGCCTTCAGGATGTTCATCACTTCCTTGAGGCCAAGAATGAGCGACACCGCCGGCGTATAGGCCGTCGTGCTCTTTTGTTGATTCTCGCGTTCCCGCTTAAAATTAAAATAGAACGCGGCATTCTTGGCCTTATCCGCAAGACGCCAGGCCTTGTCGCTCACGCTGGCAAAGGCCAATCCCGGAGGCAGCATCAAGGCCTTTTGCGATCCCGTGATGACGACATCGAGTCCCCAGGCATCCGTCTTGAGGTCGAGCACGCCAAGTGCCGTGATGGCATCCACCACGAGAATGGTCTCTTCGTAGGGCTTGATGATTTCGGCCAGGGTCTTGACGTCGTGGGCCACCGCCGTAGACGTTTCGCTGGCCTGCACATACACGGCCTTGATCGACGGATCCTTCTTCAAGGCATCGGCAACAGCCTGCGGATCGATCGCCCGCCCCCATTCGACCTTTAACTCCGTGACCTGGGCGCCGAACGTCTTGCAGAGCTTCGTCCACCGTTCGCCGAATTTCCCCCCATTAATAGTGAGGGCCTTATCACCGGGGGAGAGGAAGTTCGACACCGATCCTTCCATGCCGCCGGTTCCGGACGCTGCAAGAATCAACACCTCGTTCCGGGTTTGGAACAGCCACTTGAGGTCCTCACGAACCTCGGCAAACAATTTATCGAACTCAGGAGCCCGGTGATGAATCATCGGTCTGGCCATAGCCAGCAGCACCTCGGGAGGAACAGGGGTGGGGCCGGGAGCCAGCAGATACCGCTTGAGCATGAGACGATCCTCCTCGCTGTACGGAACGAACAATGTCAGGGATTTAGAAGGGGCGTACGCTACCATAGCCCCCCCCGGGTGTCAAGGTAAGGAACCTTGAAGATGCTTATCTTTTCAGTATGTTCACGAGGTCGACGCCATACGTAGTCACTGAAAATTCGTCATCGACCCCGTACCCTGTTGGACTAGTGGCCGAAGGACGCCGGCGGACAAAATCTCCGCTCGAACTCCTTCAATTTCTTGACAAGCCAGGACCTCCTCGATAGGCTACCCTTCGAGAGTCAGGAACCGCGCAATTCCCCGAAACAGTCTGGTGGGTGTCCCTATGCATGCACGTTTCATCGGCGCTGGTATTCGCTCGTTGCCGCTCCTCTCGGTGTACCTGCTGGCCTTGTCGTGGACCACCATCGCCGGAGCAGAATCGCCTCTCACGGACCAAGGCGACGCTCTCGCTCCGACAGAGAGTGCTGAAATCGCCCAACCTGAGCCCCAGTCCCTCGCCCAGGAACCGGAATATCTACTGGATGAAGAGGATCGTGCGACCGCCGCAGAAGTCGAAGCCACCGAATCTTCGACAGCCGTCGCGAGCGAACCGTCAACCGAAGTCCCGCCGGCCGAAGCCCTGCTGCAATTCAAACCACTGCCCGGCAACAGTGCCAGATTTGCAGATTTGTTGACCTCACCCGCCGAGGTTGTTCAGGAAGCGGCGGCTGAACCAGACCAGGAATCGGAGAGTGTTCCCGAGTATAACGTACCGATCGTGGTAGATCCTTCCGTTCAGGGCCACATTCGGTTTTTCAATGTGGCCATTCGCAACCGTTTCGAACAATGGCTCATCCGTCTCAGCCACTATCGCCCGCTCGTCGACAGCATCTTCACGGAATTCCAGCTGCCGAGCGATCTGATCTATTTGTCGTTGGTTGAAAGCGGGTTCAACCCCCATGCCTATTCCCGCGCCCGAGCGGCCGGACCGTGGCAGTTCATGAAGGGAACGGCGAAGGTATACGGCTTGCGCGTCGACAGCTACGTGGACGAACGGCGGGACCCGGTGAAATCGACTGTGGCAGCCGCACGCTACCTTCGAGACCTCTACGATTTATTTGGAACCTGGCCTCTAGCGATGGCCGCATACAATGCCGGAGAAGGCAAAGTCATGCGAGCCCTGCATACCGCGCAGGCCGAGAGCTTTTCCGATATCGCCAAGACCCGCCTCATTCGCCGGGAAACGAAGGAATACGTGCCGCGTTTTATGGCAGCCACCATCATCGCCAAGAACCCGGATCGGTACGGGTTTCCCCAGAACGACGTCCGCCCCCATCAGTTCGAGGAAGTGGTGGTACGGCGGCCCATTCACTTCAAGGCGATTGCCAATGTGACGGGGATTTCGTATCAGGAATTGAAAGTGCTGAACCCTGAATTACGACGGGATGCCACGCCTCCTGATGACCCCGAGTATCACCTCAAGGTACCGGTCGGCACCGGGGAAAAGGTGGAACAGATGCTGGACCGGGCTCCGACCCACAAATTCCCGCCGCAGTCGAGGCCGGTTCTCGTGAAAGGGCGGCATGTGAAGAGCGAACCGGACTCCGGGCATTGGTACCGCGTCCGTGTCGGCGACTCCCTGGAGAAGATCGCCAAGCGATTTAACATCTCGGTGAAGACTCTCAAGTCCAACAACAACCTCACCGGCCCCACCATTAAGGCAGGAAGCCGCCTCGTCATTGCCAACTAAGTCGAGATCGACTGATTGCGCTTGGTACCGCCGGAGGAGATTCTGCGAGTGAGGACTACTCTTGCTTCTTCTTCGCGGCCGGGGCAGTAGGTTTCCCCGATTTGGCCTTGACCGGCGGCTCAGGCTTGGGAGCGGGCGCGCTGGCTGCAGGAGCTGGCGACGCGGCGGGCGCTGGACTCTCCGGGGCCTTCTTGACCTCCAACACCTTCACCCGAACCGCGGCTTCACTGGTGAAGGGCGAGTTGGGGTAATTCTTCATCAAATCTTGGTAGTGCGCAATGGCGCCCTCCGGCCTGGACTGCGACTCTTCAATCTTTGCTAACTCAAATAAAACATGGTCCTTGTTCAATGCGCCCGGGATTTCAAGAATTCCGGTGAAAGCCTTCACCGCCTGGTCCCGATCTCCTTTTGCCAAATAGGCATAGGCCAGCCGCTGCTGAACCAGCCCCAGGAAAGAGGTATTGGAGCTGTAGAGCAACATGAACCGTTTATAGGTTTCAATACCCGCATCGACCTGATTCGCGAGGACTTGCGCGTTTCCGAGATGGAACAAGGCCACCGGGGCCACGGGACTCCGCGGATATTGATCGATCACTTGCTGATAAAGCGTGATCGCCTGCGTCAGTTGTTCCTGACTTTTTTTCGGATCATCTGCCGGCCGATTGAGATAGTGAAGGGTCGCTTCCTGGTCGAGTTCCCTAGCCTTCAAGGTCGATTGATAGTCGTACCAGATCACGCCAGCGACCACGGCGCCCGCAACCAGCACCACTCCCACCCCGACCAGTAACGCACGACGTTGCTCCTGCAACACATGAAGAAACCGATCGACGCCACTGATCAAGTGGGCCTCGTCGAGCGGATCGTCTTTTGCGGGCACTCGAATGCGATAACTCATGGACAGTCGGTTGTCTCGGCTCGGAACAGCAAAGGGTCGTTTCTGAGAACCGATCGCCTTATACTAGGGAGCACTCAGGCTTGTCAAATCTCAGACCCCTGCCGGAGACGCACCATATGATGTTCGAACAGCACCTGCACACACTCGAGGACCAGCATCTCCGTCGCCGGCTTCGCACCATGGTCTCTGCGACAGGACCGACGGTTGTGCTGGAGGGGCGAGAGGTCATCCTGCTGTCATCGAACAATTACCTCGGTTTGGCTACCCACCCAACCGTCGTAGAGGCGGCTGTTGCGGCCACACAACACTACGGCGCCGGAGCCGGCGCGGCCCGCCTCGTTTGCGGCAGCCTGACGCCCCATCAGACATTGGAAACAGCCCTTGCCCGCTTTAAAGGCACCGAAGCTGCCCTCACCTTCGCGGCCGGGTATCTCGCGAATATCGGTGCCATCCCCACCCTGATCGGGAAAAACGGGCTTATTCTCGCCGACCGTTTGTGCCATGCCAGCCTGATTGACGGTTGCCGCCTGAGTGGAGCCATGTTCCGCGTGTATCACCATCGTGACATGCATCACCTGGAGCGACTGTTGGCCCGTCGGCCCTCGGGTAGGCCTACGCTCATCGTCACCGACGGACTCTTCAGTATGGACGGAGACATCGCGCCGATGCAGGACATCGTAGAGCTGGCCGAACGGTACGATGCGATGATCTATGTCGACGACGCGCACGGCACCGGCATCTTGGGCCGCACGGGACGGGGCACCTTGGAGCATTGCGAGGTCGAGTCACGCGTCCCCTACCACATGGGAACTTTGAGCAAAGCCCTGGGGAGTGCGGGAGGTTACATAACCGGCTCCGCCTCCTTCATCGCCTACCTGGTCAATACCTGCCGGAGCTTTACCTATACGACGGCACCGACTCCGGGAAGCGCCGCTGCCGCCGTCGCCGCACTTCAGATCATCGAACAAGAACCGCAGCGGAGAACCCGGTTATGGGAGAATCGCGCGCAGCTGGCGCAAGGGCTCGTTCGGCTCGGCTTCCACCTCGCCGCCTCGGAAAGCCCGATCTTGCCGATCATCGTCGGGGATCCCGGTCGCGCCATGACCATGGCCCAGTCCCTTTTTGATCATGGGGTGTACGCCCCAGCGATTCGCCCACCGACAGTGCCCCCCGCGACCAGCCGGATTCGCCTCACCATCACCGCCGATCACACCCCCGAACAGATTGATCGCGCCCTCGTGATCCTTGAACAAGCCGGGCGCTCCATCAACCTCATCTAAGCTGAACTCACACGCCGTGGATGGGCCTGGACGCGCCCCTTCCAGCCTCGTCTCTTCTGGATATTTTCTTGATTTCCCACCTTGCTGTGGCATGATCGAAACAGTTCGACGAGCCTTGATGGTTGATTCATTCCTACGTTCGTTTCTTCACATCGTTTCTTAACTCATATGGAGCGCTGCGATGATTGATATCTCCAAACTATTGACCTTTGGCGTCCAGCAGGGAGCCTCGGACTGTCACATCAGTGCCGGCGAGCCACCGATGATTCGCCTGCACGGCGACCTGAAGAAACTTGATCACCCTCCGCTGACGCAGGATGAAACCCACGCGCTCATCTACGACATGATGAGCGACGCACAACGCAAGAATTTCGAGGAACATCGGGAATGCGATTTCTCGTTCGACCTCGGTGACATTGCTCGTTTCCGGGTGAACGTGTTCGTGCAAGGTCGGGGATTGGGCGCCGTGTTCCGGACCATTCCCACCGAAATTCTGCCGCTCGAAAAACTCGGAATGCCGCCTATTCTCCGGCAACTGTGCGACCGTGAAAAGGGACTCATCCTGGTCACTGGGCCGACCGGCTCAGGCAAATCCACCACCCTTGCCGGCATGATCGACTATCTCAACAACACCTTCGAAGGCCACATTCTCACGATCGAAGACCCGGTGGAATTTGTGCATAAATCCAAAAAATGCCTGGTGAACCAGCGGGAACTGGGAGTACACACGCTGTCGTTTGCCAACGCGCTCCGCGCCGCCCTCCGCGAAGACCCGGATATCATCCTCGTCGGCGAAATGCGGGACCTGGATACGATTCAATTGGCCTTAACCGCCGCCGAAACGGGACACCTGGTTTTCGCGACCCTCCACACCTCCAGCGCACCGAAAACCATCGACCGCATCATCGACGCCTTCCCGCCGAACCAGCAGGCGCAGGTTCGTGCGCAGCTGTCGGAAACGCTGGAAGCGGTGTTGACCCAAACGTTGCTCAAGAAGAAGAGCGGCGGCCGCATTGCTGCAGTGGAAATCATGGTGGGGACCACGGCGGTGCGGAACCTTATTCGCGAGGGCAAACTCCATCAAATTCCCGGCATCATGCAGGCCAGCCAGAAGGACGGCATGCAGACCATGGACATGGCCCTGCTCGATCTGGCCACACGCGGCCTCGTAACAAAAGCCGAAGCCCAGTCGCGCAGCATGAACCCCAACCTGTTCAGCGCGGGGGCCGCCTAACCACGCGCTGTATCGGGCACTCCTTTAGCCAGTAGCACAAGAGGCTTTCCATGGAAGTTCGCACGCTTCTCGAAGTCATGGTCAAGCAAGAGTCCTCCGACCTGTATCTGACCGTCGATGCGCCCCCCATCTACCGCATCCATGGCTCAACGCATCGCACCGATGCGCCGCCCTTCACCAACGAGCAATTAGAATCGTTGGCGCTTGCCCTCATGCGAGGGCAACAACGGGGGGAGTTCGAGGAGAAAATGGAAATGAACCTGGCCCTCTATTACAAAGACCTAGGTCGTTTCCGCGTGAATATTTTCCGGCAGAAGGGCAACGTCGGGCTGGTGTTTCGGCACATCAAGGCGGAAATCATGACGGTCGAGCAATTGGATTTGCCACCCATCGTCAAAGACATCGCCATGACCAAACGCGGGCTGGTCCTTGTCGTCGGCGCCACGGGGTCAGGAAAGTCCACAACCTTGGCGGCAATGATCGATCACCGGAACACTGTGCATGCAGGACATATCATCAGTGTGGAAGACCCGATTGAGTTCGTCCACCACCACAAGAAATCGATCGTGACCCAGCGCGAAGTCGGTTTCGACACCCACTCGTTCGGCAATGCGCTGAAGAACACTCTGCGGCAAGCCCCGGACGTCATTCTCATCGGTGAAATCCGGGACACGGAAACCATGGAAGCCGCAATCACGTTCGCGGAAACCGGCCATCTCTGCCTCGGAACCCTGCACTCCAATAATGCCAATCAATCCATCGAGCGCATTATGAACTTCTTCCCGGTGGAACGACACGCACAAATCTATCTGCAACTCTCCTTAAACCTCAGAGCCATCATTTCCCAACGGCTGATCCCGTCTCTTGACGGACGCCGAGTGCCCGCCTTGGAAATCATGCTGGACACACCGCGCATCAAGGACCTCATCAAGCGATCGGAGATCGATACGTTAAAAGAAGCCATGGAACAGGGCATCGATGAAGGCTGTCAGACGTTCGACCACGTGCTGCTGCAACTCTACAAGGCCGGAAAGATCAGCATTGAACAGGCGTTGATCAACGCCGACAGTGCGAATAACCTGCGTCTCAAGATTAAACTGGCCGGGCTGAAAGGCGACGAAGCAGTCGCGGCACTCCTGGACAAAAATGACCGTGATGAAAAAGGGTTTCAGATCCAGGGACAGATGGGCCAAGCGGCAGGCAAGAAGCGGTGAGCCTCACGACCTGAGGGCCGCGCAGGCTCTCATTTGGGAGCGACTCTCTCTCGTGACCGTGCGGGGGACCTCCATTAACGAGCCTCCGACGGGGATTCTCCCGTCGCCTCTTCGAGATAGGAGGCGATCTTACTCAACGCCCCGGCGCTCAACTTTCTTCCGTACCACGCTGGCATCGTATCCGGGGGAAAACCCGGGACGACATAGGTGCCAGGCGACACAATCGACTCCACAATATATTCCCGAACCGTCTGCGCCTGCCCTCGGTATCGCGGGTCAGTCAGACGACTTGGACCAGTCTTCCCCAGCCACAGAGGTGGACCGACCTTTCCGTTCGCTCCGGCAATTCCTGGAATCTGATGGCAGACCGTACACCCGGCGCGCACGAAGAGTTCTTGAATCGGCTCTTCACCCGTCACCAGCGGCATCATGTTCGGGTCAATCTGGGGAACCGCCGGTGGGACGGGCGACGACGTAGGTGAATTTTGAATCCCGGCCAAGGCAACCAGCAGGACAAATCCCGCCACAAACGCGGCAATAGCCTTGCTCTTTTGATTCGAGGGTGGAACCGATGGAGAAGATGTTGGACCGAGCATGAGCAGAAAGAACGACCCTTACGCGCGTGTGGCTAAAACCATACTATGGGGCATTTCCGCCGAGCGACCAGATGCCGGGTGCCTCAAGTCGCGAAATGGCGGCTCACTGCCGTGCAGCATTCATGGCACAGCGAAACCCGATCGCACGATCCTGAAAGTCCGGCTCCGCAGAAACACGAGCTGAGGCTCGCAGCGCCACCGGCAGATCAGACCAGGAGCCTCCCCGAATCACTTTCTTCTCCCCTTTTTCCGGGCCAGTGGGATTCTTCTCGGGGCTCTTCGCATAATATTCGCGATCGTACCAATCAGCCACCCATTCCGCCGCATTGCCGGCCATGTGGTGAAGGCCGTAGGGGCTCCGCCCTCCCTCCTTCAGGCCATGACGAACGCTCATGCCCTCAACACCCCCTGCCACACTGACGAGCGTCACTGCTTCACTCACCCACACTCCACGATTATAGTTGGCAATGTCCACAAACGGCTGCATAGGTCCCCATGGGTACCTTCGCCCATCCGTTCCCCGCGCTCCCTTCTCCCATTCGGCTTCCGTCGGCAGCCTCTTCCCGGCCCAGGTGCAGTAGGCTGACGCATCGGCCCAACTGACTCCGACCGCTGGACGATCTCCCACCGTCTCCGCCGCCTCATCGTCCCAGGTCGGCGGAGCGTCACGTTGTGCCTCCTGCAGGAACGTTCGATAGAGGCGAAGAGACACTTCGTATCGATCAATCACATAGGCATCAAGAGTGACGACATGTTCCGGCCGTTCGGCGGGAAGGCCGTCGTTGCTTCCCATCGTAAACGCCCCGGCCGGGATCAACGCCATCGGCGCACCATCTTTACCCTGAATGACAGTGGGGGCTCCTTGCTGGCCAGTTGCCGCAGGCTGTGGTTCCTCGGCAGCAACGCCACAGGTCCAGGAAAGTAGCATCGCAGACATCACGACCGTCATGCCGAATTGACGCATAGAGACCTCCCACTCGAGAAGCATGGGACAACAATCAGACACCAAAGTTCCGCAAATTTTAACCGTGCATGAGGCCAAACTCAACTGCGCAACAGAGAAAGAGAAAAGGAGAGTGACGGTCGGCAGAAGTTTTCCAATCCCGAGACTGGACGAAGAGACTCAACGGTAGGACTCCGATTTCCACGGAAACAACACGGCCGGCAGGAGAGACCTGCCGGCCGATCAACTGGGAGGCAAGACGGAGGTGGGTTACCGGACGAGGTCGGCCACGCGACGCTCATGGTCCTTGATGGCCCGCGCCGCCGTGAGATCCTGACGTTCCAGCAGATGCTGCAACACCTCGTGCTTGAGCTGCACCATCAGCGCTTTATGATTGGGAGAAGAGACTGAAGCGTCCTGAAGCAGATTCAGCCAACCCGTCGTTGCCCCCTCGTACCGACTGTTCGGCATGGCCGTGCGCAACTCCTGAAAGACCGTAATAGCATCTGCTCGATTTTCGAACAGCGCCACGAGCGCACGGGTATAGTACGCATCCTCGCAGGCAGGCCCCTTGTGGCAATTCTTCATTCGCGCATCCTGGGCATGGGCAATCGCCTGAAGCGGCTTCAACTCTCCGGGGTCAGCCTGAAAAAATGCGCTACTCGGGAGCGTGGTGGACGACCCAGGCTGCATTGTCGTGCAGCCTTCAATTCCCCCAACCATCAACATCCAGAACGCAGCGTACAGAATGATTCGTTGCGACATCCTAGGCCTCCTCACAAACGAAACTATGGTGGTGTGTGAATGCTGAGCTCTTGGCTTACTCGAATGTTCTGACTGTACCATCGCCACCTCGTTCAGCCATTCCGCAGAGGCCGTACCTCTTTGGTATGGGCGAACAAGCCTCGCGCAACTGCATGCAATATATAGTATTTATGAGTAACAGGTCAGGCGAGCGATGGTCGGAGGACGCGGCGGCGCCGGGAAAAATCCCCGTGAGCGAGGTAGATGTCGCCCCACCCTAGCGGCAGGGCGACATAGCTTTCCTACTGCCAGTTGGCGGCAAGAATCTGTTGCACGTCCTGTGGCCGTTGGGCAATGGCCTGATCCCAACTCAGCCCGGTCTGCTGCGTGAATCCCGCCATAGCCTGGATGAGTTGATTGATCTGAGTATTCAGCAATTGTTGACCATTGCCGGCCTGGACCGTTTCAATTTGGTTGGCTGCTCCGCCATACCAGTTGGCGATCGTCACCTGATCGGTCGAGCCATATACTCCAATGCGCAAGTCATTGGCACTCTGACTCAACATGAGATCCAGGGGATTGATCCCGGCCGAAAAGTTCAATCGATCACCGGTGCCACTGGCATCTGTGACGAGATCCTGGCCATCTCCCCGGGCGAACTGAAAAATATCGTTGCCGGCGCCACCATTCAATGCATCATTTCCTTGCCCGCCTGAGATGGTGTCGTTACCGTCTCCACCCGTCAGGACATTATTGCCGCCGTTTCCCGTGATCATGTTTGCCAATGTATTGCCTGTCCCGTTTATTGCCGCAGATCCGGTCAGGACAAGATGTTCGACGTTGCTCCCAAGGATCCAGGTCACCGAGCTTTGCACCGTATCGATGCCGGCATTCACAGCCTCGACCATCGTATCACCAGCGCCAACGACATACGTATCGTTTCCCGCGCCACCGGTCAACCGATTGCGGGCGCTGTTGCCTACGAGAACGTTGTCCAGTCCATTTCCTGTCCCGTTAATCGCGGCGGTACCGCTCAGCGTAAGGTGTTCCACATTGGCACTCAGCGTATACGTCACAGCACTTTGAACCGTATCTACGCCCTCACCGGCTAACTCGGTGACTTTGTCGCCGACATTGTCGACGAGGTACAGATCGTCCCCCTGCCCTCCAATAAGCGTATCTGCCCCAGTCCCGCCGTTGAGAATGTTGGTGGCGCTGTTACCGGTCAGGGTATTAGCCAGAGTATTGCCAGTCCCGTTGACGGCCGCCATGCCCGTCAGCATGAGATGCTCCAGATTGGTTCCCAGTGTCCAACTGGTATCGGACTTGACCGTGTCCGATCCGGCACTCGCCGCTTCGACAACCGTATCGCCAACGCCAACGACATACGTGTCGTTCCCTGCCCCACCGGTCAGGACATTCGCTCCAGCGTTTCCAATCAGAATATTGTTGAGCGAGTTTCCGCTACCATTGATGGCAAGCCCTCCGGTGAGGGTCAGATTTTCAAGATTTGCCCCCAGCGTGTAGGTCAGGCTGCTCTGCACAGTGTCTGTCCCTTGTCCGGTGTGCTCCGTCACCACGTCACCACTACTGTCGACCACATAGAAATCATTTCCGGTTCCACCGGTCATGCCATCCGCACCCGTCCCTCCGTCCAGCGTATCGTTTCCGGCGCCGCCGGAGAGCGTATCATCTCCCCCCAACCCGAACAGCGTATCGTTCGTCACGTTTCCGTACAGATACTCCGTCTCCTCAGAACCTATCAGGTTCACACCTTCCGTGCGAGCACGCATCGCGTTGTAATCCCAGGTAGTCCCATCGCTGAACTGGATTCGATCAACGCGCCACGCATCAGACAAGAAGAACCCGCCAAGACCTACTTGATCTCCCGTACTATTGATCGTCAGGATCGCATCAGGTCCAAAGTCAGCCGTTGCTCGCAATGTGACATCGCCAGCAGCGATTCCATCGAGAAGCTGGAGTGTGTCCACATCCTCTGCATCGCCCTGTTCGTCGATGGAATCTTGTCCATATCCGCGTCCGAAGAGATACAGATCGTTTCCCGACCAGCCCTCCAAAAAGTCATTTCCGGTGCCTCCGTCAAGCACATCATTTCCGGCGCTGGCCCTGATCTGATCATTGCCCCCCATTCCTCGAATGATATCGTCTCCAGTTGAACCATAGAGCGACTCGTCGGTCTCAACGCCGAGGAAGATTCGCACTTGGGCGTCGATGTCTCCAGATGTCCAGACCGTCCCATCCGCAAAAAGGAAACGATCGATCATGTTCGCAGGAGACTCGTAGTAGGACTGCACGCGCAACTCGTCGGCAGTGCCGGTGATCTTCACGACGAGATCATGCCCCTGTCGCTCAAGACTCAGATCGGAGGGGGCCACGCCTTCGAGGAATTCCACTTGATCGAGTCCCGAGTGGTCATACACCTGTAGTCCCATCCGGACCACGTCCTGCCCGTACCCAGGGCCGAACACGAACGTATTGTCGCCGGTCCCGATCAAGATATCATGGCCTGCTTGTCCGTCCAGCCTGTGAGAACCGGATAGCTCATTGTCTAACGTATTCCCAACTAGATGAACTTGCATCGTCGGACCGAGGTACACATCATCGTCGATCCTCACATTCTCAACGTTGTCAGGGGCCTGAAACGTAAGCGACTCTGTCGGAGTGAGGTAGATCGTGTCCCGACCCGCATTTACTTCCTCAGTGACGACTTGGCCCATCGAACGAAGGTGATATTCATCATCCCCCGCACCACCGAACAGTTGATCGCCGAGACCTGTTGAACCCAGGAGGTCATTCCCCTCACCGCCATGCAGTATGTTGCCTCCTGTGCCTCCATACAGCCGATCGTTTCCAGCGCCACCATCTAATACATCATCACCTTCCTCGCCTTCCAACACATCATCGCCCAGCCCGCCGAGCAGGACATCAGCTCCGTCACGCCCATACAACCAGTCTCCCACTGGGCTCCCCTGAATGTGGTCGGAGTAGCTGGTTCCATGCAGCGAGCCTCCATAGGCTGGGGCGGATAACTGAAATCCACGAGCGAGCAGCTCACCATCCGTCAACACCGTCCCATCCTCAAATTCGAACCGACGAATGGTGTGAACATCCGCAGAAGCGTTCAAGCCAAACCCCATGATTTGAATCGAATCCCCGCCGGCACCCACGCGCAGGACCAGAGAATCGTCTGGGGCCACATCCAGCCTCAGCGATTCGGCGGTGATGCCGGCACCAAACACCAGGCGATTGCTTTGCACCCCATCATCCTGAATCGTATCGGCACCATCACCCAGATTAAATCGGTAGGTATCGAGTCCGCTGCCCCCGACCAGATGATCATCTCCGACCCCGCCCTGAAGGTCATCGTCTCCACCGCCGCCTTCCAGCACATCATTCCCCTCTCCACCGTCCAGAACATCCGCGCCTACCTGGCCAGGAAAGAATGGGGAATCCCCATAAAGGAGATCATCGCCGGCTTCACCGTACAGTTTGTCATCTCCAAGGTCTCCAATAAGTTGATCAGCGCCGTCACCACCAAATACCTGGTCCTGTCCGGCACCGCCCCAGAGCTGGTCGTCCCCATCCTCGCCAGCCAACGTATCGTTTCCACCAACGAGACTCGGAACTGTAGGATTGTTCCCGTCGCCGTAAAGAAAATCGTTCCCTGCGCCCCCGGCCAGGAAGTCATCTCCCTCCCGACCCTGCACATCATCTACCCCATCGCCGCCATCGAGCTGATCATTGCCGAGTCCGCCGTTTAACACATCATCGCCGGCTTCGCCGGACAGCACATCATCCCCATCTTGACCAAAAAGTGCGTCGGTTCCCTCCCCGCCGAACAACACATCGCTCCCAATGTCACCCTCCAGCTCATCATCTCCTTCATCACCAAAAAGTATATCGTCGCCCTCCTGCCCGGTCATTCGGTCATGCCCTAGGCCGCCCCACAGAGAATCGTCCCCGGAGCCTCCCTGCAATTCATCGTTGTCGGCGCCTCCGTCAAGCACATCATTCCCGCCAAACCCTGCAAGCCGATCTATGCCAGTGCCGCCGTAGAGAATGTCGTCGCCACCGCCCCCCTGTAACTCATCAGCTCCGGCGCCACCGTCAAGAATATCGGCGGCCCCTGGATCGCCAGAAAAATCGCCAATCAAGAGGTCATCCCCATCACCTCCGGATAGCATGTCGGCTCCAGCGCCTCCGAACAACCAATCGTTTCCCTCGCCCCCGTCAAGCCAATCATCGCCTGCAATCGTCTGGGTGAAATCTGACTCACCGTACAGCCGATCGTCACCGGGTCCGCCGAGGAGGATGTCATTCCCGCCATCGCCGACAAGCAAGTCGTGGCCGGCCCCGCCATCCAGGTAGTCGTCGCCACCGGACAACGAAACGACCCCTGCTTGTGCCACTCGATTCCATGTAGAATTGTCGTACACCAGCCCAATCCAACCCGTGGGACGATTTTCTCCCCGAAGCACATCATCCCCGTCTGAGCCCAACAGCACATCCGCCCCCATCTCGCCCATCAACGTGTCGTTACCTGCCCCACCGTCGGCATAGTGCGCCCCACTTCCAATCATCGGTCCCGCGAAGGTCAAATAGTTCGCCGTCCCCACTGCATAGTCATCCTCATCGCCACCAAGAAACATGTCCCCATCGGTTACAAGGGCATAGTCATCACCGTATCCGCCGATCAAATAGTCATTCCCGTACCCCCCGAAGAACACATCATTACCGGCACCGCCATCCAGCAAATCATCGAACGCACCAAGTATCGGCGCATGGTCGCCATGAAGCACATCGTTACCGCCATTGGCGTATACCTCTATCGCGCCCACGCCTCCCGGAAACCATCCCTCGGCATCTGCATCGCCTATATAAGTGTCGGTAAACGGTCCTGTCGGAACTCCCGTGTCGCGCGGCATCCCTGACATGTCCCGAAGTTGAATCCCCATCTGACCGCTTTGAGAGTTCTCGTTGACGATGAGCACGCCGTTGACGACCAAATCAGTTCCTGACACGACATATGTTGTTCGGCCATCCAAGCTTGTATACGTATTCTCTGCATCACCTCCACGGCGAATACCGCCCTGCAACACACGACCGTCGAATATAATCTGCCCCTGTGCGTCGCTATCTTCGATTCGATCCACGCCATCGCCGGACCAATAGACGTAGGTATCGAATCCAATGCCACCTTTCAGGAGGTCGTTACCACCCATGCCCGTGAGCTGATTATTACCGCTGTTCCCGGTGATTCGGTTGTCCAGGTTGTTACCTGTTCCGGAGATGTTTCCCATGCCGGTCAGGGTCAGATTTTCCACGTAAACGCCAAGGGAAAAACTGGCCGAAGCAAAAACCTCATCAACTCCGCCATTGTCAAACTCCACGACGCTGTCGCCTGAATTATCCACGATGTAGATGTCGTCGCCGACCCCACCACTCATGCGATCGACGCCCGTCCCGCCATCTAGCCTGTCATCGCCTTGCTGGCCAAGCAGGATGTCGTTTTCAGCTCCACCATACAGTTCATCCTTGCCGTCATTGCCTTCGAGATAATCCTGCCCACCAGCCCCGCGAATTTTGTCTTCTCCTGCTCCACCATAGATATGGTCGCTTCCGCTCCTCCCTGAATATTCTCGCCCCTCAGCATCTCCGAATATCACGGCCGTTGTCGCTGCTGCGCCACGACGATTGTCGAAGAAGCTTGTTTCATCAACGAACGATGTTTGGCTGGAAGGAGTCCCATCGGCCTGGCTGAAGCGAACTTTCTCGGCCAACAATTCAGCTCGGTCGCTGAGTGCCATCTGAGTCCAGACACCAGTACCAGTATTGGCATCATATAGATCTAGCGAATGATCCTGATTGTGCATGCCCAAGTAGTCGACGCCTGTTACCACAAATGGATTCAGTTCGCGAAGCGCATAACGGTAGGCGAGGCCATCGGGGGAGAGGCTTCGAGCCTCACCAAAGACGGCGCTGCTCGACATCCCGACCAGATCGACAAAGCGATAAATATTGCTACCTAAAACACTATCCCGAAGACTGAGGAGATTAGCATAATACGTCTTTCGTTCCGGATCACCCATCCCGGATGGGCCTACGGGGGTGGGCGTTCGATTGCCTGTGAACAATACGCGAAGGGCATCAAGGCTCGTCTCTAACCGGCGGGTGGGTATCGATGATGAAGCTTCGAGGAATCGTGTCCCTGTGGCAACATTGATTGTCGGGTCAATGGTCGCAGCAAGGTCGTACCACGCAAGGGCGTCAGTGGCGGTTGCTATTTGATGGTCATGGAACGAGGTATTGAGCCCGGTCTCTTCGATAAAGATGTCGACTGGAGTACCAATTTGTGTTCCGAGTCCAGCAGCGATGGATAACCCGTTCTTGCTGACGATATTGGTGATGAGGCCTGAGGGAACCGTATGCTCCGCGACGCCCAGCCGCTCCAACACTTCGATCACTGCGCCCCCAATACCCGGCGCATTGTATGTATACGTATGTCGGATGTTCGTTGCATGGTCGACCGTAAAGGCCTGAGCAAGAAATCCCCCGAGTGAATGGCCTGTCACGGAGAACAGCTCATTGGGTTGGAGCGTCCCCCGCTCAATCAGCTGTGCATAGTAGGCCTGGAGCGCTACATACTGAGGATTTAATGTGGCCGACTCTCCGGCCACCAAGAGGCCATCTGTGATAAGGTCACTGATCTCTTCAGGATTTGTTCCACGAATCGCCAGTATTTTCTCGCCGGTCGCAATGTTCTGAAAAAGCGTTACGGACAACCCTGTCGTAGGATCGGTGACTGTATCCGCTGCAACCCCATAAGTGGCAATAAAGATGTCTGCGAGGGAATCAGTAAATCCATTTTCTATCAGAGCTTCTTTGTATCGCTGCGTCGACATCCCCGCAGTGATCTCTGCATATGCAGCCATCGCAAGTTGCGCATTTTGGAAATAAGCGCCAATAGATTCGGGCATCTCAAAGTCCTCTCAGAAAGAATATTTAACTTTTCCTGAAAATCTCTTGCCAAATAATGTCGTGGACAAGATAGTTAGGATAGGCTGGACACGTTATCGGAGACATTGGTGAGATGCGAGAACTAACCCATCCTCCGTAATATAAGTAATCGGTGGCGATTCCCAGCAGCTCACCTGTTTTCTTATCCTGAATGGTGCCCTCTACCTTGACGATGTGCGCCCATCGGGAATAGTCCGGAATCCGTTTACTTGACTGCGCATACCTATCCAACAGCTTTCTATCGTCCGGCCTTCCATCCGCCCTAAAATAGGACTGGTCCAATTCTATTGTCTTGAATGCTTTGACGCCGGCCTCCGTCTCACAAAGATGTTCAAAATACAACCGACTGGGTACGATGTCCCATGTCGGAAACAAGACAAACAATGCCAGAGTGAGCCCCTGCGCTACTTTCGTCGAAAGCGGTGGAAAGACACATATCCTCCCGAGCCACCCGAGCATTCGGATCGCACACCAAGCAGCCAATCCATACAGAATCGACACGAAGAGCAGTGTGAGTGCTATCATCAAGCGACCCCTTCATCGACGTCACCCAGGGTACTGTGCGAGAGAAGCATTGGGCACTTTCTCCATTGCTCACGAGGATGACTCATCCTTGCACGCCTTCGCTCTTACCGCTCCCGCAGGCTTTCCTGCGCTGATCTCAACAACGGACTCAGGAGATACTCAATCACCCGCCGCTGTCCGGTTTTAATCTCCACCGTCACCGCCATGCCAGGCGAGAGGTGGATCTGCTTGCCTTCCACCTGCATCGTGGCCCGATCCATACTCACCCGGCTGACATAGACCAGGCCGCCTTTCTCCTTATCTAACGGTACCGCATCGTCCGAGACGGTCAACACCTTTCCAGGAATAGTCCCGTACAAGGTAAAGGGAAACGTCTCGACCTTCAGTTCAACCACCTGGCCCTCCCGTACAAACCCGATATCCTTGTTTTCAAGCTGAGCCTCTACCTCGACCGGATGATCCTGGGGGACGACGATCAGCAATGGCTGAGCCGGTGTCACCACACCGCCGATTGTATGCACCGCCAGTTGCTGGACGACGCCGTCGATCGGAGACGCCAGTTTCTGCAATGCGGTTTTCTGGCCCGCCTTACGTACCTCTTGGAGCAATGACGCACTTTTCGTTTCCAGGGCTGACAGCTCCGCCTGTTTCGACTGCTGAAACTCTGAGAGCAGTGCCTGATAGTTTTGCCGCGCTTCGGCCAGTGCGGCCAGATCTTGACGCAATCGATTCTTCTGTCCCGCCCATTCCTGAGCCTTGTCGATGCGCTGCTGCTCGAATTGCAGATAATCCATCTTCGACACATACTGCTGAGCCAACAGCGCGCGATAGGCTTCCGCGCGCTCGTTCTCCATGGGGACGGTGGCCTCCAAACGGCGCAGATTGTCCTGCGTCGCTTCAACCGCTGCCCTGCGCTGAGCGATCAACTGTCTCGCCGCGTCCACCCGGGCAGAAAATTCGGCAAGTTGGTCCCGCAAGAGTTGCTGCTGAAGCACCGAGAATTGCGGATCAGACTCCGCCGGCGGCATGAAGGTACCCTCCATCTTGATCAAGGCACGGAGACGGGCGGCCTCGACTAACGCCGCCCGGTATTCATTCGATGCACGATCCCGATCAGCATCGCTTTGCGTCGCGTCCAGCTCAATCAGGATGTCACCCCGCCGAACGGTTTGTCCGTCCTGCACATGAATGGCGGAAACCACACCGCCCTCAAGGGGCTGAACGATTTTCGAATGACCACTGGGGATGATCTTGCCCGGAGCCACCGCAACCATGTCGACCCTGCTCAGTGATGACCAGACCACAGCGGCACTAAACGCCAGCATCACGGTCCAGAGAATGCCTCGGCCGATCGGAGACGGTGGGGCTTCTTGAATCTCCAACACTGCGGGCAGAAATTCCGCAACGGCCTCAGGCGCCGTCGCCGAACGTTGACCCGTCACGCCACCCCCAAGACGAGCATTCCAGACGGCCATCTGTCGTTTGAGTATGTTTGTCATGATGATCAATTCCGTCTTGCCGCTCCTCACTATCTCGGCTGTCAGGCCGCCCGCCCTCCTTGGTGCCGGTGAAGACGCGTATACATCCCGTTTCGCTTGATTAACTCGTCATGCGTGCCCTGTTCAACCAATTGTCCACGATCAACGACATAAATCCGATGTGCCGGCCGCACAGTGCTGAGGCGATGAGCGATGATGATGACCGTACGGCCCTTGCATATCTGGGACAGATTCCGCTGAATGATCGCTTCGGACTCATAATCCAGCGCACTGGTGGCTTCGTCGAAAATGAGGATTCGTGGATCGGCCACGAGTGCCCGCGCAATAGCAATGCGCTGCCGCTGCCCGCCGGACAACAGGCACCCGTGCTCCCCGAGTATCGTGTCGTATCCCTCAGCCAGTTCCAAAATAAATTCATGGGCGCCCGCCAACTTGGCTGCGGCAATCACGCGGTCCATGGACAATCCCGGGTCGATCAGCGCGATGTTGTCTCGCACAGAGCGATTAAACAAAAAATTCTCCTGCAACACGACGCCAACTTGGCGACGTAGCCAGGCTGGATCGACCTGGGACAGATCGACACCATCGATCAGCACCCGACCACGTTCCGGCACATACAGCCGCTGTATCAATTTCGCAATGGTGCTCTTGCCGGACCCTGACCGTCCCACCACGCCGACAATGTGTCCCGGTTGGAGCAAGAGGGAGACCTGTTGCAGCGCAGGCGATCCGTCGGGGCGATACCGGAACGTGACGTTGTCGAAAGCAACGGCTCCCGCGATCTGCGGCAAGGTTGTTCGATTTGGGTTGTAGGAAGGTTCCGGCGTGCTGTTCAGCACATCGCCTACCCGCTGAATCGAGACACCCACCTGCTGGAATTCCTGCCACAGATTCACCAAACGCAGCAGCGGACCGGTCACCTGACCGGACAACATGTTGAACGCGATGAGTTCCCCGATGCTCAATGCCCCGCCGATCACCTGGTACGCACCAGCCCACATCACTGCGATCGTCGTGCATTTCTGAATCAACGCCGCGATCTGCCCGGCCATCGTCATCACACTGGCAGCACGGAAGCTTGCACGAACATATCCGGCCAATTGCTCATCCCATCGCCGCTGGAGCGACGGCTCAACGGCAAGGGCTTTCACGGTTTGTATGCCGCTGACGGCTTCTACCAAGAATGACTGGTTCTCCGCGCCGCGATTGAATTTGTCATTGAGCCGCGCTCGAATGGCCGGCGTGATCACCACCGACAGCAATGCGTAGAGCGGGAGCGAGGCCAGCACCACCAGCGTTAAGGGTGTGCTGTAGATCCACATCACACCCACAAACACGATCGTGAAGATGACATCCAGCACCACCGTGATTGAGTTGCTGGTCAGGAACTGGCGGATCTGCTCCAACTCACGCACGCGTGCCACCGTATCGCCGACCCGCCGAGCCTCAAAGTAGGCCAAAGGCAGCGCCAGGAGGTGCCGGAACAATTGGGCCCCCAGCCCCACATCAATACGATTGGCCGTATGCGCAAACAGATACGTGCGCAACCCGCCGAGCAGGGCATCAAAGAGAGCGAGTGCGACCATGCCGATTGCCACCACATGCAGCGTGGTGAACCCCTTATGCACCAACACTTTGTCGATGACGATCTGCGTGAACAGCGGGGTCAGCAAGGCAAACACTTGAAGGAAGAACGACGCCAGTAAAACTTCCCCAAGCAATCGTCGATATTTGAGGATCGCCGGGATAAACCAGCTGATGTTAAAGGGCAGATCCCGCGTTGTGAGCTGTGCACGTTTGGCACACAGCAGCAAGGTGCCGTCCCACTTGGCGGAAAACTCGGATTGAGACTGAATCACCGGCCGCTCCTTCAGCGGATCTTGAAGGAGCACCTTGTCGTCGTGCACCTTGGCTACCACCACATACTGTCCATCGGCGCCTTGAGCGATCGCAGGCATGGGTGCGGCGCGCAACTGTTCCCACGAGGCGCTACGGAGGCAGGCTTTCAGGCCAAGATATTTAGCCGCGCGCAGGAGCTCCTGGGTGGTCAGGACTCGGCCAGACTGTCCGAATTGGTGCAGGATCTGCCCGGCATCCGCCGGCACATCATGAAACCGGGCCAGCAGCAAGAGGCACAGCAAACCAGTATCACGAGCGGGTTTCGAGGCATGCCAGGAATCTGGCTTCAGCGTTGAGGGATCCATGCTGGGTAGACTCACTCGGTTGGCTAGGAGGTTTTGGCAGGTCGAGGTTGAAGACCCAATAGAACCTGTTGCACCTGCTGCTGTAACCGCACCAGGGTCTCAAGCGGCAATACCACCCGCGCGGCCCGCGTGCCTTCGAGAGACGTCGCTGTTGCCTCACCCTTCCGTGCGCGGTGGGCCACGGCTGCCAGCAAAGCCGGCTCCACAAATCCGAAGTCGAGATAAGCCACGCCCTGCGACACCCCCACGTGAGTCACATTCACCAGGAGCGGTTGTTTGGCCTGATCCTGCTCGTTCAGCCGCACATTGACAGGCACTCCCTGCTCACCATTCGGCTGCTGCTGAATACGTTCCCCCATCATGCTCCTCCTTAACTCCTCCCGAATGTTGAGAATTGCGCGGCCCTCCTCATCTGCACTGTGTACCCCTCCAACCGCATTTCCTACAGAGCCTCCGGGCACGACAGCGGCGATCCTATGTGGAGATCGTATGGCTGACCATTCCTCAGAGGGTGGGCGCAAACAGAAACTTTTGTAGGCCAGGTTCTTTACCTAGGTGGACGACTGCCTCTACGCCGTCAGTTAGGCACACAGAAGCGGCTTAGGCCTGCATGGCGTGAAGGGACCAGGGTGGTGTGCCACTTTCCGAGGCTGTACGGCTCGTTACAAACGTCGTCGCGAAGCGGCTTGGAAAGATGTGGAAACCGCCTTCATTCACACCGACAAACGGTGTAAGCTCGTACGATCAGACCACGGAGGTAGTGATGAGGGTCTCGTTCAAGAACTGGCGCTGTGTTACCTTCTTGTCGCTGACCGTGCCCCTGTGCGCGATGGTGGCAGCCTGCGCCGGGGTAGACCGGAAAGACGCGCTCCCCACGGTACAGACCGTCGATCTCGACCGTTATACCGGCACTTGGTACGAGATCGGACGGTTACCGATGTGGTTTCAACGGCATTGCGTAGACTCGAAAGCCACCTACACTTTGCGTGCCTATGGAGCCATCGGTGTGCGGAACGAATGTGTCACCGACGCGGGAGCCCATGACTATATCGAAGGTGTGGCACGGGTGGTTGATCCACAGACGAACGCGCGACTGACCGTCGTCTTCGATAATTTTTTTGCCCGTCTTTTCGGCTCCTCGCGTGACGGCAACTACTGGATCCTTGCACTGGATCCAGACTATCGCACCGCCATGGTTGGAACGCCTGACCGCCGCTATCTCTGGATTCTTTCCCGCCACGCTCGACTGGACGACGCCACCTACCAGCAGCTCGTCAAGCAGGCAAGGCAGCTCGGGTTTCCTGTCTCGACGCTCATTCGGACCCGACGAACTCCCGCGCCGTAGGCTCCTCGGACGTGCGAAGCTGATCAGGGACAGAACCTGGCTTGCCGCGCATCATTCAGCGGCGACCTTCTCGCAACAGGGTTTCCAATCGCTGCCGCAGGGCTCCGATCTCCTTCGATTTGAAGGAGCTTCGTGTGCGCTCCATGACCTCGACAGCCTCGTCAATCGCAGCCTCATACCGATCAAGACGCGGACACTTCATGAACGCACAGATATCCGTGGGCTCCTGAGGGTGCGACGTGCGGGATGCCTCCATGGTCCGCCCGATCAAGGCCGACAAGTGCGCAAGGTGTCCCATCGCCTGCGCCATATATTCCTGCGTACTCCACTCCAAATGCTCGGCATGCCGACCGTTTTGATGGATCGACCGGCCTAGTTGGTCGAAGATGCCGGCCACTTTGGCTGTTTCAGTGGCGGCTTCCTTCACCGCCTGCGTCATCATCCGGCGTCGAAGACCTCGCTCAACTGCTCTCTTGATCTCATCCAGCTCGACCGGTTTGATCAAGTAATCCACGATGGCCAGTCGGAACGACTCAATCGCGGTCCCCACCGTCGGATATGCCGTGACCACCACAACCGGCACATCCGGATGACGTCTGGACACCGTCTCTAAGAGCTCTAATTGAGCATTTCCAGGCATTCGCACATCGGTAAGCAGGAGATCGAACCCTTTCTCCAACAGGCGCTCAGCTTCCAGCGCATCTCTGGCCGAGCTGCACGCATAGCCCGCATCGGCGAGAAGCGCCGAGGTCGTCTCCCGAAACGTTTCCTCATCATCAGCAATGAGAATGCGCCGCTGCATAGTCGTCATCTTGCTCTCCCTTTCCCATCGGGGGTGATGCACCACGTCGCTCGATACCATCGCCGGATGTCAGTGGATGCACAACGGTAAAGGTCGAGCCACAGTCAACTGTTGTCTGAATGTCGATCCTCCCTCCCATGGCCTCCACCAACCCACGAGAGACGGATAAGCCGAGCCCCAGGCCCTGCCAACTCGAACTGCCTTTCGTCGTAAAAAATGGTTCGAAGACACGCGGCAGGATATGCGGCGGAATGCCGGTCCCCTGATCGGTCACCATCCAGCGAAGCCGGCCGTCCTCCTCGACCACGCGCAACCGGACTTCGCTATCGGGACCGGAAGCATCGATGGCGTTCTGGACAAGATTGAGCAATACCTGCAGAAGGTCGGACCGGGGTACGTCGACACGTTCCCGCACGGTCTCTACGGCCGTGCACAAACGAATACGCTTGGACGCCAACTTGTGGCCCAGCAAGGCTGTCAGATCCTGCAGAAGCCCCGCGATATCCGTCGCCTGGCGCTCATGCGCCGGCACACCCTGGTATAGGGTGTACATCTTCTTCACGATGGTGGTCAGGCGGTGGATTTCGCGATCGATGAGCTCCACGAATCGATAATGTCGATGGCCATGATCGATTCCCTGCTTCACGAGGTGGAAGGCATTGGTGATGCCGGCCAGGGGGTTGTTCACTTCATGGGCGATGTCGGCCGCCAAATGGCCGAGCGCCGCGAGCTTCTCAGCCTGAGAGCGTTGGGATTCCAGCTCCTGAATTCTCGCGGTGCGCTCCTGCACCCGACGTTCTAATTCGCTCTGGACCTCCAGCAACGCCTGTTCGGCACGCCGGCGCGCGGTGATGTCGTGGAACGACCCCACCACACCATAGGGCTGCTCTCGTCCCGGTTCTGTTAGGGGCTGTGTATTGATGGAGACCCACCGCAGTTCCCCCGACGGCCGACGCACGCCCATCACGACCTCTGTACAAGGACGCCCGGTTCGAAGCGTCACCGACGGAGGGCGCAGGTCGTCTTCAAACGGCCTTCCATCCGGACGGATCGCCTGCCAACCAAAATCGACCGGTGTACGCCCCATGAGTTGATCAGCCGTCAGGCCGAGGATCCGTTCCGCACTAGGGTTACAAGCGATAATCCGCCCATGCGCGTCATGCACCAGCACGCCTTCAGCCAGCGCCGCGACCACCCCTCGATACCGCTCGGCAGTGTCTCGCAGCGTAACTTCGAGCCGTCGAGACTCCGTTACATCCTCAACCAGATACGAGTACCGAAACCGTCCCACAGAGCCGGCACCGATCCAGCAGACCGTCGCGGATAAGTGCAGCTTGCTCCCGGAGCAGGGGTCCCGATGCACGTAGGTAAACCGTACCGGCTGTCCGGTCGAGGTACTCTCCTCGTAGTGCCGAATCCAAAGCTGAATGACCTCTGCAGGCACCCCCATCTCAGAGGCTCGCCGACCTTGCATCAGTTCCGGTGTCGTACCGAAAAAGGACGCCACGCGCCGATTGTCGGATAGGTGCAGGATGTCCCCGTCGACCACTTCCACGATTCCCATCATCAACACATCGCTGTCGAAAAAACTGCGCAGTGTGGACTCGCTCTGGGCCAGGGCCTGCTCGGCCTGCTTACGCGGGGTAATGTCCACATGCGACCCCGTCATCCGCCGGGGACGCCCATCCGCGTCGCGCTGCAACACCGCGACCGTGTGAATCCATCGATACGTCCCGTCTTTGTGACGCAGTCGATGCTCCAATTCATACGAGGCACGTCGACCGGAGAGGTAGTCGTCGACAAGGACCATGATGCGCGCGTGATCCTCGGGATGCAGGCGGGACTCCCACTCGCCTGGCGAATCCGAAATCTCCGTCTCCTCATAGCCCAACGTGGCTTTCCACAAGGAGGAGTAATACATCCGATTGGTTTGCAGATCCCAATCCCAGATACCCGTTTGGGTTGCGCCGACAACCAGATCCAACCGCTCTTGCGCTTCATGGCGATCCGCCTCCGCCAGCAATCGCGCGGTCATATCCGTGGCCACCCCGCCGACAGCAATGATTCGACCCGTCTCGTCGCGGAAGGGAAACTTACGGGCCACATACCAGCGGAGGCTGCCATGAACCAGTGCCGCCTCCTCGAAATTCATCGCGGTCCCGGCCGCCACAACTTCCGCATCATGTTGTCGATACGAGTCGGCAAACTCGGCGGGAAAGAAATCATGATCAGTCTTCCCGATCACCGCATCAGCCGACAGCCCCAGCAAGCCTGCAAACTGATCGCTGACCTCCAAGAACCGACCATCGAGATCTTTGACGAAGATGATGGTGTGACTATGGGTGAGCAACGACTGTACGCGCGCGGACAGGGCATAGGCCCGGCTGCTGGATGCGGCCTGCCACTGGGCCACGATCCAGGCCGCCAGCCAGACGGCGCCAACGGAGATGCCGCAACTGATGTGTTGAGTCCCTGCCGCTCCGCCGACCGCAGCGCCAAGCCCGACAAATCCGGTTGCCGCAGTCGCCGCAACCCAGGGAGCTCGCGAGGAAGGAATCATTCCGGCAGCCAGTACGGCCAGCACGTATCCCGCGCCGCCCACAGGTGTCAGGGGAGTGACGACATTGAGCGCGGCCGTGCCGAGAAGGCTTAGCGCGCAGAGGACATGCCACGACCATGCTGTCCAGTCAGCATGAAAAGTACCTGGTCGGTACCGCCGCCAATGAGAGAGGAGACTGGTCACACAGACACTCCGTACGTCGTTGTCTCACAAAGACGTCGGATCATGAGGCGGGGCACACACTGCTTCGTAGTCGAGACCCGATAGCAGACTCAGCCTACCGGCAAACCGTTAACGGGTCCTCTGCCACGACAGGCACCATCCTCCATGAAGCCGTCATATCACCTATATTTGGTGCAGCCTGCGACATCGAAGAAACAGCCGTCCTCCGAAACAGTCTGCCAACAAGCAACCTGGAGAAGTGTGGTGTCCCCAACGGGATTTTCCAGAGGGGGATCAGAAACTTGGTTCTTTGAAATCGACGTGACGGTTTTAGCAGCTTAAGTTAGAAAAGGGCAAGCCATCGGCCATCATTGATATCGGTTTCGTTCACGATTGAAGGTGTCGCTTTGCCTATCACGAGACTTGACGTCCGCCATTAAATGACTCTTTTGGCGGTGGAGGTATACGACCCTATTAGCGAAGATTCCAGGTCGCCCACTACTAGCATCCGTTTCAGGGTGTATTTATTTCCTTATCATCCCATGATTGTCACCTGTTGTTCCATCCACATCAGACATGAGTCGACACTTGCTGATTTCCTCCAACGCGACTGCTTCCGGCACTTCTTCTAGAGTTAGTGTCCCACTTGGAGTGAGCATCCAAGCAAGAGGAGCGTAATCCACTTTTAGGAAATACGCTCGGTTCGGTTCCAATTTCAAGTCAATGCGGCGTTTCAATTCGTCATCCTGCAAGGTGAAGCTCTTCCTGCCTGGAGCAGTTAGATAAGGATAGTATTCTGCTCCGTGGAGTGTGGTGAGGCTGACTCCATCGACAAATACTTCCCGCGGAAAAACATTCCATCCAAACCATGGATAGTACAGATAGACGATCGATTGCTCGGGGGCCATTTCTATTGAACGCTGAAAGAGTGGGCCTGTTGCCTTGGGAAAGCAACCTACAAGCACAGTAAGTTGAAGTAGGATGATCAAGATTCCTAGCCTAAGGTTCTGTACTCTTCTGAGTGGCCATTTTAATGCCATAAAACACAGTGCTCCCTTAATTCGCATACCATTTCCGTCTTCTCTATACTTATCCTACTGAATTCTAGGTTCACGGCTTTCTCATCTGTTGCCGAAGTCTATCATTCTCGAGTTCGCTCCATTGTGGAGCATTCCCTCCGAACAACGTGACGAAATTGGCAACGCTGACCGCCATAGACTTTGTGATCGTAAGTTGAAGGCCACCCTCCCACCCCAGTTTAAAGTCTTGAGGAGGTCCGGTCAGTCCAAGCGCTACTCCGAGCATCGCTGTCACAGAACTGGTCGTCACTCTCCCTGCCACGCTGCGGCCCCCCGTCTGAAGCATTGTATTCACATCCCCACGCCCGCCCCCGTACCCGATAGCTGCGCCACTTGCGGCATTCAAGATTGTCGCACCAGCCATATTAAGGCCCCCAGCATACAGAAGGGGCCCTGCGGAACCGAATGATGCAAACGAGAGCCCTCCAGAAGCAACCACTTGGTTAGACAAAGCCCCAAGGTATCCATTTAGTGCTCCACTAGCCGCTCCCAAGGCTGTCCCTACAAGCACCCCGCTACTGATGTCTCCGCCTGCCTTTGCGGCTGAAATACCGCCCAACGTTCCCACACCAATCGCCCCCACAGTTGCGGAAGCTGGTATCGCACTTACTTGAGCTCCTACTAATGGGAAAGTCACAGTTGCTCCACAGCCTCCACACGCGAAACTTGCCACGGCCGAGGCCACAACAATTTCTCCTGCCAAAGTGTACCGCCCCGTCTTGGATTGGGTCAGGACTGCCGTCCCTAACCCGGAGACGACAGCACCCAGTAGCGGATTCGTCCATGATAGCGTCCCACCGAAGCTTTGCCCAAGCACGCCAACCACCGCCGTGCCGACATCCCCCAAGGCGCGCTGGAAGAACTTCGTGAATTTGATCTTAAAGTGCCCGGTGGGATCGGTGTACAGAAAGGGATTGCTGCCGGCGTAGGTGTAACGATTCAGTTCTTGCGGATCGCGCGGATTCGGTACGAGGGTGTCCGCACTGAGGAACCGGGCGAGCAACGGATCATAGTACCGAGCCCCGTAATAATAGAGGTCGGTGCTGGCATCGAGTTCCTTGCCGGTGTATTTGTAGGGCACGTTGACCGCCGGCGTGACCGGTGAGTTGTTCGTGCGGGTCGCGCCGTACGGATAGTAGGTGAGGGCTTGGACCTTTGCACCGATCTCGTCGGTTATCACGGACGACGAGCCCAAATGGTCAGGATGGTAATAGTGAACCCCACCGCTCGGCACCAGCGTCGCGACACGTTCCGATCCCGCGAAGATCATCCGCGAGCAGCTCGTGTTCTCGCATTCATAGAGTTGGCTGATATAGCGCGTTGTCGTGCTCCCCACGATCTTCTTCACGCGACCATTGTCGCCGTCATAGACGAACGTGGTGGTCTGTCCTCCGATCGTGATCGTGAGCGGTTTGTTTTCCAGATTGTACGTGAACGACCGGCCCGCCCCTGCAGTCATGTTCCCGTTGGCATCATAGCTGTACGTGTTGCTGCCCGCCGTGCTCACGGCATGCGGGCGCACGCTGCTTGAGCCACTGGTTGGATAGGTATAACTGCCCACCTGGGAATTGGCCGTCAGATTCCCAATTTCGTTGTAACTGTAGGTAATCGACGCCGTCGCCCCACCGGTGCCATAGGGGCCTTCGGCCTCGGTCAGCCGGTCCAGACTGTCGTAGGTCATGGTCTGATCCCCCGCCCCACCCGCCACCATGTGATCCGCGATGGTCGTGAGGTGTCAGCACCGATGATAGAAGTCTTCTGAACACCGATCTAGGAAGTCCCCTTCACAGCGACCACAATGTCCCTCGAGTCATGGCTACCATGGGAGGAGGGACGGATGCTGACAAAGGAGGGCTTTATCGTGATTCAGGCGCTCATCCGACAAGGAGTGTATCTC
>WIAG01000146.1 GCA_014055495.1 Nitrospira sp. CR1.2
GGCCTTGCCGGAGGGGTCACACCCGTTCCCATACCGAACACGGAAGTTAAGCCCTCCAAGGCCGATGATACTGCTGCCGTGAGGCAGTGGGACAGTAGGACGCTGCCGGGTTACAAAAAAGCCTGCCTGAGAAATCGGGCAGGCTTTTTTATTTTGCAGCGGCTTGATGAAATTCTTGAATACCTTTTAACTCTGCGTGGGGTTTTCGTTCAATTGCATTGAGATCAGCGAGGTCCTCTGTATGTTGCCCCCAGTACCGTCTTCGTGGAAGCAGCTCCTGTCCAAGCAGCTGAACAGCTTGAATTATCGGGACCTGGAGTTGTTCTTGGACCAGGAAGCCGTAGCGGGCGAAGTGATCCTGCCTGGACCACGAGATATTTACGCCGCTTTGCGGGAAACGCGATTTGACGACGTCAAAGTATTGTTACTTGGGCAGGACCCCTATCCCACGCCGGGCATGGCCCACGGTCTTTCTTTCTCTATCCCATCACATATTCGATCATTCCCGCCATCCCTCAAGAATATTTACAAAGAGCTCCAGGACGATCTTGGGTGCCGTATTCCAAACAACGGCTGTCTGGAACCCTGGGCCAGGCAGGGAGTGTTACTGTTGAATACGGTCCTGACGGTTCGCGCCCATTCCGCCAATTCGCATCGGAGGCGGGGGTGGGAATCCATCACCGATCGAATCATCGAGGTTGTGAATGAGAAGCCGGTGCGCGTGGTATACGTGCTCTGGGGTGAGGAGGCGAAGAAGAAGCGAGGGCTCATTACGAATCCGCAGCACGTGGTAATCACCTGCGCTCATCCCTCTCCTTTGTCAGTCAGGAAATTTTTCGGTTCACGTTGTTTCTCGCAGGTGAACAAAGCTCTCATGGAAGCCGGGATCGATCCAATCAATTGGCAAATTCCCGACGTCTAAGCGCCCGCACATCATTTCACAGGAGGCCGGCGAGGCAGCAACATGCAATGAATCGGTCTGTATCGCCTGACGTCTCTCCCAGTATTGTCCCGGCCCCATCAAGGTCGATTTCGGGCGTTCGGAATTTACCGACCAGTCAGATCTATCGTTCACCGTAGCGATTGTCTCATTCCTTCCCAACAAATTGTTTCATGTGTCGTGAGTTCACGAGAGTGGCGGCGCACCGGCGGTTGAAAAGATCCGCATGTGCCGCTCATTCAGGTCATAATATCCCGCATCGATGCTCACTCTTCTGGTATGACGAAAGAGTTCGTCCACGATCGTGCGTTCAGGAAAGTTTGTTGAATAACTCGCCCCGGCTCGCAAAAGTTCCCTGTTTAGCCCGCATTATTCGTGACGGTTCGTCGCGAAACCGGCGCACGGCGCGATGAAGAAAGAGCGCCACGTTTGTGCGCGCGGCCGAGTCGGTGAGGCGGCCGGACCGGAGTGGCGAGCCCGTCGGCTGAAGGCTCGTTGCAGCAGCGGGTCGGCGATTGCAGCTGAATGCTCATGAACAATGCAGGTTAGGCCACAGTGATACTTTCCGCCCACGTCAGCCCAACCCTAAGCGCCAGAGCAGGCTTGCTTGAGGCAAGAGTTTATCCAAGTTCGACGTCTACGGTCGTTTCATGCAGCTTGCCACACCAGGTGGGCCGCGGGCCGATTCGACAGGCGTCCATACCAGGCCGGTACTGTCCGCTACAAGATTCTTAGCATATCTCAATTTGGAGTAAATATGGCCGCCACAGCCGAGCCGAGGCCTGATCGCTCGGAGATGCCGCCGTCGCGTAGTGGCTTCGTATTGGCAGGGGTGTTCGGGCCTTCAGAGATCTAGGGCGTTGCTGGTATCAGCACCATTTCAGTCGGCATCTCCACTCGGAAGGTCTTCGCTGGCCACCAGAGGAACATGCCGTGCGTTGAATCAATGCCTCGTTCGCTCGTCTGGATCGGCCCCATTGACTTGGCCGGTTGCACCCTGTAGGGTACATCATGACGTTTTGAGCCACGCCGACTGTCCTGTCTTGCGCGCCTGTTTCAATCCTTCGCGCGTCTGATTCCCCGGTCTTCGCCGCTTCTGCGCCAGGGTTCCCATCCAAGCCACCAGGTATGGGCATGCGTTCGCGCGTGCTCACCTCACAATAGTGTGGCGAGGTATTCGTCACCGACAAAGGAGAACGTAATGACACAGGAACAGTTCCGACAGTTTTGGTTGCAACTGAAGGCTCCTCTCGCGGCCAGATGGGAGAAGATCACGGAGAGCGATCTGGTCGAAATCGGTGGTAACTTGGCGATCTTCGGGGATGTGCTCCAGAAGCGATATGGTGAGGGGCATAAAGACGAGGTCAGGTCATGGGCCGAGCGTCGACACGCACATTGGAGCGGAAATTATATTGGTTATCAAGATCCAAAACCGACCGCCTGATTTCGTGTCTCTGTCCGGAGTGTCGACACCTCGGGTGAGGCCATTCGCCTGCGCGGAAGATACGAGCCAACAGGAGGGCACTTGTCCGGCGAAAAATCGTCATTGACAAAAGTTATGATCAATTTCAACTGAGCCTAAAGCCTTTCTGCGTGTGCGGGAGTTAGGCTGGCCGGATGCACTCAACGAGACCGACCAGGGCGTCTACTGGCCTTCTGCGGCATGTCCTCGGAAGGCACGCTTCAACCGGTGTGGAGCGTCGATTCCACGCGAGGACAAGTGGTTGGTGCAAGTGGTGGAGGAGCTTCAGGGGGAGGCCAACGGCCATTGTGCTGAGCTCAAGATGGTGTCGATTCCCGAGGATGTGTCGTGGGTCATCGCGAAAGCGAATAGGAGCGAACATGTAGTGAGCAACATCGCACGTGGATCTGAGCCGATGCGGAGAGTAGCGACGGGCACGCAGGCCTGCGGGTTGGATGAACCAGGTGCATGATGGTGCCGAGAAGCGAGGTTCTGCTGCCTGTGCGGGTATCTCAGCGCATCAAGTGGTGAGTGAGTGACCTGTCTGGAACGAGAGGTTGAAGATCTGTTTTCGCAGGCTGAATCCACCCGGATTCAGCTTGCCTACGCTTAAGCAACGAGCAGGGTCCGTCTGTTTCATAGCGGCGACTCTGCTTACAGCATTCTGTTTCCGCCCTGTCTTCTGATCCCATCCGTACATGTCGGTATCAGCTGGATTTTCTTGGCTCAGTTGGGTAACGCGTCGTGCCAAGCTGTGTCACCAATCTCTTGTGTGATTCGCACACATCGTTTCAACTAAAGTAGGACAATGGACCCCGACATTCGCAGGCGACTTCTGTGGGTACAGCTCTATCAGCGAACCGGTAATGCCGGCCTGGTCTGTCGACGATGCGGGG
>WIAG01000005.1 GCA_014055495.1 Nitrospira sp. CR1.2
CCTTCGCCGACTCGTGGGCGCCGGACGACGACTCTTTGGTCACCTTCGCCACGTTTTCGATGTCGCTCGCGATTTGTTGCGTCGCCACCGACTGCTCTTCCGAGGCGACGGCGATCTGCCGGATCATGTCCGCGCTTTCCGAGACCATGCGGACGATCTGCGACAGCGCGTCCCCAGTCTTGTTGACCAGGTCCACCCCAGCCGTGACTTTCTGTGTCCCCTGCTGCATCGACTCGACCGCGCCCCGCGTGTCCTGCTGGATCTGGCGGATCATATCGCCGATTTCCTTGGTGGCTTTGGTCGTCCGCTCCGCCAGCTTCCGGACTTCGTCGGCGACGACTGCGAATCCCCGTCCCTGCTCACCGGCTCTGGCCGCTTCGATGGCGGCGTTCAAGGCCAGCAAGTTGGTCTGGTCGGCAATATCCTCGATCGTTCGCACAATCTCGCCGATCTGGTCGGACGACTTGCCGAGATCGGAGATAATCGTCGCCGAGCTCGACACCGCTTCGGACAACTGCTGCATCCCGGAGATGGTGCTGGTGACCACGGTGCCGCCCTCTTGCGCGGTTTTCACCGTCTCTTGCGCCAGCCCGGCCGCTTTGCCCGAGTTCTGCGCCACCTGGCCGACGGTCGCATTCATCTCCTCTACCGCTGCCGCCGTCTGAGAGGCCCGCGACGTCAAGGTATCGGTCCCTTTCGAGATTTCTTCGGCCGTGGCCGACAGCTCCACCGAGGCAGACGCCACCTTGTCCGTCACGTGGGCCACTTTCTTGATCATGTTCTGGAGTTTTTCGATGAACTCGTTGAAATATTTGCCCAACTGCGCGATTTCATCGCTGCCGTCGGCCGGCACACGTTTGGTGAGGTCCCCCTCGCCATTCGCGATATCGCGGGAGATTTCGCTCATCTTCGTCATCGGTTGCAGGATCAGACTTCGAAGCAGCATATAGGTGATGAGCATGAGGAGCATGACGACCGCGACCATCAGTCCACCCGTCTGCCACATGGACTTTCCGGAGAGCGCGATGGCAGGGCCCATCGGCAGCGACACACTCAACATGCCGAGTGTGTCGCCGACCTGGTTACTGGTGTGGCAGCTTAGGCAAGCGGCGGTCGTGGCCTTGTCGACGACTGCCCGGCGATATGTCGGCACGCCGTTTACTTCGTCCCGACGCGCATAACTTTCAGCCCCGCTCATGATGGCTCGGATGGCCTCAGTCTCGAAATTGTCTTTGGGAACATTCACGGGGTTCAGCGGATTCTGGCTGACCAATCTGGCGCTATACATGCCCGACCTGGAGGCTTCCTCGCCCATTTCACGCACGGCCGTGGCCGGTACGGGAATCGCGTCCACATTCCCGACATGATCCTTGAGGACTTGAATCTCGGAGCCGGCCTTCGACTTTTTAATCTTGGCGGCATAGTTGGTGGCGATGTAGGCCCGTCCGATCAGGATCTGTTGCGACAACACCTGGGAGCGTCCGGCAAGCATCGTGTCCATCTTCTCTTCTTCTTGCTGGTAGAGCACGAACAGCCCTACGGCCATGGCCAGGCACGCCGCCAGGGACATCGACAGAATGAACTTCGGCCCGATCGACATGTGCTTCATCATGCTCCCCATAACTTCTCCTCCCACCTGACCACGCGTGAACGGTTGAACTGACGATCCCTGTCACACCATGTTTAGGATTTCGCCGACGACATTCGAGAGCGACACCACCTTCTCTGCGCAACCTGCCTCGACAACGGCTTTGGGCATGCCGTAGACGACACTCGACGCTTCATCCTGCGCCACGGTTCGTCCCCCTGCCGCCTTGATGGCCTTCATTCCTTCGAGGCCGTCGTGCCCCATGCCGGTCAGAATCACCCCGATGCTTCGTTCCCCGAATAACGCCGCGACAGATTGCAGCATGATGTCGACGGACGGCGCATGGGCATGGTGTTCGACGTTCGGCGAAAGTTTGACCACCGACTTCGTGATGGTCTCTTTCGCGACCCGGAACTGCATGCCGCCCGGCGCCACCAGCACCCGGCCTGGTATGACTTCGTCGCCGTCCTCCGCCTCCCGAACCTCCAAGGCACAGAGGTTGTTCAGGCGTTGAGCGAACGGTTTGGTGAAGTTACTCGGCATGTGTTGCACGATGACGATCCCGGCCCGGCAGTCGGCCGGAACCGTCGGGATGATTTCAAAGAGCGCTTGGGGACCGCCCGTGGAACACCCAATCGCGATAAGTTTTGTGCCGCGCGTCACCGTCACGGATCGACTGCTCAACGCCTTGGATGGACACATCGGGGCTTGGGCTGTGGCTGCAACTGTCAACTTTTTCAGTTTTCCGGTTGCATATCTGGCGGCCAGCACTTTTGACACCAGTTGTTTCTGGATGTCCACGATCCGCGAGACCACACCGTCCAGTTGTTTGGGGATAAAATCGACCGCCCCCCATTCCAATGCCTGAAACGTTTCTTGCGCGCCTTCCACCGTGACGGAACTCACCATGATCACCGGGACAGGGTTCTTCGTCATGATCTGCTGGAGTGCTTGCAGCCCCGTCATCCCAGGCATTTCCACGTCCATCGTCACGACGTCGGGTTTTAATTGTTGCACTTGCTGCACGGCTTCCTCGCCGTTGCGCGCCACTCCCACCACCTGAATCTGCTTTCCCTCTTCCAGCATCGTAGTCAGACTTTTCCGCATGAACGCGGAATCGTCGACGACCAGAACGCGAACCGGGCTCGCGGGGCTCTGAGACTGTGTTTGTGGTAGTGCCATAGGGCCTTTCCCGATACATCGGCCGTCGATGGCAAAAGCTTGAATCGTCTCTTGCTCGGACAGCGACCTTCGGAGCCGGTGCTCAGGCTGCGTTTTTCATCTCTTGGTCGATTTCCCGAATATGCAGTGCCAGTTTCTCGCTCAGCATTTTTGCATCGAACTTGGTGATATAGTCCGTCGCGCCGACGGTTCGTCCCTTCTCCATGTTGCAGGCCCCAGTCAGGGAGGAGTGCAGCATCACCGGCAGGTGCGCCAGCCTCGGATCGGCACGGATGTGCTTCGTCAAGGTGAATCCATCCATCTCCGGCATCTCAATATCGCTGAGGATGCACTGGATTTGATCGACTTTCGCCTTCCCCTCGGCGGTGGCCTGATCGGCGAGGGCCTGCAGCTTCTGCCAGGCTTCTCCGCCGGTCGTGGCGATCACATACGACATGGAGAGACGGTCGAGCGCTTTACGAATCTGCATTCGGGCCACGGACGAATCGTCCGCGAACAAGACACACTTCGAACGCAGTTGCGGCGCAATCGTCATGCTGGCAAAGACATCGTCGTCCGTGCGAGGGCAGATATCGTTCAAGACCTTTTCCACATCGAGGATCAGGACCATGCGACCGTCGTCCAGCATCGTCACCGCGGTCACGGCACCCTTGTTGTTTTCCCTGACGATGGCCGGCGGCGTCTTGATGGCCGACCAGGAGAACCGGATGATTCGATCGACACCCGCCACCAGGAAGCCTTGCAAGCTCCCGTTGTATTCGGAGACGATCAGATACGGATTCGACCCAGCCCCACTGTCTGCCTGTCCATCATGCTCCGTTCCTAGACCAAGGCTGCGTTTGAGTCCCACGACCGGCACCATGATGCCTCGGATATTGGCCATACCCACGATGCGGCTGTCGGCCTCCGGAATCTGAGTCAGTTCCGGGAGCTTCATCACCTCGCGCACCTTGAAAACGTTGATCCCGAAGATTTCGTTCGTACCCAACTTGAAGAGCAAGAGCTCCATTTGGTTCGCGCCGGCCAGCCTGGTCCGGGCATCGATTTCATTGATCAGTGTGGACATACTTCCTCCGATCTCGCGCGTCGCGGTATCTCTGACACGTTAGTGCGCCGCCGATGATTCCCTGTGTGAAACGAACTCCTACGCCATGCATTTTCAGGCAGCGATGCCCGGGTTGTGCCAGGCCTGCGCGTTCTGCACCAATTCCGACGTATCCAAGATGAGCACCACCTTGCCTTCACCGGTGATCGTGGCCCCGGACACACCCTTGACGGTCTCCAGGTAATCCCAGATCGACTTGATCACCACTTCTTCCTGCGAACGCAGTTCGTCGACGACCACGCCGATACGGCGATCGCCCAGCGCGGCTACCACGACGTAGAATCGCTCCCGCTCTGCATCCGTCGGAATATCGAACTCCTGCGCCAAACGGATGAGCGGCAGGACGCGGTCCCGCAAGTGCAACACTTCCCGGCCGTTGATGGTCTTGATGTCGGTGCGGGAGATCCGTACCGCTTCGATCACGGTGCTCAACGGGATGGCAAAGATCGATTTTTCAACCTCAACCATCAAGGCCTGGATGATGGCGATGGTCAGCGGCAACTTGATGATGATCTGGCTGCCTTTTCCCGGTTCCGATTCCAACTCCACGCTTCCGTTGATCTTGCGAATGTTGGTGCGCACGACATCCATGCCGACGCCGCGCCCTGACACATCGGTGACCTGCTCGGCCGTGCTGAATCCCGGCAAAAAAATGAGATTCAGCATTTCACGATGTTCCATGGTCGCAAGTTCGGCCTCGCTGACCAGGCCTTTGCTCAAGGCCTTGGCTTTGATCTTCTCGACTTGAATGCCGCGCCCGTCGTCGTTGATGCGAATGACGATGCTGTTGCCTTCCTGACTGGCGGAAATGGTCAGTTGGCCTTCGGCCGGTTTGCCCTTCGCCTGGCGCTCAGCCGGCGTTTCAATCCCGTGGTCGATGGCATTGCGCACAAGGTGCACCAGCGGATCGCCGATTTCGTCCGCCACGGACTTATCGAGTTCTGTCTCCTCACCATCCATCGCGAGATGGACCTGTTTATTCAGTTTCTGAGAGAGATCGCGCACCATGCGGGGCAACTTGGCAAACACCTTCTTGATGGGCAGCATCCGGGTCTTCATGACGGCCAACTGTAAGTCGGTCGTCACCAGGTTGAGCTGCGCGAGGGTTTCGCTGAGGACTCGGACCTGAGGATCCGACTCATGCTGCTGTTCCAGCTGAGTGCCGATCTTGATGAGACGATTACGTCCCAACACCAACTCACCGACGAGATTCATCACACCGTCCAACCGCTTGGTTTCCACCCGAATCGTAGCGTCTTCTTCGGCCGGCTTCGTCTGCTTTTCCTGCTTGTGCAGCGCTTGATCCAGCGCGCGCTCAGTGATGGCCTTCGCCTGAAGCAAGATCTCGCCTAACGGCGTCTTGGGTTCTGCTTGATGCTGCTGCGCCGTCAATGCATCGAACACCTGTTCTTTCGACGCCAACCCGTCATTGACGAGAATCTCGCCGATCGTCTGTGGAGGAGGAGCAGGAACGTCGTCAGGAGCCGTCGACGCGGCTGCCTGTGCGTGTGGCGCCGCTGTGGTCGCAACCGGTGCCGCCGGCGCAGGCTCGGCATGGTTTCCGTTCAGGATATCGTCGAGTTTTGCGGAGATGGCACTGGTCGGCACGTGACTGTCCGTTCCGGAGTCTTTAATGTCGGCCATGATGGCCTTGATGACGTCGACGGTTTCGAGGATGACGCTGATGATCGAGGGGCTGACCGCCATTTCCGCCTGCCGAAGCTTGTTCAGGATATTTTCCCCTCGATGGGCGACGTCGACCAAATGGTTGAACCCGAGAAATCCTGCCGACCCTTTCATGCTATGCATCGCACGAAAGATTTCATTCAGTAGGTCGGTGTTGCCGGGATCGGCCTCCAGGGTGACAAACCGCTGATCGAGGACCTCGAGCATCTCGTTCGACTCGGTCAGAAAATCGTTGAGTATTTCCTGCATTTCATCGCTCATAGCCCACCTCAGTTAAAACCGAATTGCTTCAAAATTTCGTCGGCGAGATCCTGATCCATCGATGTATTTTTGGTCGCTTCCAACTGCTTCAGCATTTGACTGGCCTTGCTCTGATCGGGCTTCGCAGTCTGTTTTTGATAGGGACCGAAAACCACCACAAGTTGAAGCAGCTTGTGTTCGACTTCATCCAAAATCGTCACGAGTTTGTTGACGCTCTGCGCCACCAGGTCCTGGAACGACAGGGCCGTCATGATGTCGAGCAATCGTTTGTCGTCCTGTCCGAGCATCTGTCCCAATGCCGCCATCTGTTGTATGAGCGCGGGGGAAGCCTTCGCCTGCTGCAGCGTCTGCGCCATGTCCTTCAGCATCTTGCTGATCTGGGCATGGTTGTCCTGGATGGCCTCCACTTCAAGCATGACCCTGTGTGTGCCCTGCTCAGTCTGGGCTTTCAGATTCAGCAGATGACTCTGTGCTTGCGGCAGCTGTTGCGTCGATGCATTAACCGGAGCGCTGAATTCGGAGAGCGTCTTCATCGTGGTATCGATGAATCGTGCCAGCTCTCCAAGTTCTTCATAGAGTTTTGTGTCGGGCGCTTTGTCCTCCTGATCATCCTCATCCACCGCTTCTTGCGCTTTCGGAGTCACGCGTGGTTGTGCCATCGTCGTCCTCACCGGTTAAGAGCCGATTACTTGAAGATCTTGTTGATTTTGTCTTGCATCGTCTCTGCGGTGAACGGCTTGACGACGTAGTTGCTCACACCGGCCTGAACGGCCTCCATGAGATTTTCCTTCTGCGCCTCGGCGGTGACCATCAGCACGGGGATCTTTTTCAATTTCTCGTCGGCGCGAATGGCCCGGAGCATGTCGATACCCATCATCACGGGCATGTTCCAGTCGGACACGACGAACCCATAGGTGTCGGCTTTCAACTTCGTCAACGCTTCCTGGCCGTTTTCGGCTTCTTCCAGGTTATTGAATCCCAGTTGTTTTAGGATGTTCTTGACGATGCGTCGCATCGTGGACATGTCATCGACGACAAGAATTTTCATATTTGGATCGGCTGGCATGCGGTATCCTCCTTACTGTTTCTCGTGAATCACTGATCGGCCTGCGTGAATGGTTTTGAACAGCCCGGCGGTGTCGTGGAGCGTTTCCGAAAACCCGATCATCAGATACCCCTTCGGGCGCAATGCATCTCGAAGGTCCGCCACGATCTGTGCCTTGGCTTTCTCGTCGAAGTAGATCAGGCAATTTCGACAGAAGATGATGTCGATGCCGCGGATGAGCTTGAGTCGTGGACGATCGTAGAGGTTCACGTTCATGAAGCGCACCAAGTCCTTCACCTGCGGCACCAGCGTCTGCTCTTCCTTTTTTCCGGTGAAGTACCGCGCCAGCATGGCCGGCGGAACCTTGCGGAGGGAATGAGAGCCATAGGTCGCGCTTCGAGCGACGTTCAATACGTTCTCGCTGATGTCCGTCGCGAGGATATCGATCGTCCACCCGGACAGCGGCGGGTAGTCCTTGAGCAGCATAGCCAGCGTATACGGCTCATCCCCCGTCGAGCAGGCGGCGCTCCAGATGCGAATCTGTTTGGTGCCCGCGTTCGCTTTCATGACTTCCGGGATCATGACTTTCATGAAGCTGTCCAATTGTGCTTCGTCGCGGAAGAAGTACGTCTCATTGGTCGTGATCACGATATAGAGCTCGGTGACTTCGCGGTCGCGGTAGGCGTCGAATCGCAGAAAGTTGAGGTAATTTTCGAACGTCTGACAGCGACAGGCGTGCAAACGCGGCAGCAGCCGGCTCTCGAGGAGGTACGTTTTATTGTCCTGAAAATAGATGCCGGTCTTCTCGTAGATGAGATCCCGCAATTGTTTGAAGGTGTCGGGACTCAGCTTCGGCGCAGGCGCGTCCGTCTTTCTCACTGCATTGCTCTCAGCCATTGATGACCTCGTGTGGGCCGTGCGTCGTCATCGGTCGATCCGCCAGGGTCGGACCGGACCGGTGTTCGGAATCGACTTCCGCATGCCGGACCGTCTCTCTCCGAGGGGAGATCAGTTGTGCTGGGTCCGGCCGTGCATCCATTCGTGAATGTCGCGCTGGAGAAACCGCCAATGCTTCCCGATTTTCGAAGCCGGCAGGTCCCCCAAACGCGCGAGCTTGTACACCGTGGATTTCGGTACGCGGAGGAACCGCGCGACCTCCGAAACGGTGAGAATCTCGCTCTCCGAAGGCGACACACTGTCGAGGCTTATTCTGGCCGTAGTCGCGATAGCATCGTTCATAACGGATATGGTATCGGTGTGCGCCGTCTCAAACTTTAGTTGCCGGTTTCTGTCGGACAATAGGAACGCTCGGCGACCAGCTTGAGCGTGGTTTCCCAGCGCCCAGGCAGCGAGGGCGCCAGCAGGCGGGCTCTTATCGGCTCGTCTCCGTATTCCGGTTCTTCTGTATCGACGCCGATGCGCCAGGGCCACGGACTCGGCGTACCTGTTCGGCTGCATCCAGCTGTCCGGCCAAGGTCAGAGCTCCGGCGAGATTCCGGGTTAAGCGTGGATGGTCGGGCGCATGGGCGTTACCGAGGCGAAAACTGGCAATTGCGTCTTCGTAGCGACCCAATGCGACATAGGTTTGACCGAGGTTGTTGAGCAGGCCGGGATGCTCAGGCTTGAGGAAACAGGCGGTGTGGAAGGCGGCCAGCGCATCGGGATACCGTTCGTGCGCATAGGCGACAATGCCCAGCCACGCGTAGGCTCGCCAATCTTGCGGATTCAACACGATGGCTCGGCGAAACGCTTGCTCGGCCTCTTCCCATCGGCCAAGACTTGCCAAGGAGCGCCCTTCCCCGTCCAATGCCGCAGCCGACGTCGGATTCTCGTCGGCCATGGCCGTGAATTCCAGGAGCGCATCCTCCGCCAATCTCTTCTTGAGAAACAGGATGCCGCGCTTCTCTCGGACACGTGCTCGAGCCGGATCGAGTCGCAACGCCTTTCCGTATTGCGCCATCGCCACCGTTAAATTACCCGCGGCCACGGAGTGATCGGCCAGATGTTCATATTCATCGGCCGTGAGTGAGGAGGATGCCGGCATGGACTCATCCGCCGACCTGGGCGATTCAGTCGGAACACCGATCCGGTCCGCGGTGGGGTGATGATGGTTCCACGGCGGAGGCACGTGCCCTCCGCACCCGTACACCGCCCCGCTCAGTGCCACGACGAAATACCATCTCGGATAACGCAGTGTATTCATCATGATCGTTATCGGCGGCCGAGTCCAAGACTTAACCCAGACATTTCATGCGCACTTCTACTGCCTTCGCTTGTTCCCTGGTATGACGAGCCTTTGCCGAGAAGCTCGCCCATCAGGTCCGGCCGGCTCACCGCATTGCCCTTGTCCGCACGCATGGCTCGACTTCTTCGTCGAGCCGCCGATCTCGCCAAGTGACTGGGCGATTTCGCGACGAGTCGTCCTGAATAATGCGGGCTAAGACATCGGAGTATTGTGAAGGATGTGCGTCCCCGATCAGGGAGCCACAGCATCGCTGAGAAGGCGTAGACCTCGAATCACCGCCGGCCCGAGGAGGATGACGAAGAGCCCAGGAAAAATGAAAAATATCAACGGAAAGAGGAGTTTGACTGGCAATTGGGACGCGATCTCTGTGGCGCGCAGGTCCTGTCTGTTGCGTAACCCCTCGGCATGAATCCGCAACGCCTGGCCGATGCTGGTGCCGAATCGTTCGGTCTGAATGACGACCGCCATGAACGCATGGACTTCCTCCACCTGCATGCGTTGCGCCGCGCGACGAAACGCGTCTTGCCTCGATCGCCCGCTTCGGATCTCTACGCATAATACTTCAAGGTCTTGACTTAACTCCCGGTGCATCCTGGCCATCTCATGCGCCACCCTATTGAGGGCCACATCCAGGCTCAGTCCGGCTTCGACACAGACGACGAGCAAATCGAGCGCGGCGGGAAAACCTTCCACAATCTGTTGTTGTCGGGACGCCGTGCGGTATCGAAGCCACACATCCGGCCCATACCATCCCGCGAAGGAAGCGCCTGCAGCTATGAACAGATTGCTCCACCATGGACTATCCATCACTAGTTGCAGCAGAACGAACAGAGCAAGGGGACATCCGGTCGCGCCCAGCACTTTCGTGCCATAGAACACCAGCGGCGCATTCCGGCTTCGCAAGCCGGCCGTCAAGAACCGCAGGGCGGTCGACTCGCCTTCGGTTGCGGACGGCGCCGCTCGCCGACCCCAGGTTGTCAGCAGCCCAATACACAGTTGTCTCCACCGGCCTATGCCCGTCGCGCTTCCCTTCGCGGCTCTCCCCACGACTCGTCGCCGCCAACGACTGACCCTCACAAGATCTCCGGCCAGGAGTGTTCCTCCGCCGACCACGAGCAGACTGGCGAGCATCACACCGCCAATTAACGGCCACCAGGCATCCATCTCGACACTCCCTAAATGCGAACGGTCACCATACGTTTTGTGACCGCGGCCCCGCCTATCATCAACAGCGCTCCCGTAGTGACCATCGTTCGTCCGAGCGGGTCCTGAAACAAAATCGTAATGTATTCCTTGTTGATCAGGTACAAAAGGCCGGCAAGAACCAGCGGCAAGGCGAAGAGAATCATCGCTGAGAGCCGTCCTTCGGCCGACACCGCCCGTACCTTGGCGGCCAACTCAAAACGCTTACGCGCCATCTGGCTGATCGACGTGATGACTTCCACCAGGTTTCCACCCGATTCGCGTTGGATCATGACCGACGTGACGAAAAATCTGAGTGCCGCTGAATCGAAACGGTCCGTCAAATGACCTAGTGCCTCGCCCAGCGGCACTCCGAATGTCGCCTCCTCCACCACCCGTCCGAACTCGGGACCGACTGGTGCGGGAAATTCGTCCGACACCATTTTCATCCCAGCCAGAAGGGAATGGCCGGCCCGCAGCGATCGCCCCATCATGTCCAGTGCCTCTGGAAGCTGTCGTTGAAAATCGCGGAGTCTGCGGGCCGCGCGCTTGGCCAGAATGCCTCGAACGCCTCCCCAGATAAGAGCCACGATGATTCCTCCGCTCATCGGATCGAGTCCGCCCATTGCCATCAGCAAGAAGATGAAGCTGGTCGGCCCGATCACACTGAGCACCAGCCAATCCAGAGACAAGGACATGCCGGCCTGCCGACGCAACCGCTCCCATCCTGCAATACCGGGCCACCAGGACAGGGTCGTGTCGACCCACGGAACTGGGCTGAACCGGCGCATCCGCGTGATGTTCGACGCTCCTTCGATCGCGTATTCCATGCGCGCGAAGTCGCGCTGTGCAGACAACGCATGGTCTCGTTCGGAAGGGAACCATAGGTATAGCCCGGCAGCGGCAAGGCCGAACGACAGGGTGAAACCCACGACGAGCAGGGCAACAATCATGCGCACATCCTCTTACACTTCCCGAATACGTTTCGGATCGAAGAGATCCGGCGGCACAGCAATACCGAACGCATCCAACCGGGCCATGAAATGAGGTCGCACACCGGCGGCGATAAACCGCCCCCTTACACGCCTCGATTCGTCGAGTCCTGTCTGCTCGAAGCGAAAAATCTCCTGCAACACAATGACGTCTTGTTCCATGCCCACGACCTCCTGCACACTCATGAGCTTTCGGGTACCGTCGGAGAGCCGGCTCAGGTGGACAATGACGTCTAAGGCGGAGGCGACATAGTGCCGAAGCATGTGGATCGGCAAGTTGAGACCAGCCATCGCCACCATGGTCTCGATGCGTGTCACGGCGTCCCTGGCGCTATTGGCGTGAATCGTCGCAAGCGATCCATCGTGGCCGGTATTCATCGCTTGTAGCATGTCCAGGGCTTCGGGACCGCGGACCTCGCCGAGGACAATGCGGTCCGGCCGCATCCGCAAGCTGTTACGGACGAGATCGCGCTGGGAGATTTCCCCCTTCCCTTCCACATTGCTGGGTCTGGTTTCGAGACGTACGACGTGCTCCTGGCGTAACTGTAGTTCGGCGGCATCCTCAATCGTGATGATCCGCTCCTCGGCCGGAATAAATCCGGATAGGAGATTCAGCATCGTGGTTTTCCCGCACCCGGTGCCGCCGGCAATGAGAATATTCAAGCGCCCGTAGACCATCGCCTTGAGCATTTCACCGATTTCTGGTGTCAAAGCTCCCCGTGTCACTAAGTGCTCCAGTTGCAGCCGTTCTCTACAGAACTTCCTGATAGACAGAATCGGACCATCGAGCGCAAGGGGTGGAATAATTGCGTTGACACGAGAGCCGTCCTCCAATCTCGCATCGACCATCGGCGACGACTCGTCGATACGTCGGCCCACACGCGCCACGATTTTATCGATGGCGTCACGGAGGTGCTGATTGTCCCGAAAGCGCTTCGGACTCAAAGAGAGTCTTCCGCTCCGTTCTACGTAGATGCGCGCTGCCGTATTCACCAAAATGTCACTGACCTCCTCGTCCTTCAGCAACGGCTCCAGCGGGCCAAGGCCGAGTATTTCATTCATGACGTCGTTGATGACCTCATCTCGGTCGGCGTTGCTGAAGGCGGCGCCGTCCTCCTCGAGGATCTGCATGACCAGCATAGCCAATTGCGCGCGTAGCATGATCGGGTCCAGCAGGCTCATCGCGGAGAAATCCAAACGCCCCAACAATCGCTCTTGGATTCGTTGTTTGAGCGCATTGCGCCCCGCGATCGCCGACTCCATTGTTCTGTCCGTCGCTTCCATCTGCCCCTCCGCCTTTGTGAAGAATGGAATGCGGGCTAGGCCGCATCGCCCCAGAGCCGGGAAATCCAACGGGAGTGCCACGAAGCCGGTCGAGGCAAAGCTTCCCGCTTGGTATCGATTACTCGTTCCGCCAAACGTTCATAGACCTTTACCACCGCGCCGCTCTTCTTGTCGGCGCACAACAAGCGCCCGGTCTCCAACGCCTCGTGCGCATCCTCAGGGACATTCGGGACAAGAAAGTCGATCGGTTGCCCGATCAACCCCTCGGCTTCAGCCTGCAGACCCTGATCCTCGCGTCGTGATCGATTCAGGACAACCACCACACGCTCACGTCCGTGCCCGAGCGCCTTCAGCGCCTCCATCATGGCGAGGGTACGCCGCATCGCCGGCACTTCGAGCGTGGTCACGAGCAGAACGGTCGTGGCGGCAGTCAACACTGTGGTCACGGTCGAATTGAGGACTGTGCCGCAGTCGGCCACAATCATCGGAAACAATGATTGTGCAAGGCTGCACAATCGATTGATTTTATCGGAGGGGACGGACACCTCCGGCAGCCCGTCGTAGTCGGATGCCAACAGATGTAGCCCGGTCTTATGTTTCATGAGGACGCTCATCAAGAGCGTCGGATCCAGTACCAGAGGATCGCGCATCAATTCCCGCCAAAAATGCTCAGGCTCAAGACGCAACAACAAATGCAAGTCGCCCTCGTACAGATTGAGGTCGAGCAGAGCCGTTTCCCGATTCAGTTTGCCTCGTTGCGCGCAAAACGCCAGATTCGCGGAGACCGTGCTGACACCGACTCCGCTGTGTGCGCCCATCACACAGACCATCGAACGACCGGACTCGGACGAGCCCACCGCCGGTCGATCCGCGTTCACATTGCCGGTCATAGCAACCTTCCTCCGTGAGTCGACCGCGACTCGTTCTGTGATTCACACACGACCGCCCCCAGGCTCGGTCCTGGCATTACGACACCAGTCCGGGAAGACTCCCTTTGGTTCCATAGTCGGGCCCGCCGCCCCGCCCTACGGCCACGCTACCGCTCCTCAGCACCCCCTCAAGAACCGGTCCGTTCGGCGTCGACACCAAGGTGAGGACGGCGGTCGAAAACCCCGCGATTCGAAGAGAACCGGACGGCGCCTGACAGGAACGCCGTTCGTAGATCGGCACGACCGTGACCCACTGACCGGTCGCCGGATTTTTCTTGGCATCGAACAACGCCTTGATCTGCGGAAACACTGGAGCAAGACTGCCGCGGACAAACTGGAATCGCGACCGATTTGCCGTCGCAACCGGGCTACTCACACCCCCTGTCGTCAATCCGGACACCAGCGCCTGAAGACTTGCGATAGTTGCCGGCGCCTGGGTGAAGGTCGTCCAACCGGTACAAGGTCCTGACCCGCCGGCCTGGTAGAACACGACTCGTTTGCCGTCGACCGTACCTTGGGCGAGAAATCCCGAGGCAATTCCGACAGGAGCCGCCAACCCGCCCAAAGGAACTTCTCCGAGCGGCGTGAGTGCAGCGGTAGCCGCAGCGGCAATATCCATGTGATGCATACCCAGAAGACCGGCCAGAAACGTCGGTGTGCGCCCGGAGGCGCGAACCAGCAATGCATCCGCCCCCACGTTGGTACTGACGACGGTTTGCGACACCGGATTCCACGAGCCGATCCGCAGTTCCGCAAGCGTGAGTGTCGTCAAGTTGTCTCGGTTCCGGGCCGCCACTTGCACCGCCGACCTCAAGAGTCGTGTTCGATCTACGCCTGAGAGCGCGAGTGTCGGGGCCGTACTTGCAGCGCGTTCGTACACGCCTCCGAGCTGTCGCGCGCCGGCCAGTGCCGCTGCATCAACGACCGTCTGCGCATGATGGCGCGCCACGAGCGCCGCCCCGATGTCCACGACGACCGCCCCGACAAGGAGCAGGCCGGTCATAGCAACGGCGACCACTACCGCCACCCCCCCTTGATCGTGACGCAGCGCAGAACGAGACTGGGCCGTTTCTCCCGTCGGCCTACTCATGTCTCATCAACGTGCGCGATCGAAGCGTCACGGTCCCTCTGAGCGCCGGGACAATGTTTGCCATCACATAAAACTGATACGGCGCCGACACGGTCACGATCAGATCTGTTCCGCTCGGGCCGCCGGCGCCGCTGACCGCGATCGTGGGCGCCACCCCCGTCACGCCTGCTTGAACGAACACCCTGCGAGCCAGCGCCTGAATGTCCCCGGCGGTCGGTCTCGGCACAGCCTGACGGATGCCGAGACGCGCCCCTTCGTGGCTGGCGGTGTTCAACACCTGTTGCCGAGACAAAGCCAGTCCGAATTCGATGATTCCAAACAGGAGCATGATCAGGACGGGTAGCAGGAGTGCGAACTCTACGGCGGCGACGCCTCGCTCATCCCTACCGAGAAATCTTGCGGTTGGACGGCAGTTGGTACGATGAAGCGCCATTGATACACATCGACCTAGCGGCACCGGTACACCCTCCCTGTTCGTGGCGACGGCTCCGGGACTCCTTCAGGCACGACCATCGTGGGCCTTAGGTCCGGGCCCGCAGCGCCCATACGCCAGGCGCTGCGCTCACGGATGTGGGTCCTCCCCAACCAAAGGCGTTGCGCCGGTGATCGGCTCTTTGGCTCCTGACGGCATCTGCAGCGGGGCCTCGCCCCCTGTTTGTGAACGATCGTACATTCCCAGATAGCCACGTATGACCATTTGCGCTGCACGACCGTCCAGGCCTGGCCGGTCGCTTCGCCGGGCGTCGGCCGCTTCGATCTGAGCGGCCTTCATGGCTGTCAGCGATTTCCCGAGTTTCTCCTGTGGCGGCGCCGGACTTGCGCAGCCGTTGGACAACAGGGCCGTCAACGCAACCGCCCCGGCAATCGCTCTGCGTAGCGTCATCGTCGATCCTTCCTTCCTCCCTGCCTCATTGTGCCGCTGCCGACGCCCACGGATACCCATCGGTCAGGGAATCATGAGGCCTGTGGCCGAGCGTGGCTTTTCTTGACGTCCTGCTGTGGCCTCCGCACCGCCCATGTTCGTTGCGCCGTCTTGCCGGCTTGGCAAGCGGCCTTTCAGGTAAAAGTCGACATCGTCCGGATCCAGGTAGCCGTCGGTGGGAAGCGTCACCTGCGTCTCCCTCATCGGCGCGACGAAATGCGGCGTCACGATGATGACGAGTTCGGTCTCATTCTTTTGATACTGCGCGCTGCGAAATAGTGCGCCAAGGACGGGAATATCGCCGAGTACCGGATACTTTGAAACGTTTTCCCGAACGTTTTCCCTCAACAATCCTGCAATGGCAAAACTTTGCCCATCTTCCAATTCCACCATGGTTGAAGCGCGCCGTGTCGTAATGGCCGGGACGACAAATCCTTGTATCGAGAGGCCGTTTGCAAAATCCAACTCCGACACCTCCGGCGTGACGGTGACGGCGATTTGACGTGCGCTCAACACCACCGGGCGGAAATTGAGCTGAATCCCGAATTTTTGGAATTGAATCGTCGTCACTCCGAACGCCTGCGGAACAGGAATCGGAAACTCGCCTCCCGCAAGGAAGTGTGCGTCCTGCCCGCTCAGTGCAATCAGGGTCGGTTCCGCCAGCACCTTCACGAGGTTGTCTTCCTTCAAGGCGTCGATGAAACCCGTCCAGTTGGCCGATCCACTTTGAAAGCGAAAGAGCGCGCTCGCGGCTTGTCCCAACCCGAACCCAAACGGCGGCACGGCGCCAAGCGGAGAAATGGCTGAGGACGGATCGCCGGAAGGAAGCGGGGATGCCAATCTCTTGAGGACCGATGCACCAAATTGATTGCCGGATCCGCTCACATAGGACAGGTTCACGCCGATACGCCGCAGCATCGTACGATCCATTTCCGCGACGCGGACTTCCAACATCACTTGGTGGCTGCCGCCGACTTGTAACAGGTTCAGCACCTTACCCGGTGCGTAGGCCTCGGCGAGCGCGACGACTTGCGTCAAGACCGACGAACTGGTCGTCGTGCCGCTCAACGCGATATGTTCCTGGGACGGTACGATCCGAAGGGCCGTCTCATCAGGAAACAATTGTTGGAGCTGGTCGCGGAGTCGCGAAACGTCCGGCGACACCACGATGTCATAGGTGACCGATACCTCGCCCGCCGTATTCCACAATGTCACATTGGTGACCCCGACGCTTTTCCCCATGAGATACACCTGCCGAGGCGTAAGCACGAGGGCGTCGGCGACCTGGGGATTGGCCACAGAGACACGCGCCAACGGCGCCGGAGCCGAGATGAGCACCGACTTTCCGACGGTCACCGCGACTCGTTCGACAGCCTGCGCTTCCCACTCAGCCGCCATGGTCGACGGCGCGGCAGACACGAGCGTGGCGCTCACGCACGCCATGCTTACCCACCAGAATACGTGAGTCTGCCAGCTGGGGATGTTCGTTTTCACGTGACTCTCGCTATCCTATTCGCCTGCTAGAATTTTAGTTCCGTCCGCGAACTGCCGCGGATCAGTTCCACCGACACGGCCGGTGGTGGGGGCATCTTGTTCTGACCTGGAGGATCTGGATTCATGACGGTGGGAACGCTGCTCTCCGCACAACTGTTTGTTTCACCCAGAGCCGTGGGCTGACCCATCGCGGAGTCCGACTGCACAGAACTGCAGGACTCTCCTCCTCCACGGAGTGGCACCACTTCAGCCCGCGGTGACTGCGCGGGGGGTACAGCCGGCACGTAAGGGGCGAGTTTCGGGATGGGGCCGGTGACCGATGCGGCTGCCGACTCGCTGTCTGTAGACGTTGCGCTTACTGGTCGCTTGATGGCAGGCGCCTCCCGCACCGCAGGCGATCGACGCGACATCACGCGGAGCGGACGGTCGGACTTGGGCGGCGGAGAGGCAAATAGTGAAGAGGCCGTCACGCCCGGTGTCGAAACCGTCTCCGCGCTATGCGGATTCCTGAGCGCCAGATGGACCTTCCCTTCCATGGACGCGAGCGACAGTGTCTCGGCTTCATGGGGGGTCACCTCCAACGTCACGATGGTCGGCGAGATGCGCGAGGCCTTCTGACTACCGATCAGCGGTTCATCGGCTTTTTCGCCGGATTGATCACTGCCGGTGGACAGCACCAGAATGTCGTTCAGCACCAATTTCGTCGCCGGTTCGCCGCCGTTTTGCGTACGCGACATTGTGGTGAGGATGTCTACCCGATCTCCCGACTTGAGCACCCCACCGACTGCGGTGACATCGTCGACTTTGATCGCCATTGCGCGCTTCGCGGGATGAGTGATCGCCGCGACGCCGCCGGTCACGACATCGGTGGACGCCAATTTGGACGCGAGGATCGGTTCCTGCGAGGCCAACGGCGCCAGCAAGACCCGCCCGACGAGTTCCTCGCTTGCCGAGAAGTGCCCATTAGGGACGCTCTCGGAAGGAAAGGGCACAATGCGGACCGCATCGCCGGTAAGCACCGATCCCCATGGGAGTTGGCGGGCTGCCACCGCGACGTTGGTCTTTCGATCTCCGGCGGACAGCTCCGCTCGCGTCTCATCCAATAATTGCTGCACATACCCATAGGCGAACAGGCTGCTGAGCGCTCCCAGCATTCCTCCGATGCCCACCACCGCCAATGCTTTCTGTCGAGGCGTCATGAGTTAGCCTTCTGTTTGTTCGCGCGTGCCTACTTCATGATGCCCAGACATCATGAGAGGATCGCGTCACTGTCCGCGCCACCACAGACTAAGTGTCGTCCCGAGCGCGATCGCAACGCCATATCGCAATACAAGCGGGGACGGCGAGTCCGATATCGCGCCAGGCCACGCGCGGCTAGTCAACAACGCCGTTAGATACCAGGTCGCAATGTAGCGAGAGGTGGCGCGTATGCCCCATCGTCGGTAAGCCAGCACCAGAGCGTACATCCCGCCAAGGACAGCGGTGACAAGAGCTGCGTGTACTACCCCGAGCGGCCCCAAGCAACTTCCCACCGCACCCATGAGTTTTACGTCGCCGGCCCCCATCCCGCCGCAGACATACAATCCGATCAAGAGCGCAATCCCGAGGCACAACCCGGCAAAGCTGGCGAGAAAGCCATCCAGGCCGCCATGCACCGTATGCAGGCCGATTCCACCGACCACTCCCGCGGCCGTCAGCCAATTCGGGATCAGGCCCCTTGACATATCGCTGGCGGCGCCACCCAGCACCACCGTCAGCACAAACCACGTAACGTCCACCGTTGCCTCAGCTGAACATTTGGTTATATGGTGGCGATCAGCGAATCAGATTGGCCAACCGGTTGAACATGTTCCGGATGTTGCCGCCGAGCGTAAAGGCTGCCGTGGCGATGACCACCGCAATGGCAGATGCGATCAAGGCGTATTCGATGGCCGCTGCGCCGTCTTCCTCGTTCAAAAATCGTCGGATCGCCTTCCTCATGTCAAACTCTCCTTTGTCAAAGACCGGATGTCTCGCGCGGACGACGCGTACCTACCCCTGCTCACTCTATATCGGAGGATTATGGACAAACTTAACCTGCACGAGCCGTATGTTGCCGGCGCACGAGGCATCTACTCGTGCAGGATGAACAGGCCGCTGCTTCCGGCGATCGCTGCCGCACTTGTATGGTACGGCGCCTCTGCCGGCCTTCCACACTTCGGTGCTTCAGTGCCACCAAGAATTCGCTGCGGCACCGACCAGACGCCAAGCGAGACCGCTCTTATCGCCGCGCCGAACGAGCTCGTCCATCGACATGCCGGTCTATCGTGACAACCCGTGGGCGGGTATGAGAGAAGCCTGAGTCAACCCTGCGGGTTACACCACACCGTTCTGATTCCGACAATCGTCAGTCCCAGCTATAGACCGCCTCCACGCAGTTACCAACCCCCTGGTATGTCACGCTCCGGCACAGTGCGTGGACGAGTGCGAGGCCGCGACCGAACATCGACTCGTTCGCGGAGAGAGTAGAGGCGACGTGAGTCGCGTCGAATCCCGGCCCGCTGTCCTCGACGCGGATGACCATGTGCGTACCGACCGCAGACGGCGAATGCTTCAGACTGATTTGCACATACCCGTCTTGCAGTGCGGCCAAGCGTCGGTCGCGTTCCTGATAGTAGGCGCTGAATCCATCGGGCGCGGTTTTCAGAGTCGATTCCAGCTGCAGTACACCATGGTCGATGGCATTCGAGATCAGCTCCGTCAATACGGCGAAGAAGCGCTCACGGTGCCTGGCATGACCGGGCAGCAGGCTCACCAACTGCATCAAGTCCATGATCGGATCAGCCGTTCGCATCTCGTCCGGTCCCAGTCGAACCTCGATGTGCCACGGAAGGACCCTCGAGGGTTTAGGCAAGTCGGGCTGAATGCGTGCCGCGGCGTTTTCGATGACCTTATCGCAGGGCACATCGACGATCGTGATATCGTCTTCCTGAGCATCTTCGCCGCTGAACACAACGAGTGCGGCCACGATCTCTTTGAATGCGCAATCCGTCGCCTGTCCCCGCTTCACACACTCATGCACACGGGCTTCGCCGAACATCTCCCCCGACGGACTGCGCGCTTCGAGCACCCCGTCCGTATACAGCAATAACCGGTCTCCCTCCTCCATATCGTACGGCTGCAGGTCGGAGTGAAACTCCCGATCGTGCAGCACCCCCAATGGAGGATGCTGCGATGCCCATTGCATTCGTGCTCCCGACCTGGGGTTGACCAGCAGGACCGGCGGCAGGCCGCCGTTCCACACCGCCGTTCGCCGACGAACCGGGTCGATTTCGATTGCGCTGGCAGCACAGAACAGTCCGACCGGCATCGTGCGGTTCAATTTGGTGTTGATTTCCCGGAGAATATCCTGCAAAGCGTGTCCCCGCTCAGTCATTCGATAAAACACGTCGGCCAAGGGTAACGCGCCGATCGCCGAGGAGAGGCCATGCCCCGTAAAGTCTCCGAGGAACACATGAAGCAGGCCGCTCGGAGTCGTGCCGGCTAAGACGAGATCGCCGCCGAGGATTGCCGCGGGCGCCACATGGTAGTTGATGGCCATGCGCTCCATGCAGGGGGTCGCCAGGATTCTTGTGCGGATCTCATTGGCTACATCGATTTCATGGAGTGAGCGGTCTCGATACGCTTCCAGTTCCTGCTTCTGATCGATCACGCGTGTGTGCAGTTCTTGCACTCGCGCCCACGCAGCCAGTTTCGCCCGCAACAGCGGCAAGCTATACGGTTTCGTGAGTATGTCATCTCCCCCGGAATCGAGACATTCGGTCAGACCTTTCTGATCGGTCACGGCCGTCAAAAAAATGATCGGGACAAAGCGCGCGCCGGATCGCTGTTTGATGAGCGACGTGGCCTCTTTTCCGTCCATTTCCGGCATCATTAGGTCCATAATGATGAGATCCGGCTGTTCTTGTTCAAATTGGGCGACTGCTTGTTTTCCGTCCTCAGCCAGCACCACGTTGTGCCCGTCCTTGCGCAACATGGTCTGTAAGACCTGTCGATTCACATGCGTATCGTCCGCCACAAGGACTTTCATGGGATCGTCACCAACGATTGAAAATTTGCGATCGACAGAATGCTTCGTATTTGCGGAGAGCAACCCACGATATGCACACGCGTTTTCCCGCCGCCGGCAAACTCGCGTAATTTCAACAGCATGCCCAGTCCCGTACTATCGATATACTCCGTCTGTGCAAAGTCGACCACGTAATGACTTGATGGGACAGGTCGCGACGTATAGGCTTCCAGAAACGTACGATGCATTCTTGCGTCGAAGCGTCCAGCCGGTACAATCGTCAGCGTCGCGCCATCGGCAGATTCCTCAATTGTGAACATGGCTCCTCCGTTCTCTTTCTTCGGCCGCTTCCTGTATCGGCAAAGACGCGAGAAACTTAACGAAAACACCGCCGGTCGAAATCCCTGGTCTGTGCGTGAAGCGAGGGAGCAAACCGAAGTGAGGCGACGGAGCTAAGGTTTTGAGCCTGACCGACCGAAGAAAGAACCAACAACCATATACAACGGTGAGAGACCAATCCGAATGGCAACGATTGTATCGATCGGCTCAGGCAAAGGCGGTGTCGGGAAAAGCATTATCGCCGCCAATTTATCCATGTTGATGGCGAAACGGGGCAAGCGGGTCGTCCTCGCCGACCTGGACGTGGGGGGCGCCGACGCGCATATCTTGTTCGGCATGTTGAACCCGCCTCGGACGCTCACCGATTTCATCGACCGACGGGTGCAGCGACTGGACGAAGTGCTCCAACCCATCTCGGCACATCCCTTCTTGCAGTTGTTGCCGGGTACCGGAGACACGCTGGCCACGGCCAACCTCCCCTACGCCAAGAAGAAGCGGCTGATTCGCCACTTCGCTCAATTACAGGCCGATGTGATCGTAGTCGATATCGGAGCCGGCACCAGTTACCATGCGCTTGATTTTTTCCTTATGGCCGACCACTACGTGACGGTAGCGACCCCCGATCCTACCTCGGTCCTCGACCTGTACCGCTTCATCAAACTTGCGGCGATCCGACGTGTGCTCTCGGCATTCCTCTCTCGCGATGCCGTGAGCGAAGCCCTCTCTGAGCGGGATTTTTCAAGTATCGAGGAAGTGATTCAGGCGGTCGGTGAGACGGATTCCAACGCCCGCGAGGTGGCCAGCCGCACCCTGCAAGGATTTCGGCCGCACCTGGTCGTCAATCGGGTGTCGGGCAAATCGCGCGTCAACGTACTGCACTTGAAGAAGTTACTGCAGGAATATGTCGGAGGAGACCTGACGACGCTGGGGGAAATTCCGGACGATCCGGCCGTGACGCGCGCCGTCCGCAGCTTTCTTCCGGTCGTCGAATGCGAGCCGACGGCGCCTGCTTCGCTCGCCCTGAACCAGGCGGCCGACGCGCTGCTGGCGTCGATGGCCCACCGCATCGAAACGCCCGTCGAGCCTGCCCCCGCGGTGGAACAGGCGTCGCACAGCCCCATCGCTTCCTGACAACGTCCCGCGACCGGAATCAGTGCGCAGCTTTTCTTGCCCGGAGTCGTTCTGCCTGGACTTGAAGAATGTGCCGGATGATGAGTTCTTGCTCGTCCGCCCCCAACTCGATGAATTGAGTGGCGACATGAAATTGGGCGGGATCGGTGTTGAGCGCTGTCACCCGAATAATACGGGCGGTGGTTTCGATCATGCTGAACGGCGGGAGAATACACTTGAGCACCAGGACATCGTCGGCTTCGAAGCGGCGCGGCGTATCAAATCCCAATCCACCGGCGCTGATGTCGACCTCGGTCAGTCTGGCGATCGACACACTCCCCGGATGACTCTTCACCAGCGACTTCAGAATCGTCTCCAGCATCCAATCGATTTTTGAGACCCACGGCAGCAGCGGGGATCCGGCAAACGCTTCCCCGCCACGTATCACCAGGTCGAGCGTCGGTTTCGATACGGCCGTCGTGATCGTGTCCTCCGTGGCTGGCGGCAGATACGCATTCATCGCGTCGGCCGTCTCATCAATGCGTCGGTACTCGAGCAGCAACCGATCCTCGATGCGCAACCATTCGCGGCGCTCCTCGTTGTTCAATATGGATTGCATGTTCGGCATACCCGGTTTCTGTGAGAGGACCACAGCGTTTCTTGGCTGCAAGATGTGAGCAAGCGGCCGTGAACCGTAATGAACTCGCTATCAGGCCTCATGGTGAAGGATTCCATGTCCGGCCTCAGGTTGTCCATGAGATTCGCGAAGTTTGCGCAGGTGCCGTCGTACCTGCGCGGCTTCGGCCAGCAAGCTGGTGAGGCCGGCTTGCGCCACCAGAATCGCCGCGCGGACCTGGTCGTCCACCGCCAGCATGCGTTCAGCACTTGCACGATCGATCTGGGAAGAGGCCAACCTGACGGCTCGCGCGTCGTAACAGGCATCTACGCGATCCCAATCGCCCTGGCGGGCGGCTTCAAGCGCCTGAGTGGTCAAGATTTCGATGGTGTGAAGGTCGTCGCGAGAAGCTGCCTGAGAGGAACTACCCACCGACATGCGTCACCGATTCCTGCCGAGCCACGACTTGCCAGCCTTCGCGTAATGTGCTCAAGCAACGAATGGGGCCATCCAGCTGTTTACTGTTGTGGCGCAAATTCGCCTGGATACATTGCTGCACCATATAGTCGTACAGGCGGTGCAACGACACGGCGATCTCCCCGCCCCGCTCAAAATCCAGGACGCTGGACAATTCTCCGACGATGGCGATACTACGGTCCAGGAACCGGGCCTTATCTTTGTAATTGTTCGTCAGAATGGCCTCCCGGGCCAGTTCCATCGAATGAATGGCCGAGTCGTAGAGCAACACGATGAGTTGCACCCGGTTGGCGGTCATGACTTGCGTCTGTTGGTACGCGTTGGCAGCGGTGGCGATCATAGTAACCTTATGCGTTATTGGAGCGCCTGGAGCGCAGTGGATTGTCCTTGGAGCTTTTGCAAGAGCCCGTCGAGAGTCGCGAATTGAATGCGAAGCCGCTCCTCGTATTGTGCGGCGATATCTTCTTTGCGGCCGATCTCCGCGGTCAACCTGCTGATCTGACTGGTGATCGAGTTTTTTCTAATCGTAAATGACCCGGTGTCGACGGCATCGAGAAAATCCACGGCCTTGACCACACGGTCCGCAACTCCGTTCGACGTCGTTTGTGTAATGAAGAGGGCTTTGGTCGCGGAGTAATTGCTTGCGAGGGCGGTGTCCAACTTCGCGTCCTCGATGGTAATGGTCCCGTCGCGCTCCGTTTTGAAACCCACAGCGCCTAAGGTTTTATAGATCGACAATTCGGGTACCTCTCCCGAGATGGCGGTGCGTAACTGACTCAAGACTCCTTTCGCCGTACTTTCATTGAAGAAGATGCCGCCGGTTTTTGTCGTGATGTCATACGTCGTTCGCTCATTGACGAACTTCACTACGTCGTTATAAGCCGTTGCTAAGGCTTTGATGTTTGTCTTGACGCTTTCGGGGTCGGTGGTGATGGTGACCGTCACCGGCTCAGGTGTCGGCGTCGTGACGGTCTTGGACTTCAAGGTCAGCGTCACATCGGGGATCGCGTCGGTGATCGTATTGGATTCGCGCTCGATGGAAATCGTCGTCTCGCTGGGGTCGCCGATCACCACGATGGCATTCTGCCCCGCCTGCAGCGTATCGCTGCCGCCGGTGCCGCTGCTGTTGGTGAAATCCAGGCTGGTGGTATCAGTGACGACCGAAATGGTATTGCCTGCGCCGGACGCCGTGGCGGTTAATGTCAACCGATAGGCCGGGCTTGCGGTGGTTCCCGTATTGATGACGGAGGCGGTCACCCCGGCTCCGAGATCATTGATGGCAAACCGAAGGTCGTCGAGCGTGGCGCCATCGGCCAAGGTGACCGTCTGATCGCTTCCACTACCGACCTTAAATGTGAATGTTCCCGTGCCGCCGGAGACGATGGCGGTGGTGGTGTCTGCCACGGCCTTCGCGGCTTTGTTGGTAATTTGGTTGGCTTTGGCCAGCTGGGACACCTGAATGCTATAGCTACCGGTCGCCGCACCGGCACCGGCTTGTGCCGTCAAGACCGTCTCATCGCTGACGGTTGTCGCACTACGATCGAAACTGCTTGAAAGCCGAAGCGCGTTGGCTGCACTCTGCAGCGCGAGGAGCTTGTTGCCGAGAGTCCCGTAATCCGTCAGCTTGGTCTGGAGATCCTTCTGCTTCGCCGTCAGGGCGTCGATGGGCAAGCGTTGGACTTTAGCCAGCTCGGTGACGACCTGGCCAAAGTCTACGCCATTGCCTAACCCGCCGAAACTGATCGCCATGACATCCCTTTCATGTCGCGAAACAGACTACACCTTGTGATGCAAGAGCAGCCCGGTGGGCGTCTCCAGCCTCTTCGCCAGATCGATCACTTCCTGCTGCGGAATCTGGCGGATAACGGTGCCGGAGTCCCCGTCCATCACCTTGACCACCACTCGGTCCAGGTCGGGATCGATGGTGAACTCCAGTCTGGAATCCGCCTTTTGGAACACTTCGCGTACCCGCGACAAGGCTTGCTCCAGCTCCTTTGCCTCTGCCTTTCCCTCAGCCTTCGCAGGATCTGGTTCAGGCTCAGATTCAGACTTGCGTACCACCACCTTCTTGTCTGCAGAAGGCTGTGGCGCGTTATGACTCGTGTGCACAGCGGCGGGGAGGTCCTTCACGTTCGAAACCTCTGGGAGCATGTTACCCTCCTAGGACCAGTCCGTGGATAGCCCTCCCAGAGGGAGGGCTATCCGACGGGTGATGCCTTATCCCTGCAGCAGCGCCAACGCTTGCTGTGGCAGCGAGTTGGCTTGCGCCAAAATCGCAATACCGGACTGAGTGAGGATCTGGTTCTTCGTGAACACAGATGTCTCTTGGGCAATGTCCGCGTCCCGGATTCGGGATTCCGCCGCCGTGAAGTTCTCAGCCGTGACCGTCAGATTCTGGATCGCGACTTCGAACCGGCTCTGAATCGACCCGTAATTCGCGCGGGCCGTAGCCACGGCGCTGATTGCGCTGTCGATATTGGCCAGCATGCTTTGCGCCGCCACCGCCGTCGATACGCTGGCGCCGGTCAATCCGACCGCCGCGACGTCGAGGTCAGCCAAGGCCACATTCAACGAGTTGCCCGATCCGCTCTTGAAGCCGATGAAGACTTCAAACGTGTTGCTGGCTCCGCTCAGAAGCGGCTGACCGTTATATTCCGTCGTCGTGGCAATGCGGTCGATTTCCGAACGCAACGACACGAATTCCTGGTCCAGATACGACCGCTCGGTCGCTCCCAGCGTACCGCTGGCCGACTGCGTCGCCAACTCACGCATACGAGACAACAGGCTGCCGATCGTCGCCGCGGCGCCGTCTGCGACCTGCGTCAAGCTGATGCCGTCTCCGGCGTTCCGGTTGGCCTGATTGATACTACGAATTTGGGCCCGCAATGTTTCGGACACGCCCAATCCGGCCGCGTCGTCCGCTGCTCGGGTGATCCGCAAGCCTGACGACAACCGCTCAACGGAACGACCCAATTGAGCCTGGTTGATCGACAGGTTTCGCTGAGCTGCCAGTGACGCAACGTTGGTATTGACTACTAATGCCATGACGTACTTCCTCCTGAAGCTTCCGCACTACTCTCGGAATCGCCAGCGTCCGTGCCGACGAGGTGGTAACCAGGTGTCATGAGGGTGTGGCCACATCCCCACCGGCCTTGTCACCGTGTTGCTGTGCCCCTTATCGGTAGCCTGGGAGGAAGACTTAAGCGGTTCAGAGAGTGCAGAAAACGCCTGCAATGAGACGCACTCACGGTCGGCGTGCCCGATCGAACAACAATGGACACTAAGCAGCCAGACCGGTGTCGGCGAGACGGGGCAATAATTCGTATTCGAGCAGATCCGCCACACGGATCGGGTCGGCCGTGGTTCGTGCCCCTAACAGCTCCTGGATCCATGGAAGTAGCGGGGCCGACGACAACCCCTCGACACCCTGGGCGTGCCCGGCTTCCAACATTTCGGTGTAGTCCGCCAGCCGTCCGAGCCAGGCATCGATGGTTCCGACATGGGCGGTTCCGGAACGCAAGGGGGCCAATAACACCTGCCCATCGGTTCGCAGCTCTGCGGCAAATCGCTCGAGGGCGTGCTGTGCCTCGACAATAATGGTGTGCAGCGACTGGGAGACGGCCTGCATCGCTCCGACATCCCTGGCCGGTTGGTTGAGAAACTGTGGAGTGAGGTCGCGATCACTGATCGCCTTTCCTCCGACGGTCAACGACGTCACGATGCGATGTTGGGCATGGGCCCTGTCGCTCAGCGCCGCAAGCGCGTTCATCATCAAGGTGTCATCCGGCAGTTGCAATTGTTCGCCATCAAGAGTGATGTGCATGATCAGACTCCTTTCGCACGACGTCTGTACCTGTCGTTACACGGAACGCGCCATGGGAAGGGGTCGGGATCTTTCCCGAAGAACGAGCCCCTGCCCTACGCTGAAGGAACGAAAACTGGTCGCCACCCTGTGCAGGCGCGTGTGCCACCGTCGATACGTGGCGAGCCGGGATTGCGCCAGATCGGTCAGTTCGCTTCCATCATCATTATGCGTATCCCGCACCATCGCCACGGCCAGAGAAGCAGCCGCTGGTGTCTGCGTGCTGAGCGCAAGGATCGTGTGACGCTCTGCGATTTCCTCACGTTGCATGTGTTGCAATGCGGTGATCGGTAACGGACGTGTGGTCGTGAGGCGGACGAGCTCTTCAGCCTTCGACACCAATCTCTTTGCCAGCGGCGCCAGGTGTTCCAGCAGGACGAGCGCTTCGGCTAAATCCGGAGGCGGGTCGTCATGAACAGGAACCCGGCTGGTACGGCCGGTGAATTCTTCAAACCAGAACCGGCGCCAAAATCGACCATACCAATCGACCAGAGGATCTTCCCGTCCGGCATATAGTTCCGTACTCCCCAGCCCATCCTCATCGGCGCGGGAACGATACACTCGCGCGCCGGTGATCGATCGGGGGAATTCGGTTCCGGTCAGCACGTGCCGGCAGAGCGCAGCCATTTGGTCCGGCACAAGCCGATCCTTGCAGGCGTGCTGCAAACAGACCTGATCAAATCCGCATGGCGCGCAGCCGAGATCCGGCTGGACGATCCAGTGCCCCGGCCCATATGGTCCGGTTTCTCGAAAATCGACGTGCCCCACTGACAGATCGACCACCGGAGTGCCGACGCCCACCGCGAGATGCATGGGACCGGTGTCGTTGGTCAGCAGGAGTCGACACTGTGCCAGCACGGCGGCGAGTTGCGGTAACGAGGTTTTGCCTACCGCGTCACACACCGGAGCGGTGCCTCCCGCCTGCCGGTATGTCATATGAGCCAGTTGAATGGCTTTTCGTTCTTCTTCGGTGCCGATCCATACGTAGCCGACCGGCACTTGCCGACTGAGCGTTGCTAACGTCTGACCGAACAATTCAGGTCGCCAGGCCTTCATCGGATCACTCGCACCCACCTGTACCGCCACCCAGGAGATCTGCCCTTCCCCATGAGGTGCCAAAAAATCGCGCGCCCACTGAGCGGTGTCAGGCGCAATCGTCAGCGAGAGCGGCGCAAACGGCCCGATGCCGCTGCCGCCCAGGGCATAGATGTCGACAAGATTGAAATGGTTGAAGCGACGTTCATGATGCACATCCGTCAGATACGCCATCCAGGGGTTGTGAATGGTCACATCTCCATCCTTCGGGGCTGCGATGCCGCGTATCTCCTGTGCGCCGACGTATGACGTGAGGAGTCCGCTCCGACGGTTGAAGGTCAGGTTAATAACCCGGTCATACCGTGCTTCAACAAGGGGTGCGGCCCACCGTGTCATGTCGTGGTAGAGCGTCACCACGTCTTTGGTTTGCGCGCGACTCTCGTCCACGAGACGATGGAAGTCGTACCCGACAATGTGCCGAAGGTGCGGCAGAAGCTTCGCCACCGGAGCAAACCGCTGGTCCACAACCAGATCGACGTCTGCTCCAGGCCATTCGTGCTGAAGGCGCTGGAGCAGCGTGCCCATTTGCACGAGGTCGCCCATCCGAGTGATATTGATGAGGAGCACTCGTTTGCTCATAACAGGTCGCGTGTTTCGCTCCGGTATTCATCCAGCATCAGCACCATCAACTCTTCACGTTTGAGCGTGGCGGAGGGCCCCTTGCTTCGAATCCGTGCGGCCACGTCTTTCAGTTCGAGACGTTGCCCGCTCGGGCAGTCCTTGAGCAGAGCCTCCAGCGGGCGATCCTCCGCGCAGCGCGCCACGAGAGATTCCTGCTGGCGGTCCCCTCGCAGCACGGATCCGATACGGTCCGGTTGAGACAATCCGATCTGTCCCAGAAGATCGTGCATCCGGTGCACATAGGTATGGGCTGCGAGCACACGCTCCCGTGCGACGTGCGCCATGGCCTGCCGGGCGGCCTGGTCTCCCAGCCATGTGGTCACCAGCGCTGGAACATCGCCGAACTTGCGGAATGACACGATTTCCCGATCGGAGAACACCTCAGGCAAATGCGACCGATGATCGACCAGCTGAAACGCGCCGCAGGCGGCCAGCTCAAACGTACGTGGGTTCACAAAATCTGCCTGAGGATCAAGCCCCTCACCGGTCGTCGAGTGAAGATTGAGATTGATCGTGGTCGCGTTGAAGACCTTCATGCACGTCGCGGTATCGATCCTGGCGCCGTTCAGCTGGATCACGGATCGCAGATCCTCCGCCCCCTCCCATTCGTTGCCCCACACCTTAAACGACCAGGGCCGGCGCAGGAGAGCCGGGAAGAGGCGTCGCCGGTTCGCATATCCGGCGCCGACGAAGGAGAGGTCCGCCCCGAACATTCGGCGGTCGTCCCCTGAGAGGGTCATGGGGCAATGCACCTCAGGATCCGCCGCCATCGGCAAATAGCTCACGTGCCGTGCCCCCGCTTGTCGCAAGGCTTCGAAGCAGGACTCTTTCTGAATGACGAACCAGTACTCATACCCTGGCGCCATCTGTTGCCAATAGGTCAGGTGGCGGTAGTTCTCCACGAACCACATCGCGGCAAGAAACTTCTTCTTCCGCAGATGCTCCAACATCGGCAAAGTCAACGGAGCCTGGGCCAGCGACAGGACAAGGTCGGGTGGTGATTCGGCAAGCGACGCGAGGGTCCATTGGCTGAGGAGATCGGCCATGCGGCCCTGCATGACTTGCCGATTCCGCCCGTCTTTCAGTGAGCCCATGACCTCGTAACTGGCGGCATGCACGCTGTGATCGATCCACTGCACCGTGTGCCCGAGGGTTTCCAATGCCCGTTTCACATACCGCGCGATCGGAAGGGATCCTCCGTAAATCGGTCCTACGAGGGCGATCGTCAGCTGGCCACCGGCGCGCCGGGAAATTACCCGTCGCAACGCTTCTTCGAGGGCGCGATGGAACTCTGCATCCCACTGTGTGGCCGGCGTATAGGACAGGCAGCGTATCGGGCGGCCGGTCTTGGTCAGACGCTCGGCAACCTCGGTCGGCGATCCTGACAGCCAGAGAATAGATTCACTCCAGGCCTCGAATGAGCGTGCTGCGAGAGCATCGTGAAATTCGTCGAGGTTTGGAATCAGGACAGCGAGAGCCGCCTCGGGCGGCAACATCTTTCGAAGCAGCTCGACATGATAGAGCAGCCCTACCCCCGCCACGACAATCGTTTCTCCCGATTGACAGGCCGCTGCGTGGGTATCAGCCCAGGTCTGAGCTTCACGAAGTGGGTCGTACGCACTATGAATCCACCGACCGGATCGACGCGCTGAAGGAGACCCGGTTTTCGAAGGTTCGATCGTCAGCACCCCACCGGCAGCGGACGTGACCGCTGTCGCGAGATCCTGCTGGCCCGGAGCCAGGCGGCTGAGGTTGTCCTGAAAGATATTCATGCTGCCATCGATTCGCAAAGAACTGGTGCACACGCCCGCCAAATGTCGGCACGCGAGCTCTCAACGGCTGCCGTCTCTGAGCCGTCATCAAAAAACGCGCCCCATCGATCCATACGACTCCTCCAAAGCGTCCAATCGGCCAGGCTCTGACGCTGCTCGTCGCGCATCAGCGCGATGCTCTCCATGATCGGCCAACTGTGAGGTTGTGTCTGCGTGGCATGCTGAAACACCCAGTGCCCTTCGCCATAGGGACCGGTTTCGTGTACCCGGGCTCGGGAAAAGTACCATCCGATGGCACGCGTGCCCACCAGCGTGCCCAGATGAAGCGGACCGGTATCGGCGCCGATGATCCACTGGCATTTCTGAAGCAGGCACATCAACTGAGCCAGGGTCGTCCGACCGGTCGCATCCCATACACAGCCATGAAGTAACGTGGGAAGTGAGTCGAGGATCGCCTGCGCGCGTTCGCCTTCCGCTCTGCTTCCGATCAGCACGACATGTCCGTTCTGTGTCTGTGCCAGGAACTCACGAATCCATTGGTTCCATACGGCCGGGGCGATACATCGATCTGCCTCTCCTGCTCCAACGGCCAGTGCAACCCACAGTCCCCGGCGCTCGCCGATCCCGGCCAGGTCGTCTGGAAGTTCGGCAGCCGGTGGCACACACAACGGCGCCTGCCCTCGCGGCAGCACTCCGCACATGCCGCACCAGGCGTCAGCCAGATGCACGCGATTCGCCCCCCGCTCTTTGGCGACCCACCGGAGATGCTGCGCCCATGGGCGCAGCTGTGCCTCCCAGGCTTCGGTGTCCGATACACGCCGGATCGGCTCGGCACACAATTGGGCAAGCACGCAGCACCGAGCATGTTGGTTCAAAGAATAGACCCGCTCATAGGACAATGGGCCGAGTGATTCGATGCAGCCCTCCGCCTCGTGTAATGTGCGCACAGGGTTGTCTGCCCAGCGGCTCGCCCAGGCATGCCACCTGGCCCCATCCCACGGAAGGACTCGATCGCAGAGGCCGCTTCCGGCCGCCACTGCCGTTAGGGGCTCGGGACAGAGGAGGTCCAATCCCTGATGGGGATGGGCCTGCCGGAGGGCGTCCAGTGCAGGCAGCGTTTGCACGACATCGCCTAGTCTGGCCAATTGAATCACCAGACGCCGTGGCTCCCCCCTGCACTCACGCCGCATGATCCGATGCCAGCTGAGGTACTGCGAGTTGTTGCTTCAATTCGTCCAGTCCTTCCATGTCCGGCGCCAGAGCCCGCAGGCAATCGTATTCCCGCTGCGCATCCGCTCGGCGGCCTGCCCTCAACAGGACTCCGGCGAGGGCAAATCGCATTGCGAGGTTGCCGGGATTGCGGGCGATAAACGACGCCAGTCGCGACGCAAGGGCATCCCAGCTTTGAAGCGCCGTCCCGCATTTGAGCATCCAGTGCATGCACTCTTCATCATCTGGATATTCGGCGCAGAGACCCGACACGTGGGACCAGGCGGCTTCCGCCCGATTGCCGCCCATCGCCGCCATGACCAAACCGAGCGTAGCCTTGCGGAGATTCGCGCCCGACGCTTTCGCCTGCTCAAACGCCTGCTCCGCATCGTGATAGGCATTGAGCTGCATGGCGAGGATACCGCGCAGGAACCACCCATCCCCATGCAACGGTTCAGCCTGTAGCAGTGCCGTCACATGAGTATTCGCCTCGTCGATAGCGCCTGTTCCCAACGCCTGCTTCGCCAAGGCCAATCGGGCCTGCGGATCGTTTTTCAGCGGCAGCACACGTCGCCAGAACGGAAGCGCCAGACCGGGATGACCGATACTCTCGCAGAGTAAGGCTCCCCAACGAAGAATCCATGCATCGGCCGGCCATTGGTCGGTGCGACTGAGCAGCGCGACCACCTTTTCTTTCTCCTTGAGAGCCGTTGCCCGCTGCAGATCAGCAACCAGCGCCCGTTCCGCTCGAACGGCCGGATCGGTGATGCGGTAGAGCGTGTACCGGAGTTCAGCCTCTTTAAGGTAGGTATGCACGGAATAGCCGTCTTCGAAGTGCAGCCGATCTTCGTCCGTCAGCCACCACGATTGGCCCCAGCGCTCCCGGAAGCGGCGTGTATTCTCTTCTTCATGTGTTTTGCGACCTGGTGTTCGGCTTTCAAGATGAATGAGCGTGCTCTGAGGTTGATACACAATCTTCCACTGCGTTTCACCGATCTTGAGGCACAGATCGACGTCTTCGAATCCGTTTTTGTAACCCTCGTCGAATCCCCCGACCTGTGCGAACACCTGCCGACGGACGAGCATGCAGGCGGCCGTCACGCATTGAAGTTCGCGGCGGCGGGTGACGCAGTGCGCGTTCTCCGGCACGCCCGGATACATATGGTATGGCATGAGAAACTCGCGCGAAAACGCGACGCCTGCATGCTGAATCGTGCGGTCTTCATACAGCAGTTTACTTCCCACCACCGCCACGTCGGAATGTGTGTTCACTTCCTCGACGAGGGCGCTGAGCCACCCTGCCTGTGGGATGGTGTCGTTATTCAGGAACACGAGGTACTCGCCTTTGGCCGCCTGAGCTCCCTGGTTGCAGGCCTTGGCAAATCCGAGATTCTCGTTGTTGGTGAGGACAGTGACGTCGCCGCCCAGCCCGGCGAAAAACGCGGGAGTTTCGTCCGTGGAGTGGTTGTCGACCAGGATCACTTCGTAGGTGATGCCGTGCGTGACCTCGGCCAGGGCCGTCACACACTGCCTGGTGAGCGCCAGATTGTTCCACACCGGAATGATGATCGAACACTCGAACGTCTTTGCCTTCGCGTCAGCCTGCATACCGGCCAATTTCTTCTGCTGCGCTTCCAAGATGCCGGCAATCCGCTCAGCATACGGACGATATTTTCTGTAAATGATCTCGGTCGTGCGTCGGTAGGTGTCGCCGGTGCTGCTGGTCATCGTCGAACCATCACGGCGCCAGGTGAATGCCGCGGTGGTTTTCTTGAGATGGAGAAACGGATACAGCGTCGCCATCCGAATCCAGAGATCCCAGTCTTCGTGCGCGAAGAGTGATTCATCGAAATACCCGACCTGATCGAGACACCGTCGGTCGTGCATTAAGCACAATACCGGCAAATAGTTGAAGAGCAGGAGATCGACACAATTGAAGTCATGCGAATAGGGCAGATCCCGCCCGGTCTCCACGTACCGGTCGCCCTGCCGCACTTCATGGATACGCCAAGCATCCGTGTAGGCGACCTTGTGTTCGCCGTCCTGAAGGCCCTTAACCAGGGTGTCCAGATGATCCGGCAGATAGGTATCGTCGTCGTCCAGATAAGCGATATAGGTGCCTTTCGCCGCCCGGATGCCCGTATTGCGGGCCGCCGCAAGTCCGCGGTTGCGATCGTGACGGATTGTGGTGATACGACCCTCTGCATTAAGCGCTGTTACGACCGCCTCGACATCCATCGCGCCGTCGTTGACGACGATGATCTCAAAATCACGGTAGGTCTGAGCCAGAATGCTGGAGAGGGCGACCTGCAGGCGGTCCGGTCGATTGTACGTGGGCACAATGACCGACACCATGGGCGGGCGTGTAAAAAAGGGAGCGGGAGCGGCACCGCGACGCTGGCAGGCCCAGATCTGGTAGACGGGGACCAGCTCGAGCTTATTAAAATCCGCCGGTGTCGGGGCCGGAATATACCGGAGCGAGGGAAGTTCGCAATGTACCCGTTCGAGGCCGAGTTCGCAAAATCCTTGCGACGTGAAGATGTCGCGCAGTTGCGCTTCCGTAACCCAATCCTCGACGGGCTGAGAGGGATGTGCGATCGTCTTCCACTGTTCCCAGATCTCTCCGCGCGGTGTCGTCAGAATGACATATCCATCCGGTTTCAGTAGCCTCGCCAACTCGGCCACAAAGGCATCTTTCCGGCCATAAGGAACATGTTCGATGACTTCAGAGCAGAGGACAACATCGTAGGGCGCGAAATCCGGTCGGCTGAGCACAGTCTGAGCGGTGCCCGCTTCAAATCGCAGGTGTGGAAACAGCCGTCGCGCGTGTTCGATCACGCCGGCCACCGGTTCAATCCCTTCACAGGTGCCATAGGCCGTCGCCAGATTCGTCAGCCAACCGCGCCCGCACCCGACATCCAGTATTCGTAGGTGCCGATCCGGGTCCGCCTGCCGTACGCGCCGGAGCAGATATTCCAAGAATCCGGCGATCTTGCTCCAACGCGCCGCCTCGTCAGGATTTGGATCCGGGGACGACCACCCACGGCTGTTGACGAACATGTCGATGTAAAACTGATCTTGCTGTTTCTGTTCTTGAGGCGTCGGTGCGGAATCCGGTGAGTCTTGGCGAGCGGCCGAGCCGATCGGTGCATGCTTCACCTCTTCCATCGCAACCCCTTTCGTTTCGCCGTCCCGCCGATATGACGGCAAGCCGCTAACCGTTTCTTGTGGTGCCGACAGCCGGCGGAATCGTTCGCGAATTGCGTCCCGGCGTTCGGCAATAGAGATGGGTGTGGCAAAGGAATGGGAGACCGGCCGCCCTTCCACCACTGCTTCCCAGGCCGTCAGCACGGTCGTCCAGTCGTGTGACTGCGACCAATGCTCCCGGCCAAGGCGGCCGAGTTCCGCGCACAACTCAGGTTCGTGTTTAAGCACACGGACGGCCGAAGCGAACTGGGATAGAGGGAGCACCAGCCCGCCCCCGTGCTCGATCGCGGTTCCGCACTCCGGTGTCGCGAGCCAAGGTCGGCCGAGACTCATTGCCTCCAGCAGGCAAAGCGGAGAGACCTCCGCATGCGAGGCCAGCACGACGAGATCGGCCGCAGCCAACGCCGAGGCCACATCCGCGGTATCCAATCCTGAAAGCAACCGGACATCCGGTCTCGCCGCGATACAAGCCTTTACAGTCTCGACGTACTCGCGCTCATGGGTTTCGTTCCCAATCAAAATCAGTTGACACCCTTGCGGGAGATTCTTCAACGCGTCGAGCAAGTCCGGATGATTCTTGACCCGATAGAGATTCGCCAGATGGATCACCAGAAATGTCTCCCGGGCGATGCCGTAGCGCTGCCTGAAATCGTCGCGAGGCGTGAGCGCCGGGGTACCGTTCGGAATGACACAGGTTGGAATCTGACGTTCCCGGAAGAACTGTTCGTCGTATGCGTTACCGCCGAACGTGACGACTACGTTCACTCGCTTTCCCAGTCGCGCCAACATGGTGCGCCCTTGCTCGCTTGTCTGCAGTGAGTCGTCAATCTCTTTGTTCATGGTGGGTTGAAGAATGAAGCGGGTGGGACATTCCTCGGAAATCGCAAGAGGGGCATAAAACATCAAGTGCAGCGGGGCGCCCAGCAGAATACAGACCCCGTACCGCTTCGACTCAATAAGCCGCTTCACTTCCAACATGGGATAAGGACTGGTGGTGTCACAGTCGGCAGGAAAGGGAAGGTCGATGATGGGAATGCCCCGATGAGATGCGGCCTTGCGCCCCGCAAGCGTATAGGTCGCCACTTCGACGGCATGTCCTCTGGACTGGAGGCCGACAGCCACGCTTTCAGCCACTTTTTCCACACCGCCGACGGACGGCCAAAAATAAGGCGTCACAATCAGGATTCGCGCGGCATTCTCCCTCTGCGGCTGCGCTGCAGCGGCGTAAGCTTGGAACGTGGGAGGCTCAGGTATTCTCTCGATCGTCGCCTCCGCCGCCCAAGGCACCTCATGAGGCGCCAATGGAGAATGAGCCACGGGAACGTTGCCACGCTGTGCATCATAGAGCTGGCTCGCCGGCGGGGCCTCCCGGAATAGACGGGAGAAGACGTCCAGTTCCTTCAGAGCATACGCTCGCGCATCTTTTTCACGATCGACCGATCGCGGCCCTTCGATGATGCCGTGGACGGCACCCAGCAATGCAAACAGCGCAAGAAGATCCCCTGTCGCCCGAAACTGCTCCGCCTTGTGCCGAATGTCGGACGTCAGGGTATTCCATTCCCGGATGTCCTTCTCATACATGGTCTTATACCGGCGATAGATCGTCTCCGGCGTATACACCGTTCCGTGCTGGCCAACGACATCCGGATGGAGGACCCACCGGACCCCGCGCTCGGCCATTTGTTCGAGTAGATTCATCTCACTGGCCTTCACGTCCCGAAAGAGCAGCGGCTTCATGGCTGCGGTGCGATAGATCTTGATGCCTTGGATCGGACGATCACGATCCTCGTCGTAGAGATGAAAACAAATCATCCCCACATCGGCAGGCGCCCGCCGCATGAGGCTCTGCATCGTTGAGACGGCCTCGCGATGGAGAATCATGTCTTCATCGACCTGGATGAAAAACTCGGTGTCGCAGTCCACGATCATTTTCTGGGCGGCTGCGCTGAAGGGGCTGACGTTCCGGATGATGTCCAGCCTGAATGCTGGCCCGTCTTGCTTGCGCAGCGCATCCAGGCATGAGTGAAATGCCGGATCGTCCACCGTCAGCACATACACCGTGGTCTGAGGCGCTGTAGGCGCTTCGATCGTACCGGACCTGCGTTCCCGCACGTGCGGTCCCGCTTCCGCCGCGAAATTCACAGGTTTTGCCGTGGTCGGGTCTTCGCGCTGGAAATGTGGCTCCTGCCCCGACTGAATCCATGACAGCAATTGCCGAGCCCGGTGTTCCGCCGTGTGCGCCCGGAGCAGCTCCGCGCGCGCCGCACCGGCGAGTTCTTGCGCGTAGTCGGAGTCGCCCGCCACTCGAGCGAGATGGTCTGCCAGCAAGGCCGGTTGGTCCTTGGGATACAACAGAATCTCCTGCCCATCCCGGAACAGCTGTTGGGTCTTCGGCCGACCTTGTATCTCCCAGGAAATCGCCGGCCGTCCCGCCGCCATCGCCTCCATCACACGCCCGGCATACGACTGAAACAAACTCGGCAGATTGACGATCGCGGTCCAGCGTTTCAGACTGTCCAACCAATTGCTAAAAATATTTTCCCGCAATCGGCGACACTGGCCGACATACTCGGTCAACGCGGCCGGATCGGGCCGCCACCCCTGCCGCAGCCGGTCGGCGATGCGTCGATGCAACAGATCGAACTTTGCAGGGAATTCGGTTCCGGTCTCAGCCGAGGGAGGGTGGATCAACCGGCCTTTCATACGCGGATGTTCCAACCATGCACTCCTGTCCCCATAGAGTTCCCCGTAAAACGCCGCTTCGGCGTGAAGCGGCGGCTCGCTGGCCGGCGTGATAAAACGGGCGGGTACGGCCTGAAGCCAGAAGGCGGCTCGGAGACGGCCCTCTTCGTTGAAGGCGTTGGCATCCCGCTCGTCAGCCGCCAGCATATGCGTCATGTACCGTGCCTGGCCCTCGACGCAACCCAGCCTCTCCCCAAGATGCGGCCAGCGGCGACACTCCTCTTCGCTGTAGCGCAGCGACTCCATGAGGACGCCGACCCTGACAGGAGCCAACCCGGCCACCCATTCCAAAAAGTCCTCAGAATACCGATTGTGGACGAGCCAGACCCACACTTGATCGAACCGCTGACCGGTGAGCAGGGACTTGGCGTGATAGAGCCAAGACTCCGGAGACGTATCCGGGACATGAGCCAGTGCCGGGAGTGTCACGCACTCGCACCCATTGGCCCGAAGTCCCTCCTCGACGGAAAAATTGCCCACGTAGGACCAGGCTTTCGCCTGTGCCCATGTCGCAAACTCGAGTTGCACCAGCAAAATTCTTGGCTGTGCCATCAACTGCCCGCCTCTCCCCTGAACTCAGGCCGCCAATTTTTGGCGTAACCGCCCCACCATCTGATCGAATTCGACGAGTGCGGGATCCGGAAGCAGCTGTGGCCGACCGCTCTCGTAATACGTGACCGCCTTGTGGTAATCACCTTGCTCACAGAGGGCCACCACGCGTTCCATGAACGCACGCACTTCGGCTTCAACATTGCGGCGGATCTCGGCTTCGCCCGATCCCTTCACACCAAGATCCGGAGCCTGCAATGCCGCCGGCGTCCCGGTCGCCGCGGCTTCACTCTCCACCGGGACCATCACGCCCTGTTCTTTCGTGACCGGTACATTCAAACGGACGCGCTTAGAGCACCGCGCACACCCTGCCACAACCTGCAGCCCTTGTACCGGCACGCGTTTCGGCTCGGTCAACTCCACATAAGAAAAACTCCGCGAGCAATGCGGGCACTCGGCAAACAGCTCCCAGAACTGCCGGGTGCCGTCAAGTGTCATGGGATTGCTGATCGCACGAATGACGATCCGACTGACATCCACCGTTCGACAGAGCGGCAACGCTTCGAATGCAAGGATGGCCCGTACGTACCCTGCCCATTGTGCGTCGGTCATGGCGGTCATGTTGAACAGCTTTTGATCGATCGTTTTGTAAAAGGTCTCCTGATCGGGAATCAGGCCCTTTTCTCGGCATGTCACATACAAGGTACTGCCGGGATAGGGCTGTATTGCCGCCAGATAGCAATGAATGTCGGCGCAATACTTCCGGTAGAAGGTGAGCGTTTCGGAGATCGTTTCCGGAGTTTCTGCCGGGTCGCCGAAAATAAAATTTCCGCCGAACCCAATCTCCACCTGATCCGCGAGTTCGATCGCCTCGGCATATTGCTCGGGCTGGGTCCCCTTCTTCATACTTTTGAGCACCCGCTGACTCGCGCTCTCCATACCGTAACTGAAGTAGGTACATCCCGCCTGCTTCGCCAACTGCAAGGCCTCTCGATTGAGTCTGGCATTCGCATGGGTCTGAAACTGCCAGTCAAAGTCCCATCCATACCGCTCCCGGTATTGAATCAAGGTGCGGCAGAACTCATCCAGTTTCTGCTTGTTCACGGCGAATAGCTCGTCGAGGATCATAAGAATATTGAACGAATACGATTCATAGAGGTGCTTGATTTCCTCCATGACATTTTCCGTGGTTCTGGCCCGGTACTTGGCCCGCCCGCCATGCCCATGCAGGCAGAAGGTACAGGCGAATGGACATTCTCTCGCCGTCACGATCGGCATAAGCCTGGGAGTGCTGCGGCTGTAGCGAAACAACGGTCTGGCCCCCCAGGAAGACTCCAGCATTTTTTCGATGTCGAATATCGAGTAGTCTGGAAACGGTTGCGCATTGAGATCGCCTCCGAACTTCAAATTTTTCTCGGTGAAGACCAGACCACCGTTTTTCCGATAACACAGATTGGGAATGGCGTTGAGGTCGCCCCGCCCCTCGAGCGCATGCAGGAGCATGACCACCGTCTCGTCGGCTTCGCCCGCCAGCGAATAATCCGGCTTGAGGGCGGAATGGATAAACTCCTGGTCGTACGTGATGATGGAGCCACCCATGAGCAGAGGAACGGTGGGCGCGTAATGCCGGATAATGCTCACCGCGTCCTGCAGAAAAGGATAGTCCGTGCAAATGCCCCCCACGCCGATCAGATCGGGTTTGGTTTCAGCGATCGCCCGCGCAATCTTGTCATGGATCATGTCGAATGCGGAGTCATAGCCCGGCGCGTTGTTGGGATTGCAGCCGAACACCCGATGTCCGGCGGCTTTCAACGCCGCGGCGATATAGGCAAATCCGCAGGAGAAATCAGACGCCGCCAGGAATGAAGGGTACTGCGTCGTGTATCGGTATGTGGGAGGAATCAGTAGGACCTTCATGCAGGGGTCTCCTTGCCGTGTCTCATGCCGTATGATCCCGCTTGACTGTCAGGGCACGCTGCAACGCTCACTGAAGTGCCGGCTCAGCCTAGCCGGCGTGACACCATCTGAAATCTCCGACGCTCGCTCACGCCATGCGTGACCTCCTGATTCCTAAATCCCCTTTGAGATTGTCCGACCGACTGCCCCCGTCGCGAGACCAAGCCGGTCCAGCTTTTTGGCGGCCATGTCTTTCACGTGGCGGGCCGTGTCCGGTCCAAATCTGACGGTGAGCATGTCGTGATAGGCTTGTCGGTCGAAATAGGTATGAAACGCTTTATCCCGAAACGCCAGCACTTCATGCGCAGACACATGCCTGGTCGGAAGCGGAAGCGAATCAACGGCATGTTGCGAATACGCGGTCCAGGAATCCGGCAGCGGCCACCCTTCCTCCACGGCTCGGCGGTAGAGCGCCGAACCCGGATAAGCCATGGTGCAGTAGAAGTTGGCAAACTCGCAGTTCAGATCGATCGCCAGATCGAGCGTCGCTTGCATCGTGTCATGGTCGTCTTCGGGAAGGCCGAAGATGTAGTTCGCGATGACGCTGATGCCGGCTTCGCGAACTCGCTTGATGGTCCGCGCGATTTGGTCTTGCTCAAACGTCTTGAGCACGTCGTTGCGGACTTTCGCGCTTCCCGACTCGATGCCGAAGCAGAGCCAACGCACGCCGGCGCGGACCAGCGTCTCCTCCATGCCGTCCTTCACCGAATCCACGCGCGCATAGGCCCAGATGTTCAGGTCATACCGGCGCTCGATCAGCAACCGGCACAGTTCCATGACATGCCGTCGATTGAGCACGAACATCTCATCGGCAAATTTGATATTCCTGACCCCGTACTGCAGCACCAGTCGATCGATGTCCGCCGCGATCGTCTGAGGAGACCAGAAGCGATAGCTGTTCACTTCCTTCTGGTACCCTAACGCCGCCTCTCCGCTCTTGAACGGCGCTTGAATACAACAATACGAACAGTGGTACGGACAGCCCAAGGTGGTGTACAGCGATGCATAGGGGCTGCGTCGGTCGAGAAAGCCGAAACAGTGCCAGTTGTGAGCGCGATAGCGGTCCATGGGGAGAAGGTCCCAGGCCAGTCCGGGCATCTCCTCATCCAACCGCTCGATGTTGGGTGCAGGAGTAGACTTGCGGATCGTTCCGTCGTTCCAGTAATAGACACCCCTGACGCGGTTCCAATCGCTGGAGTCTTCCTTCAAGGCTGCCACCAAGTCCGTGATGGTATGGAGCCCTTCCCCGTCACAGACAAAATCGGCGGCCTCCTCGCGCAAGGTGCGTTCCGGGAGCGCCGCCACATGGCCGCCCACCAGCAGGACCTTACTCGAAAGGCCCTGCTCCTTGATGGATCGACAAATGGCTCCGGCCGACGGCATGACCTGCGTGGACGCAGAAGGATTGTGGCCGTAGACCAGCACCACGACGAGTCGAGGTGATCGTTCCTTCACCCGCGCAGCCACATCCCCGGGAAGCAGGTCTTCGGCATTGGCATCGAGCACATCCACTGCAATCCTACGTCGACGCAGGAAAGTGGCGATGAGCCCGCCCCAGACGGGAGGCTCAATCGCGCTCAGGGTGCTTCCCAAGGCCTGATAGATCTGGGTCCGACTCCCGGGGTTGACCAGAAGTACGTCCAGTCCTGCTTGCGGCATCAGGACGGCTCCCATTTAGTAGGCCGTCCCCTGCGGAACTCCATGTGCCTCCTGCCGAGGCACTGGAACCGCCTTTCCGGACTCCCCACGCATCCAGCCGGCGATCCTCGCGACCACCGCCCCAACATCCAGGCCATACTTTTCCCAGATCGCCTTGCGGCCGCCGTAATCGAATACAAACCGATCGTCCTGGCCGATTCTCATCGTCGGCATACGCAGGTCTTCATCGATCATCCATTCGGCAACCAGACTTCCCAGGCCGCCGGCCAACAGATGCTCCTCCAGGGTCACGACTCGCGCCACATTGCGCAGATGTTGCTTGAGCGCGTCGCCGTTGAGCGGTTTGAGCCGGAACACATCGATCACACCCACCTTCAATCCCGCGCTCTGATGGAGCAGATCGGCTGCCGTCAGGGCTTGATGCACCATGACGCCCGACGTGATGATGCACAGATCGTTGCCGGATCGCAGCTGAGTCAGCCCCTCCCCGATCTCGATGTTCCGCTCGGCGTACACCTCCGGTAAGCCCGCGCGATCGAATCTGATATATTGCGGCGATCGGTCGCGATGTACCTGGGCCGCCAATTCGCCTGCGCTGCTCCCATCCGCCATGCTGTAGATCTTCAGGTTGGGCAACGCGCGCATGATGGAGACGTCTTCCACCGTATGATGGCTCGGCCCCATGATGTCGTAGGCATATCCGGCTCCGACGCCGATCAAAACAATCGGGAGATTCATGGCGCACACATCCAATTTCACCTGTTCGTAACAGCGGAGACTCACGAACGGGGCGATGGCGTAGACGTAGACTTTCTTCCCTTCGAAGGCCATGCCGCACGCCATGCCGATCAATTGTTGCTCAGCGATCCCGACGTTGAAGAACCGATCGGGAAAATCGCGGGCGAACTGATCGAGCGTCGGAGCGCCGTTGTCCGCCGTAATAAAAACCGCATGAGGGTCTTCCTGGAACAACTTGTACAACTCGTTGAAGAACTGGTCTCGCATGCCGAGAATGAATTTGGTCGATCCCATGTACACTTCCTTTCAGCAATCGACGGAGCTGGACACGTCTCGCGTCGTGTGCGTTCGAATGACCACGAGGTCACATCTCGTTGATGTCGCGCCGTGTCAATTCCAGATCCGCCCCTTCCGGGACGCGGTAATGCCACAAGCGCTTCCCCTCCATGAGCGATGCGCCATGCCCCTTGCGGGTGTTGGCGATAATCATGAGCGGTTTCTTTCGTTTCGCTGATCGCATATCGCGGAGTGCCTCGAAGATCTCGGCGAAGGAATGGCCGTCGATCTCGCGTGTCTCGAATCCGAACGCCTTGAATTTCTTATCGATCGGATTCAGGCGCGGATTGTCGGCGGCCAAGCGTCGATCCGTCGGATCCGTGGGACCGAGCACGCCCTGTCCGTTACGATCGACGATGCAGACGAGATTGCGATAGCCGCGATGGCCGGCATAAATCGCGGCCTCCCAATTGGATCCCTCGAACAGCTCGGCATCTCCCAGGAAACAGACGATCAGGTGTTCGTCCCGATTCATCAAGGCCGCTTCTGCCATGCCGGTCGCGATCGGAAGACCATGACCTAGGGAGCCGGTGATGACTTCGATTCCGGGAATGTTCCATTCGGCGTGGACACCGAGCAGATTCCCGACGCCGGCGAAGTTCTCCAGCTCAGAGAGGGGGAAATATCCGAGATCCGCCAGAATCGGATAGAGGCCGATTCCTCCCTGCCCCTTGCTGAGAATGAACCGGTCGCGCCCGTTCCACTTCGGATTTCGAGCATCGAAGCGCAGGAGCCCTCCGTAGTACAACGCCACTAACAGTTCAGTTTGTGAATAGGCCGTGCTGATATGGCCGCTGTGCGCCTTGACGGCCATTTCCAGAACCGTTGAGCGCACCCATTGCGCCTTGCGTCGCAGCCGCTCTTCCATGTCCGACGCGTTGTTGTGTGATGCGGATGCGAGTGGTGCCGTTTTCATCGATCTCCTCCTTACGTGTCAGGAACGTTCAACCTGCGCCCATTCTGTCTGCATAGGCCGCCAACCGTTCCGGGGTACCGATATCGAACAGCGGACTGGCCGTCACAAATCCGTAGAGTGGCCCTGAAACCAACCGCGGAATGAACTCCCGCTCCAGCGACCAGGCCGGGGTCGCTGGAAATAGTGCATTAACTGACCGTTCGAACACGTAGACGCCCGCGTTCACGTAGCCTCTCGGGCCGTGCTCGGGTTTCTCCACCATCGACAGCACACGATCGTCGGGCCCCAGCTCCACGTCTCCGGCATCGGTGCGGGCATCCGGACGAGCGAGGACCAGAGTCCCCTGGGCACGTTTCATCAGATGAAAGTGAAGTAACGGTGCAGGATCGACTTCGCAGAACGAATCGCCGTTGACGACGAACACCTGCTCGCTGCGCGTCACCCGGAATGCTTGTGCCATGGCGCCTCCGGTACCGAGAGGATAGGGATCCCGCACAAACACAGCTTCATAGGAGTCACCGGCCGAGCGGACCCAGCCTTCGATAGAGTCGCCCATGTATCCGGTGCAGAAAATGAACCGGTGCGCTCCGTGCCTGCGCCAGTGTTCGAGAAGCAACGACAGAAACGGCCGCCCGTGAATGTCGGCCATCGGTTTCGGACGATCGGACAGGACGGACTTCAGCCTGGTGCCGAGGCCGCCACACAGAATGATCACATCACAGTCTGCCGTGTGGCTCTTGGTCATGCCGCCTTTCCGATGAGCGCGCTCTTAAGCAGGGAAGCCGTCTGCGCCGAACTCTGTGCCCAGACATCGTCCAACATCAGTTGATCTTCCTCATAAAACACGATGTGCGTGCCAAGACTTTCGAACCTGAAGGGAACCTGTAATAAGCCAGGAAGAGCCATCCGAATGCGTTCGTGGTCTTCGGGGCGAGCAAACAACAGCATAAACCCGCCGCCGCCGGCCCCAAGCAACTTGCCTCCCAGCGCTCCCGCCTGCCGGGCCGCCGCGTAGATCTCATCAATGGCCGGCGTGGTGATACGCGAGGTCAGGCGGCGTTTGAGCATCCAGGCCTCATGGAGCATGGTGCCGAAGTCGGCCAGGTCGCGATCACCGGTCAGGATCGCAATCCCCTCCTCGACCATCTGTAACATCGTGCTGAGTTCCCGTTGCCGGTGCTTGGTGCGATCGATTTGTTCGCGGGCTACTTCGGACGCGATTCGGGAGAATCCCGTGAAATAGAGTTGCAGATGACTCTGAAACGAGGCCAGACGATCCGGCCGCATGATGATCGGGGTGTAGCCGATGTCTCCGTTGGGGAAAAATGTCGCTTTGCAGAGGCCGCCGTGGGCCGCGAGGACTTGATCCTGGCAGCCTACGGATTCCCCGAGCACATCCTGTTCGACATGAATCGCCGCTTGAGCCAACTGAGCCTTGCTGGGCATGATGTGTTGCAACGCATAGAGGGTATGGAGTAGCCCGACGGTGAAGGAAGAGCTGGATCCCAATCCTGTTCGCGCGGGCAGGTCCCCGTCATGGTGAATTTCCAGACCTTCATTGATATTGAGGTACTTGAGCACCCCGCGAACGGCCGGGTGCTCGATCTCGGCGTTGTCCTTCACCAGTTCGATCCGCGAGTAGGCGATGCGCGTGCGATGTTCGAAGAACGGCGGCAGTTGGCGGCAGCTGATGTAACAATACTTATCGATGGTGGTGGCCAGCACCGCCCCGCCATGTTCACGGAACCAGACGGGATAGTCGGTGCCGCCGCCGAAGAAGGAGATTCGAAACGGCGTTCGGCTGATAATCATCGGCGCCTCCCCTCTCCGTTTATGCCGGCACTACACATTGGCGTACTGTCCTGGCTTGACGATCGTGTAACACTTGATCAGCTCACGGATGCCCCGTTCGAGCGACCAGTCCGGCCGAAAACCGGATTCCAACAGGCGCTGATTCGAGACGATGTAGTCGCGTTTGTCCGGGTCTTCTCCGATCGGCGCCTCGAAGGACACGAAGCTCGGAATCAATCGTTGAATTTCACGGCAGAGTTCGAGCTTGGAGAGATTCGCATCATCAAGCCCGACGTTGTACGGGCGATCTTTCATCTGCTCGAAGTGGTCGATCGCGTGCAGAAACGTCCGCACCACATCCCGGATATGGATGTAGTTCCGCTTGCAGTGGCCTTCAAATACGACGACCGCGCGGTCGTGCACGGCCCGCCAGACGAAATCGTTCACGAGCAGGTCCATGCGCATCCGCGGCGATACCCCGAATACCGTCGCCAGGCGCAGCGTGACGGCGTTGCCGCGATCCAGCACGACCTTCTCCGCCTTCACCTTGGTCTCGCCGTACAGACTGATGGGGCGAAGCGGCGACTCCTCCGTGCAGGGCACTCCTGGTTGGCCGATGCCATACCCGCTGTTCGTCACGGGGAAGATGATCCGTTGCGCCGGCGACGACAATTTGCAGAGTAGTTGGACGGCTTCAAAGTTGACTGTGTACGCACCGATCCGGTCTCTGTCGCAGAGCGGCGCGCCTACCAGAGCGGCTAATGGAATGATAATGTCCGCGTCCCTGAGAAGATCCGTAACTATGCGTTCGTCCCGGCAGTCTCCCCGCACAATTCGAAAGGATTCGTCGGCACAACAGTCCATCAAACTGTTCTGCCGGTACATGAAATTGTCGAGCACGGTGACGGCGTAACCCCGGTCGAGCAATCGTCTAGTCAAAACCGAGCCGAGATACCCGGCGCCTCCGGTGATGAGGACCTGTGTTGAACCTGTCGTCATGATCGAGCGAGCTCCCTCTGCGTGAAAGTAGGATCTGTCCCTGGGTGAATCGACTGCGGGATGGACAGGCCATTGCCGGGCTTGGTCCTGCTCACGCGGCCTCCATCACAAGTCTGGAAATGTGCAACACATCCTCCTCGGTCATTGAGGCGTGATTGGGCAGGAAGAATCCGCAGTGATGGACTCGATCCGCCACGGGGAAACTGGTTTTGCCGTACCGGTTCATCCAGAAGGGATGCAGCCCCAAATTGCCCGCCGAAAAAATTCTCGTTTCCACCCCTTCCGTGACCAGGGCGCTGACGATGCGCTTCCGTTGATCCGGGGAATCGGCCAGCAATCCGAAGGAAATACTCGCCACCTTGCTGTCACGCGGCGGACGCTGCGTGTAGAATCGGCCACCCAATTGCTGCAGATAGCGCTCATGGTTGGCCTGTCGCCGTCCGGTCATCCAATCGAGCTTCCGCACCTGTTCAATACCGATGAACGCATTGAGGTCGGTCGAGCGCAGGTTGAATCCTGGCTCGTAAAACACGAAGGGCGAATGAAAGTCGTCGATCTGATACTGTTCCACCAATTCCTCATGGCGTGCGGTGGGCAGATCCTTGCTCCACCCGTGGCTGCGCAGCATAAGCAGAAGATCGGCCAACTGCCGGTCGCTGCAGGACACCATGCCGCCTTCAATCGTGGACATCTGGTGGCCGAAGTAGAAGGAAAAGCTGGCCATGTCGCCGAAGGTTCCCACCTTCTTCCCTTCGTATTCAGCCCCGATGGCTGCACAGGCGTCTTCCAGGAGATAAAAGCCATACCGATCCTTCAGCGTCTGCAGTTCGCGCATGCGATGCGGCACGCCCAGGACCTGCACGAGCAGAACGGTCTGCGCCTGGTGGCGCTTCAGGAGATCTTCAAGATGGTTCAGGTCAAGCCCGAACGTGTCCGGGTCCGCCTCACACATATAGGGCGTAAAGCCGAACTGAATGGCCGGGGCGATAGACGTGACCCATCCGACGCTGGGGACGATGACATTCGTATTGCGCAACTTGCCAGAAAGGAGCAAGGCGTAATACATGAGCAAGTTGGCGGAGGACCCGGAATTACAATTGACGGAGTGCGGACGCCCGAGCCACTCGGACCAATGTCGTTCGAAATCCAGGGTGACCGCGCCCTTGGTGAGCCTCGGATAGGTCTTGAGCCAGTCGATTAATCGGTCGATATCCTGACGGTCGATGGTGTCCTGCGCGAGGCACCATCGCGGATTAAGCTTGGCCTTCTGGGCATGAATCGTCATGGTCGTCGTCCCCTCTCGGTCGAATCAGGCACGGCCTCGTCACAAGACGAAGGGTGGCATTGGGGAACTAATCAAGATGCATGCCACTTGAGAGCTGCAGCTGTGTGAGGGAAAACGGAGGAGTTTCAGAGGATGAGGAACAAATGACCTGCATGACCGGGCAAAAAATTCCCAGTCGGCGGCAGCCGCTGCAGTCTAGGCCGATTCGACGGAGTGTTTCTGGAGCACGAAGGATTCGAGGGCCTTTTTGACCGACCCGCCCCACCCGCGGTACTCGATCGTTTCCTTGCCGTCGAACCGGAATTCCAGGCCGAGGTGCGTGCCGTCCCCTTGCATTGACACGTTTCGCACGAGGGCCGTCAGATTGTTGACGTGTCCGGTCCCGACGATTTCAAATTCTGCCCGCAACACCATTCCCAGGAAAAAGTCCTGCATCGGCCGCTGCAGGCGGACGGCGCATCCGGATGCGCTCAGGTCCGTCAACAGCCCGCCGATACGGGGTTGGTGTGCGGATGGGCGGTCGTCGCTGCCGGCGGCGACGTGTAACAGGACAACAGGCTCCTGTGCCGACACGCGTCCCTGCTTACGCAACAAGACGGCGTCTATGCGCGAGGGAAACGCCAAGAGAAGAATAGGAACAGGCTGCAGCTGGACGTGCAACACCTCGGTGCGATAGCCGAGGATTCGTCCGGCATAGATGTACCGCAGAAGACAGGTGGTGCCGGCCGCACAGGCAATCGGTTGCCCGAAATGAAACGGCCATTCACAGATGATCCAACTGCGGTGCTTCCAGCCGAGGATCGTAGAGCCGTACTGCGCGCCGTGCTCTTCCCCGGCCAAACTCAGCTGAAGCGAGAGCCCGACTTCAAGAAATGACGCGGGATGACGATGCACCGCCAGGTCGCTCATCAGGTCCCCCCCCACCCGTAATGCAGGGCACAGATGCGCCCCGATCCCCTGTATCGGTCATATTCCTCAAAACCTGAACCGAGGCAGGACCCTTCTGCTGGCTTTCCTGTAAAGGAGCTCCCTGCATCAACCGATATGTATTCTGCGGCAACCTCACGCATCGTCAGCGGGTACCTTTGCAGCGGTTCTTAAGGGGATTGAACTGTACCGACTATGGATTCGATCAAACGCATTCCCATCGATCAGTTGACTGTCGGCATGTTCATCGCCGGCTTGGACCAACCTTGGTATCGGACGCCGTTTCTTCTCCACAAATGGCTGGTGTCCAATCCCGACGATATCGTGCAGCTCAAACGGCACGGCATTCAGATCGTCACCATCGACACGAAGCGGGGGCTGGACGTCGGCGCCGCGCCCGCCCCGACGTTGGAGCCTCCATCCATTGAAGCCGAACCCGCACCAGCCCCGGCAGAGACCGCCACGCTTCCAACCGACGGACAGGCTTCTCCGGCGGCGGCTTCTGCCGCTGTCTACCGGCAGGCGATGGAAGCCGTCGATCGGGTCTTTCGCGACATTGAGGCCGGTCAGCCGCCGAAAATCGCAGCATTGAAGCCGGTGGTGCGCGAACTCCTCACACAGATCATCGAACAACCCGAAGCGATGATGATTCAGTTCTGCCTGGATAAGATGCGCCGCTTCGACGGCACCCTGGCCAATCATGGCATGGATGTCTGCGTCCTGACGCTGATTCTGGCCGTGGAAAACGGATGCACGGAACCGGACATGGAAGCGCTCGGCCTCAGCGCGCTGCTCCACGACATCGGATTCGTCCGCCTCCCCCGGAACCTCTATCGAAAAACCACCGCCTTGACCGAGCAGGAACAGGTGCTCATGCGGCAACATCCGCAACTTGCGGCCTCCGTCCTGTCGCAGGGCGACCGGGTGCCGGAGACGGTGACGAAGATCATCGCGGAGCATCACGAATATCAAGATGGCACCGGGTTTCCCAAACTAGTGAAGGCCGGCGCGGTATCATCCTTGGCCCAACTGATGGCCTTGGCAGACGCCTATGACGACCTGGTCACGACCAGATATGGCCGACCGCCCCTGCTGCCTCATGATGCCATTCGCCAGCTATTCGTGCTGGGTGCGAAAGGGCGATACGACAAGAACTTGGTTGAGGTCGCCATCAAAGTGCTGGGCGTCTATCCTCTCGGGAGTCTCATCAAACTCAATACCAACGAATGCGCCGTGGTGATCGGCCTGAACCATGAAGATCGCTTGCGACCGCGTGTGCGCATCATCAAAGGCGCGGATGGAGAACGTCAGCAGCAGCCGGTGGATATCGACCTACAGAATCAGCCGGCCGACCAGCCCGCTCGATCCATCCTTCGGGCGCTGGATCCCGGCACCGAACACATAGACCTGCCGCAATACCTTGACCTTGCGGTGGGTGGAGCGTCCCTATGAGCCCCCGAACACATTCGCCGTTTCCTCATGCGGAACCGCCGGGAGGTCAGGACCTACCCATCGAAGCACTCTCTCTCCTGTGGGACGCCGTACCCCTGGGCATGTGTCTCCTCACGGCGGACTCCCGCATCGCCTTCGCCAACCGAGCCGCCACCCGCCTGTTTCATCGAACAGCCGGAGAATGCCTGCACGTCTCCCTGTCCGATCTGTTGGGTCAGCCCGTCAAATTGAACGACTCGTTGCGGTCGTCCGGCGTGTGGAAAGTCGCGGAAGAGGCCGGCTTAGCGTTGGAAGAGACGACGGAAAGCGAGGACGCCGAGTCTCCTACCTATGCCCTGATCGAATGGGAGCAATTACGCATGTCGGGTATCCCGGGCGTCGCTGCGCTGCTGACGCTGCGGGATGTCACCCGCGAATGCGAGTTGGAAACGGATCGTGACCGGCTGGCGACCGTGGCTGAGGAAAGCCCCTATCCGATCGTCGAAATCGATCGGCACGGCAACCTCCTCTATGTGAATCCGGCCATGGTGGAGGTGCTCTGCCGATTCGGGTATGACCTCAGCGGCAGACCGGACATTCTACCGGATAATCTCCCTGCACTGGTCGCGACGTGCCTGCTCGAGGGACGAACGCTGCGTTCGCAAGACGTGGTCAGAGGCGAGGCCTGCTACAGTTGGACCCTGTGCCCGGTGCCCAGCAGCCAACTCGTGCGCGCGTACGGCATCGACCTCACCGAAGTGCATGCCACCCATCGAACCTTGAACGCCACGGCGGATCATCTGCGTGAAAGCAACCGTCAATTGGACCAGGCGCTCCAGCAGGCGCAGGCGGCGGCGCAAGCCAAGTCGTCCTTCCTGGCCATGATCACGCATGAGTTGCGCACGCCGATGAACGGCGTCATCGGCATGGCCAGCTTGTTGCTCGACACCTCCTTGACGGAAGAACAGCGCTCGTTCACGCACACAATCCAGCAATGCGGCGAAGCGCAGTTGTCGCTGATCAACGACGTCCTCGAGTGCAGCAAAATCGAAGCCGGTAAGCTGGAACTTGAAAGCCTCGACTTTCAGTTACGCACCACGGTGGAAGACGTCTTATCACAATTCGCTGAACGGGCTCAGCGCAAGGGGCTTGAGATCACCGGACTGGTCCATGCCTCCGTCCCCAATGCACTACGCGGCGACCCCGGCCGATTAAGGCAGGTGCTGACGAATTTCGTGGGGAACGCGGTGAAGTTCACCGAGCAGGGTGAAGTCACGGTACAAGCCTTCCTGGAGCAGGATAGCCCGGCCGGCGTGACGATCAAGTTTGAGGTCACCGACTCCGGTATCGGCATCAGTGAAGAGGTGCAAGGTCGACTCTTCCAGGCCTTTGCACAAGCCGACAGTTCCACCACCCGTAAGTACGGCGGAACGGGCCTTGGACTCGCAATTTCCAAACAGCTCGTGGAACTGATGGGAGGCCAGGTCGGCTTGCGGAGCCGCCCCGGTGAAGGGACGACCTTTTGGTGCACGGCCGTCTTCCAGAAGCAACCCGTCTGTACTCCGGCCATCGTGCGATCCGCCGAATTGAGCGGGCAGCGTGTGCTCATTGTCGACGACAACGAGTCCAATCGCACGATTCTGCACCACCTCATTTCAGGATGGGGCATGCAGGACGGTCAGGCCCGCGATGCGGCGGAGGCGCTGGAGATGCTGACCCAGGCTGCGGCCAAGGGAGAGCCCTACGATGCGGCCATCCTCGACATGCTGATGCCGGGCAAGGACGGACTTCAATTGGCCCAGGAGATCAAGGCCCACCCGCATGGCGCTGGGGTGCGATTGGTCATCCTGACCTCATTGATTCAGCCCGGCCATGCGGAACGGGCCCGCCGCGCCGGCTTCTCCGCGTACCTCACGAAGCCGGTTCGTCATGACCAACTGCAGGGGTGTCTTCGCGTTGTATTCGGGATCCAGCACGGCCCCGGAACCGCCGGAGCCGGCACCGGCACGAGCCAGACCGCCGCGCCTCCCCTCATTACCAGGCACACATTGGCGGAACAGTCTCAACGACCGAGAATCCTGGTTGCTGAAGACAACGTCGTCAATCAGAAACTGGCCGTCCGCATGCTCGATCGACTCGGCTACCAACCGGATGTCGTTTCCAACGGCCAGGAAGCGGTCACGGCGTTTGAACGGGAATCGTATGCCGCGATCGTGATGGATTGTCAGATGCCGACGATGGACGGATACGAGGCCACCAGGCAGATCCGCGCGCAGGAGCAACGTCCGGATCATCCTCGAACACGTGCACACATTCCGATCATTGCATTGACGGCCAATGCCATGCCGGGCGACCGCGAGCGATGCAAGGCCGCGGGCATGGACGACTACCTGACCAAGCCGGTCAAGACGGACAATCTGGGGCTGATTCTACAGCGTTGGGCTCCATTGCCGTCCCCGACGGACGCTCCCGCGCCGGTGCCACGGCGCGAAACGACCAAAACCGATGCACTTGTGTTTGATGCAGGGGCGATGTTGGCTAATATCGGCGGAGATGCCGAACTCTTCGAACAACTGATCCGACTGTTCCTCGACCGCCACGGCCTCTTGATGAAAGACATTGAAACGGCCATCGGCCAAGCCGATGCATCCGCCCTTGAACGGGCGGCACACAGCCTCAAGGGCACCGCCGCTAATCTCTGCGCACCGGAGGTCGTCCTGCTGGCTGGCCAGCTGGAAGCGAACGGTCGTCTCGCGAGCTTGACGGATGCCCCTTCCCTCCTTGTGCAATTGGACCGCACGGTTCAGGAACTGGTGTCGGTCTTGTCACGTCAACTCGCACCTCCGCCCTCAGCGTAAGTCCTCCGACCTCTCAAACAGCATCCGTGCGAGACCAGTTATACGATAGCCGCACCCAGCCATCCTGGACCGGAGACGGCACTCGATGAAAGGATGTTGGGAGCGTGGCGAGCGGAAACTTACACCGCTACTGCAGTTGCATGAGTAGAAACAGACGGTGTGAACAGGGGGTACCGTGTGGGGAGATCTTCAGAGAGCACCAGTTGTTTGCAAAGCCTGGTGCGGTGATTCATGACCAACGGACCGCGCAGATTGGCGGTGACGGCGGTGGGATCGTCGGAGGGGATCGTGAGGATCGTCACCACCGAGAGCTCGTCGTCATCCTTCTTTTGAATCTCGATTAAGGCATCTGTTGCAATCGTAATCTGATAGTCCGGCTTGAAGTACGCCGGATCCAGAATGACGAACGCCAGTTGCGGTTCTTCGACACACTGCAGCCATTTGAACGGCGCATCCGTGTCATGATCCAGCATGACGTATTTGGTCCAGTCCGGGAATCCCAGGATCCCGGAGGGAAACACCAGCAGAGTCTCATCCTTGACGTCAAAGGTCCCGAACCTGGCCGACTGACACTTCATAAATGGTTTTCAGCCTCCCCGGCGGCCGGTTTTATTGGACAATTGGCGGAAGGCTTCAAGCGGAATCACTCCCGGCCCCGCCGCGATGCGATTTTCATCCTGGATCCGCGCATGCACTTCATCGCGATGCACCTGCACATTGGGCGGTGCTTCGATGCCGAGCCGCACTTGCCCGCCTTTGATGCCGAGCACCACGATGCGGACATCGGGTCCGATGGTGACGCCTTCGCCCCGACGTCGTGTTAAGACCAGCATACAAGCCTTCCTTGGCGTGTGGATACGGGTACATTGGGTATATCGGTTCCGGTGAGGATGAACTTGAGCGCTGGTTAGGGTAGATAGTTGAGTAATGAGGCGTCAAAAATCTTGCTGAATGACTGGCTGGCGGCCTGCACGGCAACCTGCTGAAGGCTCAACTGGCTGATCGCCGTGGCAAGATCGGCATCCTGATTATCGGAGATAGCCTTGGAAATCGTCAGGGTTGCCGTATCCAGCGCGTCATGGGTGACCTGCAGACGGTTGGCCAGGGCCCCGACGGTTCCTTGCACGTCGCTGATCTGCGCCGTGGCCAGGTCAAGATCGCCGATCCCCGCCTGGATGCCCGAGCGATCGTTACTTTCCATCGCGGTCAGCAAATCCCGGATCGAGTCGAAGATGTTTGTCGTCGCACCGGTGAAAATACTGCTTCCCGGGACCAGAATCTGCACGGTTTGATTTTCTCCCACCGCGATCGATTGGCTCTCCGCATTGCCCTGATAGGTCACCGTATCTCCGCTGGCGATCACAAACGGGCTGACATCAGTTTTGGTACCGCCGAACACCGCCTGTCCGGCCACTTCAGTATTCCCGAGTTGGACCAATTGCCGCTGCAATTGGCGCACTTCCTTGGCGATGCTTTGACGCCCTTCCGCCGAGGTCGTGTCGCTGCTCGCCTGAATGGTCAGTTCACGTACCCGAGTGATGAGGTTCTGCACCTGCCCCAACGCCTGATCGGCCGCATTCACACGAGAGGTGCCGAAATCGATGTTGCGCAGCCATTGAGCGGTTTGCGAGAGGGCCGACTTGTCGAGCACGATCTGACCATAGGAACTCGGATCGTCCTCCGGCCTGTTCACTCGCTTCTGGCTGGAGATCTGCTCCTGCGAGGTCAGCATCTGCAGGCGGGATCGTTGGAGATTGCCGAGGAGGGTATTAAACATCTGTTGATCGGCGACTCTCATAGTAACGACTCCCTGTCCCGTCCCGACACGATTAACGTTTTAACGATATGATCGTCTGCAACATCTCATCACTGGTGGTGATGAGCCGCGAGGCGGCTTGAAACGCCCGCTGATACTTCAACAAATTAATGAGCTCTTCATCCATGGACACACCGGAAATTTCCGCTCGATGTGCCAACAATTGGTCGTTCAAGATTTCCTGTCCCTGCAGGTCGCGCGTCGCGCCCTGCAGCGTCGCACCGAAACTCCCCGCCATCGCGCTGTAATAGCTCTGAAACGTCGTGTTGCCCAACCCAGCCACGGCAGTGGTCTGGAGATCAGCCATGGCCAACGCATTCACATTGTTCCCCGGCACGCCTGCGGCGGTCGAGGACGCGGCGATTTTTTGCCGATCGGTGAGCGCCATGCTGATCGTGCCGGCGGTGGTTCCCGAGGCCGTAAAAAAATCCTGCGTGGTGGAGCCATCCAGCCCGTAGCCCAGACGGTGTTGCGTGTTGACTTGCGACACAAGTTGCGACGTGAGCGTGTCCAAGGAGCTCTGCAACCCTGCGGCGGTGGTATCCCGCGCATCGAGCAGTCCCTTCAGACGGCCTCCGCTGATCGAGGACGTAATATCCGTGTTGGGACCGGTTCCGCCGTCGTACCGCACGTCGAGCAACCCACCGTTGGTCACGTCGGGAACGCCGGTGAGCTGGTACGCCGTGTGATCGGTCACCAGGATCTGTCCGATCCCGACAAACACCGTCACCTGCCCGCTTCCATCTTCGATCGACGAAATATCGATCAGACCGGCTAAGTCGTTCAAGAACCGGCCGCGCTGGTCTCGAAGGTCGTTTGCCTGTTGCCCGCTCACTTCGGTCAGCTTGATCTGGGCGTTCAAATCGGCAATCTTGCCGGCCAGCGCATTGATGTCGGTAATCCCGCTCTCAACCTGGCCATCGAGCGACAGACGTTGAGCCGACAGTTGGGAAGACGCCTGGTTCAATAGTTTGGTCAGTCCATCGGCCTTCGTCAGGAGCACGGTGCGCGCGGTCAGGTCCGCCGGATTGGTCGCCACATCCTGCAAGGCCTTAAAGAAATCGTTCAGCCCTGCCGCAATACCCTGGTCGTTCGAATCGTTGAACAGGATCTGGATTTGCGAGAGTGCCTTCTGGGATGCACCGAATTGCCCGATCCGTTCGCTGGAACCCAGCAACTGCTGTTCCACAAAGCTGTCGACGGAGCGGCGGATTTCCGCAACCTGAACGCCGGTTCCGATCTGGCCCGGGCGGCCGTTCTCGGGCAGGGTTTGGGTAAGCACAGCTTCCTGGCGTGAATAGCCGGGGGTGCTGACGTTGGCGATGTTCTGCCCCGTGACGGACATGGCGCGCTGGAAACTGGCCAGTGCATTGGAGCCCACACTGAATAAGCCGTTTAGTCCTGACATACGATCACTCGTTATCCTTTGGCTCTCACGAGGCCGGCGCCTGTCGCGACGGCTGCGCCGGACGACGAATAGAGGGCGGCCGACTCCGGGGAGTGTTGCCACCGCTTGAGCGCTCCGTGCAAGAAGTCGAGCGACTGCCCGATGAGAGTCGCGTTGAACCGATTTAATCGATCCGTTTCGCCGATCGCGGCCACCAACTCCTGCTCACGCCGATTCCGATCGGAAAGGCCGGCAACGGTCGTCGCTGAAACCGGTCTGGTCCGACGTTCCTGCTCCAGATCACGGATCTCATCTAATAATTGTGCTTTTCGCATCGTGACAGAGGTGAACTGGCCGAACGACAGGCAGCGAATCGCCTCCTGCTCTTCACGCAACAATGACTGGAAGGCAAGGATCCGCTCGAGCATGCGCTGCATGAGCGCGTCGGACTCGGTAGAGAGAACATGTGACACGGTCGACACCTTGCCTCCTCCTCGACGATGGGGTTCCGGCCTACGAGGACATACGAGCGAAGGGGCCGATCGCCGGTGTGGTCGACTACAGCACCGCGTCCGTCAAGACGTGACGGATCATGGAATCTGCAACCTTCTTTCCGTCGACGGTGTACGTACCCCCTTCGACCGACTGCTGAATCTGGCCGACTCTGGCATCACGTTCAGTATCCGGCTGTTCAGCTGCCGCCCTCAGGCGCTGGAGTTCTTTGGCACGCTCGGAAATCTGGACGCGGTCTTGTGACTGCGTCTGCTGAGATGCGGTCTTCTTATCGTGCGTCCGATCCGTTTCCTGAACGCCCAATAGAATTTTTGCGAGATCCGCCGCCCGGCCGTTGTTTGAGATCTCCATAACTGCTTGTCCTCCCCTTGCCAGGGTGTTCCGAAAGGCTTTCCCCTAGTCGAGTACTCTATCGGCGGGGAAGGCAGGGAACTTTAGGACAAACAGACGAATCAGCGGTTTTTTTCCACGTAGGCATCCACAAAGGCCGTAATACCGATTCCTCCTGCCTGCGTGGCCAATTTGGCAATTTCCTGGTCGTAGAAGGAGTACCAGACCTGCTCTCCCTTCCGATCCAGAAGCCCTTTCGGCACAGTTTCTCGCATGTTTTTAATGAGATACGAGATAAAATAGGCTTCGAATTCCTGCCCGGCTTTATGTAGAGCCGAGGGGGATGTCTGTGTAATCCGGCCCTGACCCTCCGTATGCTCCAGCCCGGCCGGTTGCGTGGCGGACATCTTCGCCAGATCCATTTGTCCGGCCAAAAAATCTCGTATTTCCATAGCGTTATAGGATCATCTCTTACACAATCTCAAGATTCGCTTGAAGAGCACCGGCAGCCCGGAGGGCCGACAAGATCGCGACAAGATCCCGGGGTGTTACCCCGACGGCATTCAGTGCCCGCACGACTTCCCCAAGGGTGACCGTCTGATCCACGACGATGAGACGCGACTCCTGTTCGGCAACCTCGGTCTGGACGTCTGGCGTGACGGTGGTCTGCCCCTGAGTCGAACCGATCACCGGAGCCGGAGGCTGCGACACGTTCAGGGTGTTCTTCACAGAGATCGTGAGGTTCCCATGCGAAATCGCGCAGGTAGAAAGCCGCACGTGCTCGCCGAGGACGACGGTGCCGGTGCGTTCGTTCACCACTACTTTCGCGGCGACGTCGACGCTGACATCCAGACCTTCCATCGTGGCGATGTATTCCACCACCCGACCGTGAAACGATGAGGGCAGCGTGGTCTTGACCAGGCCTGCATTCACCGGCACTGCCGTGCCCTTGCCGAAGGTCCCGTCGATCGCTTCCGCCGTACGAATGGCTGTGGTGAAGTCCGGGTGCCGCAGTAATACGGACACGGTGTCCCAGGTGTCGATATCCACGGTGACTTCCTTCTCCACGATGGCGCCGGCGGGAACCACACCGGCCGCCTGATGATTTTTCGTGACCGTCGCCCCGCCCGCTCCTCCGGTGCCTCCCAGAAACCCGCCGATGGAGACGGGCCCTTGCGCCACGGCAAAGACTTGCTGGTTCGGCGCTTTCAACGGGGTCGAAAGCAAGGTCCCGCCTTGCAGACTCTTCGCATTCGCCATCGAGGAGACCACGGCGTCGAGCGTCATCCCGGGCTTCACAAACGGCGGCAACTTGGCCGTGACCATCACCGATGCAATGTTGCGCGTCAGCAATTGGATGGGGTCGATCACCAGGTTGATGCCCATCTTATTCAACATGGACATCATGGCTTGAATGGTAAACTGTCCGCCGATGACCTGATCGCCGGTGCGGTCGAGGCCGACGACCAAGCCATACCCGATCAATTGGTTTTCCCGCACGCCTTCGATGGTGGCCACATCCTTCACGCGCACCGCGTGGGCCATCGACACGCTGAAGAGCGAGACCGTCAAAAAGGCAAGCATCCCGACCGCGGTTCGACGAAACCACGCGTTGATCGGTGCCCGTGGCGCGGCGGCGGGAGCGGCTTTCGGCTGAGGGGGCATCCAGGAGCGCGTCAATTGCTCCGGATCCACGGCCGGCGTCCGCAGCACGCCGCTGGACATCATCAGACGAAAACTTTGCATGATCATCGCCCGTTGCTGTTTACGTGGCATCGACATGATGGCTCCTGTCCCGCTTCACACTCTTGCCCTGATCCTGCGATCAGAACGGATACACCCAGTCCAGTATTCTCACCAACCAGCCCGGCCGTTGGACATCGTCGACAACCCCGAGCCCGGAGTATTCAATCTTGGCATCGGCGATCGCGCTGGATTGCACGGTATTTTTGGTGTTCACGTCGACTCGTCGGACAATGCCGCCGATCGTCATGATCTGCCGCTCCGAGTTGACGGTGACCTCGCGACGTCCCTCGATCCGGAGGTCGCCGTTCGGGAGGACTTCAGTCACAGTGGCGGAAATCGTTCCGGTCAACGTATCCTCGCGGTTGGTCGCCCCTTTCCCGCCGAATTTATTCTTTGCGCTCGCGTCGATGCCGAATCCACGTTTGGCCTCTCCGCCCAACCGGATTCCAGGAAGACCGAGGTACCCCATGCCGGTCCCGCCGAAGCCGTTGGAAATCGTGGAGTCCTTCTCCGCGCTCGTGTCTGCGCTCTTCGACCCCTTGTGTTTTTCAGAGATCAAAATCGTGATGATGTCGCCCGCCCGCATCGCCCGCAGGTCTTCATAGAGGTACGCGCGACCGTTTTCCTCCTGCCACAGCGACCCCGTCGTCTTCGGCGGCGGCAGTTTCGCCACTTCGGTTTTGCTCGGCTTCGCGGCCGGCGAACTCGAACAGCCGGTGACGACGCAGAGCGTCAGGCCGCACAGCAGCCAGCCGACCCGGCGGGACTCGGCGCAGCATAGGTTAAAAGCTGACACGGACCACCCCCGGAGCGACGACCGTCGCCCGCAAATCCTTCCCGGAATCGACATTCGAGACGGTAATGGTTTGCCCTACCTCACCGTGCGACTTGGTCACACCGACGGTTTGGATCGACAGCCCTCCCTGGCGCGCTTCAATCGTGACCCGGTCGCCTTTGCGAACGGCAAAGGGGCGACGGACCGAGGTGAGCCTGATCGCATTCTGCGGCGGCAACGGGCGAATGGCGGCTTTCCCGATGACGTCGGCCGGATTGGTCGCAAAGGGTTGCTTCAAGTCGAACAGCACAATCCGCTCGATGGTGACGTCGTCGACCGCAATCTCCTCATCGACCTTGATGGCACGCACCGGGACCACCACATCGACCAGGGCGGCCACATCGGCGGTGGCATCGACGGTCTTGATGAAGCGTCCGTTCACCGCCAGATGAATCTGAAACACGCGCCGGCCGAGCGGTTCGTCCGACCGACCGCCGCCGACCTGCAAGTCGAGGGTCCCTGCCGGCACCACTATCGGCTCTTGCGGCTCCCCCAGCATCACCTGACAATCGGCGGCCCGGCCTGCGAGTTCCCGCTTCACGAAATCGTGAATGACGCCTCGCAGCTGCTCCGGATAGATCAGACGTTTTCCGCGCGCGTGCGGCTGTGCCTGCGCGCTGTGGACCAACGCTTCGTGTACGCGAAATAACGGCCGGACCGGAGTCCGCTCTCCTGCCGATACAGGCAGGACCATGCCGATCGCGAGACTGAGCGTCACAACTGTGATGAGGCCGACTCGATTCACGGATATCACCCTTCGTTGAAGGTGCGGCGCCGATTACCGGCGTAGATTGTTGGCGATCTGCATCATTTCATCGGATGCCTGGATCGTCTTCGAGTTAATTTCGTAACTCCGTTGAGCGATGATCATGTTGACCATTTCTTCCGCCAGGTTGACGTTCGAACTTTCCAGGAATCCCTGCTGCAAGGTGCCGAAACCGGTCGAGAATCCGCCGGTTCCCTGCTGCGCCGGGCCGGAGGCAAAGCTGTCCAGGAACAGATTGCTGCCCATCGCCACCAGGCCGGAGGGATTGTCGAACCGCACAAGCTGAATCTGACCCACCTGTGAAGCTTGAGTCACACCGGGAAGCAGCACGGAGACGGTGCCGTCCTGACCGATGTCGATCTTCAGCGCGCCGGAGGGAATCGTGATGACGGGAGTGAGTTGGTCGCCGTCGCCGGTCACGAGGTTGCCGACGTTATCGCGCTTGAACGAGCCGTTGCGCGTATACATGATCGTTCCATCCGGTCTGGCAACCTGGAAAAAGCCGGCGCCGTCGATGGCCAGATCGAGATCGTTACTCGTCTGCCGCATGTTGCCCTGCATCCACTCTTTGGCCACGGTGATGGGACGCACGCCGCCGCCCACCTGCACACCGACGGGAAACACACCGACATTGGACGCGTTGGTGCCGGGCAACCGTTGGATTTGATACAGCAGGTCGCCGAATTCCGCACGGCTGCGCTTGAACGCGTTGGTGTTGACGTTCGCAAGGTTGTTGGCGATGGTGTCGACGTTGAGCTGCTGAGCCGTCATGCCCGTCGCTGCTGTCCACATTGCGCGAATCATAGCACTCCTCCTCTTACACCCGACCCAGATCCTGAATCGCCGTCTCCGTCATACGATCGAGTGTTTGAATCAGCTTCTGCGCCGACTCATAACTCCGCATGCCCTGAATCATCTTGACCATCTCGGTCAATGAATTGACGTTGGATTCTTCGATGTGCCCCGGTTGAAGCCGTGGCTTCGCGACGGTGGTCGGTTTGCCCCCGGCGAACAGACCTTCCGCGTACTTCTGCGGCATGTCCGATTCCGGAAATTCGACCACCTTGATGGTGCCGATGGTGTTCCCGTCGACCTGAATCGCGCCTTCGGTATTGATCTGGATATTCCCCGGTGGAACCGTGATCTCCCCTTTCGTGCCCATCACAGGCTGTCCGAGGTTCGTCACCAATCGGCGCTTGCTGTCGAGAGAGAAGATGCCGTTGCGGGTATACCCGGCCCCGTCGGGAGTTTTGACCTCAAAAAACCCGTCGGTCTGAATGGCGACATCGAGCGGATTTCCGGTGATACGGATGCGGCCCGGCTCAAACGTAGTGCGCACACCATGCGCCTCCGCAAACACCCGTTCGCTCGGACCGGCAGGACGTGTGGAGATTGTCGACACGATCCCCGGTGCGGAACCGCCCATTCCACTCGAGCTCGCGCGGGCAAAGAGGCCGCGGAACCCTTGTTGATCCTGTTTGAAACCGGCCGTATTGACGTTCGCCAAATTGTTGGCGAATACCTGGAGTTGCTTTTCTTGAGCAACTGCGCCGGAAAGAATGGGATAGACGGCTCGATTCATGTGTTTTTGTCGTTCCTTCCTGATGCTCCACCGGGAGAGATAGCAATGCACATGCCATTTCTCTCAGGCGATGTTCGCAACAGGTGTGCGATCGCGATCCGAAAGAAAATGTGAACGATTGCCGGTAGATGTGCGTGGAACGGCAGCGACGGACGCAGATGAGGCGCGTGCGTGAGCCCAGCGGAGGCCGTCAAGGAATGAAGCGATGGGGAACTCTTTGCCGGTGACTAGGAAAGTCCTGCCTACAAATGCGGAGAACGACGCGGCACGTCAGGCGGCAATCGTGGAAGTCGAATCGGAGGTCGACGTCTCAGGCGTACCGGCAACCCCGCTGAGACTGTCGCCGGCTCCATGCGTGCGTTCCATGGCGTGCAGGGCAGCATCGACCAACCCATGGGCATCGTGTCCATCACGGCTGGAGAGAGCGATGCCGATGCGGCTGCTGAGGAGTAGCTCATGGCGATCGAGGGTGACCGGATGGGCGATCGTGCACTGCATCTTCTTCGCAATCGCCAGGACCTCCTCCGACCCCGTCACATGCTCCAACAGAACCGCAAACCGCGCGTCCGCAAGCCTCGCGACCACGTCGGTCGTCTTCACCGCGCTCTTCACGCGTGCGGCCTGCACACGGTACATCAAATTCCTGTTGAGCATCGCATAGGCGTCGGTTTCAGGGGTGAAGTGCTCAAGCTCAATCACCAGAACGGCTGCCTGCCCTTCTTCCTTCTGAGCCCGGATCAGGGCCTGGCTTAAGAGGGCGAGAAACAAGCGATGCATCGGCAACCCCGTCACCGCGTCGTACGTGTACGCCGCGCCGACCAACGAGATCGGCGCCGCCGTATCCGTAGCGGAATCAGTCCCGTGGTTGCGTGCGGTCCAGTTGGCCGCCCCGAAAATCATGACGGACACGACCACTCCCAGCATGACCATGAGTGGATACGCGGTCAATGCCGAAAGGGTGAGGAGCCCTACCGACGCGGTCCAGTACAACCCGCCCGCCATAAACAGGACACAGGCCACGACGCCGAACCTGGCGGCATCGTTCGAACCTGCATGGCTGAGGGACTCCGTTCCATGGACAGCCCTCGATCCGTTGGCGTTGCGGCTGTCGATGGAGGTAGATGGGGACGCGTTCATAGACGCAGGCATCCAGGATTGATGGCTGATGCGCTACAAGGTCTAGACGATATCGGAGGAGTCTCGGGGAAACTGTAGGAATGCCGCTGCACGACCCTGTCGGTAAAGCCGGCGACGGACAGGAACGTAAACCAGCGTTTACAGCGGGAGGCTACACATCGACCGGTTCAAGCCTGGCCTTGAGATGGAGAATGGCCTTGGAATGAATCTGACAAACTCGCGACTCAGTCACCTTGAGCGCCTGCCCGATCTCTTTCATGGTCAGTTCCTCAAAGTAGTAGAGCGACAAGACGAGCCGTTCCTTTTCAGGAAGATCTTGGATCGCGGTTTCGAGCACATGACGAGCCCGCTCGCTGACCAGCAGGGACAACGGATCCGGTTGATTGGAATCCGTCAGCATGCTGATGATTTTGTGCCCGTCGGCATCTTGCACCCCTAAGTCGTCGAGGCTGATGACCACCGCGCCCCGTGAGCGGGTCAGGAACTCGTCCAGCTCCTCTTCCGACATCTTCAGCTCCCGGCCGACTTCCTGATCCGTCGGTGGACGACCGAGTCGGTGCAGGAGTTCGGAATAGGTTTTCTGTAACAAGGTGATGCGTTCATGGACGGAGCGTGGAATCCAATCCATGGAGCGGATTTCGTCGAGCATGGCGCCCCGGATCCGAAATTCCGCATACGTTTTAAATTTGGCCTCGCGAGTCGGATCGTACTTGTCCATCGCATCCATGAGCCCCATGATGCCGACGGACATCAAGTCTTCCGCGTCCATATACGCCGGTAGGCGAAACGCCAATCGGTGGGCCATGGCTTTGACGACGTGGGTAAACTCCTGAATGACCCGTTCACGATCCGCTTCCGCAATGATTCGGCGGTGAGCGTTTCCGACTGGAAGGGTTTTGCGAGCCTGCGTCATGCGCGACAATCCTTTCGCTCAGTGCGTCCGCAAGAGTTGTTGCCACAGGAACTGGACGGTTCCCTTGGGAAGAGCCGGCGGCGTCAATTGCGCCACCGCGTCCGTCAAATCTCGAAACGCGCGGCTGGCCGGAGCGTGGGGAAACAGATCGAGGACGGCCCGCTGCTGAGTGACCGCCATCGGCACATAGTCGTCTTGTGGAATCGCGCCCAGGTAGTCCAGCGAAATGTGAAGAAAGCGGCTCACCGCCACTTCCAACTTCCGGTAGATGCGGGCCGCATCCCGTGGCGACTTCACCATGTTCACCAGGATGTGGAATCGGCGTTCGCGGTATTGCCGCAGCAACACTTTCATCAGCGCATAGGCGTCGGTGAGAGAGGTCGGCTCGGGAGAGACCACCACGATGATTGATTGGGCCGCCGCGGCGAAATACGTGACGGTGGAGGAGATCCCTGCGCCGGTATCGATCAACAGGACATCCATCGCCGAGGCCATACGCTCCAACTCTTCCTGGAGGATGAGCTGTTGAACTTCCGTGAGAACGGTCAATTGCGCGATCCCCGTGCTTGCGGGCAGCACGGTAATGCCATGGGGGCCGGTCAGCGCGATGTCTTCGAGCCTGCAGGTCTTGGCCAGCACATGCTCCAGGGTATATTTCGGCGTGAGTCCGAGCAGGATGTCGACGTTCCCCAATCCGAGGTCGGCATCAAGCACCAGGACTTTCTTTCCGGTTTGTGCCAACGCGATCGCGGTGTTGGCCACCACATTGGTTTTTCCCACCCCGCCTTTGCCGCTGGTGACCGTGATCACCTGTGTTCGGGAGGGAGCGACCGTCTCGTCGCCGGCTCTCAGTTGCGGATCCAGAATTCCCGGTTGCATCGCCATCGTCTCTCCCCTTTTATTCGACCCCTGACTACCGCGAGAACGTCTTATTCCCCGGCACGACCGTCGATGATGCCTGCGAATCCCATGCAGTCTTGGTGCCACCGCCTGGAGTCCGCACCTGTCCGCCCAACAGGAGGTCTCCCAATCGAGCCACCTGCGCCTGCACTAGGTCATCCGGAACCCGTTGCCCGGTTCCCCAGTACGACAGAGGAATACCGGTGCGATGTGTCGTCTCGAAAATTCCACCGTAGCCGGTAGTTTCGTCCAGCTTAGTGAACAGCAGTCGCAGCGATGGGACATCCACACATTGACTGGTGCTGACCACCAGGTCGGGCACCCGAGTGCCGGCGGCCAGCACCAAATGCACTTCCAGCGGAAGTCCACGGTTCAGCAGGCCCCGCCAACGTTGCGCGGCGATCGGTTCATAGGGATTAAATCCCGCCGTATCGATCAGGATCAGCTCAGCTTCCCGAGCCCGTTCGATTGCCGCCTGGGCGTCCTCGCAGGATGCCGTCACCGCCAACTCCACGCCCAACACCTCGGCATACAGTCGCAGATGTTCCACCGCGGCGGGGCGATAGGTGTCCATCGTAATCAAGGCCACACTCCGCTGCTCGACGATGCCGAAGTGTGTCGCCAATTTGGCGATCGTCGACGTTTTCCCGACGCCGCTCGGGCCGACGAACAACGCGATTTTCTGTTCACCGGCCGTGCTCAGTAGCGGTCCCGCCGTGGTCACTCGGTCGAGCAACACCGTGCGCAACAACTGCACGGAGGAGTGGCGCTGCGACGCTCCCTGCTCCACCAGCGTTTCCCGGAGCTCGCGCAGACAAGCCTCGGCCGTGGCATGCTCAACCCCCTGGGCGAGCAACTCTTCATAGACTCGTTGGAAGGACTGCACTGCGGTGCCTTGCGCCGTTGCAGGCGTCACAGTTCCTGAAGTCTGCGCCTGACGTGGAGACGCGAGCGGCGGATGATGATTGCACGTCGCCTTCTCAGACTTGTGTTCCATTGCGCCCTGGAGGGCTTGTCGGAAACGAGATTCCTCCGCCGACACCGCCGGCGCCGATACCGTTCCGGAACCGTCGTGCTCGACGTCATCAAGCATGGGCGCTGCTGCGGGAACGGCCGCGTCGTCCTCAATCGCCGCCATGACTTCCAGCACGGAGCGGCCCAACAAACCGAAGCCGTTGTCCCATGACCGCACCCGCTTCGTAGACAAAATGACGGCATCCGGCCCGAGCGTCTCCTTGATGGAGCGAATGGCTTCATGCATCGACGCCACGTGAAAGGTCCGTACCTTCATGCCAAGCTCCTCGTATCACCGACTTCGAGATCGAGACGAACCGTTTCCATCGCCTGCAATCGTGTCACACTGTCCACCTCGTTCAGTCCCAGGATGGGAACCGAGTGCAATATCCGATCCGTGAGCTTCCTAAGATGTCGTCTCAGCGAAGGTGAACAGAGAATCACCGGCTGATGGCCTCGGCCTACCATTCGCTCGGCCGCTTGTTTCAAGGCAGCCAGCAGTTTCTGTGCCACCAGCGGATCAGGAGCCCATTGGTTTCCCTGGCCGGCCGCATTCGCCTGATCGGCAAGAGTGCGATCCAAGCGCGGATCGAGTCCGATGATCGGCAGCGAGCCGTCAGGCGCGAGATATTGTTTGGTAATGGTCCGACCGAGTGCCTGGCGCACCACTTCCGTGAGAATGTCGGGATCCTTCGTGGTCGCTGCATGATCGGCAATCGTTTCAAGAATCGTCCGCAGGTCGCGAATCGGCACGCCTTCGCGCAGCAGATGCGACAACACGCGGACCAGGCTTCCCAAGGGAATCAGGTTGGGAATCACTTCCTCCACCAGTTTGGGGTGGTTTTTTCCCAGTTGATCGAGCAGACCCTGCACTTCCTGCCGACCCAGCAGTTCATGTGCATGCCGCTTGATGAGCTCGGAGAGATGCGTGGCGATGGCGGACCCGGGATCCACGACGGTATACCCGGCCATTTGCGCCTGTTCCCGCTGTTGCTCCGGCACCCAGAGTGCCGGAAGGCCGAAGGCCGGCTCCTTGGTCGACAAGCCATGAATGATGCCCCGTTGAGCCGTCCCAGGGTCGATGGCCAGCACGTGCGCAGGCATGACTTCGGACTTGGCCAATTCGACACCTTTCAGGAGCGCCGCATACTCATTCGGCCGTAGTTGCAAATTGTCGCGAATATGAATCGGCGGCAGGACGAACCCCATCTGTTCGGCGAATTGTCGCCGCAGCCCCTTGATGCGATCGAGCAGCGCCCCGCCTTGTCCCCCGTCGACGAGTCCGATGAGACCATACCCTACCTGCACTTCCATGAGGTCCAACGGCACCACTTGCGTCGCCGCCTCCTCGGCCTTCGCCTGTGGCGCAGCCTGTTCAGGCAATGCGGCGGCGGCTTTCTGTTGCTCGTTCAGTTGAAACGCCATCCAGCCGGTCAGACTGCCGAGGGCTAAGAACGCCAAATGCGGTAAGCCTGGCACCAGGCCCATGGCCAGGAGAATGCCGGAGGCGGTGCCGATGGCTTTCGGCGAAATCAGCACCTGCCTGGTGACCTCAAACCCGAGATTCACTTCTGAGGCGGCGCGAGTAATCACGATACCGGCGGCGGTCGAGACGATGAGTGCCGGCACCTGCGCCACCAGGCCCTCACCGACCGTCAGCAGCGTGTACGTTTGCGCGGCGGCGGAAAGGGTCATCCCCTGCTGAAGTACGCCGATCGTCAAGCCGCCGAGAATATTCACCAGCGTGATGACGACCGCCGCGACGGCATCTCCCCGCACGAACTTGCTCGAACCGTCCATCGCTCCATAGAAATCCGCCTCTTGGGCGATGTCCTTCCGTCGCTGGCGCGCCTCTTTGTCGTTGATCAGGCCGGCATTCAAATCGGCATCGATGGCCATTTGTTTGCCGGGCATGGCGTCCAAGGTAAACCGCGCGGCGACTTCCGCCACGCGCCCCGCACCCTTGGTAATGACGACGAAATTGATGATCACCAGGATCGTGAACACCACCAGGCCGACGGTGTAGTTCCCCCCGACGACGAAATTGCCGAACGCGCGGATGACTTCACCCGCTGCCGCAGCGCCTTCATTGCCATGCAGTAGGATCAATCGCGTCGAGGCGATGTTCAACGCCAGCCGGAGCAAGGTGACCATGAGCAGAATCGACGGGAAGACCGAAAATTCCAACGGACGGCGCACCTGCATCCCGACCAACAGAATGATGATCGAGAGTGTGATGTTGAAGCTCAGCAGGAGGTCCAGAAAAAACCGGGGGAGCGGGACCAGCATCACCATCAAAATGCCGACCACGCCCACCGACATGAGAATATCCGGGTGTTTGACCAGCGACGTACTGGGAATCGAGGTATTGTCCGATGCCATTGCGACTCCTACCACACGGAATTATGCGGGCGGCAGCTTCCCACGAACGCGATACACAAAGGCCAGGATCTCCGCCACCGCGCGGTACAGATCCTCAGGAACCTCACGGCCCACCTCGACCAGTTTGTACAGAGTGCGCGCAACCAGTTTGTTTTCCACGATCATGACGCCGTGTTGACGACCGATTTCCCGAATTTTCTCGGCGATGAATCCCGCTCCCTTGGCCACCACGACCGGCGCGCCATTGGCCTTCGCGTCGTATTTCAGCGCCACCGCCAAATGGGTCGGGTTGGTGATGATCACGTCGGCGGTGGGTACGGCCGCCATCATGCGCTTGCGGGACATTTCCCGTTGGGTGGTGCGGATCTTCGACTTGACCGCGGGGTCTCCTTCCGCAGCGCGACTTTCTTCCTTGATTTCGTCACGCGACATCCGAAGGTCACGTTCCCATTGAAACCGTTGATACCCGTAGTCCGCGGCACCGATCACCAACTCGGCGCCGCTCATGGTGAGCGCGGCTTTCATGGTCGCCCACCCGACCGTCGGCAGAAGAGACTCCATACCGAATTGCGTCAGCGAGAGGAACTCCAGCATGTCCTGCTTGATGGTGAGGTAGCCGACCCCGCCGATGGCCAGTATCTTGAGCCAGGATTTGATCAGTTCGACGAGGGATCGGAGCGAAAACAAGCGGGAGAACCCTCCCAGAGGACTGATGCGCGACCAGTCCAGACTGAATCCGTCCTGTTTCCAGACAAAGCCCGTCTGCATGAGATTGGCGCCCACCCCCACCACGGCGATACCGGCTACGACCGGGCCCAGCATGACAAACACCTCCACACCGATCTGACGCAGCATCACATGGAGATGATCGAGACTGAGCGTCTGATGCGTCGCTTCCTCCATCGAACGGGAGAGCCACGCCTGCAGGCTGGTTCGCAGCCCGTTCAGTATCGCCGGCGTCATCCAGTACAATCCGCCGAAACTGCCCAAGAGCGAGACCGCCATGGCGGCATCGCGACTGAGCGCGATTTGACCTTTCGCTCTCGCCTCGGATTTGCGTTTCGGTGTCGCCTGTTCTGTGCGGTTTTGCGCGCTCTCAGCCATGACCCAACGCTTTCAGGAGCCCGAGAATCGTCTCCACCAGCATCTCGAATTCTTTTTCGAACAAGGCGAGTGTAAACGGAATCGCCAGACTCATCGCCAGCAGCCCTGCCCCGATCGTGATCGGAAAGCTCTGCACGAACACGTTCATCTGCGGCACGGCTCGTCCCATGACGGCCAACACCGTATTGACGATCACAAGCGTCGCGAACACGGGGGCGGACATCTTCAGGGCCACGCGCAACATGTTCTGCGCCAGCTGGATGATGTCCATCGCGATGCTGTCGGACAGCTTCGCGCCGAACGGGGGAACGAACTCGTAACTCATCCCGATCGCATGAACGACCAAGAGGTGCGCATTGATCGACAGAAACACCAATGAGCCGAGCGTGAGCTGGAACTGCGCGATGATCGGCGCATTTTGATGGCTCATGGGGTCGATCATCTGAATCGCACTAAACCCCATTTGAGTGCCGATCATGTCGCCGGCGACTTGAAATCCGGAAAACAACAAGCGGACCGCCAGCCCGATCGTCAATCCGATTAAGAATTCACTGCCGATACCCGCGACCGCCAGAACCGGATCTGCAGGCATGTTCGGCAACTGGATGATCGGCGCCAGGACAAGTCCCAGCATCGTGACAAGACCGGCTTTCACCGGCATGGGGATCGTGCGGGTGTTCAGAATAGGGAAGACGCTGATGATGCCGGCAATCCGCACCAGCAGGATGGAAAAGGCCTGAAACTGGGGCAGTGCCAGATGCAGAGTCTGTGCGGCATTCATGCTGGGGCTCTGTCTCAGTGAATCAGGGTCGGAATACTGGTGATGATATGGGTCATAAAGCTGATCAAGACGCCCAGCATCCACGGCAGAAACAGGAGCGTCGCGGCGAACACCGCTAAGACTTTCGGGACAAACGTCAAGGTGGCTTCATTGATCTGTGTCATGGCTTGAAACGTGCTGACGATGAGCCCGACGATCAGGCTGAGGCCCAGGATGGGCGCAGAGACCAGCATGGTGGTTTCAATCGCCTGTCGTCCGATTTCCGTCACGTTTTCGATCGTCATCGTGGGTTGTCCTATTGGAAGCTTCGGACCATGGATCCGACGACCAGATACCAGCCGTCGGCCAAGACAAAGAGAATGAGTTTGAACGGAAGCGAAATCATGACCGGCGGCAGCAGCATCATACCCATGGACATCAGCACGCTGGCGACGACCATATCGACGATCAGAAACGGAATGTAGAGCAGAAAACCGATCTGAAACGAAATCCGCAACTCACTCAGCACGAAAGCCGGGATGATCACGTGGGTCGGCACTTGTTCGATCTGTTCCGGTTTCGGCGCATGCGACAATTCCAAAAAGAGTTCCAGATCCTTGTCCCGCATTTGCTTCAACATGAAGGCGCGAATCGGTTGAATCCCCCGATTCCATGCGTCGTCGTACCCGATTTGTTCCGCGAGCAAAGGCTGGAGTGCATCCTTGTAGACCGTCTGGCCCACCGGAGCCATGACAAACATCGTCAGAAACAAGGCCAGGCTGATCAACACCTGGTTGGGCGGCACCTGCTGGGTGCCCAGGGCCTGGCGTAGGAACGAGAGCACAATCACCATGCGAGTGAACGACGTCACCATGATGAACAGGGCGGGCGCCAACGAGAGGACAGTGAGGACCGCGAGGATTTGGAGCACGACGGCAGTTTGCTTCGTGCCGCCTCCACCGAGGTCGAGCGTCAACGTGGGACCTTCCGCGTGGGCGACGGAGGCGCTCACCAGGCAGACGATCACGAGCAGGAGCATGGGAAGCGGTTTCCAGCGTCCGAGGAAGGATCGTTCGGCATGTGGGCGCCCGCCTTTGACGTTAGTGTGCACGCGATGCCTCCTTGCCGCTCGCCTGGTCGTCGCGAAGCGAGGCAGCCCCATACGCGGCATTCGCCATCAAACGTCTCACCTGTTCCGGATCGGTCACCTTCCCTAGGGGCACCAGATCGGTCGGCGTGGTACCGAGAATGAAGACTTCCCCCGCGACTGCCACCACCGTCACGTGCTTGCGAGACCCGAGCGGACCGCTTCCCAGTACTTGCACGATCGGCGCGCCGCCTACCGGAAGCAACCGGCGTCCGACCGCCGACCTGGCCACAGCCAGGAGGCCCAGGATGAGCGCCAGCACGATCCCGAGCGCCGACACCATGCGTACGACACTTTCCCACATGTCCATGGACGCGTGTCTTCCCTCTGCCGCGCGAACGGCGGAATGCCAAGCTCTGCCCGCAGCTCAGCCCAATTGCTGAATACGCTGATTCGGACTGACGACATCCGTCAGTCGAATACCGAACTTTTCGTTGACGACGACTACTTCGCCGCGAGCGACCAGTTTGTTGTTGACCAGCACTTCCATCGGTTCGCCCGCCAGTTTGTTGAGCTCGATGACTGAGCCTTGCCCGAGCTGCAGCAATTCGCGGATTAACATTCGGGTGGCGCCGATCTGCACCGTGACTTGAAGCGGGATGTCCAGAACGAATTCGATATTCTTATTGGCCGGCACCGCACCCTGGTTATCCACCGGAGGGAAAGAGGTCGGTTGCGGGCTCACGTCGCCGTTCGAAGAGTCTGTCTGTACCGTACCGTCACCGTTGCCCATGCCATCATCTCCTTTGGATCCGCTCCGCCCTACCCCAACACTTTGGTGACGCGGCACGCGTGATTGCCTTTGTACACCCCCGGCTGCCCGTGAAACTTCGGATCACCCTCGACCAAACACAGCATGGGATCCCCGGGATGTTGATCGAGCATCAGGACATCGCCGGGACCGAAGTTCATCAGATCCTGTACACTGATCTGAGCGGTGCCGAGCTGCACCGCAACCGCCACGTCACACTCCTGCAGCGAATCTTTAAAGCGACTGCCCCAACTGCTGTCCTGCTCCACGTTGTCGGCGAAGAGTCCGGAGTATAGTTTTTCTTTGATCGGCTCCAGCATGGAGTACGGATACGCGATGAACATTTCACGCGTAATGTCGCCGAGGTGAACCTGCAGCGTCACGACCACGACGATTTCCGACGTGGTCACGACCATGGCAAACTGTGGATTGCTCTCCGATCGCAAGTACCCGATCTTGACGGGCATCACCGCCTGCCACGCCTTCTCGAGATCGGCCAGCGCCTGCTGGACGAGCTTCTTGATCAAGCGGAGCTGAATGGGCGTAAACTCGCGTCCTTCCGGCTTCACATGAGTTTGAACCTTGCCGCCGAAAAAAAAGTCGACGATCAGGTACACCAGCATGGCGTCCATGATGTAGAGTCCGTTCCCGCGCAACGGCTCCATCGCGAACAGATTGAATGAGGACGGGACCGGAACCTTCTGGATGAAGTCGCCGAATTTGATGATCTGGGTGCCCAGCACGCTGAATTCGATTTTCTCCCGCAGGAGGCTGGTCCAAGAGATGGACTGCTGGCGCGTGAAGCGGTCATTGATCATTTCCATCGTGGGCATGCGCCCGCGAATGATCCGCTCCTGGCTGGTGAGGCTATACGGCTTGATACCCCCTGGGTCTTCTTCCTCTTTCGGGGCTGTCTCGACCTCGCCGGACATGACTCCGCCCATCAAGGCGTCGATTTCTTCCTGAGAGAGTATCTTGTCCATGCGATCCTCGACGAAGCCCGATGAACTACTGGATGACAAATTCCGTGAAGTAGGTCGACTTGACCGATTTCTTCGGCAGCAGGCCGTTGATCCGCTCGGTAATATCTTCGCGCAGCTTGTGTTTCCCCTGCGGCGAACGGGCGGTGGCCGAGTCCAGACTGGTCAACAACACGAGAATGGCGTCACGAATCTGCGGTGTGCGTGCCTTGATCTGTTCGACGGTTCCTGCCCCGTCTGCCTCCACCTTCAGCGTGACCTTGAGATAACGAATTTCCGGCGAGTCCGCGAGGTTCACGATAAAGGGATCAAGATCGGCAATGGCGCTGGCATCCGCGGTGGCCCCATGCTCCCCGCTTTTCTCCTCTGCAGCACCATGCGCGGCGGCCTTGTCCGCTCCACCCTCGGCCTGCGGCTTTTCAGCAGAGGACCCGCCCATCATCTTAAACATCGCGAACGCGCCGCCCAATGCCAGGACTAACACCCCGGCGACGATGATGATCACCATCTTCATGGGAATGCCTGCCGGTGCTGCGGGCGCCTTTTCTTCTGCTGCTTCTGACATACAGACCTCCTGCGGACGGTGATTGCCGGTGTTGGTCGGTTGTGCAATGCATATGCCACGACCGGCGCGTCGTGACCGTTCATGACGACTCTCTCGTCACGAAAGATTGTGTGATAACACAAGGAGTTGGGTATGCAGACCGTAGCCATGGACGGGCCACACTCAGTGGCCGCGCGCGGTCGTCACGCCGGTGACAGAGAGAGGAGGGGCACCGACAGTTTGTTGACGAGCGGCTGATGAGGTGACCGAGTGACCTGCGGAGAGTACCTAGGCAGAAATTGCCGAGCCGGCATCCGGCGCGGGCTCTCGTAGCCCGCGCCGAACGACTTATACGTTATCGTTTGAGATTCACGAGCTCCTGCAACATTTCATCGCTGGTCGTGATCGCACGGGAATTCGCTTGAAACGCCCGCTGCGTGATGATCATATCGACAAACTCCTTCCCGAGATCGACGTTGGACTGCTCGACCGTGCCGGAAAGCACTCGCCCCAGACCGTTCAACGTCGGGGCACCGGCCAGAGCAGCTCCTGACTCTAGCGTCTCCAGAAAGTGATTGTCACCGACATTCGCCAATCCATCCGGATTGGTAAACCGGCTCAACACGACTTGCGCCAGGGCGCGAGTTTGTCCGTTCGTGAATTGCGCCATCACCCGACCTTCCTTATCGACGCTGATTCGATCGAGCGTCCCGGAAGTATAACCATCCTGTGTCTGGCTCTCCACTCCGGACGCCGATCCGAATTGCGTCAACGACGACACGTCCACCGTAATGGTTTGTGGCGTGGTGGCTCCGTTCGTCAAGGTGGCGGTGAGGGTCTGCGTCCCGCCGGCGGTCACGGCACCGCTCGCGTTGAACGTCATGTTCGTTTGTGCGGTGGCCGCGCCGCCGTCGATCTGAGAATAGACGCCCCAGGCATTCGCGGCGGTTTTCCGGAAGTACAACTGCATCTGGTGCGAATTGCCCAGCGAGTCGTAGAAGGTCATGCCCGTGGAGAAGTTGTACGACGTGGTATCGGTCACGCTGAAGGCCGCCGTCGGCGCGGTGGCATTGGCATTCAGGTTTCCGAGGATCTCCGCGCTGGTCGTCGCCAGCGGAGCGACGGCACTCGACGTCAGGGTGATCCCTCCGACCGTGCTGGTGATATTGCCTGCCGTATCGGCCTGGTAGCCTTGAAGCAGCGCCCCGCTCGCATCGACCACCTGCCCAAGGCTGTCGACCTTAAATTGCCCGGCTCTCGTATAGAAAATCGAACCCGATGGATTGCGCACTTGATAAAAGCCGTTCCCGTCGATCGCCAGATCGAAGGTATTCCCGGTGGTGGTCATCGATCCCTGCGAGAAATTTGTCTGCACATCGTTGAGAAACACACCGAGGCCGATTTGATTGCCGCCGGCTCCCGCCCCGAGGCTCGACGAGATCAGATCGGAAAAGGTGGCCCGGCTCGACTTAAATCCCGCCGTCCCGACGTTGGCGATATTGTTGCCGATGACGCCCATGGCGTTACCGTAGGAACTCAAGCCGGTTACCGCGGTGAACATCGATGTCAGAATACCCATGTGCCTGTCCTCCTTGTTACCGTCCCGCGTGCAAATGCGCCACGCATTCACGAACCTGTCTGCGCTCGTTTATGCCACCGCAGTCGTATCGGCCTGATCGGCCTTATTCTGAGCCGCCTCTTGGAGCGCCACGCTCTTCTCCATGAGCGTCACCATTTTGGCCATTTGCTCCAACTGGGAGAATTGGGCGGTCTGGGCGATGAACGCCTCATTCTCCAGTGGCTTCAGGGGGTCTTGATGTTGTAGCTGCGTCACGAGCAACTTCAGGAAATCGTCTTTCCCGAGTGGCTTGGGCCCATCGGTCGTCGGAGTGGACGCGTCCGCAGGAGCCGTCTGTGTAATCACCTTGCTGATATCCATAGGTCCTCCCAAATCAGGCAAAAATACTCACACGTTCGATTGATTCGACCCCACGCTCTCCCCTGACTCCACGCTCCTCTTCTCGGGCCGCCGCATTCGACATGTTCGGAGAGGATGAACGATTCTGGGACTGCGGCTGCTGTTGAAACATCCAGGCATTCTCCCCCCGTCCCTGCTGCAGATCCACGGTCACCCGCAACATGCCCATTTCCAGGCCGGTCGTTCGCAGCGATGATTCGAGCGATTGTCCCTGTTGCAGCAACCCCTGCCCCAATTCCCCATGCTCGGTCCTGATATGCGCATGGACCGTCTGATCATTCATCATGACTCGAACACGCAACGGCCCCATATCCAATGGGTCCAAATCCAGCGTCACAGTCTGGCTGAACGGTGTGGCTCCTCCAAACTCCCCCAGTCGATCGGCATCCGACGCCCGCAAGACGCCTGTCGAGTGGGCGCCGTCCTGGCCGCGGGACGCGTCGTCGATCGCTGCGCCCGCCGGCTGCCCCAGACCGTTCATCCGATCGAGAAAGAGCGGACGATTGAGTCCTTCGCCCGCCGTAGGGACATCCGGAGCCGGGTGATGTGATTCGCCCGTTGAATCAGAAAATCTTCCGGAGTCCTCCGCAAGGTGCTGTTCTGCGGCGACACTTCCCTCTGCCCCACTCGTCGCGGAGCCCGGAGCCATCGCCTCCACGACGGCTGACCCCTCGGTATGGTTGAATGCGACTGGTGCCTGAAGCTGTCCATCCTGTTTCATGAGCGCCACGGCGGCAATTGCTTGTTTCACCTTATCCGGTTCGGTTTTCCCCGTGCCCAGGAACTCCTCAATCTTGGTCGCTGCTGCGTCCGCTGCGAGTGGTTGGCCCTTTTCCGGAGTAGTGGCCTGGAGTTCGGATGGCACATTCCCCGCCTTCGGCTGTGCGCTGCTCACCTGGGTCTCCGCAGGGAGATCACTCGCCGTGATCGAATCGCCTATACCAGTCGCCCGTCCATCCACCGGGAGCGACAGTCGTGTCGCAGGGGAAGAGTCGCCGATGACGGCGGATGCAGCTTCGATGGCCGCCGTATTCTTGTTCGTCAACTCCTCGGCCGTATTGGCAGCCGATTCTGGCTCGTCACTTCCAGGAACAGCCGGCAGCGGAGTCGACAGCATGGGGGCATTCATCGCCACCACCATAGCCTCCTGTACCGGCGTACCGTACTCCTCAGGCTGATCCTGAGAATCGCGATGGCCGTCCGACCCCTCTTCCTGTGCTGGTTTGTCCTCACGTCCTCCGACCGCTTCCTTTGGACGGTTCACCTGTTCCTGAGGCCTCCCATCCGAGCGCCGTTCCGACTGCTGTGTCGCAGGTTCCTGTTTGGGACGACTCGGTGTGCGCGACTGATCCTTGATCGTGAATTCAGACGTGGGCGATGATGCCCCCCGTCTTTGAATCGTCTGACGCTCGTCCGCCCTCCCCAACATCGACTCAAAACTGTGAGTGGGGCTGGAACTCCTGGCGGCCTGTTGACGATCCCGCGCATCCGACACGGACGTTTGAGAGGGAGTTGGGAGTCCTCCGAAGAGCGTTCGCATATCCGTGGCCATAGACAGTCCTCTCACGATGAAGTCTTTTCGTCGTCATGGAGCGTTATTACAAAGGCCGTGCCATGGAGTACCGCGCAAAACTCGCGTCTGGCGGAGGATTTTGATGCCGACACGGGAATGAACCGATGAGGAACAGGAAGTTTCTGCAGGTGGACCAGGCAAAACTTGCCGGAGCAGATGGGATGGACCGGATGTTATGGGCTCGTGAGCAGTTGTTCGGTGAGGCGGGCGGCGCGATCGGGTTTCACCTCGGCGAGAATGGCTCCGGCCGATTTTCCCTTTAGGAGGCGTAACACCTCGAGAGCTTTCCGTTCAGACATACGCTCAAGCCGCGCCGCTGCTTCTTCCGGGGGCATCGTTTCATAGATCTTCGCCAACTGCGCTTGATTCAGATTGACGGCCGGCGCGGCTTTGGCCGAGGGCTTGGCTTTCTCGGGCTCGGTGCCGCCCTTGGCCTGAGCGGCTTGCCGACGCTTTTTCTCGGCTTCCACCGCCTGCTCATGCCGCGTGACGATCTGCTCCAGTTCGGCCTTGAGTTCCAACAAATGGGTCTCTGAACCGCGAAGGGTCGCTTCCCGCTTGTCCAGCATTCGCTTCCGCTGTTCCAGCAACTCGAACATCTCGCGAGGAGCGTTGAGCGCCGGCCCCTGAACCTCTTTCTTGACCGTCTCGGCTCTTCCGGCGTCGGCTTTCGGTGTCTCGGGCTTCGTCCCGTCGGCCTTTGGCGCCTCCGACTTCGCGGCTTCCTTCGGCACGGCAGGAACCGATTTGCCGTCCTCCGCCGATGCCGGGCTGAGTCCCCCGCCGAACGGAGCCACGAGGAGGAGCACACCCATCGCGATGCGAACGGAGAGCCCGCCGGTCCTGGTTCCTTCGATCGCCCTCATACCCGCTCTCCCTTTTGCAATGGACCTTTGCGCCAGGCACGTTCGTCGAGCAATTGTTGATCCTGCCGGTCACGGCGACGGCGTAATTCCACCGCCGCACGAGCGTCCAGCAAATCCAACTTCTTCCGGTATTGCATCGCCTCCAGGAGTTCACCTCTCTTCTGTTCCATCTGCGTCTGTTGAACCACGACGGTCTGTTCCAAACGCTTCCGTGCATCGACGGCCTGCTCCATGGCATCAAGGTGGCCATATACCTGATCGACGGTGGTGCCTTGTGTCACCGTCGCGAGATAGCGTTCGGCGTCTGCGCCGGCCCTGGCATCCAGCAGAGACATATGATCCATCGTCTGTTGCAGCGCCCGGCCCAATTCGGCCAACTCCAACTTGGCCACTTCCTCAAGTTGCACCGCATACTGGCGAAGCACGGTCACGTTCATTGAATGGATCCCGCGAGACCGAGTAGTGCATCGATGGATTGCGACAAGCCGACTGCCTGCTTGGTGTCCTGTCGCAGGAAGCCCGTGATCCCGTCATGAGCCGACACCGCCTTGTCGAGTTCCTTGCTGGTCCCCGGTTTATACGCCCCCAGCGTGATCAAGTCCTCCGACCGCCGATAGAGCGCAGTCCGTTCCAGCACCAACCGCGCAGCGGCATAGTGAGCCGGCGTGACGATATCCCGCATCACCCGGCTGGTGCTCTGAAGAATATCGATCGCGGGGAAATGGTTGCGAGCCGCCAGTTCGCGCGAGAGCACGATATGTCCGTCAAGAATGGAGCGCACGGCATCCGCCACGGGGTCGTTGAGATCGTCTCCGTCGACCAGCACGGTGTACAGTCCTGTAATGCTGCCGCCGCTCTGTGCCGGCCCCACCCGCTCCAACAGCTTCGGCAGGACCGCAAAGACGGAAGGCGTGTAGCCTTTGGTCGTCGGCGGTTCCCCGATGGCCAGCCCGACTTCTCTCTGGCTATAGGCCAATCGAGAGAGTGAATCCATCATCAGCAGCACGTGTTTGCCGCAATCACGAAAATATTCGGCGATGGCGGTGGCGACCAAGGCCCCTCGAATACGGACGAGCGGCGGCTGATCCGACGTGGCGACGACGACGATAGACCGGGCTCTGGCTTCCGGAGTCAAATCACGCTCCAGAAACTCTTTGACCTCGCGTCCTCGTTCACCGATCAGCGCGATGACCCGCACGTCGGCTTGCGTATACCGGCTGATCATGCCCAGCAGCACGCTTTTGCCCACCCCTGATCCTGCAAAGACTCCGATCTTCTGCCCTTGCCCGCAAGTCAAGAGAGCATTGATCGCTCTGATTCCCAAATCGACAGGTTGGGTGATGCGTGCCCGGTGCAGCGGATTCAAGGGCGAGGCATAGAGAGGAACGCGCACGTCGCTGCGTATCACCGGTTGATCATCCAGGGGATGCCCGAGCCCGTCGAAGATCCGCCCCAGCATCTGCGGGCCCACCGGGACGGAAGCGACATGGCCTTTCATCACCACACGACTTCCCGGGCCAATGCCCTGCATTTCCCCCAAGGGCATCAGCAGCACACGATCCTCTCGAAATCCCACGACTTCGGCCATCACCGCTCCATGGCCGCCTTCCCTGGTGATTTCGCAAACCTCTCCGACGGAGGTGAACGGCCCCGAAGCTTCGATGACAATGCCGACCGCCTGAGCCACCCGCCCCGTCACCGACAAGGGTTCAATGTGTTCCAGCCGTTCGCTAAGCTTCACCGGCATCCCGTCCTCTCAACGCTTCACCGAGCCGCAACAGTTGTGTATCCAGCGTCGCATCGATCAACAGGCTTTGGGCCTGTACCTGGCACCCGCCGGGACTAATTGCCGGGTCGGTCTCGAATTTCAGTGTCACCATTCCGTGAGGGGTTTGGCTCAACCCGGCGCGCGCCGACTCCAGGGCCGGCACGTCCGAGGGATGGACACGGACACGCACGAGCCCGCTTTCATGAAGATGTCCCAATGCCGCCTTCACCTGGGTGACAATCAGGTCGCGCCGTTCTGAGACGATTTCACGAAGCACTTTTTGAGCAATCATGAAGGAGAGGGAGGCGACTTCTTCTTCGACGGTATCATGGAGGCTCTTCCAGACCTCTTCAAATTTGGCAGCGAGCGACGCCACGATGGCCTGCTCGCGCTGCCGTTCCGCCGCAACCCGCTCGATCGCCCGCTTCTCTCCTTCCGCCAACCCTCGTTCGAACTCGCTATGGTCGTCGACTCCGAACGGACGATTCCCACGGCTGAAATCCGCCAGCGGGATCGTGCGGAGCTGAATGTTCCCCGAACGGATCAACGTACGGGTCAGCACGGTATTTTCCTGCCGGAGTCGGTACAGCTCTAGAAGTCTGGCAACGGCGACCCGCACCAGCTCCGCTTGAAAGGGTTTCGTCAGAAAGTCTGCGGCGCCGGACTTCATCGCTCGAACCGCGAGCTCGATGTTCCCGTGACCCGTCATCACGATACCCATCAGGCGGTTGTCGACATCCAACGCCTGCTGCAAGAAGGCAATGCCGTCTGCCCCGCCCAGCTGGACATCGACGATCACGACCGCGACGGTGCGGGTCCGGACATGGCCCATCGCGTCCGCGACGGATCCAGCCGTGAGAATCGGGTGGCCCGTAGCCTGCAGCATCTCAGCCAACAAGAGACAAATCGAGGGCTCATCGTCGACAATCAACACGGCCCTCGGCGACAACTCTTTCTCTGCTTCGACGGGAGACGCCGCCGGCATCCCCGATCCCAAGGCCGCGCCGCCCATTTAGAGCATCTCCTCGCTTCCGCCACCTCCGATGACGATCCGGCCTTCTTCTTCCAGCTTGCGACAGACCTTGAGAATATTCTGTTGGGACTTCTCGACGTCGGACACCTTGACCGGCCCGCGTGTTTCCATGTCCTCCTTCAGCATCTCCGCCGCCCGGCTGGACATGTTTTTGAGGAACTTCTCCTTGATCTCGGGAGTGGCGCCGCGAAGGGCGATCGGCAGGTCCTCCTTGCTGATTTCTTTCATCAGTTCCTGCATCGCGCGCGAGTCCAACCCCACCAGGTCGTCGAAGACGAACATCAATGCACGGATACTATCCGCCAAAGCCTGATCCTTTTCGGTAATCTTCGCCATGATGGCGCCTTCCGTATTCTTATCGACGCGGGTGAGAATATCGGCCATCAACTCGGCCCCACCCACCGACATGCTCGACATCCCCATGGACGCCGACAAAATCTCCTGCAGGCTGTCGCTGAGTTCGGAAAGCACCTCCGGTTGCACCTCCTGCATGGTGGCCAGTCGCAGCGATACATCCGCGTGCAGATGGGTCGGGAGCAACGCGAGGACGGCGCTGGCTTGTTCAGCTTCCATTTGCGCCAGACAGACGGCAATGGTTTGAGGATGCTCGATCTTCAGGATCTGGGCCACAGTACGAGAATCGACCCATTTCAAGGCATCGATGCCTGGGTACGTCTTGGTGTTCAAGGATTCGATCATGCGGGCGGCCTTCTCAGGACCCAAGGCCTTTTTCAGAATGGCCTCCATGAATTCACGGCCTTCAAACTGGACCTCGCCGCTGGCGCTGGCCTGCTCGAATTCGGCGATCACGCTGTCTTCTTCCTGCTTGGTGATATTCGCCGTCTCCTTCATAAACAAGCCCAGTTTGCGAATGTCTTTCGGATCCAGCGTTTTCATGACCTGCGCGGCGGCCTCTTCTCCGATGGCACGGAGGAGGATCGCGGCTTTTTGCGCACCCGAAAGTTCTTTATTCATGGACGCGTCCGTTAGGCGTTACTCTTGAGCCATTGCTTGACGACCACTGCCGTGTTGGCGGGGTTGTTCTTCGCCATATCGAGGATCTGCGCCGGTTGCTTGCCGCTGATGGCCGCTTCGACTTGGCCCACGGATGCCGGGAGCGCCGGCGTGTCGCTCTCGGCGGGAGCCGGTGCCGAGGCCACCAGCATCGCCATCAACGGACGAACCACCATGAAGAGGATCAGGAAGAAAAGCACCCCGCCGACCGCGTAACGGACATAGGGCATCCAGGCTCTCGTCGAATCGGCGGTTGCTTCAACCGCTGCGCCGGCCGGCTCTTCGATCCCAAGACCGAACTGCACATTCACCACTTCGACTTGATCCTGCCGCTCCGTCGAGTAGCCCATGGCCTTCTTGACGATCTCTTCGATCCGCTTCATTTCTTCCTCGGAGCGAGGCACGTACTTCTTCGGCTGTTGGTCGGCACCCGCTTCACCAGGCTTGCCGCCGCCCTCGTAGATCCCGTCCACTAATACCGCGACGGAGAGTTTCTTGATGGTCCCGGTCGGCTCCACGATGCGTGAAACCGTACGGCTGATTTCATAGTTTACGGTCTCGTTCTTCGTTTGATTGCTGTTTGAACTGGTTTGTCCGGCCTCCGTCTCCGCGCCGCCCGGCACGTTCGACTCGACACCGGGCACTCCACCGGTGGCGCCGTTCACACCATTCGACTTCTCCTGGCCGCGCTGTTCGCTCCGCACCACTTGACCGTTAGGATCGTATCGCTCCTCGGTGGTCTCGACTTTCCTGAAATCGAGCACGCTGGAGACACGTACGACCGCCTTGTTCACCCCGACGATTCGCTCCAACATGGTTTGAATGCGGGTCTCGATATCTTTTTCCAGCGTCCGTTGAAACTCCATCTGCGTTCCGGACAAACCGGCCGTCTCGTCGCTGGAGGTGTTCGACAAGAGATTGCCGTGCCCGTCCACCACCGTCACATCTCGGGCCTGCAGGCCCTCGACACTGCTCGATACCAGATGCACCACCCCCTGGATCTGCGCCTTCGAGAGCATCTGATTGGCCCGCAGCGACACGACCACTGAGGCGCGCGCCCGATCCTGCTCGGTGGCAAACAGGCGCCGCTCCGGAATAGCCAGATGCACCCGCGCCCGCTCGACCTCCGGCATTTGCGTAATGGTCCTGGCCAACTCCCCCTGCAAGGCCCTGCGATAATTCAACTTCTGCACAAAATCCGACATCCCCATGGTGGTTCGATCGAAGATCTCATATCCGACTCCCCCACCGTGCGGCAGGCCCTGCCCGGCCATTTCGAGCCTCAGGTCGTGCACCTGCGCATTCGGCACCAGGATGGTGGTCCCGCCGTTGGTGGTCTCATAGGGCACCTTCGCGTCTTTCAATTTATCGATGATCCCCGCGGCATCATCGACCGCCAGGTTGGCGTAAAGCACCTGCATATCCGGCTGCTGTGTCCAGAGCGTCACCGCCACGAGTCCGGCGATGGAGCCGGCAAGAGCGAGCAGGATAATGAGGCGCTGATTGATGGTGAAGTGGCTGAATTTTGAGAACATACGCGACGGAGTCCTTTATCCTTACCCTTCAAGCGCGCAGAACGACCGGCCGGCGTGGGGCAGAGCCGCCTTACCGAGCGTGCGCTACGTGGCCGTTACGCCGCCCGTCAGATCTGCATCCGTTGAATTTCTTCATACGCCGTCACCAACTTGTTCCGGACCTGCATCATGAGCTGAAACGAGGCATCGGCCTGTTGCAGAGCCACCATTGCCTGATGAATGTTGGTGTTCTGGCCGGTGACCAGCGCGTCGACAGCCTGACTAGCCCCTGTTTGCGCATCGTTGATGTGCCCGATCGCCTCTTGCAGCGAATCGACAAAATTCGCACCCCCCGCTTGTCCGGATTCCTTGATCTCGGGGATTTCGATCGGGTGAGGCTGATTCGCTCCTGCGATCCGCAAGTCAGTCATGATTATCTCCCGATCTCCAAGGCGCGATTCCACATGGTACGAGACGCATTGACGGCCTGCACGTTCGCTTCATAGGCCCTGGACGCGCCGATCATATTCACCATCTCTTCCATGACATTGACATTGGGCATCGTGACGAACCCCTTCTTGTCGGCATCCGGATGACGAGGGTCGTACACCTTCTGCCCCGGCTTGTGGTCCTCGATCACCCGCGCGACCTTCACGCCGTCCAGCGCATGCTTGCCGGGCCCCGTTGAGACCTGTTTAAACGCGCGCTGAAATGCGGAGGAGACCGGCGCGGCCTCAAAGACCACGTCGCGGCGCCGATAGGGGCCGCCGGTACTCGTTTTGGTGGATTGTGCATTCGCAAGGTTGCTGGCAATGACATTCAAGCGATGCCGGTGTGCATCGAGGGCGGACACCGAAACTGCGAGACTATCCGTTAAATCCATATCGCACCTCTTCCTTCTTCAGCCCATGCTGGCACATTGCCTGACGACGATCTCTGCCTACCGTCCTTCACGTATCGCACTCAAAAGCTGCCGAAGGCGCATGCTGATGATGGTTGCCGCCGTGTTGTATTGCTGGGCGTTGTCCGACATTTTGGCCATTTCCAGTTCGATGTTGACCGAATTGGCATCCAGGGGCAGATCGCCGGCCGGAACTTCCTCCAAGCGACCCGTCACCCGTTGGAATCCATCACCCTTGGGGCCGATATGGTGCTGGTGCGTCGAGACCAGTGTGATCGGCAGTTTGCCCTGCTGTGCATTCGCCAATGCCTTGCCGAAATTCAAGTCCGTGGCGCGATACTTCGGCGTTTCTTCGTTGGCGATGTTGGCGGCAATCACCTGTTGGCGGGCTCCGCGTAGATCCAACGACCGCTCCAGCAACTGCATGGTCCTATCGAAAATGGTCATGGTCTGCACTCCTCAGAAAATTCTGCCCAGCAGTGTGCAATCTATATACCGCGTCACACCTGTAGGAAATGCCGCTGGCTCTGCATGTTCAGCCCACTCGGCCCTTCACCAGGCACTCGGCAGAAATGACAGCGGAGGGAAAGATTTGCCTAGTGCCGCCTCGCGAGCACTTACGATTTCTCCGCCTCCACCTGATAACCCATGTCGCGATATTCCCGTAATTTATTACGTAACGTGCGAATACTGATGCCCAATTCCTTCGCGGCATGTGTGCGATTCTCTTTCACCCGCGCCAGGGTCTTGAAGATGAGATCCCGCTCCATTTCCCACAGCGAACCATGAGCCGAAGGAGCGACCAGAGCCTCAACCGTTTCCACATCCCGCGCGGGCATGACTCCGTCGCCTGGCATGAGGTGATCGACGTCAACCGCCCCGCCTACCGCCACTAAAATGGCGCGCTCCATGACGTTTTCAAGCTCACGGACGTTCCCCTTCCAGAGGCGCTGCTGCAGGTCGGCAATCGCCCGCTCGGACAGCGTCGGCGCCATCAGGCCGTTGCGTTGGGCCGAGGACCGCAGAAAATGCCTTGCCAGCAGAGGAATGTCCCCCGGTCGCTCACGAAGCGGGGGCACCGTAATCGGGAATACGTTCAGCCGATAGAACAGATCCTCGCGGAATCGCCCTTGCGTTACTTCGTGATAGAGCGAACGATTCGTCGTGGCAAGCACGCGGATGTTCACCGGCACCGGTTCACGCCCGCCGATGCGGTCCACCTCCCGTTCCTGCAGGACTCGCAGCAGTTTGGCCTGCAACCCCAAATTCATTTCACTGATTTCGTCGAGAAACAAGGTGCCGGTATGCGCCATTTCAAATTTGCCCAGTTTTTTCTGAAGCGCGCCCGTAAAGGCTCCGCGCTCATGACCGAACAGTTCGCTCTCCAGAAGACTGTCCGGAAGGGCGGCGCAATTGAGTGCGACGAAGGGACGATGCGCGCGGGGGCTTCGGGCATGGATATAACGTGCCAATAGTTCTTTGCCTGTCCCGCTCTCCCCGCTGATCAGCACGGTGGCCTGGCTCGCCGCGACACCTTCCAGCGTGGTGAGCAGACGAATCATCCCGGCGTCTTGCGTCAAGATCGCGCGGGCTTCGGCCGGCATCGTCGACTCCTGCTCCTCCGACACGGTGGTGGCTTGCAGGTTCAGAATCACTCGCTCCAGCAGATCGGTCGAAAAGGGTTTGAGAATATAATCGTTCGCACCGCATTTCATCGCTTCAACGGCGGTCTCCACCGTACCGTAGGCCGTCATCAGAATGATGAACGTCTGGGGCGCTTTCTGCTTGATCGCCTTTACAAGCTCAAGCCCGGTGAGGCGCGGCATTTTCAAATCAGTCACTACAAGCCAGGGTTTCAGTCGCTCGACCTGTTCGATGGCGTCCGCCCCATCGATCGCCCCTCGCACGTGGTACCCTAATCGACGGACGGTCTCCGACAAGGCCGTGCGCATCGACGGTTCGTCGTCGACGATCAACACGGTTCGGGTCTCCTCCGAGCCAGGCGCCGGTCCCTGCAAAGTCTGTTGCACGCTCATTCGGACATCTCCTCTTTGGCTACGGTCAGACTGTCATCGTGAATTCCCGCCTGCCTCGCCCAGGCTGCCGCCGCGAACGGCGATGCTGGTGGTTGGGAACATTCCTGCGGCAAGGTGATGACGAACGAGGTGCCACGCCCCGGGCTGCTCATGACATCGATCCGTCCATGGTGGGCCTCCACCAACGCGTGTACGATGGCAAGCCCCAAACCTGTCCCGTCGTCTTTGGTCGTAAAGAACGGATCGAACACCCGGGATTGGACTTCCGGCGGGATGCCGATTCCCGTATCGGTGACGGTGAGTTGCGCATGCGGCTTCTCTTGCAGATGTCCAGGTAGCAGGGCGGCTGCGAGGGTCAGGACTCCACCCTCCGGCATCGCCTGGACGGCATTCAAGACCAGATTCAGCACGACCTGCTTCATCTTCGAGCCATCACACCAGAGTTGCGGAATCAACGGATCCACTTGGCAGCATACGGAGATCGCGGACTGCGACATGGCATGACTGGCTAGGGTCAGGACCTCCCGCAGTAGCTCTTCGGTGTCCTGCCAGCGTAGCTTCGAACAATCCGGCCTGGTGTAGACCAGCAGGTTGGACAGCAGGCGATCCATGGATTGAACCGCCAGCGAAATGTGTTCTGCGTAGGCCCGTAATTGCGGCTGATCCCGAAGATCTTTTCTCAACATGGAGGCAAAGAGCTCCACGCTTCCCAACGGATTCCGAATTTCGTGGGCGATGCTGCCGACCATTTGCCCCATGGCTTCCAACCGATTGCGCCGTTGAAGTCGATCTTCCAGCCGGCGAATGCGTGTGACGTCGTGAATCAAGACCAACTTGCCGGTCAAATTCCCGATTTCATCGGTCAGATCGGTTTGCGTCAGGGCAATCGTGACGCCGGTGGGCAACACCAGCGGGTACTCGTCGTGATTCTTCCGGATGTCCGCCAGCACTTCGGTCGCCAGACGGCCTTTCAACTGGGATTGACAGACGCCCAACAACTGTTCCGTGGAGTGGTTACAGCGCGTCACCACATCGTGCGAATCAGCCACGATCACGCCGGTATCCAACGATTCCAGCACTGCCGTGAGATGCGCACGCATGTCCTCGGTTTCCCGAAGATGTTCACGGAGGCTGGCATTGGTTTGCGCCAATTCCAGATCCATCTGCTGGAGCCGGGTCGTCAATGCGTCGTAGGACTGCTGCAAGACCGTGGCGGCCTGATCGAAGTCTCGAAACGCGCGCGTCAGAAGATCATTGTTGGAACTCTCTGCATCTTGACGCATCATCGTTTTTTGCCTCCCGGCACAGGCTTCGGCTCGGGCACGTCGGTTTCCAACACTGCCGCCAGGCGACGAACCAGACTGTCCTGGTTAACGCTGAGCGCGCGAAGACCGTTCCTTGCAAAGTCTTCGCGTTTTGTCTCTCGAGCAAGTTGGACCATCTGGACTTGCGCCCAGGCCTCCTGGTCGGGTGCCAACCCGGCGATCACCGCTTGCTTGTACGTGGCCAGAGCCGTCTCGGATCGATGCAAGCGAGCCAACACGTCGGCATGTCGCAGGATGTCCAAGGCGGAGAGTTCCAGACCTGCCTTTACGACACTGCCGTAGTGTGCGGCTGCCTCCTCATCGTGTTTGGCTTGCGCCAACACGCCGGCCAGTTTCAATTGCACGAGCGCTCGATCGGGATGGCGAGGATTGTGAGCGAGCCACTGTCTCCCGAGCTTGAGCAGCGCCCCGATATTCCCTTCTCCCTCAAACGAAGAGAGAATTCCCCGCAAGGCCTCCGTTGCGGATCGCCCCGTAGGAAATTGGAGTCGGTACCGTTCGAACACGGCCCGCGCCGCACGCATATCTTTCTGCTCCAAATAGCTATAGCCCAGCCCCATCAAAGCCGTGTCATGAAAGACCTCGGCTTTCGGATCTCTGATGAGCGCCTGAAAAAGCCGTGCCGATTCAACCGGAAATCCCAGACGGCGATGCGCCTCTGCGATCTTGAGCAACAATTCGGTACCGGCATACAGGCGGTCGGCAAAGGGGCCATGACGGTGGAACAGGTTGATCAGCTCAAAATCATCGCCCGCTTGCAGCGCCGCTTCGAGACGAGGTCGAAGAAATCTGACGACCTGCGCTCCGCTTTTCTCCGGCCAGGGATCGTTCTCGAACTTCCCCGTGCGTTTCACGACCTGCTCGTAGGCGCGCAACGCATCTTCCCGTTTGCCTGCCCGCTCGAATGCTTCCCCGAGGTGGAAGAGGGCTTCGCTGCCGACTGTCGAATCTTCATGGTCCTTGGCGCTCTCCTCGAAGACTTGTCGCGGACTCATCATTTCCCCAGGTTTCAAGGGAATGTTCGCCAGATGTGCGGCGATCGTATGCCGAAGCTTCAGCTCTTCGCCTTCAGGCTCGAGATGTTCCTGCACATCGGCAAAACGGAGACGAGCCGTCGGCGCGGTGGGTGCGTTCGGATATTGGCTCAACAGTGCCGCGTAAAAGATGCTGGAGTCGATCCATCGCCCGGCGTCTTTGTAACTATCCGCCAGATGCGTCAAGACAAAGGGCGTCTCAGGACGCGAGGGGTACAGATTGTAGAAATGGAGTAGGTGTTCCCGAACGACGGGGCCTCGTTGGGCCTCGCCGGCCGTGTCGGCGTACCGGAGTAGCGCGACGGGATCTCTTCGGAGAGCAGCTGGCCATCGGCTGTTGATGCTGTCGAAGAGCGCATCCGCGTCCTTAATCCGGCCAAGGCGATACAGGCTGTGCGCTTGCCCAAGGGAGGCGGACACCAACAGAGTCGGATCAACAGTGCGCCTCAAGACATGATCAAAGGTTTGCACGCTGTCTTTCCAATTTTTAAACCCCCGCGAGACATAACCCAGGCCCAACATGGCGCGATTGGCATCATACGAATCCCGCTCCGCCAGACTGAGGGCATGCTGATAGGCAATTTGCGCTTCCTGATACCATCCTTCGCGACGGTAGATATCGCCGATCCGCCAGGCTGCACGCTTTGCATTAGTCGCCTGCGGCTCCTCTCGCATCAGTGTCTTGTACTGATCGATGATTTCCAACGGCCGCACTTCCCGATCGGTGCTGTTCAACGTACTTTCCGCCAGAAATGCCTGGATCGCGGATTTCAGACGACTATCCCCATGCTCGCGGAGCATGTTGCTGAAATGTTCTCGAGCCTCCACAAACTGCCCATGCTTAAACATGGTGACTCCCCGCTCGAACTGAGCCCATTCCGGGAGTTCAGTCAGACGTTCAAAGCGAGGGCCCGCATCGGGCAGCACACCTCGAACCAATTCTGAGGGCTCCGGCATCATGGCCGGCAGCTCCTGATGCATCGTCGACATGCCGGCGCGTGTAGTGGGGGGAGTTCCACCTAGGTAGAACAGCAGAGTAATGAGCAATGCCAGGGCGGCACGGACCTGAGTAGGTGGGAGTTTCGTCGATAGGAAATGCACAGGGGGAAAAGCAGCAAGTCCTGTGCCCCTACCGGAATGATGGAAATCAAGGTGCGATGTGAAGATTTAACAAGATGGGGGAACGGTACTGCAAGGAGTTGTCAAAAACCCCGACAGGCCGAAGGCCAATCGGGTCAAAAAAATGACGTGCGAAGAAAACCACACCAATGCGCTCTCTAGTTTTGAATTGGGTAGCCGTGGCTTTTCGGGTCGAATCCCTTCCGCTTGAGTTTCTCCACCAGGGTGGTTCTATTCACTTGAAGCAACTGCGCCGCTCGACTGGTAATGCCGTTTGCCTTCCGTAAGGCTTCGCCGATCAGCCGATTTTCGTAGTGTTCGAGTTCTTTCGTCAGATTGATGCCATCTTCGGAAAAGCGAATAAACTGCTCCGGTGACTCGACAGACTTTCCGCCGGCAGTTTTCACTGACCGCTCAGGCAGGTCGGCCAGTGTGATCATTCCCCGCTTCTTCAACACGCACAGGCGTTCCACCATATTTTCAAGCTCGCGGATGTTGCCAGGCCATTCTTCTTCCGTCATCCGCGCCAGTGCGTCGTGTTCCATCCCGAGAATTTCCGTTCTCCGCAACTGATTAAATTGGGCAATGAAATGGGTGACCAGCAGCGGAATGTCGCTGCGACGCTCCCTTAACGGGGGAATATGGATGGGAATCACATGCAAGCGATAGTACAGGTCTTGCCGAAAACGGCGTTCTTGGACGGCCAAAGCAAGATCCTGGTTGGTGGCCGCAATGATGCGGACATCGACATTAATGGTCCTCGTGCCCCCGACACGCTCGAAGCAGCGTTCCTGCAAGACTCGCAGCAATTTCACCTGCAAGGGAAGACTCATCTCACCCACTTCATCTAAGAAGATGGTTCCGCCATGCGCCAACTCAAACCGTCCGAGACGAGTATGTGCGGCACCTGTGAAGGCTCCCTTTTCATGGCCGAATAATTCTGATTCGAGCAACGTTTCGGGAATCGCACCGCAGTTGACGGGGACCAGCGGACGCTCCCGACGCATACTGTTGAAGTGCAACATACGCGCGATCAATTCCTTGCCCGTGCCGCTCTCACCTTCAATGAGTACGGTGCTGTCGCTATCCGCCACCTTTTCCACAAAATCCAATACCATTCGCATCGGCGCACTATTCCCCACCAGGTGCTCGAGGCGATATTGATCCCGCACGGCTTTCCGCAGCAGGTGGTTTTCCTGTTTGAGCCTATATACATCCAATGCCTTGCGCACGACGACCGCCACCGTATCGGGCTCGAACGGTTTGGTTATGAAATCAAACGCTCCGGCTTTCATCGCACGCACGGCGTAATCAATCGTGCCGTATCCGGTCATCACGATCGCAATAATTTTGGAATCAATTTTCGAAATACGATCGATGGTTTCCAGTCCGTCAATCCCTGGCATTTGCAGATCGGTCAAGACCACGTGCACCGGCTGGTCCTTGACTGCTTCTACCCCTTCCAGCCCACTCGACATGACCGTGACTTGATGGCCCTCACCCGTCAGCGTCTCCGCCAACAGCTGGCGCACCGCAGGGTCATCATCGATCACGAGGATGTGTGATTGACTCATACAACTGGCTCCTCTCTGAACATCGAACTGGGAGGCTAGTTCAATCGCTCCCTTGGCATACCAATCACTCTGCAACAGGGCAGCGACATAGGATCTCTCAAATTCAGCTTATTGGGAATTGAGACTTTATTCAAGCAAAAGTGGGCCACCGGGGAAATATGGATCAGGTCGAGACCGCCCGGGACAAACCCAAGTGGGTACAAGGAACCTCCTCGCATCTTGACAGCTCCGCACAAGCGATGTAGGGTTCCACGTTCACAATCTTCCTGAAGTATCCGGCATCTCTCGATAAGTCACGCGGGCTGGCGTAGCTCAATTGGCAGAGCAGCGGTTTTGTAAACCGCCGGTTGGGGGTTCGATTCCTCTCGCCAGCTCCATAAATTCAACTGACGAATCAACCGGTTGGCGGCTTACAGAGCCACTACTCTCCCCTCGCAATTCTGCGAGTGTAACCGTAAGTGTAACCGTCTGACGCTCAAAGTACGCAGAGAGTGAACGCGCTGCCTGTTCGAGGTCCCGCTCATTCACAATGTTGTACCGGTCAAACACGCTTCGAGTCTTATGGCCGGAAATGGACATGGCCACCTTTTCTGGCACTCCGGCTCGCACCATGTTCCGTACAGCAGTACGTCGGAAGTCATGTGGGATTCTACCTACCCATACCAAATGCTTCTTCTTCTCATCTTTCACCATCCCCCCGAGGCCGACCCTCTCGCACGCCTTCCGCCAAGAATGCTTCAAACTCTGTAGGCGAATTCCTCCACGATGGCAGATCCAGGGACAACCAGGCCATTTGAGGTCGCAGCGTGTCTTCCAAGCCAAAAGCACCCGGTAAAGATCGCCCGTTAGATACAGAACCCTGGGCGTATTGGTTTTGGTATCCTGTGCCTGCAAAAATAGCTTTCCCTCCGTCCAATTGATTTGCCGCCATTGCAGCGAACAGACCTCCCCCATTCGCATCCCGCTGTAGTAGGCAAGAGTCGCAGCAACCTGGGCATAATCAGGCAAGGCGCCTCGAAGGGCGAGGAAATCCTCGTGCTCGAAGAATCCTGATCGAATGTTGTATTCTTTGAGCTGGGGAATATGGGGAACCCGAGCGACCAGTTGAGGTGTTTGTTGAAAGCCCATTCGAAACATTCGCTTCAGAAATCCTGTTTCCCGGTTGATGGTGCCGTTTGCTGCGCCCTCCCCTTGACGTTTGACGATATAGCCTTTGATTCGCTCGGTGGTAATGGCAGACACCCGCATCTTTCGAAAGTATGGCTCTAAATGGTTCTGGTACTCGTTGACCCGCCTTCCAGTCTTACGTTTGTTCAATTCGTAATCTTGTCTTACGAGGGCAGCCAAGTCTTCATAGCTTATTCTGTCGATATTGGGCCCACGATATAGCCCTGCAGCTATCTCCCCTTCCTTAATTTTCAGAATTCGTTTTGCTCGGTCCTTATCACTGGTCCTTGTGCTTTCTTGGATAGGTCTGCCCTCAACGTAATACTTCATCCAGTATGGGCCCTGTTCGGCCAAAGTCCCTGTCGTCGGATCGCGTTTCTTGCGTCGGTAAATCATCCCCATGATGCCCCTCCCGCTTATTGTTTTCGATGAAGCGGTCCATATCGAAAATATCGAACAGGACGCGCCGTCCTTGCCGCACACAGGGCAGTTTGCTGGACCAGTTGAGATGACGAACTGCCCACTGGCTGATACCGAGGTATCGAGCCGCCTCTCTGACCGAATACAGCCGTTTGAATACTTCCTCTGACATTTCCATCACCCCCTTTCGTTTAGAACTGATTGTTTTCACACTGGAGCTAATCACCGCTAGGATTTTAGTTTGGGTTTCTTAAGCTCAGGCGGATTCATGATTACTCCAAGGCCTTTTAACGCCTCACCGGTCATTTTCTTCCATCCCTTCATAGCCTGATCGAGCTTACCCGCTTTTGCTTGTTCCAACATCGTGGCCATGTGTTCGAGGATCGGCTGCTGCTCACTTAGCAGATCGCGGATAATTTCGGCACGTGGTTTTTCCATCGCAGCGGATACGCGCGATATCGTTTCATAGAGATCGGTGGGCAACGACAATAGGACTCGATGCGGCGTGTTTTTAGGTTTAGGACTCATTTATAGCCCTCCGTTATATTAATTTGTTTATAGCGAAGCGCTATATCAAAGTCAATTCATAAACTTTTGTAAGCCTCATTAACCACGGCGCTGTCCGGTGAGGAGGGGGCAGATCCACGCGCGTCGGATAAGCCCTACATACTCAAGTTCTTCCTCGATAGCAGAGTGCCTTCCCCCCTTCGACTACTAGTTGCCTTGATGCGGCTCGAAGTAGTCTCTCCCCAGCTTCGGAGGAGGACTCGTTATGTTCACCATGCGGTTTCTGAGTGGAAGTGTGTTGGTTCTCACGCTGGCATGGTCAGTACCTATTGCCTGCGCAGAAGACAACGGTCTCACACCTCAAGTCGATCCTTATATCGCACTGTTCGGCGGGATGACGTTGCCATCGAAAACCGATGCGAAAGTCAATAATTCCGGAATGAATCTTACAGTCTTGGATCAAGACTTCGGCAGCTCAAAATCCTTGGGAGGAAAAGTCGGTGTCTGGTTTCCTGGGCTACGACGGTCAACCGGCCTGGATTTCGGGCTGGAGGTGGATGTCACTAATTATCAGCCAGACGTAAAGGCTGGGCGGTTCCAAGCAAATGGCACACTCAATGGGATTCCCGTTGTCGCGACGGCTAGCCGGAGTAGCAACATGGATGTGAATGCCACTATCGTCGCGACCAACCTCTTACTCCGTCTGCCGATATATGTATCAGCTGAGTTTCCTCAGGGTCGGCTCTATCCATATCTCGGGGGAGGGCCAGGCGTTCAAAAATCGTCGTTCGGCTCCAACGGAAAATCAGACTATGATCTAGCACTTCAAGCCGTCGCCGGCATGCACGTCTTCCTTGCCAAACGCGTCTCCTTGTTTGCGGAGTATAAATTTACGCACGCCACCCAAACCTTCGGCTTCACAAGCTCTACCGGTGCCACCCAGGATGAGCGATATACCTTCAACGTCAGTCATGTCGTGGGTGGACTTGCCGTCCACTTTGGAAACTGACCCGTCTAGCAGAGGGGTTATGAAGACATCAAGAACATTGATTCTCACCGGAGGCCCTATGAAACGTTTGTTCAGATTGTGCGCACTTCTTGCTTTTGGGGGCGCATTGATGAGCGGCTGTACGTCGGTCGGAAACTTAGGCATTGTCACGAAACCTTCGGCCAATAATGCAGACAGACTTAAGTCGGGTGTGAGTTTTGAGGAACTTGGACCAGTGGAAGGATCTGGCTGTCGGCACTTCATCCTTGCCGTTATTCCATTCGGTGATTCCAGCTTTTCAAAAGCTGTGGACGAAGCACTCAGTCAAAAAGGTGGTGATGCATTGATCAACGTGACCGTCTCCAGCAGCTTGTATGGCTTCATTCCGATCTACAACGTCTACAGCTTCACATGCACATCAGTGAGCGGCATCGCCGTGAAATACAAGTAAACACAACACCTTTGCGAAAGGCCATAGAACGATGTTCCGAATGCGACTCTCTCGGATACTAGTTGCCCTGACTATTGTGTTCTTAGCAGGTTGCGGCACGACTCGGATACCTGCGCCATCTGAAGCAGTGAACGATCTGTCGGGCAAAACTAAAATCCATATTGCTCATTACGATCCAGAAAAATTTACTATTTGGATAGGTGGGCAAACTGGCCGTGGTATAGCCTTGGGAATTCTGCTTGGTGGAATTGGCGGCGCCATAGAGGGAGGACTACAACTTGACGAGGCTAGAGAGACTGGAGCTAAGTTTATCTCGGCCTCTCAACTCATGGATCCGGTCACTCAAATCGAGAATCGTTTCCTTAGGGCGTGGCAACGAGAGCTGCAGTTGACGGCTCTTCCAGCCGCACAGTTGATGAGTAGCGACAGCGCACGCAGACTACAAGAACAATTTAATGAAGGATATGTGATTGATTTTAAGACACAGAAGTGGAGTATTGAACCAGTGTTATACGGCGGATTGTCATCTGACCATAGTACTTACCGCCCTTCATACACAGGACGAGCTCGACTTGTTCGTCTTCACGATCAGAAGATAGTTTGGGAAGGAACTTGCACGTATGCGAAAGATCAAACCCTTACTCCCACATTGAATCGTGATGAAATTACCGGGGATGACAAGGGCACGGCTCTAAAAGCCGCCCTGCAAACCTTGGGGGATGCGTGTGCAGACGATCTGTGGAGACAGTTCTTTGGTCGAGAGTCTGGCCCTGACTTCCAGCCAACCACCGTGACCGAGGCGACCAGGTAAGCGACGGACCGCTCTGGGGGGAGTCTTCGACACCCCCCAGATCCATAGGAGCGCCCGCACTTCGGCAAGCGCCGGCGCGGTGCGTCATGAGCTTGGAGTAATTGGCACCCGTTCAGCGTTTCCGTTATCCCATCGTATGGAGGCATCCTCAAAACCCGCAATCCATCCATAGGTGCCCGACCCACCTATCCACTCCGTAAGACGGCAGCACACGCCGACGCGACGCAATGCCTCTTGTCGTATGAGGGTATACATTCTTCTTTCAACGTCTTTTGCCGTTCGGTCGAGCACAAACTCATGCTTTTGCGTTGGCACCTTCACGCCCAACGAACAAAAATACCGGTGTTCCTCAAAGTCACGCGGCATGTTGTCGAAATCCTTGCTGATGTACTTCGACAGATAACGCGCAAGCTTCACGGGAGAACAGCCAGGACGAGGTCCTCGGACATTGACTTGCCCCTGGCCGTTCCCGACGATCCTGTACCAACAGCGCCGCAAGAGCCGCACATCCTGAAACCCCTTCACTGCGAGATGAGGATGCAGCGCCCCACGCTGTTGCCGTTCCAGGACCGCCACATAGGGCATAGAGCAGCCCGATCGCGAAAGCGCCCGCCGTAGCCGCCCTAGATCGTGCAACACGCGGTCTCGATCCTCTACATTTGCTCGATAGGTCAAGGTCACGAGATGGTCGGCTCCGATGGTCAGGCATTTCTTCCGAATGGTGCTCTTGGCCCGGCCTCGTGCCCGAGCCTCGTTCATCTTTCTATTCCGCGATGCGCCTTTCTCTCCTTTCTTGCCTTGAATCGGGTCTAACCTTCCCCAAGACATTTCGACCCATTGTTTTCCAAAATCATGAATCGTGATGGACCAGACATTCCCTGCAGGAGGTAGTGTGATGTGAGGCCATGTGTGGTCGCCGAGAAATGTCCTCCTGTCAAGTTTAGGAGAGGCCGCTGGCGCGGCTCCCCTGCGCGGGTGGCTTGCGCCACCCCGCGCACGGGCATCACCGGCCGAGCGGGACAGCCTCGATTGCTGCGTCGGTTCTTTTTCGTTCCCGCCCACGTTCGACCTCACCTCGAAAATGTGTAACCAAAATTGTAACCGTAACGGCCCTTTTTAGCGTTTCGAACAGCAACTCCACGCAACATGGCACTATCGCCTAACCCAATGGTGGATCAGGCGATTCCAGTGGTTCTGATGCTGTGGAGTGGTGGGGTGAAAGAGGCTCAGGACTGCTTTGTAAACCGCCGGTTGGGGGTTCGATTCCTCTCGCCAGCTCCATATTCCCCCCTTTTCTTCGATAGTCGCATCAGGGCCTAATCTCAGTGGCCTCCTATCCCGCCGTCGGCACCGCCCCTCCAAAAGTGTTACCAATTCTGGGGACTAGGCCCAACCTGCACCTTGGCATATAGTTTCATTCATCAGTAGCATTGAATTCGGAAGCCCAGCGCGACACAGCAAGGAGAACGCACCATGAAGACTCGCTATAGTCAACGAGTGTTGGTGGATTGCTCGGTGATGTTTGCTGGTGAAAATGTTGTCGGGGAAGGACGCATGGTGGATCTGTCTCTCCCCGGTTGTCTGCTCGAAAGCTCAAAAACAATGATCGCGGGCGAATATCTTCAGCTGAGGCTGTTTCTCCCTGATCATGCAACGCCGCTGAATGTGGCCCTTGCCGCAATCAGATGGGTGGATGGTTGCAAGCTCGGAGTTGAATTCATCCGCACGTCACAGCAAGAACAGAGCCGTCTGACACAATTTATCAATCAGCAGTCTGGTCGAAGTCCGTCGTCGCAGTGGAGCGAGAGTGTGGTTCTCATTGGGTCCTCGGATAAATAACAGCCCAGGAAGGCCTGACAACCACGATGGTCTCTGTAGGAGTGCCGCTTATGTCAAAGCATTTTACGCTACGCACGTATCAGCGAGTCATGCTTTGCAGTTCCAGTTACTACCTTTCCGAGGATTTTCTGGGAAAGGGTATCGTCCGAGATATCTCGGCTGGCGGCTGGCGCATGCAAGGTGATCATCACATCAAATTGGGGATGAGACTGACGCTACGAATGGAGCACCCGGAGGACATAATACCTTTGGAGATCGAAGAGGCCGTTGTGCAGTGGGTCAGCGGGAGGGATTTTGGGGTCCGAATCACAAAAATTCGAGGTTCCGCAACCAGGCGACTGGCACGTCTCGTCAACCCGCGTCCTCAGACAGATTCTCCTATACAACGCTAAGCGTCTTTCACTTCCTCCTCTGCGTTTTCAATCCCACCTGATTCATAGTCGATACGCTCTTTCAGCATGGATGGATGTAAGCCGTACTTCTTCAGCATTTTGTAAAAATCAGCTCGATATCTCCCCGCAAACTGGGCGGCGCGAGAAATATTTCCGCCGGTCATCTGCAACACATTACGCAGGTATGAGCGTTCAAATTCTTCTTTGGCTTCGGTTAATGGTTTGAGGCCAATGTCCGCCGTCCCACAGACCGACGGGAGCAATTCCGGGAGAACCATATCCTGCCGAGACATCACTACTGCCTTTTCGATTACGTTCTCTAGCTCTCGCACATTGCCTGGCCAAGGATACACCATGAGCCGATGCATCGCCGAAGCGGTAAACCCACGCACATCCTTATTGGACCGTCTCGCGCTCTGCGTGAGGAAATGCTGCGCAAGCACTGGAATGTCATCCTTTCGTTCTCGCAAGGGTGGGATAGCCAAAGGAACAACTGAGATTCGATAATAAAGATCGTGCCGGAACATTCCTGCCTTGACGCATTCCGAAAGATCCTTGTTGGTGGCCGTAATAATGCGTACATCGACTTTCGTCGCGTACCCTGCTCCCACCTCGCGCACCTCGCGTTCCTGGACCGCCCGAAGCAGCTTGACCTGCATCGGCAGTGACATTTCTGCCACCTCGTCGAGAAAGAGTGTGCCCCCATTCGCACTCTGAAAGAGGCCTTGTTTTGCAGTCGACGCACTCGTGAATGCCCCCCGAATGTGCCCGAACAATTCGCTTTCAAACAGGCCTTCGCTGACAGCGGCACAGTTCAGAGCCACGAACGGCCCCTTTGCCCGGCGACTATTGGCGTGAAGCACTCGCGCGAGCACCTCTTTCCCCGTCCCCGTTTCGCCGGTGAGAAGAATGGTCGCATCCGAGTCGGCGATCTGAGCGACCTGCTGAAACAGTCGCTGCATGGCGGGACTCCTGGCAATGACGTTCTCGAGGCCGTAGAGTTCTTTCACCAAAGACTTGAGCCGCTGAATCTCACGGGTCATTCGCAACTGGATCAAGGCTTTATCGAGAGTTGTCTTTAATTCCTTATCATCGAAGGGTTTGGTCAAATATCCGAAGGCGCCCCGCTGCATGGCTTCTACCGCATTGGGTATGCTGCCATGAGCGGTCAGAATGATGACGGGTAATCCAGGTTGAAGACGGAGAAGTGCTTCTGCCAACTCCAATCCGTCTTCCCCTCTCAGCCGTAAGTCGGTTACGGCGATATCGAACGTCTCCTGGCGCGCCGCGGCGAGTGCCTCCCGCCCATTGGTGCAGGGCGTCACAGCAAATCCCAGTGCCGAAAGACGCATCCTCAGTAAGTGCAGGAGACCTTCGTCATCATCCACAACGAGAATGCGTTCATGTTCCATAAGGGTCCTTAGGGTTTGAGCTGCTCCGACTGTTGAGGAGAAAACAGGTTGGACGGCGGTTTGATCGGGCGGGTTTTTCCTCGCATTTCCTGATCAATACGCTTCAGCGCCTCTAACTGACTGGAAAGCTCTTCTATTTTCCGATCGCGATCACTGACCTGCCGCTGGAGGTTCTGAACCATGTTCGGGTCGACCGACATACGATGAGATTCTCGCCGGGAATTGAACAACTCTGCTTTCCGCTCCTGATCCTGCAACTCGCGTTGCATCATCTCCAGCGATTGTGATTCACTGTCCTGTAACGTGCGCAACTGTTGAATGGTGAGCTCACGGTCAAGCAGGTCGCGAACGGTCCGTTCAATGGTCTGAGACAGCACCCCCTGCGTCTGAGCGATGGCCGGTCCATTCACCACCGACCGCAACCATGACGAATCGGGAGGTAGTTCTCCGGCTTGAAGCAACTGTAACCAAAGCCGACTCGAAACAGCCAATTGACTCTTCGGCGAAACAGCAATCACTTTTTCAAAATAGTGAATGGCCGACTCTCGGCTTTCATACAGAGACGTCAACGCGCGGGTGAAGAATACATGATCACAGGTATTTTTACTAGCACATTTGGAGGCCAGTTGAGGCTCCTTACGTATTAGAGCCTGCGAGAGCTTTCCATCAATCCCCTCCCCTGAGAAATACGGACTGTAAAGAGGAGGGGGCGGAACGGAACTGCAGGCCGACAGGATGCCGAGTAAGAGCAGCAGCCCCGTATTGCCCAAGCGCCGCACTAGAGCAACATCCCTGGTTTCGTCAGGCACAAATTAAATCGCACGGTTGTTCCTTTTCCGACTTCGCTTTCCACCCATATACGTCCGCCGTGGGCCTCCACGACTTTCCTTGCAAGCGCCAGCCCCAAGCCGCTTCCCACGGACGCATGCCTGGTCTTTGTACGGCCCTGGTAAAACCGCTCAAAAATATGCGGCACTTCCTCCGCCGGTATGCCGGGGCCCGAATCCGATACATCGACACAAAGCACTCCCGCTTCGCGTCGCGGGGTCATCTGCAACTTCACCATCGCCCCCTCGGAGCTATACTTCAACGCATTTGAGAGTAGATTGTCGAGCACTTGTTCGATGCGAGTGCTGTCGGCCCTCACCCAATGGCGTTCGACCGGCGCTTCCACCACCAGCTGAACCTGCTTCGCATCAGCGAGCAAGCGGATTTTATTCACGGAAATATCGGCCACTCGGCAAAGGTCGGTCGGCACGAAACGGTATTCCATCATGCCGGCATCCATTTTGGAGAGATCCAGAATACTCGAAATGAGGTTCATCAACCGTCGACTACTATCGGACATAATTCGAAGGGTCGTTCGTTGATCCTGGGTCAATGGGCCGGGAATCTCGTCAAGCAGGAGATGCGTTCCTTCCTGAATCGACGCCATCGGGGTCCGCAGCTCGTGCGAGACGTGCGCAAGAAACTCGCTCTTAATGTCGTCTAACTGCTGAAGCCTCGTTCCCATCCATTTCACGGTGTCACCCAACTCTCGCAATTCTCGCGGAGCCTGTCCGTCCAAGCCGGCGCGAAAGTTCCCCTGTCCCATTTCCTGGATCGTGGCTTGCAGGCGGCGCAATGGACGAAGAATGTTATAACTCGCTACCGCGGCCATCCCGAGACCAAACAACAGGGCCACCAGCACCAGATTGCGGGTGACTGACTCTGCTTGTGCCGCGCTGGCATGTGAGGCGTTCACCCCAACGGCTATGCGCGCTTCATGCAGACTGATATATTGCTGAAGCATCGCTGTGATCTGTCCCGCAAACATATCGCGGCGCGCATCATACTGGGAGTCCAGCACAGCCGATTGTCCTTCCGGCTCTGCGAGTTGGGCCTGAAAGAGAGCCAAGTGTCCCTGCTGCAGCCGTTCGACCTCTTTCAACAGACGTGTTTCCGGCTCGGAGGCCTCTCTGGCGAGCAAACCCTGTAAGAGCACCTGAAACTCTTTGCTCTCCCCGTCGAAGTGCTCCAAAAATGTCGATGCAGGGACCGCTACATATTTTTTCTCGCTCTGAACCTGTTCATAAACTGATGCCAGCAACCGTTTTGCAGAGTCTATTTCCGGATGATGATGGGAGGCAACCTCCGTGTTCAGCCCGGCCAACGTTCTGATCTGTAACAATGCATAGACGTTCACGCCGGTCATGACGACAATGATCACCAGGTACGTCAGAATCAGCCGCCAAAAAATCGAAAGGCGCACGTTGGGGCATCCTCCCCGTCGGTCGTCGGGGCCAGGGTTTCATTAGCAACAGTGTAGGCTTAGCCATACACCAGATCATGCCGCCCCTCAACAAGTTCTCCATATCGTGCAATGCACCGGGGGATCGACGGACGTCGCCAGCTCTCTTAGCGGGCAGAGTCGGAGAATTGCGATTGATACAATCGTTGCCGCCTGGAGGTTGAAGACAGGGCCGCGAATAGATGGCCGCGAAACAGAAGCATGGACACCATCAGAGGTGGGGTTAACAGCAGCGCGACCAGCCCGGTGAGGCTCGGGGCAATCCCGAGATCAGTCAACCAGGCGCTCAGCACGGCAAACGGGACAAAAACCAGTTGAATGAAATCAAGCCCAGCGCCCCTCCCGAGCTGACTCGATAGTTTAAAAAAGAGTGATAGTCCCAGAGGCGCCAACACCAACGCCATCGGCAAAAACCACTCAATCCAATTATCGATCACAAAATCATAACTTCGCTTGAGGACATCGAGCGGTGAATCGTGCCTGGTGAGGTAGATGACTTCGGGGGCGGGATTCAGCAAGATGAACACGAGCAATAGACAGGCGGTCACCAGAAACTGGCTGTCCGGATTGGCGCGAAGGCTCGTATCCAGCAGCATGGTCGGAATCCAGAGGACAAACCCCACACTGATGACATCCCAGAAGTAATGTCCCATGCTTTCCAGCACGTCGTTGAAGGTGATCGTTCTCATACCCTTGATAGCCTGCTCGATCAGGCTCAATGTGGCGCCGATCAACAAGGCATTCACGGCGCCGAGAAGGAATCCGCCGAGCATTCCGAGCGGACGGGCGATTTGATGCGCCAAGAGCATCAGCATGGTGAAGACAACGACGGAGAGCATCACCAACCACCCACGGATGAGGGAACGAACAGTGGCGTGGAATGCGTCCCGGTAGAGATGCAGCGTAGAGGTCACGACAGTCAACATCGGTCAGGCATCGTGCAGTTACAGGTTGGGGACGGAATGCACACAGGACCACGCGGCTCTTATGGACGCGGACAATAAGCCGGATTCCCCCGATAGGTCAAGTCGGTCGCCCGTGCCCTCGTCTGGTTGACACACCCGGATCGGTCAGGCCAACCGGCCTGCCGCTATTGACTTGCCTCCCGGTGTGATTATGTTCTTCCAATAGATAGACACACCCACCCAGGAGTGCGCCGTATGGATATGAATCGGATGACGGTCAAGCTACAAGAGGCCCTGCAGAATGCCTCGGCCCTTGCGATGCGCCGGGGGCATCAGGGGATCGATGTCGAACACCTCCTGATGGCGCTCTTGGAACAGGATCACGGGATTGCCGGCGCCCTGTTTGAGCAGAGCGGAGTGTCGCCGGCCGCCGTCCGGCAAGCGGCGGAACAGGCGTTATCCAAGGTCCCTCAGGTGCAGGGGCCGGGCGCGGCTCCCGGCCAGATCCATCTAACCCCTCGGCTGGGCTCTCTCCTGACGAAAGCTGAAGACCACATGAAGGAGTTGCGCGACGACTTCGTCAGCGTGGAGCACATTGTCTTGGCAATGGTGGAAGAAGGAAGCGTGTTCCGTCGGCTCAATCTGACACGCGAGCGCCTCCTCACGGCGCTCCAGCAGGTCAGAGGAAACCAGCGCGTCACCAGTCAAGATCCGGAAGGCACCTATCAGGCACTCGAAAAATATGGTCGCGATCTCACCAAACTGGCGGGGCAAGGCAAGCTGGATCCGGTGATCGGACGCGACGAGGAGATCCGCCGTACCATTCAGATTCTGTCCCGACGCACGAAAAACAATCCGGTGCTCATCGGCGAACCCGGCGTCGGCAAGACCGCCATTGTCGAAGGGTTGGCGCAACGCATCGTCAAGGGCGATGTGCCGGAGGGTCTCAAACAGAAGCGCGTAGTGGTACTGGATATGGGCGCCTTGGTGGCAGGTGCCAAATTCCGCGGCGAATTCGAGGAGCGCCTGAAAGCCGTTCTCAAGGAAATCCAGGCAGCGCAGGGGCAGGTCCTCCTGTTCATCGACGAGCTCCATACGGTCGTGGGGGCCGGCGCCGCAGAAGGAGCGATGGATGCAGCCAACCTTCTCAAGCCGATGTTGGCCAGGGGTGAAATGCATTTGATCGGCGCCACCACCCTCGATGAATACCGTAAACACATCGAGAAGGATGCCGCCCTGGAGCGACGGTTCCAAACCGTCCTCGTCGATCAACCGAGCGTCGAAGACACCATCTCGATCCTGCGCGGCCTGAAGGAACGGTACGAGGTGCACCACGGAGTGCGCATCAAGGACGCCGCGCTGGTTGCGGCGGCGAGGCTCTCTAACCGCTATATCGGCGACCGGTTTTTGCCGGACAAGGCGATCGACCTGGTCGACGAGTCCGCCGCCCGTCTCCGGACGGAGATCGATAGTCTCCCCGCCGAACTCGACGAAGTGTCGCGGAAGGTGCTCCAGTTGGAAATCGAACGTGAGGCGCTCAAGAAGGAAACCGATCCGGGGAGCAAAACACGGCTGCAGTCCATCGAAAAGGAACTCACGGAAAAAAACCGAGACCTCCAGGCGCTGAAGACGAGGTGGGAATCTGAGAAGAACTCGGTCGGCAAGCTTCGCAAGATCCGTCAACAGATCGAAGACGTGAAACAACAGATCGATCGATCCGAGCGGGCCTACGACCTCAACAAGGTGGCCGAGTTACGATATGGCGAACTGCCGCGTCTGGAACGCGAGCTGGAACTTGAGCAGCAATCTCTCGGCAAGAAGCAGAACGAGACCCGTTTGCTAAAAGAAGAGGTGGACGAGGAGGACATTGCGGCGGTGGTCAGCCGATGGACAGGTATTCCCGTCACGCGACTCGTCGAAGGCGAGATGGAAAAGCTGCTGAAACTTGACGAGCTGTTGCACACACGCGTCGTGGGCCAGGAGCAGGCGGTCACGGCGGTAGCCGATGCCGTGGTCAGGGCTCGCTCCGGCATCAAGGATCCGAATCGACCGATCGGTTCCTTTCTCTTCCTCGGCCCCACCGGGGTCGGCAAAACCGAGCTGGCGCGCGCGCTATCCGTCACGCTGTTCGATGACGAGTCGAATCTCATTCGAATCGACATGTCCGAATACATGGAGAAGCATACGGTCGCCCGACTCATCGGCGCCCCTCCGGGATACGTGGGCTACGAAGAAGGAGGCCAACTGACCGAGGCCGTACGGCGGCATCCGTTCTCCGTAATCCTGTTCGATGAAATCGAGAAGGCGCACCATGACGTCTTCAACATTCTCTTGCAGGTGCTGGATGATGGACGTCTGACCGATTCACAGGGAAGAACCGTGGACTTTAAAAATACGGTCCTGATCATGACCTCGAACATCGGCAGCCAACATATTCTGGAAGCGCAACAAGCCGGAGCGTCGTATGAAACCATGAAGGCACAAGTAACGGGCGAGCTGCGCGCGCACTTCCGGCCGGAGTTTCTGAATCGCGTGGATGAAATCGTCGTGTTCCATGCGCTCGGGCACGAACACCTGACGAAAATCGTGGAAATCCAGCTGGAACGGCTGCGGGCCAGACTGACCGAGCGACGGATGACGTTGACGGTGACCCCGGACGCGCTCCAGAACCTTGGGCGTCGCGGGTATGATCCGGTCTACGGCGCGAGGCCGTTGAAGCGACTCATCCAGCAGGAGATCGAAACACCCATGGCTCGGCAACTGATCAAGGGGGAACTGCGAGAAGGGGATACGGCGGTGGTGGATTTGAAGGATGGCCAGATTGTGATCGTGGCCACGGTCTCCCCGCAGACAACCCAATAGTGAGCCGTACAGACCAAAGGGGCGGTTATCCTAAGAAGACCGCCCCCCCCTTGGTGTCGGTCTCTTTCCCGCTGAAGCGTTTTTTATCGATGCGCCATTCAGTCTGTGAGACGTCGAGACGATGGCCCTTGATGGTGTGGAATGACCCTCGGCTGAACACTACGCGGTTGCTGTCTTTCAACTCCAGGGCGAACACGACCGTGCCCGATTCTTCATGTTTTAACGACACGCTGGTGGGACTCTTGGCCAGCTGATAGGCACGACGCTCGTTGAAGGTGAGATTACTGTCGACGACCTTGGCCATCATCCGTCCCACCTCGTCGAACAGGGCAAAGTTGACCAGCAATGCTCGGGAGGGTTCCTTAATCGCCACTTCAAATTGCGGCACCCCCTCGATATCGATGATGCCGTTGGAGTTCCGATAGAGATTCGACCCGACTTCAATATCCATACTCACGACTCCTTATCTTCTAGGGCATCCGAAAATGCCGGTCACGACTTCTTGATACGATCCAGGATCAATGCGATGCACCCGCCGAGCAAGCCCCCACCGAGAATCGTCGTCAAAAATTCCACCAACTTGAGTTCCCACACCGACCCCTGTGCCTGCATCGCCTCACGAATACCCCCCTGCAGCAGAATCACCGCCAGTGCCATGGTAGCACCTACGACGAACCACCAGGCGAATACACGAGCGGTATGGATGATGGGCGATTCCTTCACAACTCCACTCGACGATCGAAACTGCGATATTGGATGGCTTCCGCCAGGTGCGCCGGACCGATAGTATCAGACTCGGCCAAGTCGGCAATAGTCCGAGCCACCCGCAGGATGCGCCCGTGCGCCCGAGCCGAAAAGCCCAACCGCGCCATGGCCTGCTCCAGCAACTCCCGCCCCTGCGGGTCTAACGCACAATACTGCTTCAGGTGGCGCGGTTTCAATTGCGCATTGGTGTAAATCCCGTCTCGCCGGTAGCGCTCCGCTTGCCGAGCCCGGGCTGCGATCACTCTCGCGCGGATGGTCTCCGATGAGTCAGTCGAGACACCGTCATCTCCGAGGGCGCGAATCGGAACCGCCGGGACTTCGATCTGAAGATCCAGGCGATCCAAGAGCGGACCGGACAGTCGCCCTCGATACCGTCGCACCTGGGTCACACTGCAGACACAGTCTCTGGTGCGATCACCATAATACCCGCAGGGGCAAGGATTCATGGCCGCCACAAGCATGAAACGAGCCGGAAACCGCAGGGAGCCGCTCGCGCGAGTCACCGTCACATGGCCGTCCTCAAGGGGCTGCCTCAAGCCGTCGAGCGTGGCGCGACCGAATTCCCCGGCCTCGTCCAGAAACAGCACCCCATTGTGCGCCAGGGACACCTCGCCGGGACGCGGGAGCGTCCCGCCGCCGATGAGGCCGGCTTCGGAAATGCTGTGGTGAGGAGCACGAAAGGGTCTGCGCCGAAGCAACGGCTGATCCGGAGTCAGTTGCCCCACGACACTATGAATGCGGCTGGTTTCCAACGCTTCGTCCTGCCCCAACAACGGGAGAATCCCGGGCAGCCGCCGCGCCAACATGGTCTTTCCCGAGCCAGGCGGCCCCATCATGAGGAGGTTATGGCCACCGGCGGCCGCCACCTCCAGTGCACGTTTGGCATGCGCCTGCCCCTTCACATCCGCAAAGTCTTCCTCCTCAGCCTGCGCAGATCGCGCCGGATGCTCCGGTGAGGAAGACTGCCGAGCGATGCTCTGAGCCCCACGAAGGAACTCCACGGCCTGGGGCAGCGTATGAACCGGGAAGACTGCTGTCCCCTCAGCCAACGCTGCTTCTTCAGCATTGTCGGCCGACACGAGCATGCGATATCGCTGCCGACACACCACACCGATCGACAACGCTCCCGGCACAGGTTTCACCCGACCGTCCAGCGACAACTCCCCCACAAACACATGTTCCTTCACCGCCTCGGGCGGAATCATGTCCTCAGCCACCAGGATGCCCAGGGCGATCGCCAGATCAAGCCCCGCGCCCTCTTTCTTAATATTGGCGGGAGCCAGGTTGACCGTGACTTTTTTGACGGGAAAGTGAAAGCCGCTGTTTTTGAGGGCAGCACGTACGCGATCACGACTTTCGCGGACCGTGGCGTCGGGAAGTCCGACGATGGAAAACTGCGGGAGGCCAGCGGAAATGTCCACCTCGACATCCACCAGATGCGCATCAACGCCCACAATCGCGGCACTCAACACATTGGCCAGCACAATTCCTCCACACCACCGTCGTTCGCGTCGAGTGGCCGCCTGGATCGAATCGTCCGGAAATCGGCTCCAGTGGCGCGATTATAGGCAGTCACCCGCACCGAATTCAATCGGCTAAACCGGGCAATCCAATCCACGTTGTCGCGCGGTAGCGTGCCTTGCGCCGCTTCTGTATAATGCCGACATGCTGGCTCCACGTGACCATCGGTGCGTCTCCCGGACATCCCGGGAAAGAGTGGCACCGAGGGAACTGCGGTCACGCCAGGGTCAGGATGGATGGCTCCGCCTGTCTCTTCCCTTCGCATTACTCATCCTCGGCCTGCTCCTTCCTGCAGGAGTCAGGAGTCAAACCGTAGCAGGCGATTCGGCCCTTCCCTCGCAGCGCGTCGCCCAGTCGGGCCGAACCTCGTCGGTCTATATCGGCTCAGTCATGGCCATGCTCGCAACATTCGAAGACGCCGGCGTTCTTCCGCCGGAAGGAACCCCTCAGGCCAATCGCATCATTAAAGCGGTGATTCAATTCCAATCCGCCTTCCTCAAGAGCGATCAGCCAGCACTCCGGCAGTTTTTTACGGACGCCCATCACGCCGCACTCGGGACCCGCGCAGAAGCGGTCGAGGCCGCCTTTCGTGTGAGTGGTTGGTCGGCAGACACCTTCGAAGCCGTGATCGCGGCCGGCCAGCAGGACAGCGCCTGGAACTCGAATGCTCTCAGCGAGGGGTTCCGTGAATTCAATATCGGCAAGCAGGACTTTGACATTCTTGCGGAACTCTACCGCCAAAGCAGTATCGCATTTTCCGCGCAAGGGACAACGTTCCAGCAGGTCTATGCCCAACGCCGTCGGGAGATGCCCGGAGCGAAAACGGACTGACCGCTTCTCACAGCAACGCGCGTCACGCGAGGCACTCACATGGTTCACGATCTCTACCCCAAGGAGGCAGCATGGCAACCAAAGCGTACATTCTCATCAAGGTCAAGGCAGGCAAGGGCAAGTCGGTGCTCGCCGCACTCAAGAGCATTGCCGGCGTGGAACAAATTCACGCCTGCTTCGGGCAACCGGATATTTTCGTCTTTATCAATGTGGCGGATGAACGGGCATTATCCGACGTCGTGATTACGCGTATTCATTCCATCGAAGGCGTGGAAGAGACCGATACCCACATCGTGGCGGAAACCTAGCTCACCGGTACTCAACCCGCACAGCCTGGCCACCGCGCCGGGCCGACGCATAACAGGCTTCGGCGATCTCGACTGCGCGCTTACCGTCTTCGATCGACACCGGAGGCGGTGAGCCGTCGAGGACGGACCGCACGAACGCCCGTAGGGCGCTCAGCACGGTCGGTTCCGCTGTGGTCGGCCAGTCTCCTGCGCCAGGCCTGGCCGAAACCTGACTCACCCGCTGCCCGCACCAGTCCGCCGACAACTGCCCCTCGGCACCGATCAGTTCCATACGCCCTACCCGTCCCGACGTCACGCGCGAGACATCCAAGAGACACACCACCCCATGTTCTGTGGTCAATCGGCCGAGAATGCGCCGCTCCGCACCATAGGGGGGGACGACATCCATCTCGCAGGCGACAGTCTCAACCTCGTCTTTCGTGACCACACGCAGCAAATCCAACAAATGGATGCCGGTTTCGAGCAAACATCCGCGTCCGCCGAACCCTCGGCTCGCCTCCCTCATGCCGTGCGGCTCCATTCGACTGGCCACACTGAGATACTGCAGCGCGCCGATCTGAGCCTGCCGCTGCCGCAACATGTTCACGGCGGCATCGAAGCGAAGAGTCTGTGCCGCCATCATGATTTGTCCGCCGGATTGTGCCGCCTTGGCAATCAAGCGCGCCTCGTCCGCGGTCGTCGCGAGGGGCTTTTCCACCAGCAAGGCTTTCTTCGCCTCGGCGACCGCAAGGCAAATGTCACGATTGAGCGCAGGGGGAGTCACGACCACCACGGCCTCCACAAGGGGATCCGCTATCACGTCATGATAGTCAGCGTAACAGGGCACGGCGGGAGCGAAGGCCAGACCACTCCCCTCTTCTGCGCGACGGCGGCAGACAGCGACGAGACGCGCGTCACGCACATCCTGAACGAGGTGCTTGGCGTAGCGGCTGCCGTGATGGCCCAGCCCGATCAATCCGATACCGAGTGGCGGACGACGTTCGTGAGACATGGTTGTCGCGCACTCTACCGACCGCGCCATCGCCGGTCAATACAGCGCCCTTACCGACGCATCGCCTCGATTGACATTGCCCAAATCCGCTCCCTATAGTACCGCACGACCACCGTCGGACACAGAGATTACCGGAGAAAGGACCCTACCACCCATGACGACGCAGACGGCCCCATTTTCGCTGGATCAGATCGGAACCGGTACGGCTCGCTTCCCGAGCGGCATGGCGATCCCGACGCCGACAGATGCAATGGTCGATCCCTACGTCCGCACACGCATCAGCAAAGACGTCCACGTCGAATGCGTCCAGTTCTGGCCGCAGGATAAAGTGTTGTACCCCGGCATCGTCTTGTTGCATGACTGGTGGGGCATGAATGCTCAGATTACGACGCTGGGGGCCCGCTTAGCCTGTGAAGGTTATTGCGTCATCATCCCAAAGTTGTATGGTCGGCTCGGCGGCATGGTCACCGCCAACGCAGAGGTGGCCGAAGCCCTCGCGGCAAAATGCAACGACAAGCTCCTGCTGCAAGACATCAACTCCTGTTGCGAATATCTGAATACCACCGAACGTACCAAACGAAACCTTCACGGCGTCGTCGGATTCGGCCTGGGCGCGTCCCTGGCCATCCAGTTTGCCTGCCAGCGTAAGCGACTGCGAGCTGCGGTCGCCTACTACGGGAAGGTCACGGCGCCAGACCAACTGACCAACATGATGAGCCCGCTGCTCTACCATCAGGCCGAAGACGATACCTGGGCGACCCAACAGGACGTGGCTCTGCTCCGCACTGCCGCAACCCAAGGGAAACGCATTGAGGTCAGGACCTACCCCGGAACCGGCCATGCCTTCTGCGATGAGACCAGACAGGGAGGCTACAACGCCGAGGCCACCACGCAAGCCTGGGAAGCCACGGTCGCGTTCCTCAAAGCCTCGTTCCAGGGAGCCTGATAGCCATCACCCCCACTCGCGTCGCACAATGGAGAAAGCAGCCTCATTCATGCCGAATCACGCTATTCGTCCCCTGTTCCTTGGCTGCGCGCTGCTCAGCCTGTTGACGGTCCCGGTTGCCGGTCGAGCCGAAGTGCCGACGCCGCCCACGCCCGCTCCGTCGCTGATCGACCGGCTTCCGGCGTTCCACGAAGTCGCGAAAGCCAATGCCACCCAACTGGCGGCGCTGCCCGCACAGGGGGACACGCTCGCCCTCTTCAAGACGGCCATCGGGCCACAGTTGGGATTGCAGGATGCCGCCATGACGGTTGGAGCCAAGGGGCTGACGCCGACCATGAGCCGGGAATTACTGATCGGCGATCTTACCCAAGCGGCCAACGAACTGGTTCGAGCCCTCGCCGCCTGGCAATTGGCGCAGGCCGCCAAGGACCTCAATTCCACCACGGCAGAACAGCGCCAGGCGGTGCAGGGTCAGGTCGAGGCTCAATTGACCTGGCTCACAGAAGGCACCCCCCTGGAATCATCACTGAGACAGTTGCTGGGATTGAGCCGGGAGACACCGACGGAGGAACGGGTTGCTCAGCTCAACGGACTTGCCGCCCACATTCACGCGTGGGCGAGTGATACAGCCCATCGAGAATGGTTTCGCATCTACAATTGGAAAGATCAGGTCCGTCAGCAACGAGGTCTCACGCGCCTCTGCGGCACCTGGCAATGGTCCATTCACAATCATCAGAATCATCGCGAAGAAAAGACATCCGTGATCTTTGCACCTCCGGGAGCGGTGTCCTCGAATAGTCCTGCCGAGATCACGGTCCTCGGCGACAGCGTCTATCTTCGATGGGAAACCCGCGCCGGAGTGCAGGAAGACAGCCTGCTCTTTTCGGCGGAGGGACAACGGTTGGAAGGGACCTTCGTCAATACGGCAGGTGGGTGGGGATCAATCACTGGAAAACGTACCGCGACCTGCTTCAACGAGGGAGGGGGCAAGGCGACGCTGTCACCACGTCGTCAGCATCACTGAGTGCGACCCGCTCGCCAGGCGACGAGAGCCACGCAGGTCCATCCGCCGACAAATGAAATCCCGCCCAGCGGGGTCAAAGCTCCCATCCATTTGATTCCGGCCAGCGCGACGAGATACAAGCTTCCGCTGAACAAGACAATACCGCTGCACAGCAACCAACCGGCCTTGATCGCCAAGGGATGGGCTGTTTCACGCCAGAGCCAGGCTACGACAAAGAGACCCAGAGCATGGTACATTTGGTACCGTGCAGCCGTCTCGTAGACGGCCAACATGGACGGATCGAGAATCGACTTCAGCGCATGCGCCCCAAAGGCGCCGGCGGCGACGGACGTCGCGGCGAACAGCGCGCCGGCAGAGGCAAAACATAACGGGCGCGTCGAAACAGACATAGGGTCCTCCTCAAAAGCCATAATTCCGGGCCAAGCCCGCGCGCAATTCTAACATGAGTGTCGTGGCAACATGAGCAAACCCACCCCGCTGGAATGTCCGCGCTGTCTGCTGGCTAATCCCGAGGCCGCACAGTATTGCGAATGTGGCTACGACTTTACCCCGCACTTTCAGGGTTTCCCTCTGAAATCAGCCGGCAACGTCACCCCTCGCAAGCGTCTGTTTTCGGACGAAATGGGCCGAGGAAGTTTTGTGCTCGGCATCATCCTGATCTGGTTGGCACTGTCGGTCGGTGAGCTTTATCGCATCCGCATCGAACTGCCGCGGCGTCCCAAAATGGAATTGGGCCTCAGTAGCCTGATGGTCGGCCTGACGGACTTGGCCGCTGCGCTGGTCGTAGGCGCCATCGGCTGGGCCTGTGTCTGGATCGTACTGGCCATGCAGAGCAAACGCGACGGCAGTCTCTGCCCGAAGCGCACCACCTTCGTCGTCACCCTGGTCGCCTCCGGCATTCTTTTCGTCACACGCACCATCGACCCCAGCGTGCTCGTGCAGCACGTCATGCAGGTGCTCTTCGTCCTGGCCATTGCGATCGCCTCCTATTACGCAGGATGTCGGAACTGGTTAGGGAAGTGGTGAAGGGGCGGGTATGGGAACCAGGACGGATCGCTGAGACACGCGAGGAGGCACCGCTGACGAAGGAGGAGGGCGACACTCCTAGCCCGCATTATTCATGACGGTTCGTCGCGCAATTGCTCAGTCGCCAGGCGAGTCCGCGATTGGAGCAGAAGCGGTCATGAATAATGCGGCTAGGGTCAAGGCGAGAATACAGAGCCGCTAATTCCCGCAGGAGTACAAATAGAAGTCGGCGAATTCTTCAGAGGGAAGGCCAAGATTGACCGGCATGTTGGTATTCCCGCATAACAACGTCCACTCTGCCGCCAACTTCGCCAGATGCTCGTCGTTGACGCCGTGCGTGCCCCACAAGTTCACGGCCGCAGAACTTAGTACCACCGTGATCGTATGCGTGGACGGCCCGTAACTGAACTTGAACTCATAGCCTCCACGGAACAGGGGGATCACCCCCTCACGCGAGCGAAAGCCCAGGTGCCCGCAAGCGTTGCATGCCCAGGTTTCGAGCCCAAGCCGGACATTGTAGTCTCGCCCAGCGGCTGTCAGCAGCCCGTGGCACTTCTTGATAGGACAACGCATGGCGTCGTGCTGCTCTGAGGACGCGACTTGACTCGAATACGACCGTTCAGATGCAGGACTGATCGGTTTGCTGCCTCCTGAAGATTCATCCTGCTGCACAGACACCGCTGCGGTGCGTGGTACCATGCTCGTGTCTCCCCCGGGCATCCATTCGGCTACAGCGCCATGATTAACTATGGCAAGTATATCAGACCGCCACAAAGGCTTCGGCCTGCGAGCGAGGGGCATTTGAGGAGCAGATAGGTACGTCTCTGGCGGCTCTGACGTTCTGAGGTCCAGGGAACGCCGGGACCGATCCGGAGCATCGGCCTGAACAACAGTCCGCCGTAGTCTTGGATTTTGCACCGCGCATCTCTTAAGATCGTTCCAGCATCACACGAGGGTCTGACCGAGCAAGATCGACCTGTGATGGAAACTGAGCCGGAAAGGAATCATCATCGTGACAGACGAGTACGCGCGACGAAAGGTCCAAGTCATCAAGGAATTCCTGGAGACGGAATTTCAACCTCCCTATGCCGTGGAAGCGGTGGTGCCGCGGAGAGATCCATTGGCCGACACCAAGTTCAAGGTCATTCTGAATCAAACCGTCGAGCGGACCCTTGTCGTGTGCCCAGCCGTGATTATGGAAAGCTACCCTACCCCGGATACCCTCAAGGAGGCACTTCGGTCACGCGGGATCATCGACAAGGTCAAGGCCTCTGCCGATTCGCGCATTTGCCATGAGGATTTGGGCACCGAAGATCAGAACTACATGAAGCCCAGACAATCAGTGCGGGGGCTCTGACACCGGGAAACCTCCTTCCCGACAGAGTATGGACGGCGAACAAGGGCAGAGATGCTCAGGCCCGGGACATTCGCGTACCCGGCATTGTGGTGCGGGAGGCGGGACTTGAACCCGCACGCCATTGGTATGACACAGGATTTTAAGTCCTGGGTGTCTGCCGATTCCACCACTCCCGCAGAGCAATGCGACGCGGCGAAATCTAACACCGGGGTTCCGGAGGGTCAAGTCGCTCGAAGGCACAACCGATGATAGGCAAACGGCCTGTCCCTCGCGAGACAGGCCGTTGCAACCGTGTTCACCTCTGATCGCCACGATCGACACACATCCACATCTGGCGCAACACCGGTACCCGCCGGAAGCACAGACCCGCCGTCGAGCCTTCTGACCGGCTGTTTACGCTGCCTCCTTGTGATCGTCTTTCTTCACCAACGCTCGGCTGCGTTCCACTACGGATGAGACTCCGGTCTTCACCGATCGACCGAAGCGCGTCGCCTGGAGCTGGGCACGCTTGGCATAGCGGGCGACGTCACGTCGCATCTCCGCCCCGGTCTTCGGAGCCAACAACAAGCCCAACGCCGCTCCTATCACCGCTCCCCCACCGATGATCGCTGCCATCTTCGCTGCTTCACGCCCCTTGGTAGACATCGTGACTTCCTCCCTTTTGAACAACAAGGTTGACGGTTCACTGATTGCGGCGAAAGCTAGTAGTGAAGAGAGCATCAACTATGCCACGGGCGGACGGCCGGGACTTTCGGGACATTGCGGCAGATTCGGGACCTCACATGAGCCACTTCTCATAAACGGTGCTGTTTTGTGGACAATCGCAGGAGACAACCGTTTCAGAAAAGCGACAGGTCATCGTAAGGGAAACTCCTGGCCCCGCCTCAAGCCTTGCTCAGCAAGGCTTCGCGACTTGCCTTGCAATGCCGATCGCGCTCACATAAGATCGCGAAACGATGTGGAGTCCTTCTATGCTGCCCTGGTTACACGCCATTCCCTATCCCGATATCAACCCCGTATTTCTTCGCCTAGGCCCGCTCCAGTTCCGCTGGTACGGCCTGATGTATCTGATCGGACTCACGATGGCCTATTTCATCATCGTGGCACGGGCGAAAACGCAACGACTGCCGCTCGACAAAGATCAAGTCTACGACATGATCGTCTATGCAGCGGTCGGCGTCTTTGCCGGTGGGCGCTTGGGCTATGTCCTCTTCTACAATCTCTCCTATTACTTAGAGAATCCGCTGAAAATCTTCGCGGTCTGGGAGGGCGGCATGTCATTTCACGGTGGATTGATCGGCACGATCATCGCGTTGATCTTGTTCGCCAAACGCCAGGGGATGACGGTCCTGACCATCGCCGACCTTGCCGCCGGTGTGACCCCGGTCGGCCTTGGACTGGGGCGAATCGGCAACTTTATCAACGGGGAACTGTACGGCCGTCCTACGGACGTGGACTGGTGCATGGTCTTCCCTGCGGGCGGCATGGTCTGCCGGCATCCCTCGCAACTCTACGAAGCCTTCCTGGAAGGATTGTTGCTGTTTACGGTGTTGTGGCTGATTACCCGTCGACTTCCCCCCTCGGGGACCGTGTTTGGGGCGTTCCTGATGGGGTACGGGCTCAGCCGGATTGTCGTGGAGTTGTTTCGGGAGCCGGACGCACAGATCGGCTTTCTCGTCGGCTCGATCTCGATGGGACAGATGTTGAGCATTCCGATGATCGTCGCAGGCGCGGTGATCCTCGCCATCGCCACTCAACGGAAGCGACCGCTTCGAACCGATTCCGGCTCCGCCGCCCCGCTCTAGCCAGCGACCGGCATGGCCCGCAGCTGGCGCTACTTCGGGTTGGCGTCCATCCAGGACTTCTTGCTCAATCCGAGCTCGCTCTCATATTTCCGCAGTGGCGGAGCATCCCAGATCACCTTGTTCCCGGGAGCCAGATTTGCCGCGGCGACATAGTGTTTCCTGGCTTCGGCCCTCTCGCCCACTTTATCCAAGACTAAGGCCAGATTGTAATGGGCTTCCGCCAATGTGGGGTCGGCCTGGATCGTGTCGAGATAGACCTGCCGGGCCCCGACCCAGTCCTCCTGCGCCAATAACCGATTCCCCTGCTCCAATTGCTGACTGACTGCCGCAGTCGTGCCGGCCGGTGCGTGAAGCGGTCGCACCTCCGGTTTGCGTGGTCCCACACACCCGATGACTGCCACGACCGCCACCGTCGCCCAGAACATGCGCCGCATGGCCCCTCCCTTCGTTACACTGTGATCGCGACTCCGTGCCGGAGGAATAGGAATTCAAATCCTGCAACCGGCTCTCTCAGGGAGCGGGCGACCGCCTCTCGATACAATCTGGCCTGTTCCCGATAGGCCTCAGCCCGCGTCTCCACCTGATCGCGCGGAATCATATCTGTCTTATAATCTGCAATCCAGAGCTGCCCGTCGAGGTGATAGAGTACATCGATGACCCCCTCCAGGATTTGCCCGCCATCGTTCCATGGCATCAGAAACGGCACCTCCCGCCCGATCACCGTCGCCCGGCGCAGACGGGCATAGGGATCAGATCCAGCAAACTTACGCAGGAGCTGGCGGATTTCATCCAACAAGGCTTGCTGATCCCGCCCATCCTGTGCGTCACGCGCGAGGGATGGCACCGTCACGGCCGCCAGTTGGGATTCCACGTCTCCGGAAAAGTCCCAATGCTGAAGCACACGGTGGACCAGGGTCCCGAAGACATTCCCGGCAAAGCGTTGCCCCCCCGCTGCCGGTTCTCCCGTGGAGAGCGGCAAGGGCTTGCGCACGAAGTCCGACGGCGCCACCAGCAGGGATGTCGATCGGTAGAGATGCCAGATGTGCTCTCGCTGTTCCCATCGACGCGCGACATCTGTGTCGACCACCTCTTCCTGCAGGATCACCGACCTGGTGCGTTCCCTCGCGGGCACGTGGCCGCTCCCCTTGAGGATTGTGTGTCGCAATCCCACGCCGGCCAGTGGGATTTCCATAGGCGCATCTCCGTTCAAGTCAGCCCCGGCTGCCTCCTCCAATAACTCCAGTAAAGCGCCCCGCACCCGGCGTTTCGGCAAGGCTCCGGACAACAACAACGATTCCCTGGCGCGGGTCATACCCACATACAACAACCTGCGACGCTCGGCCTCTTCGCGAGCGCGCGCCTTCTCGGCCACGAGTACGGCACCGACCGAACAACAGTCACCGAAATCGAGCCCCTGCACACCGGTCGAC
>WIAG01000147.1 GCA_014055495.1 Nitrospira sp. CR1.2
GAGAGCTACCGGCTTCGGGAAAAGAAAAAGGCCGGGCTCCTGGGACGGCGTTCGATCGCGGCCGACGAGGCCACCGAGGGCCCCACCTGATCCTCGCCAGTGGACAAGAAGACCGGTGAAGAGGGGATATTCTACATCGGTGATTTCGGGACAACCATCATCGGTGTTGACAGCCGAAGGCAAACAGGCCCGTGCGTCGATCGAAGTGCGGAAGTTCGAGCAGACGGGCCGCGTCTTCTTCGATTTGTCTGGATTGGAAGTCCTGAAGTAATCGCAGGGGGAGGAAGGCCAGTGGATCTCACCATTATTCTCGTGGCGGTCCTGTTGCTGGCCTTCCTCGCCGGCCTTGGAGTCGGACGGTTGTGAAAGTCCTGTCTCTCATGACGTATCTCGGGTTTGTCTGGGCCCTTCTCGTCTCACTTTGCGTTGCGCCGGGGGAAGCCTTCAGCCAAACCGCGACGCAGTATTCGAGGGTGGTGGCGCAGGCCGAACGCATCGCGTACCTGGCTGCGCAACGGTCGGCGCTCGCTTCGCAAGTTGCAACGGCGGCGCTGGCACCCTCGGCCACCTCGATGGCGGTGCGCATGGTGGCGGGCCCGGTCGGTTGGGCAGCGCTCGGAGTGAGCGCAGGGCTGGTTCTGGCCCAAATGTATTACTCTCAGAGCGACCTCTCAGCCGTGAAAACCGCCGCATCTACGCCAGGCGGCTGGCAGATCGCCAGCACGAATGCCGGCGTGCAGACGTTTCCAGGCTTCGGCACCAACACGCCAGGCAATCCCGCCTATCCCAATGCGACCATTCAATTCAGCGCGACGAATGTCCCGCTCTGTGCGGTGGATACCGAGTATCAGCATGACTGGGTGGTGGGACCGTTTCAGAGCCTCAGTACCGCCGTCTTCTTTACCGGCAACTTCTTTGTGAATGGGCCTGCCGTCGGCGGATATACCTTGTATGTGTGCCATCGAAAAGGCATTCCGGGTTCAACCTCACCGATTCAAGATGCCTTGATTCCGCCAACGCAGCAGCAGGTGGCCAACTTCGTCGGGGGGCTTCCAGCCAGCGATCCAAAGTCGGTCGAGGCTCACACCAATCCGGTCGGCACCACCGGCACGACGCAGCCGGCCGATACCACCATCTCCCAGGCGGTCACACCAACCGAGATGCCCACAACGGTGAAGCCGAAGCCCGTGCCCGCTGGCGATATCGTCGTGGTGGACACGGTCCCACCTCCCACGAGTACGCCCCAGCAGAACACGCAGCAACAGACGACGACCACCACCACGACGACAACACAGAATCCAGACGGCTCCACGACCCAGCACGAAGAGACCCAAGCGACCACATCGTGTGCCGTCGGCTCACATGAGAACCGGACCTTCGGGACGGTCCTGCAAGCGCATCAAACCATCTGGGCGACGAGCGGCTTACTCGGGACCCTGAATCTCTTGAAGTCCCTCACCTGGCCGTCCACCTTGCCGGTAATTGCGCTACCGTCGGCGTTCTTCGGCAGCCAGCAGGTGGACTTCAATCAATGGGCCTGGTTCTTTACCGTGCTGCGAACATTGGTCATCGCCACAGCGTCCATTGCCGCCTACCGCATCATCTTTGTCGGTGGAGGCCAAACCACATGACGGCGATTTTGACGCTCATCTATTGCTGGCTGCAGGAGTTCTTCTTTTCGCTCACGGATTGGGGCCTCGGCATCTGGGATTCGCTGCTCTCCGTGGCGGACAGCACGCTCGCTACCATCGGCACGGCAGGGCTCACGCTGCCGGTGATTCCGGATCAATACGCGTGGGTGCTGGGCGCGACGGGCATGAGTCAGGCGCTGGCCATCCTGGCGAGCGCCATGGGCACCCGGTTCATTTTGCAAACCATCCCCTTCGTCCGGTGGGGCTCATGAATCAGCTGGTGATGGGTTGGGCCTATGCCTGGACGGTGATCTTAGCGCTCTGGATCTGGGTGTATCTCAGGAGTCTTCGATGATCGAACTGTATGAAGGGGTGCCAGGGTCAGGCAAGTCCTATCACGCGATCTGCGAGAAGTTCTTACCTTGGGTCAAACAAGGCCGTCGGCTCTATATCGCGGTCGATGGCATCTACCTCGATAGACTCGCGCTCTTTACGGGCATCGAGCTCTCCGTCCTCGAACAGCAGATCACGCTTTGGAAGGACTCCGTCGAAGTCCTCCAGGCCTTCCCCCATGTTGAACCCGGTTCAGCCGTCATCATCGATGAAGCGCAGACCGTCTTTCGGTCCATGCAGAAGGTTGAACCAGGATTGCTCCGCTGGCTGGAAACGCACCGGCACTACGGCGTGGATATTCTGCTCATGAGCCAGGATTTTCGCCAGATGTCGCAAGGCGTCACGCGATTGATTGAAGCGACGGTGAAATTTCGCAAGCTGTCGTTCGTCGGTCTGTCGAAAAAGTATCAGGGCAAGGTGCGCGGCAACCCCGAAGACCACGAAGTCATTCGGGCCTTTGTCGGGACCTACTCGCCGGCGATCTATGCCTACTATTCGAGTTATGCCTCCGCCGCCATTCGAGAAGAGAAGCGCAGTCATACCGTCTTCAAGTCGGCACGGGTTGCCATTGGCATTGCCGCAGGACTGTTCGCGATCGGTCTCATGGTCTGGCGGCCTTGGTCGTCTCTGGGTTCCGCCAAGCCGATACCTACCGCCGGGGCCACCCCTACTACAAATGTGGTGGCTGGGACAGGTCCTTCCGGGACTGCAAGTCTCCTCAATCCATTGGGTGTGATTCCCCCAGCACCAACGACACCGCCCGTCCCAAAGCGACCAGTTCGAATCCTCGGCGGAGCGGGAATGAGTAAGGACCGTCAAGGCTGGCGCTATCTCCTGGACAGTGGCGAGATCCTCACGGCCGCTCAAATTACCGGACGCTATGGCCTGATGGTCTCGGAAGTCTATGAGGACGGCTCCATGCGGCTCATTGGCGAAGGAGTGTTCTATGGACCTGCCGGCGATTGAAGCGATGACCTATTTCACCGCGATCTTTTGGCTCGGCGGCTTCGCGGTCGGCCTGATCATCAAATTGATTCTGCCTCAGACTTACTGAGGCGCTCGTCCGCCGGCGAGTCATCCGGCGGCGTGGGTGGACGGAACCACCACCAGCACAAGGAGGTGCCGTATGAAGGGATGGGGTTGGGTCAAAGGGCTTGGGGGACTGCTCATGGCGTTCGTGTTCGCCTTGGGTGTCCCGGCGCT
>WIAG01000148.1 GCA_014055495.1 Nitrospira sp. CR1.2
GCGAAGTACGACCCTGGCAGAGAGCGATTCCAGGTGGCTCACTACCAAACAGACTTGGCACTCAGGCGGCACGTCCAAGCGCAGCACCAGGCTGGAACAAAGTGAAAGGATGTCTACGAATCACACAGAGAAACACACCTAACGTTCCCTCCGATACCAGCCTATCCGCATTGATCTTCAGAGCGCACCACATACTTGGCTTAAGTCTCTTCCAATTGAACCGACTCTCCTGTGACCGGAGAGTCTTGCGGGGGACCGTCAATATCACTCTTCACGATCAGAGCAGTTATGCAATACCCTCGTTCATCCTGCTGGCACGGATCTCAATAGAGGCTGACATCATGCGGCCGCACTTAACGGACCTCAACGGGACTTACTTCGTGCTTCGTGCCGACGGCTGACACGACCTCGTTGTATTGAGTCCTTGGATGGAACAATAGCCCCCCGTGCATTGCTCTCTCGACCGGAGAAGTAAGTGTGGCCACCGACTTCGCTTTCTCGGAATCTCTCCGATGCTTCAAAACGACAATCAGACGCTTCTTCACTACATCCGAGAATCAATTATCAAGATTGACAGCGATGCACAGTCACGTGAGAGTTCTTTCGACCATACTCAGCCCCACCACAGTCTAAAACACCGAATAGATGGCCGGAGCCAGAACGCTGCCTTCAAGAAAAAACGCCAAGGCACTCATGGCTAATAAGACAAAAATGACAGGCGCTAGCCAATACGACTTCTTCTCTTTCAGATACATTGAAAATTCTGTGAACAAGCTACAGTATTCGTGCACTCTAGTAGTCGTATTCATCCGGGCCTCCTTGTTTATACGAGCCAAACAAAAATGCAAACTCTTTTTGTGACGGTCTAGATCTCAACTGCTGAAGTGGGATCCTGCTCCTTTCGCTTGGCCAACCAGTTGCTCGCATAGCTACAGCATTCCCTGAACGCGATAAACGAGACGATGGCTCCCGGATAAAACCAGAATCCTCCAAACCGTGACGTGAGGCCGCCGCAAATCAGCGCCACGATCATGGATGTGAAATCAGTCACCGGACCGAGCGGTTCGAGCACTTGCATATGCCTGGCATTTGTCAGCCGCCCGTCTTTGCGCATCACTTCCTGCTGCCAAGGACGTTTCTCATACGGCTTCAATCGATCGGTTTGAGGAACCGCTGGCGCGGCTGTGTCTTTGAGAACATTGTCGTCACAGGCATCGATACAGGCGTAGCATTTGATGCATTCGGCATTCGTGACTTTTCCATCGAAATGGAAGATTTCTCGACTAACATCAATGCCCTGCGGGCAGGCATTACTACAATCCCGACAGCCCGTGCACTGGGCCACACGTGTGATTTTTGCTTGCACCGGAGAGATGTTCATGAGGGGGACCATCATTGGAGCATAGGGACACATGATCCGGCAAAATGCTCCCTGCCCATAGCGCAAGTTCATCACGACACTCATCGTGAATTGAATAAACACCGCCAGGCCAAATGCCAGCAGGTAGTCCTCCCACGTCGGATTGATGTCGAAATTAAAGAACGCGGTCTTCTTGGCAAAGGCCTTGCCTTCGTATCCAGGTAAATCCGCCATTGGTACCGGTGCCATCACATTCACTTTGGGGGCGAATCCCACGTTGTGAATAAGAATGATGACCGGCAAAAGCAGTACGAACAGTGCTCCTATCCTCAGGAGCCAACGATGAGGCGTATTGATCAGTACGTTTTTTTCACGTAGATTCAGGTATTGACGCACCTTGAGCTTGCGCAGGATCCAGTCAGCAAATTCGATCACCCCGCGCATATGACAGGCCCACCCACAGAACCCGCGTCCCCAGATCAAGATGGAACCTAGGATAAGGATGACCATGATTGCAGCAGCATTGATGGTCCCATTGGCGAGAGAGGGCACACCCATCATCGCGGTCTTGCCCCAAATCTGGAAGCCAAATACGTGCCAGGAAATCAGATGAACGGCGATATAGGCGTGCACCGATGCTAAGGCGATCATGCGATACCGATGTCGCTTGCTGGAAGAATTGTTTGCCTTAGCGTGAACCGTACAGGAAGCGTAGGAATGCTGTTTGCGGGTATCGATAGTAATGAGTTGGGGGGGCGTAGTCTGTCGAGAAGCGGCAGTGTTCATTTGGACATCCTCACAGCAACCGGTCCTGGATAGGAGCGCCATGCCTAGCGAGTCACTCTCTCACTACGAAGCATAGGACACAAACCATTATTCGGCTATTCCGCTGAGGGAGTACCCCCAAAGGGACAGCCTGTGCTGGGCACTCGAGATTCCTCCCCGCCTGCGCATTCACCTAAGTTTGAAAGGGATCCAGGGTTTCTGGATGAAAAAGCGAGAGGATTGGTACTGGCCTGTCTTCCCCCAGCCGCGAGTCGTATCAAAGGAACTCCGCAAGAAGTGCCGTTGAACCGCACCGCGATGCTTGCCTTGGGCGCTGAGATTGCCTCTTGAAATATCTTGTTGAGAATGGGCCCCTCCACTGCGCTAGAGTCGCAGCGCCATTGAAGGAGGGACAGTATGTCGACGATCACGACCAAGGAGTTGACGACACTGAAGATCCCCAGACGGTATCACCACACCGTCAAGAGCCGCCTCGCCATCGTGCACTATGCAACGGACTACGGGATCAAAGGAGCGGCCCGGCGGTTTGGCCTGGATCGGAAGACGGTCCGAGCGTGGCGCCGCCGCTTGCAGGCCGCCGGTCTCGTGGGCCTGGTTCCGCGCTACCCGCCGATCCGTGCACGCCGCATTGCGGAGTCGACCGTGGCGTTGATTGAACACGCCCGGCGCGATCTGATGTACGGGGCGGTCCGCACCCGGATTTGGCTCGAGCGTGTCCATCGGATCCGGATCGCCGCGGCCACGATTCGCCGGATCTGCCACCGGCTCGGCTATCCATCGCTCCGCCGCAAACCCTCACGACGTCCTCGACAACTGACGCTCTTCAGTCGCGAGCGACCGGGGGACTGTGTCCAGGTTGTCAACACCGATGATGGTTGTCCCGAAATCACCGATGTAGAATATCCCCTCTTCACCGGTCTTCTTGTCCACTGGCGAGGATCAGGTGGGGCCCTCGGTGGCCTCGTCGGCCGCGATCGAACGCCGTCCCAGGAGCCCGGCCTTTTTCTTTTCCCGAAGCCGGTAGCTCTC
>WIAG01000149.1 GCA_014055495.1 Nitrospira sp. CR1.2
GTGGCGATGTTCAACGCCATTTCCGAGGACTTCATGACATCGCTCACAAATCCTTCGAGCATGGTGTCCGTAGTCTTCAGAACGGTATCGAGGTTCAGCTCCCCGTCGCCGCCGTAGAGGGTCATGAACTCATTGCCCTGGGCGGTGGCACGTGTGGCGATCAGGCCGAATCGTTGGCCGAGATCGGTGGCGGCCTCCTCGGTCTGATGAATCACGCTTTTCATCTGCGCATTCAGGACCAGCACGAGGGGCATCATCGAATGCCCGAGTTGCTCCCACAGTGCCGCACGCTCTGCCAGCTCTTTCAGCGCGTGTTCTTGGGTGGGGGTGACCTCGGGCTGGCCGGAGTCTCTCTGTCGCCGACACCAGGCCCAGGACAAAGCCGCACCCAGACCGAACGCGCATGCTACATACAACCAGTCGAACATCATTGGTGATTCTTCCCGTGCGGACTCATCCAGTCCAGATGTTACGCCCCCATGTCAGCCATTCGCGCACGTATGGAATCTGGTATCCCCGTGAGGACACAGTGCTCCGATTGACGAACAGCAAGCAGGAGTTGAATCGCTGAGGCATCGAGTTTATCGACCTCCGAGAGATCGAGCTCGACCTGTGGATGGGTCGCAATGGCCTGCTTGAGCTCTTCGCACAGCGCCCCGACCTCGAATATCGTCAGATCACCGGTCGGCTTGAGAGTCATACAACGGTTCCTTTCGAGAAGTACGCGCGTCTCCGCGTAAGACTGTATCGGTCAGATTTGGAGGATTCTTTACTCGTACGGGTGTGTCTGTAAGGCCCATCCCTGATGGGCCCACCTGTCTTATTCATCAACGAGAGATCGGCTCAAAACGGGAGCGCCGGGGGTGGTTCCCCTGGTAGCAGTGAATCGAGCGTTTCCTCCGTCAGATTCTTCTCCAGCACGATAATTTCTACCCGCCGGTTCTTGGACCGTCCTTCGGGCGTATCGTTCGTGGCGACCGGTTTCGATTCGGCAAACCCGGTGGCGGAGAGATGCGAGATGGGCACTTCATACAATTCCGAGAAAATTCTGACGACCATCACGGCACGCACGGCCGACAGTTCCCAATTTGAAGGGAACTGAGCGGTTCGGATCGGGACATTGTCCGTATGACCGAGAATTCGGACATGGCGATCCATTTCAATCAGAATCTCAGCGAGGGCCTTCAGGAACGGTAACGCTTCCGGGCGAACACGGGCCTCCCCGCTGGCAAACAGAATGGATTCGGGCAAGGAAATCATGATGGTGCCGTTGCCGGTTTCCACGATCTTGATGTCCGGCATCTCGAGGGCCAGCGAGGGGTGAATCTTTTTCAGGATCTCCTTCATTCGTCGAATGACCGGCTCATTCGCACTGGCCATATCGGTATTGATCATTTTGGGTTTGGCGTCGCCGACGGCAAAGGGCAGCCGGCTGGTGGGAGTACTGTTGACCGGATTCAAGGCGGCCTTAATGGAGTCGCTTACCGTTCGATATTTGCCCTCGTTCACCGAGGAGACCGAATACATCACCACGAAGAACGCGAACAGCAGCGTAATGAAGTCCGCATAGGACACCAACCAGCGTTCGTGATTTTCGTGTTCTTCGTGTTTCTTCTTGGCCATTGCCTAACCGTGGAACGTAGCGCGTGGGATCCGGGTGATGAGAACGACGCTATTTCTTATCGTCTTTGGTGCGTTCGTGCGGAGGGAGGAAGCTCTCGAGCTTCTCCTGTAGCAGCCTGGGGTTTTCTCCCTGAGCCAGTCCGACAAGTCCCAGAATCACCATCGTGCGCAACCCGGCCTCTTCTTTGAGTTTGAATTTCATCTTGTTGGCGATGGGAAGAAAAAACAGGTTTGCCAGGCCGACACCGTAGACGGTGGCGACGAAAGCCACCGCGATGCCGCCGCCGAGTTTTGACGGATCAGCCAGATTCTCCATCACGTGAATCAGACCGAGCACGGCACCGAGAATGCCGACCGTCGGCGCATAGCCGCCTGCGGCTTCCCAGACTTTTGCGGCATGGACGCCTTCTTCCTCGTGATGTTCCACCTCGATCTCCAAGATCTCCTGAAGCAGCTTGGGATCGGTTCCGTCCACAATCAGTTGAATGCCCTTCTTAAAAAAGGGATCGTGCAGGTCTTTGAGCTTCCCCTCCAGGGCGAGGAGCCCCTGTTTGCGTGCCACATTGGCAAGGTCGAGGATCTGGGTGATCGTGCCCTTCACGTCATGCGGAGGGTTGGTAATCACAAGCGTCACGCCGCTCAATGCCTTAATGACGACAGACAGAGGATTCTGGACACAGCAGGCGCCGAGGGTGCCGCCGGCAACGATAATGAACGCCGTCAGCTGAAGAATTGAACTGAGGTGTCCGCCTTCGAGCGCCTGCCCGCCGATGATCGATCCGATGGCGACGACGATGCCCAGGATTGTTGCGATATCCACGGTTCAGTTACCTCGATGCCCCAAGCGGTTCACGTTCCTCAAAAGTACCCGTATGTGGCCGGAATGGTGGGATTGCGCGCCTCGAAACGATTTTGATAGCGTGCAGCCTGTCACAAACGTCTTCCATGGAGGTGATGTCGTGGGTCCAGCGGACAGCTTGATGCTTGAGGCGAAACAGGCCATCCTCGACGAACAACATCGAAAGTTTCAGGCGCTGCAACAAGCGGGGCGTTGGCCGGAAGCCATGCAACAATTTCATGTCACTCTGAGTTGCGCGTCGGATGTGCTCACGGAGTCGATCCAGTTGCTGGAAAGGGTCCTCGAGGCGCGGAACGGCCAAGGACCCTCCCCGGGAGACCTCTCTGATGCCCATGACTCCTGAACGGCGCACTCCTCCCCGCCCAACCTTCCTCGCCCCGGATCGCCTTAGTTCGCCCCTTTAGCCAGCAGTAATCGGTTGAGATCCACCAGAATCAGGAGGCGGTCGTTGATACGGCCGACTCCCTGGGTGAACTCAGCCCCGGCCATCGTGCCGACCGAGGGCGGCGGCTCAATGGCACTTCTCGGCACACGCAGGACCTCCTCCACTGAATCCACGATCAACCCCACCAGGCGCGATTGCACCGACACCACGACGATTCGGGTTTGGGTGGTCTGTTTCCCTCCGCTGAGGCCAAACAGCTTCCGGAGGTCCAACACCGGGATGA
>WIAG01000063.1 GCA_014055495.1 Nitrospira sp. CR1.2
CCGACCTATGCCGCGCTCTTGTGCGGCGCTATGCGGGATCGCATCGATTCGCTGGTGATCGAAGGGCATACCGACGATCGTGGGTCGGATGTCTACAATTTGAAGCTGAGCCAGGAACGCTCGCTCAATGTGATGGTCAAAGGGCTGGAGGTCATTAAGGATTCGGCGCCCTGGGCCTATCGCTGCTTTCAGGAGAAGACGTCTGCCAGTGGTCGAGGGCGACAGGACTTGGTGCTGGATCAATCCCGCGCATTGGACCGGGAGAAGAGTCGACGGGTCGTGTTCAAGATTCGCTTGCGATCGACGGACCAATTAGCAGCAGCGCGTCAGCTCATGCCACCACTCGAGTCCCCGACCGTCAGTTCACGCCTGTTCTAGCGGGCGCCGGACGGTTGCGCGTCTCTTGCGCAACGAAATCCCACATCGTTTCGTTTGGTGTCGGGTGCGTATCCGGCACGATTCGCGGATCGTAGGGCCTTCGAGTCATTGTTCCAGGCGCCTCCCCGCAGGCTTCGGAGCGGGCCGGCTTTGGGGCCGGCTGGATTGTCGCGTGGGCTGAATTGGTAGTAGGTGGAATCGTACCAATCGGCTACCCACTCCCAGAGGTTGCCGGCCAGGTCGTAGATCCCGTTGGGAGTCCTGCCGAGCTCCAACTGTCCCACATGGCTCACGGTGTCATAGCCTCGCCACGCGGTTTTTCCTGCAGTGGTATGCCCTTTGGTCGGGTGTGTGTGGCCCCAGGGATAGGTGCGGCCTTCGGATCCGCGTGCCGCGAACTCCCATTCCGCTTCGGTCGGTAGTCGTTTTCCCACCCATCGGCAGTAGTCGCGTGCATCGAACCAGCTCACGCCGAGGACCGGTTTGCGTGCGTGGGTGTTGAGGTTCGCTTCGTGCCACTTGAAGGGCGGCTCCGGCTTTTGGACATGGAGAAACTCGGCGTAGTGGGACACCGTGACTTCATAGGCATCCAGGTAGAAGGCGTTGAGCGTGACTCGATGGACCGGCTGCTCATCATCCTGTCCGCGATCATCTCCCATGGCGAATTCGCCGGCGGGAATCAGGATCATTGCCGCATCACGAGCTTGCCTGTTGGGGGCGGAATGTGGTTGGAATGAATCGTGAGGTGAGGGTCTTGTGGAGAGGTCATTGCTGTGGCTGACGCCGACGCATAACGTCCACAGGAGGAATGCCAGAGTGCCGTTGAACAGGGAAATGAGTCGCAAGCCGTGATATCCAATCGATGGACTGTGGCATCAGATATGGAAGCCCGCAATCATTGTATCCGCTTTGCACGGAGAAGTGTGAGCCGTGAGTACGTTTTGATGGAGTGAGCGGCTCGATCGGGGGAGGAGGGCGGCCTGCGTCGGCACGTGGAGGTGTTATTTCAAGAGGTGATCGTTGATGAGGGCGGCGAGTTCCGCCGGTTCAACCACGCCTTCGCGGGTCAGGAGGAGTTTCCCATGCGCAAAGAAATGGGTAGTGGGATAGGTTTCGAACGTATGGGCTTTCTTGATTTCGCGGCACCGGCCTGGCACATGCATCTTGGCCTTGCCGATCTTGATGTCCGGGAACTTGGCGGCGGTGTCTTCCAGAATGGGATCATATTGCTTGCAGGGCTCGCAGGTCGCTAGGCCATAGGCGACCACGGCTCCGGCGCTGTCGGTAAACTCTTTGTAATTCTCGTCTCTGACGTCCTGCACTGTGCCGGTCATGTGCGCTCCTCAGGGTTGAGCACTGATCGAGCGGGAGGTACTTGCTGCCCCTCCCGCTCGATCGCGTGAGAAATTTAGCTCAACTTTGCCAGGGCCGCGAGAATATCTTTATCTTCCCGCGCCACCTTGATTTCCTGCACCTTCACATAGGCGACTTTGCCGTTCTTATCGATAATGACCGTTGCGCGCTTGCCGCAGTTCAGCGGCTCGAAATACAAACCATACTTCTTCACGACTTCACGATTGAAGTCGGAGAGGAGGCGGTGCTTCAGGTCCAGCGAGTCTGCCCAGGCCTTGTGGGAGAAGAAGCTGTCGCAGCTGATGCCGAAGAGCTCAGCGTGGGCGCTTTGAAACTTCGGGAAGTCATCGGTCAGGCATTTGTTCTCGCCCTGACAGACCGGGCTCCAGTCCAGCGGGTAAAACGCGAGGACGACATTGCTTTTGCCTCGGTAATCGCTCAGCTTGACGTCCTTCTGGTCCTGATCCTTTAATGTAAAATCCGGCGCGGTATCGCCGACCTTAATTTCTGCAGCCACATCACTCATTGAGAATCCTCCTAGGTTAGACCTACAGCACGACGCAAAACCCTTTCGTGGTACCACGCCCAGAAAAACCTTGTCAACGGGGCCAGAAGGCCTACCGGCGAGAGGGGCAGGCCCGACGTGTTGATGTCTCAATATGTGAGTTCCTCGCGCCGTCTCGCTAGCGGGGCGAGATGCCAATTTGCCTGAATGTCACCATTCGACCGGTCGGTGCGGTCGTGCGATGTTTGATGAAGTGAATGGTGCGTGCGAGAGCAAAAAGGTCTAGCCTACTGCCGACTTTTTGGTTGTGTCCAATCCGCAGGACTTCGTCGGCGGCCGATTCGAGCAGCGCGATCGCGTCAGATTCCGGGAGGCCGCGTGGTTGGATCAACTCCAGCTCATCCAGGCCGAATTTCGTCAGGCCGAGGGTGTAATACCAGGCGGAGCCCGGGTCATTGGTCTCCTGATGCTGGACGGTGACATGGTCGCGGGTTACGAAGACCGGTAAGGGCCGGTCGTTCCAATCGGAGGGATTCAGATACTCATGACAGGTGACATCGAACGCGGTGCCGTCGGTGAGTAATGTCAGGCCGCGGGCAAGGCGGGCAGCAACCAGCACGGTGTCGCCTTTGGTGCCTGGTGCGGTCGCGGATGGAGAGACGACGCCGAGCTGCTGGTGATCCCAGGTGAGGACGGACTGCCAATGCATGGCCTCTGCCTCGGGTAGGCTGGACAGGATATGGGCGCGCCACGGGCCGTGGCTGGCACTCGCACGACCATCCGGGTGACGATCGGCCACCAGGAGTGGGCCCCCGTAGTGGGCGTCGTACCAGAATGTTAGTTCATCGAGTGACGGGGGGAGCCCCCGGTAGCCGATCACATACAACGGCAGCTTCGCGGGCGCAGGCTTCGGGATTTTTTTCCGAATCTTCATGCCGTCCGCACGTCAGCCCCTGCGCATGTGCCGGGATTACTTGGCGCTCTTCTTCGCCTTCCGGCGGTCCTCAGGATTCAGGAGCCGTTTCCTGAGGCGCAGATGCTTGGGGGTCACTTCGACCAGTTCGTCAGGGCCGATGTATTCCATGGCAAACTCCAGCGACATCTCTCGCGGAGGAGTGAGGACGAGCGCTTCGTCGGTACCGGCTGCACGCATATTGGACAATTGCTTTTGCTTGCAGACGTTCACGTCTAAGTCTTCATCGCGGCTGTTTTGGCCTACGATCATGCCCTGGTACACATCGACCGTAGCACCGATAAACAATTCTCCACGCTCTTGAGTCATGAACAGCGCATAGGCCGTGCTGGTTCCGGCCTCAAAGGCCACCAATGAGCCATGCGGCGCCACGAGGAGCGCTTTCTCGTCTGCCGGGGCATAGCCTGAAAATACGTGATGCATGATGATGGTGCCACGCGTCTTGGCTAACAGCATATTCTTCAGGCCGATGATGCCGCGAGTCGGGATGTGATATTCGATGTGCATTTCGCTCGACGCAGTCTCCCCCCCGACGAGCTTCATATGACGGAGTTCGCCGCGTCGCTTGCCGATCTCTTCGATCACCGGGCCTTGGTATTCCGCCGGCACCTGGATCGTCAGTTCTTCAAACGGTTCCGTGACGGTGTCGCCGTCCCGATGCAGAATGACTTCGGGTTGCGAGATCTGAAGCTCATATCCTTCGCGCCGCATCTGTTCGATCAGGACTCCGAGATGGAGTTCGCCTCGACCGGCGACTAGGAATCGGTCGGCACTGTCGGTCTCTTGGACGCGCAAGGACACGTTGGTTTCCAATTCCTTGAACAACCGTTCGCGAAGGTGTCGCGAGGTGAGATATTTGCCTTCACGTCCGGCGAACGGGCTGTTGTTCACGGAAAAGGTCATTTGGACGGTCGGTTCGTCGATCGTCACCCTCGGAAGCGCGACCGGATTATTCGGGTCGGCGATGGTGTCGCCGATGTTCACCTCTTCCAGGCCGCACAGGGCGACGATTTCACCGGCTTCCGCCGTTTCGATATCGGTGCGCTCAAGCCCTGAAAAGACCGCGAGATCTGAAATCTTCCCCGGTACCTGGTCGCCGTCCTTCGTCAGGGTGACCACGTTTTGCCGTCGGGCGATCGAACCCGACTGAATCTTGCCGATTCCCATTTTCCCCTTGTAGGAGTCCTGTGCCAGGGCCAGCACCAGGAGTTGGAATGGGCTGTCTCGATTGATGGCCGGTGCGGGAATCTTGTCGAGGATGGTATCGAGCAGCGGGGAGATATCCGTTCCGGGCTGCTTCAGATCGAGTGTGGCGAGACCTTTGATGGCCGACGCGTAGACGATCGGGAAGTCGAGTTGCTCGTCGTTGGCCCCCAGATGGACGAACAAGTCGAAGGTTCGGTTCACGACATCGTCAATGACGGCATCTGGCCGGTCGATCTTATTGACCACGACGATGGCCTTGTGTCCAAGGGCCAATGCTTTGCGCAGAACGAAGGTCGTCTGCGGCATCGGTCCTTCCTTCGCATCGACGAGGATCAGCACTCCATCCACCATGCGGAGTGTGCGTTCCACTTCGCCGCCGAAGTCGGCGTGCCCCGGCGTATCGACGATGTTGATCTTGACGCCCTTGTAAGTGACGCTGGCATTCTTGGCTCGGATCGTAATGCCCCGCTCGCGCTCCTGATCCATGGAGTCCATGATTCGTTCGCCCATGTCGTCGATCTTTCGATGGACGTGGGTCTGGCGCAGTACAGCATCGACAAGGGTCGTTTTCCCATGGTCGACGTGCGCGATGATGGCGATGTTGCGAATATCGGTCCGACGACCTTGCGGTGCATGCAGACCGGATGGGGTGGATGAGGGGGCTGAGCTGTTCATAGTCTCCAATGCCTGCCGTGAAAGTGCCAAAAAAAAGACGCCTTCTTATGGAAGGCGTCTAATCCTATGGACTATACCTGATTCAATCATCCTCACGCAAGCTCGTTGTGGAATGTGCAGCGGAAACTTCTTCGGCCGCCGATTCGAACCTTGCTTGAGTTTGTCGGGTGTGCATTGTATGGTGAGTGTGTCGCGGGTTGACCTCTTCCCTCGCAATCATCCGACTTCATGTCCGAACTCGATCACTTACTCGATAAGCCGGAGAAGCCTCGTCGTCGCTGGCGATGGTGGAAACTTTCCCTGATCGGGCTGCTCCTCGCCCTGGTTCTCGGGGGTAGCGGCGCTGCGGGGATCCTCTGGTATTTTTCTCAAGATCTGCCGTCGCTGGACCCCTTACAGAACTATCAGCCCAGTCTGGTCACGCGTGTCTATTCCGATGACCGGCAGGTGATCGGGCAGTTTTTCATCGAACGACGCTTTCTCAAGCCCATTCAGGACATGCCGAAGAGCCTGACTCAGGCCGTCATTGCCACCGAGGATACGCGATTTTTCGAGCATCCGGGGTTAGATATCGTCGGCATTCTTCGCGCAGCCTGGACCAATATTCGACATGGTGGCCGGAAAGTCGAGGGCGCCAGTACGATCACACAGCAGCTGGCCCGCTCCCTGTTTCTTTCGGCGGAACGGACGTTCGATCGCAAAGTTCGCGAGCTGATCCTGGCCTACAAGATGGAGTTGGTGCTGACGAAGGAGCAGATTCTGGAGATGTATCTGAACCAGATCTACTTCGGGCAGGGCGCCTACGGCGTGGCGGCGGCCGCTCAAACCTATTTCGGGAAGGAACTTTCCACGCTCACGCTGGCTGAATCGGCTTTCCTGGCCGGGCTTCCCAAGTCGCCCAGCCACTATTCGCCGTTCAAAGCGTACGATCGGGCCAAGAAGCGGCAAGAGCATGTGTTGAGCCGGATGGCCGAGGCAGGATTCATCGCCGCGGCTGATCGAGATCAGGCGATTGCGGAAAAACTGAATTTTCGCCGGCCCGGCAGCGAACACCTCGGCCCGTATTTTGTTGAGTACATCCGTCAGCTGTTGGTGGCTAAGTTCGGTGAGGCCATGGTCTACAAAGGTGGACTGGAAGTCTTCACCACGCTGAATGCCGATATGCAGAAAGCCGCGGAGGCGGCGGTGTTTCACGGATTGCGCGAGGTGGATAAACGCCAGGGATGGCGTGGCCCGCTGCGCACGGTTGATCTGACGACTCTGGAGGTTCCGGCCCCTGATCCCGCGGTCAAACTTGCCGAAGGCGATATGATGGAAGGGGTGGTGACGAAGATCGCCAAGGATCATGTGCTGGTGCAGATCGGGGGAACGACGGGCCGGCTGAGCTTCGACGACATGGCCTGGGCTTCCAAGTATCTCAAGGGAAAGGACCCTACGAAGGACGCGGTCCCTGTGAAGAACATCAAGCAGCTCCTCACGCCCGGCGATGTGATCGAGGTCGGGGTGAAGAAGCTTGAAAAAGAGACGGTGCATCTGCGGTTGGAGCAGACACCGGTGGTCGAGGGCGCGCTGGTGGCTGTGGATCCCAAGACCGGGGCGATTCGCGCGATGGTCGGCGGATATGATTTCGCGCGGAGCGAATACAATCGCGCAGTGCTGGCCCGCCGTCAGCCGGGATCGTCATTCAAGCCGATCATCTATGCCACGGCGATGAATCAAGGGATGAGTCCGGCGACAGTCGTGTTGGACGCGCCGGTGGTGTATGAGCAGGAAGAGGAAGATAAAATCTGGAAGCCCGAAAACTACGGCCGGCGCTTTCACGGTATCGTCAGCCTGCGGGAAGCATTGATCCATTCCCACAACCTGGCCACCGTTCGCCTTCTGGACAAAGTCGGGATTCGGAACGTGATCGATTTCTCCCGGACGGTGGGCGTTGTCAGTCCATTGACCGCCGATTTGTCTCTCGCGTTGGGTTCTTCCAGTGTCGGCTTAATGGAACTGGTTTCCGTTTACGGGGTGTTTGCCAATCAGGGCGTGCGCGTGGAGCCCTATGCCGTGGCCAGCGTCCAGGACAGCGGGGGGCGCACATTGGATCAGGCGGCTGTCCAGCCTCGACAGGTCGTTTCCCGCGAAACCGCGTATTTGATCACCAATATGATGGAAGACGTAATCCAGCGAGGAACGGGCATTGCGGCCAAAGCGGTCATCGATCGGCCGGTAGCGGGAAAAACCGGAACTACGAACGACTTCACCGATGCCTGGTTTATCGGGTCCACGCCGAATCTGGCGACCGGGGCATGGGTGGGGTTTGACGATCGACGGCCGTTGGGCGAAACCGAATCAGGGGCGCATGCGGCGTTGCCGATTTGGATCGCGTTTATGAAGGACGCGCTCAAACAGTTGCCGGTCGTCCCCTTTGAAATTCCTGACGGCGTGATGTTCGTGAAGGTCGATCCCACGACGGCATTGCTCACCGACCAGGATGAACAGCACGGCACCGTGGAGCTGTTTACGAAAGGCACTGAGCCGACGAAGAGCGCCGGATCCAAGATTGACCCCACCGATTTTTACAAGCTGGATCAGCTCCAGGATAACGTCCCATCACCTGTGGCCGAGCCCTAGCAGGGTGCGGAAAATGTCCGCCAGCGGCGTTCTCGCGTCGCTCAGCGGCTCACCGTACCGCAAGAGTACGATTCGCCCCTTCGCTTACTGCGGCCTTGCTGGACGGCCTCTTTGCGCATCCTGCGGATGAGTGCTAGACCAATGCGGTACAGGAGTGAATGGTCGCGTGTTGCTCAACCATCGAGTTTTTCCGCAGCCTGCTAGGAGTCTGTCCGAGTCATGCCGTTCTGCTGCGACGAACGGTCTGCCTGCATCGGCCTCGTTCTCGGCCCGTAAAAATCCTCAACGTATTCAGCGGATAGGCTTCCGGTTTTTTCGAGCCTGCGGCCTCGCATCCGCCGGCAACTCCTTCGTCTCGCGACGAGGGATTACTCGGACAGGCTCCTAGTTTCCCTCGCGGCGTTCGGCGTTCTGCTGCAGGCATGTGTGTGCCGGAGAGGCGTGCCTCATCGCGGAGTTTCGTCGTGTCGGCGGTCAATGAGACGATGGTGAGGTGCGGGGCCGGTCAGGATTGTGAATCCTGATATTCCTCGTGCCAGGCCATCTGAATGGATTCCAGGATCTTCTCGTTGGACTTCTTCGGGTCATCCTTGAAATCCGGGAGGGCGATGATCCAGGCGTGCATGTCCGTGAACCGGACGGTTAACGGGTCGGTCGTCGGGTGTTCTTCAACCAGTCGGATTGCGATATCCTCTGCGTTCTGCCACTTCAGATCCATCACGGCTCCTTGCTACTCATGAGTGCTGGGTACCTGTGCGCTTACGGCCCTCGCTCATTCAGCCGATCCCGTCACATCGGAGATTTTTTTGCCTTGAAGCCCTTGCTTCAAGGAATCGTCGAGCATAGCTACAGTCAGGGTTTTGGCTGCTTGCTCCAGGTCGGCCATCCGTCCGCGGATGGCGCGGGGGTCGGGGCCCTCCTTCGCTGCGGCCAGGGCAGCAAGTGCGGCACGAATGCCGGAGACTTCTGCTGGTGCCACGAGATGGCTGCCGTCCGCCAACGACTTCTCCGTGGTGGTGATCAGCGCCCCCGCGTCGAGCCGGGCCTCGATTAACTTCCGTGCGCTGACATCGTCAGCCGCGAACTTGAACGAATCTTCGATCATTCGTTCGACTTCTTGATCCGATAAGCCATACGAGGGCTTCACCTCGATCGATTGGCTCTCCCCGGTTCGCATGTCCTTCGCCATGACGTTCAAGATCCCGTTGGCATCGATCAAGAACGTCACTTCGATGCGTGGAACCCCCGCAGGTAACGGCGGAACCTTCAATCGGAAGCGAGCCAGGCTGCGGTTGTCTTGTGCCAGTTCGCGTTCGCCTTGGAGAATGTGAATGTCGACGCCGGTCTGGCCGTCCACATAGGTGGTGAACATTTCCTTGGCGCTGGCGGGAATCGTGGTGTTGCGTCGGATGAGGCTGCTCATAACTCCGCCCATCGTTTCAATGCCCAAGGACAGCGGGGTGACGTCGAGCAGCAACATGTCGGTCGTGCCACCGCTGAGGATGTCGGCCTGGACCGCGGCGCCAAGCGCGACGACTTCGTCCGGGTTCAGATCGCAGTGTGGCTGTTTGTCGAAGAGCGCCTGGACCCGTTGGCGCACGAGCGGCATGCGGGTTGATCCTCCCACGAGGACGACTTCGTCGATATCAGTTGGAGTGAGCCCCGCATCCTTGAGGGCGAGACGGCAAGGCCCGAGGGTTCGCTCTACCAATGCCATGCATAGCTCATTGAGTTGATCACGAGTGAGCTCTCGGCTGAACCGACCCTGACCGTTGGGTAGGTCGAGAGTCACGGTGGTCTGCAGCGCTTCGGATAGGCGAATCTTTGCGCGTTCGGCCTCCAGCCGGATCGCCTGCATCTGGTCCGGCTGTGTGGCCAGATCGAGCCCATGCTGTCTCCGGATCTCGTTCAGGAGCAGCTCGGTCAGCACCTGATCAAAATCATCACCGCCGAGGTGTGTATCGCCGTTGGTGGCCAGCACTTCGAAAATGCCGTTTTTCAGTTTCAAGATCGAGATGTCGAAGGTTCCCCCGCCGAGGTCGTACACGGCAATCGTGCCTTGTGTCTTTTTCTGCAGGCCGTAAGCCAGCGAGGCGGCGGTCGGTTCATTGATAATGCGCAACACTTCCAGGCCGGCGATCATACCGGCATCTTTGGTGGCCTGCCGCTGACTATCGTTGAAATAGGCTGGAACGGTAATGACGGCCTTGCTGATGCTCTCTCCGAGAAAGGCTTCGGCCCGAAGCTTGAGTTCCTTGAGGATCATGGCCGAGATCTGCGGCGGCGAATAGGATTTCTCGCCCAGCTTGATCCGGATGACCCCACCCTTCTCCGTGAGGGTGTACGGGAAGTAGGGGAGCTCGCTCTGGACATCGGCGAGACTTTTGCCCATGAAGCGCTTCACAGAATAGACCGTGCGCTCGGGACTTCTTGTGAGATGTTCTTTCGCCGGGTCACCGACGATGAGCCCGTTGTCGGTCAGCGCGACGACGGAAGGGACCATGCCGCGGTCATGGCGGGCCGAGATCACACGCGGGGTGTCCTGATCCATATAGGCGACGAGTGAATTGGTGGTCCCGAGATCAATGCCGACAATGCGCGTCATAGTACAATCCTGAAACGGGTTCTCAATTGGGTGTTTGGCTCGGTCGCCTAATCAGCGAGGTCAAACGAGTTGCGTGGCGTTGTTGCTGTGCACCGGTTTCGTGGGTGCGTTCCGTGAGAGTACTGTGTGTGCCATGCCTGTCGCTCATTGGTGGTTAGGCGATGGTCTCCACGAGGTCATTCACAATATTTTTGACATAGGTACGGTTGGACAGGATGCTGCGCATGTCTTTGAGCAAGCGGTTCCGCTCGGCTCGGGACTGATCTGTCGCTTCACCGCGGTCCTGTAACGCGTCCCACCGGCCGAACAGTTGAAGCAGTTGGGTTTCCATCTCACGTTGGCGTTGCTCGAGTGCCGTTCGATCAACGTGGAGTTTGGAGCGGAGTGCGGAGGCATCGTCGGACGTACGATCGCTCGCGCGAAATTCATTGAGGGTATCCTGCAATTCCAGAATTTCCTCGAACAGGTCGGCCGGGGGCGTAGTTCGGATATCCTTCACCGCACCGGCTTCAAGGTCCAGCAGGTATTCGGCGCGTTGAATCGGGTCCCGCAACGTTCGGTAGGCCGTATTCAGCATTGCCGAGTTTCCAAGGCTGATCGTCTGCTCCGCATCACTCTTGTTCTGATAAAAATCAGGGTGGAACGCCCGACTCAGTTCGTAAAACTTGGCTTCCAGTACGTTCGTATCGATGCCCAGGCGTCTAGGAAGCCCAAAGCAGGAAAAATAATCGAGATCCTTCGAAACCGGTTGTACCTTGACGCACCGGTCGCAAAAATATTCCCCCGCCATTTCGGATTGGCAATGCCAGCACATGCTGCGAGCCATCCGGAGTTCACGCCGGTCTCCGGTGTTATGTGTATGTTCGTCCATCGGCATTCGCTCGCTTAGGCCGAGAAGGATTCTCCGCAGCCGCAGGTTTTGTTGGCGTTCGGGTTGACGAATTTGAAATTCCCGCCCATCAGGTCTTTCTGAAAATCGAGCTGGGTCCCTTGCAAGTAGATGGCGCTCTTAGCGTCCACAATGACCTTCACGCCGTCGAACTCATAGACCTGGTCGTATTGGCCGATCTTTTCATCGAAGTTGATGGTGTAGCTCAGGCCTGAGCAGCCGCCTCCCTTCACGCCAAGGCGAAGCCCTCCTTCATCAATGCCTTGGACATTGATGAGGCGCTTCACTTCCTTGAGGGCGGCATCGCTCAGCGTAATGACCGGGGCATGGGCATCGGCATTCGTGGTGGCGTCCATCGTGTGCTCCTTCCTGTCAGTTACTTCGTATCGGCTTTCTTTTGATAATCAGCAAGGGCTGCTTTGATGGCATCCTCAGCCAAGACCGAACAGTGAATCTTCACCGGCGGGAGATTTAACTCCTGGACGATGTCGGTGTTCTTGATTTTGCCGGCTTCCTCCACCGTTTTGCCTTTCAGCCATTCGGTGGCCAGGCTGGAGCTGGCGATCGCGGAGCCGCAGCCGAAGGTTTTGAACTTCGCATCCACGATCGTGTCGTTCTGAACCTTGATTTGCAGTTTCATGACATCGCCGCACTCCGGAGCGCCGACGATACCCGTACCGACGCCTTCTTCTTCCTTCTTGAAACTGCCCATGTTGCGGGGGTTGTTAAAATGGTCGACGACTTTTTCGCTGTAGGCCATAGTGTCCTCCGGGATGTATCCGTCAAAGTGTTGGTGTCAGATTAATGCGCTGCCCATTGCACGGTTTTCAGGTCGATGCCTTCCTTCGCCATTTCATAGAGCGGTGACATTTCGCGCAGCTTGGTTACGGTTTCAATAATCTTCTTCGCGGCATAGTCAACTTCCTCGTCGAGTGTGAATCGGCCCAGGCCGAACCTGATGGAGGAATGTGCGAGTTCCGCTCCGACCCCCAAGGCGCGCAAGACGTAAGACGGTTCCAGAGTGGCCGAGGTGCAGGCCGAACCGGACGAGAGGGCGATTTCTTTACAGCCCATCAGCAACGATTCCCCTTCGACATACGCAAACGAAATATTCAGGTTGTGCGGGAGACGTTCCGTCGGATGACCGTTCAGGTAGACCTCCTCAAGCGCGTTGGTAATGGTGGTGTGGAGCCGATCGCGCATGGCGGCGAGTCGCGTGGCGTCGGCCGCCATTTCCTGTTCGCACAGCTCACAGGCCTTCCCGAACCCCACGATCAAGGGCACCGGGAGGGTGCCGGACCGCATGCCGCGTTCGTGTCCGCCTCCGTCCATTTGAGCCGCAATACGCACTCGAGGATTCTTTTTTCTGACATACAGTGCGCCGACACCCTTAGGCCCATACATCTTATGCGCGCTGAAGGACATCAGGTCGATGCCCATGTCCTGCACGTCGACCGGGACCTTTCCCACACCTTGAGTCGCATCGCAGTGGAAGAGGATGCCTTTTTCTTTGGCAATCTTTCCAATTTCCTTAATCGGGTTGATCGTGCCGATTTCGTTATTCGCGAACATGACGGAGATGAGGATGGTCTTATCGGTGATCGCGGCACGAACGTCTTCCGGCTTCACCATGCCGAACTTGTCGACCGGAAGGTAGGTCACCTTGACGCCGCGCTTGGCTTCCAACGTTTTGGCCGTGTCCAGCACCGCACGATGTTCGGTCGAGGAGGTGATGATGTGATCGCCCTTCTCGTGGTACATCTCCACGACGCCTTTGAGGGCCAGGTTGTTGGATTCGGTGGCGCCACTCGTGAAGACGATCTCTTTGGCGTCCGCATGAATCAACTTGGCGATCTGTTTCCGTGCGGTTTCCACACCCTCTTCAGCCGCCCACCCGAATGCGTGGTTCCGGCTGGCAGCGTTGCCGAATTTTTCTATGAAGTAGGGCAGCATCGACTCCAGCACCCGAGGGTCCATCGGGGTGGTCGCATGGTTATCCAGGTAGATCGGGAACTTCATCGCTCGACTCCTTGTTGTTCCGTCGCGACGGATTGAATGGTGATCAGAGGGGTGCCCCCCAGCATATCTTGCAACGTCATGCTGTTCAGCAGCTGATAAATGCTGCTCTGAATTTTCAGGAGCGGGGTCCTGATGTTACAGTGTTCGCGCTGCATGCAGGCGTCGCCGTCTTTCTCATGGGCGCAATCCATGATCCCGAGCGGCCCCTCCAGGCTTTCGAGTACACGGGCGATCGTGATCTCTCGTGGATTCTTGCCGAGCAAATAGCCGCCCTTGGGGCCGTTGTGGCTTTCGATGATGCCGCTCTTGGAGAGGGTTTGAAGGACTTTTGCCAGCAGTTCGACCGGAATATGATATTCCTCGGCAATTTCCTTGGTGTTGACCACGCGGGCATGAGCCACATCGCCGTATTGATTCGAAGCAATGTGTTGGAGGGCCATGAGCCCGTAATCTGCTTTCTTGGACAATTTCAACATGACCTATTGCCGATCTTTCTGATCGGAGACTATAATAGTCTCCGACTAAATGAGTCGCACAAAAGTTATCATGTGATCTTTCGAGCTGTCAAGGGTGGCTTCAAGCGGAAGATCAAGAATGCACAAGTATCAGGCTTCACAGGCTGTTGAGCGCACGTATGCCACACCGCGCATCACCTAATTTGAACCAGAGAAGGGGCTACGCAACATGGGTGGAACCAATCCCTACATCGAGAAAGCCGATATCGAATTGCCGTCGAAACGTTACACCGTGACCTTTATCTTTCCGGATAAGAGCGAGAAAAAGGTGGAAGTCCTGCCGGAGAAGATTCCCTACGGACCGACAGGACTACCTGGTAGCATTCTGGATATCGCTATGGGGAATGAGATCGACCTCGAACATGTCTGCGGGGGAGTCTGTGCCTGTTCCACGTGTCATGTCATGGTGAAGAGAGGCTTGGAGACATGCAATGAAGGGACGGACGATGAATTCGATCAGTTAGATGAGGCTCCTGCCACGACGTTGCACTCCCGACTGGGGTGCCAGTGTGTGCCGGACGGATCGATGGATGTGATCGTGGAAATTCCCGCCATCAATAAGAATCTGGCGAAAGAAGGACATTGATCGAGGCGGCAGAAGTCTGCGGAGGCGTTAGTCGTACGTTTCGAGTTTCACTTCCCGCCGATCGAATCCCAGTTCCATGAAAAGGCTCCTGAGCGGGCGCGCAAACGCCTTGATTCCTGCGATCATCGGCGTGACGCGCTTCCCGTTTCCGGCGAGCTGTTTGATGGCTTCTACCGTTCCTGCATGGCCCTCCGGGGCCTCGCTCACAAACGGCAGATACCGAAAGTTGGAGTGCCTCGCGGCCAGCGTCGTGAACTCTTCGTGATACAGCTGTTCGCTGGTGGTCGGCGCGTGGGCAATCAAGGTGGTTGCGTGCAGGGTGTTGTGTCCGGCCAGCGCACGCACCATACAGCGGAGTGGGACAAGACCGGAATAACGGCCAACCAACAAGAGGTGCTGCGCCTCCGTCTCGGGGAGTATGAAGTGACCATAAGGGCCTGAGAGCGGGATGCGATCGCCCGGCTTACGCGACGACAGATAGCCTGAGCCTTTCCCTCCTGGAACATGGTCAAACACGAGTGTGAGATGTCCATTGGGTGACGGAGGCTCAGCCAGCGAATAGGCACGATTCAGCGGTGGATGGTCGCCGATCGGCAATTGAAGGGAAATCCACTGGCCGGGTTGAAACGCCAGGGGAAACTCAACCGGGCGGAGCACGAGTTCGGTGGTATGGGGTGTCAACGCGGAGAGCGAGACGACTTCAGCAAGTTGTGTGGGTTCAGCCATGGACTGTTCTTAGCAAAAACAGATTCAGAATGGAACAGCCCTGTTCTGTACATCGTTTCGAGGCCGTGATATAGATAGCTCCCGGTTACTTTTTCCCACACACACGACGGTGACGCAATGAGTCAGGTCAGGGTTCGATTTGCGCCCAGTCCGACCGGCTTCCTCCATATCGGCGGGGTGCGGACGGCCTTGTTCAACTGGCTGTTCGCCCGGCAGCAGAATGGCGTGTTTATTCTTCGGATTGAAGATACCGACCAGGATCGCTCCACCGATGAATCCATACAAGCCATTCTCGACGGCATGCGCTGGGTCAAGCTGGATTGGGATGAAGGTCCCTTTCGGCAGACCGACCGCATGGATCTCTATCGAAGTCATGCCCTGCGGTTGTTCGAGCAGGGCCATGCCTATTGGTGCGTGTGCAGGCCGGAGGAACTGGAGGCGCGCCGAAAAGAAGCGGAGGCCAAGGGGGGATCACCCAGATACGACGGCCGTTGCCGGAATCTGGGCCTGTCCAAGCCGACCGGTGATGCGGCGCTCCGGTTCAAAGCCCCGCAGGAGGGTCAGACGGTTGTGGAGGACCTCATCAAGGGGCGGGTGGTGTTCGACAATCAGATTCTGGATGACGTCATCATTCTGAGGTCAAATGGTTTCCCCACCTACAACTTCTCCGTGGTGGTGGATGATGCGCTGATGGGCATTACGCATGTGGTGCGAGGGGACGACCACCTCACGAATACCCCGCGACAAATTCCCGTTTTCGAGGCCTTGGGGTTCCCGTTGCCGCGCTTCGGCCACCTCCCGATGATTCTAGGTTCCGACAAGACGCGGTTGTCGAAACGTCATGGCGCCACCTCGATCATGGCATACAAAGACATGGGCTATCTGCCCGAGGCCATGGTCAATTATCTGGTCCGTCTTGGCTGGTCGCACGGCGATCAAGAGATCTTTTCGCGAGAAGAACTCATCGAAAAGTTTTCCTGGAAGAATGTGCAGACCTCGCCCGCCGTCTTCAATCCGGATAAGTTGTTGTGGCTCAATGCCGAATATCTCAAGACGAATCCGCCTGAACAGGTGGCAGAAGCACTGGTGCCGTTGCTCGAACAGACCGATCTCAAAGACGAGGTTCACGCGGTATCAATCGAATGGCTTGCCCAACTGGTCGTCTTGGTGAAGGAGCGAACCAAAACGTTGGTTGAAATGGTTCATTGGGTAAGGCCTTACTTTGGCGAGGCCGTGTCGTTTGATGAGGAGGCCGCAAAGAAGTTCCTGACTCCGGCCCAGGCCCCGCTGTTGGTGAAATTGACGGAGCGGTTTGAAGCCTTCCCCTCATTTGCCAAGCACGAATGGGAGGAGGCCTTCAAGAAGTTGGTCGAGCAGGAAGGCATCAAAATGGGGCAATTGGCCCAACCGGTCCGGGTTGCCCTGACCGGCCGGACGGCGAGCCCCGGCTTGTTCGAAGTGATGGAGGTGCTCGGCCGGGAACGTGCGTTGATTCGATTGCGCAAGGGGATCGAGCGGGCATCCAGACCCTGATTGGCTGCTCAAGAATCGCGCTCGATCTTGACGCAATGGAGAGGCTTATATTACTGTGTGGACCGGTTGGGGGATCGTCTAGCGGTAGGACGTCAGTCTCTGGATCTGACTACCTAGGTTCGATTCCTAGTCCCCCAGCCAAAACCTTTTCCACGCCCTGCACTTCAGCTCGATGTCTCGGTTCCGTACCGCGCTGGGGGATCGTCTAGCGGTAGGACGCCAGCCTTTGGAGCTGGCTACCTAGGTTCGATTCCTAGTCCCCCAGCCAAATTCCGCTCACGAATTCTGTACCGCCTGTGCGCGTTTCTCATCCAACTCAGCCCAGCGGGCATAGAGCCGCTCCACTTCAGCCTGTGCCACCACCAGGGCCTCGCTCCGCGCCTGTAATTCTGCGGCATTCGACGCGACTGCCGGATCGTGCATGGCGGCCTGACACGCTGCCACTTGCTCCTCGGCCTTCAGGATTGAGTCTTCAATCGCGCCCCATTCCTTCTGTTCCCGGTAACTGAGTTTCTTGGGCTTGCGGACGGTCGCTGTCCCCGCCGCTTTGTCGGGGGTGCTCTCCTCGTTCGCGGCCGTTTCGAATTCGGCAGCCCGCTCCTGCGCGGTTTCCCACTGGGCATAATCGGCGAACCATTCGAGTCGCCCGGTGCCGTCCAGGGCCAGCAGGATGGTTGAAACACGATCCAGCAACCACCGATCATGCGTCACGAGCACCAGCGCGCCGGGGAAGTCGAGTAAACTATCCTCCAACACATCCAGGGTCGGAATATCCAAGTCATTGGTTGGTTCGTCGAGAATGAGCAGGTCGGCCGGCTGCAACATGAGTTGAGCGATCAGCAATCGCGCCTGTTCGCCGCCGGACAGTCGCGAGACCGGAAGGTCGAGCTGCTCAGGTCGAAAGAGGAAGCGTTTCGCCCAGGAGGCGAGATGGACCGAGCGGCCTTGGTAGACCACCGCATCGCCTGAGGGAGCCAGTGCGCGCCGTAAGGTGGCGGCCTGATCCAGTGATTCGCGAT
>WIAG01000006.1 GCA_014055495.1 Nitrospira sp. CR1.2
TGAGCGAGCGTTCCTGGCTCAGCTTCAAATTGTAGACATCCGACCCACGATCGTCGGTATGCCCTTCGATCACCAGCGAATCGATGCGATCCCGCATAGCGCCGCACAAGAGCGCGGCATAGGTCGGCATGGCATCCGCAAGGAATCGATCGGCGACCATGGAGAGCGTTCCCTTTCCGAACTCAAAGTTCAACAAGGCATCGGGCACGACAATCTGTACCACATTGGGGTCCGTCGAGTCGGCATCCAGGGATAAATCAAACCGCTGAAAATGGTCCCGCAACACCCCTCTGATGTCCTCAGTCACCCTTTTGTCCACACGCGGCTCCGGCGCGGGGTCGGAGACCGACACCTTCGTCTGCGCGTCGGTTTCAGACACCTTGGTGACATAGGCGCTGAACAGAAGAATGAAAATGACGGCCAATGACGTCATCAAGTCCGTCACCCCAATGGTCAACACCGACGAATGTTCCGGGGAATCCACCGACGAATGGGTCCGCATCTCAGGCCGCCTCCTTCATGGACGCCCCTTGCCGCCAGTTGGCAAACCAACGCAGCCCCAGCATACCCTCATCCGGAATGACGTCCTCAGCCCCCTGCTGCGGCAACTCGTCATCGAATATGGTCGGCTCACGCTCATGCTCAGAAGGAGCCGAGTGGCGCTCCTGCTTGAGATCTTCAACCGAACGGGCCAACGTCTGAATCGCCTGGTTCAAATCTTGGATCGGTGCCGCCATCGTCTGCTGCATGACCCGTGATAATTCTTCAGCCAGACGATCCGGAGCTGCGGCGCGACCACCATGATCCCGTCGACCCAGCGCTTCCACAGCCTCCCTCAGCGCGATGACAGTGGGATTCAAACGATCGGTCAGGGTCCCGACCAATCGATCACCGAGATCGCCGGGAATCACGCCCTTGCCGGCTAAGGCCTTGGTGGATCCAGCCCCCGGGGTGAAGTTTTCCAGCATTTGCTCCATCGTCCTGCGAGGAAACAGCTCATCGACCATCGTCACAAACTGCTGCTGAGTCGTCGCCAGCCGGTGCAAGGCCGACTTCTCGAGCAGCACAAACACATTGGCACAGAGTAATCCCACGATCGACGTCAGAAACTTTCCTGCCAACCCATTAATCAGCCCCTGAATGCCGACGATATGGGATCCATCCGCATGCAACTTACTCAGGCCGATGAGAATCGCCAGGAACGTGAACAACAACCCGCCGCCCGTAATCAACGATGGGAATTGATGGTAGAAGGCCAGATTCAACCGGCTATTCAGCAGATCACGCGGAAAAAATTCCGCTGCCGTCCGGGTCGCGAACACTTTGGGCTCGATGAACCACGCCGTGCGCTCCACGACAAATGTCTTTCGAAAGTGTAACCAGGCCTGCTCAAGGCGCGGCTCGCCACGCATCGCCTTGTCCAGCGTGTGGAGATCGTCCAGATCGACCCGTTCTGGTTGAGCGCCGGTTTGGTTCGCTGCTTTCTTGATCTCACTCAGATTGGGGACCACGAGCCATTCGGCCTGGAGACTCTTTCGGCTGGCGACGAGGCGTTCCAGGGTGGGCCACACTCGCATGTAACAGGCCTGTCCACTGGAGATGGCCGACATCAACCTTCCAGCATGCCAGAGAAACAGGATGATCAATCCACCTGAACCGAGCCAGCTCAGCATCGGGCTGTGAAGTTCACCGAAGAGCGTGACATCTCGGCTGAAGAATTCCCAGATAGCCATCATGGCGCCCATTCCTCCAGAAAAGATCCACCCGTGCGACCATACCGGGAACCGGTCACTTCAACAATCGAGCCAAGGACATCGCCTCATGGAAGAGGCCACAATTCAGTCGGTTGGAAGAGTGCGTACCGGGACGACTGAGGTCACTCGGCAAGAACTGCCGCCATAGGAAGGAGGTTTTTGCCGACTCCAGGCAGGTGGATTTAGGCATCCCCCCTGTGTCATGAATATCCAGACGTCTGTGTGAACAACGGGTAAGATAGGTCGACATGAGCATTCCGTGGATGGCCGCACTGCAGGTTGCCAGAACGTTGTTACCCGTGGTGGTGGACAACGCCCCTGAGCTGTTGAAGACCATCGGTCGACTCCGCGCACCCGTTCCCGCCGAGCCACCGGCCACTATCGACCCGGTCGTCTCCGCGCTTCACGAACAGATCGATGCCCATCAACGCACCATCGAGGTTCAAGCCAACACCATCGAGGGGCTCCAGACCGCCTTGCGCACCACACAACGATCGCTCTCTCTGGCAAGGAGCCTGCTGGTCGCGATTGCATTGCTCTCTCTGGCGACATTCGCCTACTTTCTTGTCCGCGCATAGGACGCACTGGGTCACAGCGAGAGAGGCGCTGTCCGTTGAGCGCCTTGGCAAGAGCCGGAGCGTGACGTGAACGCGTCTGCTCGGCTGAGCAGAACGGGATGGGTGAAGCGAGATGAGGTCAGAGCCAAGGGCCAGAGGCCGGCCAGGGAATGGACGTGTCAGTTGTTGCGACTCAACCGGAGTATTCGTAGGAGAGGTCGCGAGTCTGGACCAGCTTAACGAGCTGCAGTCGCCCTGCCGGGAGCGCCGGGACCATTCGGTCCCACACGGCTTTGGCCAGATATGCTCCCGTGACGGATGGCGTCGCGAGCGCAATACGGAGATCGTGGCCTTCGAACGGCACCAGGACTCGCTCATGAACCAGCCGATCCAGGGCGACAATATCGGTCACCATCCCCGTCTCCCGGTCGATCGGCCCATGCACCGAGACAAACACATCCCACGTGTGTCCGCGGTGGCCTTCATACACTGCGGTGAATGAATAGCGTCTGGTGACCGACGCCACATCCAGCCCCGCTTCCGCCGTAAGCTCCGCGCACAAATCCTCGTCCTCATAGAGAGACAACCGTTGCAAAGTGCCGATGTCGCGCTGAGCGTCGAGCTTGTCCCAAAGCACACGCGCAATGTTTTCGGAGGTCGGAATCTGTTCTTTGAAATAGGGAAGGTCGAGGTTGAGATGTTTGTGATCAAACTCTTCCAGCACTTGCAACAACACGACCTTCAGATCAAACAGATTCACGACCATGCCGGTTCGTGGATCGACTTCGCCCGCCACGGTCACTTCCAGCATGTAATTGTGACCATGCCCAGGATCGTTATTGCAGGCCCCGAACATTGCCCGGTTCTTCGCGGCATCCCATTCGGGTTTGTGATAGCGGTGAGAGGCGCAAAATTCAATGCGCTTATTCAGCAGAACTGTTGCCATAGCGAAGCAGTGCTAGGTTGTACCTGTTACCTGCTGAGCACATTGGATCATAAATGAATCCCGACTTAAAAATCACAACTAAAACTCACCACTCACACCCGCACGTCCGCCAACCATTCCTGACGCATGGTCCACGGGACCTCGACTTCAACATCGTAGCCGGCATGATGAACGGACAGAGCCACGCGCACGGCTGGATCGGCCAGGGCGGTGATCATGGCCGGAGTCGGACGAAATCGCACGAAATGCACCGCGCTGATTTTTGTCTCATGGCTATGCCCGCCTTCGAATTCCCCGTAGACCAGTTCGCTCCCAGCCCGCAACCCAACCTTCTCGCCATGATCGAGTCCCATAAAGCGATCGAGCCACTGTTTCATCGTGTCCGATTCCGTCAGCTCGATCAAGAGCGTCGCGCTCAACTCCCCGGGGGCAGGCATCAGGGCATTGTACACATCCAATTCATCCTGAATCTTCTGCGGGTCCACGATGCGTTCCACTCGAATCATTTCTTGCACTTGGAATCGTAGGGTCTCGCGATTCTCGAAGACGAGCGTGATTTTATCACCCAGAGAGATTCGCCGGCGACGCTTAAGTTCAATAATACTCCGCCGATACGGCTCACGCTGCCGCTCATACTCGTCAGGACCCAATACATCAGATTGCGCCAACCGTTGCATCATGTCGTTCGTCACTTGTGCCCAACCGGAGATGCCGGCGGATCACTCGGTAATCCATAGGCATCACGGACAATTTGAATAGGATGTTGTGTGGACGTTCCTCCGACATGGGCAGCCGCCCCTGCTTGGTCTAATTGCAACCCCGCCAACGGACAATCGGAAGCCACCAGGTCTGCCGGGACCTGCTCCACCAGACGGACCGCCTTATGCGCGATCTTCATCGACAGCGAGAAGAATTCCGTCTTGGCCGACCAGGACCCATCATGGCCGGAGCATTTTTCTATCACGTCAACTTTCGCCCCGGCGCATTCCATCAATTCTTTGGACTTGAAGCCGATGTTTTGGTCTCGTAAGTGACAGGGCATCTGATAGGCAACCCGACCAGGATTCCTGGTGAAGTCCGTGGCCAGTCCCCCCTCACGCTTGAGCTTCATGAGGTATTCGCAGATGTCGAATGTCTGGCTTGCGACGCGCCGGGCAGCGTCTCCCTCCAGGAGGCCGGCATATTCACGTTTGATCATCAGGCTGCAACTGGGAGTGGGAACCACAACATCGTAGCCCCGATCGATCCATGGCTTCAGCGACGCGACCGTCCGTTCTGCCGCCGCCACCATCGCCGCTGTGTCTCCGATGTCAAACGACGGCATCCCGCAGCACGACTGATCCGGCAACTCCACATGAACATTGTTTTTTTCGAGAACTTGTACGGCCGCTTTGCCGACATCAGTGGACTGATAGTTGACCAAACAGCCGGCAAACAACGCCACCTTCTTCCCCGTCGCGGGCTTGCGACCTCTCCCCCACTGCCCCCACCACCGGACAAATGTCTCACGCTGATAGTGCAACACCTGGCGCTCACGGTGCACTCCCAGCAAAGACTGCATGAGCCGGCGTACCCATCCCTGTGCGAGTCCCCAATTGACCAACGGCGCACACGCGCTGTTCAGCCGTCCCAGTAGGTCGGTCCTCGTCAGCAGCCAGTCTCGCCACCTGGTGCCCCGTTCCGCCGCCAGTCGCTTTTTCCAGATCGCCATTAAGAGCGGGAAGTCAATCCCATATTGATGCGGCGGCGTGTAGGGGCAATGGTTGAAACACAGTTTGCAGTAGTAACACTCATCCACAACGTGGTGATGATCCGGGGGAGTGAATTTCGCCACGTCGCTTTCATACTCATCGATTCGATCCAGCAACGTATTGAAAGAGGGACAGAGATTAAAGCAGCGGCGACAGCCGTCGCACACATCGTAAATTCGAAGCGTTTCTTGTTCCAGCCTCGACGGATCGATGGGTTGGAGTAGACGAAGTTCTTTCACGAAGGAATTCTTGCCCCCTGAGTCGGCCGAGGCAGGATGCGCGAGCGGCGGTATCCCGCAGCCCCCATCCTGCCCCAAACACGTCCATGGCCGACATTGGCCTGAAGCTATGGCTGCTTCAAGCTATCAAGTCCCTTGGTAAACCGGTTGGCGTGGGACCGCTCGGCCTTGGCCAACGTCTCAAACCACTCGGCCAGTTCGGAGAAGCCTTCATCACGCGCCGTCTTGGCCATCCCCGGATACATCTGCGTGTATTCGTACGTTTCGCCTTCGATGGCGGATTTCAGATTGGCCTCGGTATTCCCAATCGGCACGCCGGTTGCGGGGTCACCGACTTCCTTCAGAAAATCCAAATGCCCGAAGGCATGGCCGGTTTCCGCCTCGGACGTGTCGCGGAATAATCCGCCGACATCGGGGTATCCCTCAATATCGGCACGGCGCGCAAAGTAGAGATACCGCCGGTTGGCTTGCGATTCCCCGGCAAAGGCGTGCTTGAGATTCTCGTGACTCTTGGTGCCTTTCAAACTGTTTCCCATGCTCCCCCCCTTACATGAATGGATACTGTTGCTGCTTATCCCTGAGACGGAGACGCCTCGCGCCTGCCCGCTCGACAACTCACACAATAGCCGTGAAACTCAACCCGATGACCGAGCACGTGAAATCCCCTGGCCTGCCGAGCGGAGATTTCCAACCGATCCAGCTCCTGATCCATCACATCCTCGATCCGACTGCACTGCACACAGACAAGGTGGTGATGCATGGTGACGTTCCCGTCAAACCGCGCCACCTCGTGCCCGACGTTGACTTCCTGGAGCAATCCGGCTTTTCGCAACACCCCCAGGGTGTAATAGACCGTATTCCGCGACATCGTCGGATGCTGCCGCGTCACCATGCGGTACAGATCCTCGGCAGTCGGATGGCTGGTCGTCTCGACTAATGCGGCATAGATTGCCGCACGCTGACGCGTCACACGAACTGCCTGTCGACGAAAGCGGGCCTCGATTTCCTGCGGATGCAGCGTCATGGCATTGGTACCTAGACAGGAATGATTCCTACATAGCATGCCGTTCTACCCGACGGCAAGACGCGCGCTTGCTCGGTAGGCATTGGGAGAGAACGTCTGCTGCTTCGAACCACACACAGGTGGGGGGATCCACTCCCTCGGATCGAAGCTCGAGAGCATGAGAGAGAGTTGGAAAACAATGGCGCCGGGGAAAAAACGCTGCCGAGGCTAACGGCCACTGTAGCGTGGCAACTCCGTCATGATATCAGCGAGGCACTTGTACGCCTGATCTTTCGCCGAAAGCAGTGGCGTCGTGATGGGCCAGGAAATAGCCAGATCCGGATCATTCCAAATGATGCCACGCTCATCGGCTGGGGAATACACATCGGTGCACTTATATAAAAACCCGGCCTCCTCACTGAGCACGCAGAACCCGTGGGCGAAGCCAGGCGGAATGTAGAGTTGCCGCATGGTCGTCTCCGACAATTCCGCCCCATACCATTGCCCGAAGGTCGGCGATCCCTGACGGATATCCACCGCCACATCGTAGACCGAGCCTTTCACAACTGTGACTAACTTACCCTGGGGGCGTCCGAGCTGATAATGGAGCCCCCGCAACGTACCGCGCACGGACCAGGAAAAATTGTCTTGCACGAAAGACTTGTCGATCGCCGCCGCGCCATAGCGCGACTCACGAAAAATCTCGACGAACTTCCCCCGAGCATCTCCGAACACATCGGGCTCGATTTGAAACAGGCCGCTGAGCGGCGTCGGCAAAATCCGCATGAGACCTCCTGGAACAGACCTAGTGGCCATCATACCCAATTCCGTCGAAGGTGGGAACTCGATCTAGGAAAACCTCGGCGGATAAAACGTTGGCAATGGCTCCGGTAAGGAAACTGCCCGGGAACAATCGCGGCGAAACCCTGGTCTGTGCCTTGAGAGATTCGATCAACGGTCAATTGTGATCGGAACGGCCGGGTGGCGGAGGCGCGGGCGGATCCGGATACAATTTGTGCAACCGGTCTATGAGTGGTTCTGCAGCCGGGCTGCTGAGACGTGACGGGTCGCTGGGCGCATGATCCCATGTCAGCGTCGTAATGCCCGCTTCGGCAAAAAGCTGGCGAATCGTCGCCACAACCGCATCAAGCGTGAGTTCCGTGCCAAAACGAAGGTCCAACACGCGCTCCGCCTGATTGACGGGTGGAGGATCGGTGTTGACCAACGCCCAGCAGGCGTCGAAGACTCTTCGACGGAGCTCTTCCGGCACGTTCAGCGTCTCCAACCCGGACGTGCAGAGTGCGGACACCACAAGCACAAATTGGAGATCCGGCATGCCGGGACGCTGGATATTCAGGGATTGCATAGTGGTAATATTAGCCGCGGCCGCTGAATCGAGTCAATTTTTCCGCGGTCTCCAGACTCGTCACCTCAGCACTGCGTAACACATCGTCGACGGAGGTTTCACAGCGCATGATTACCATCACCCTAATGGGACAACTCCAGACCACGGATGGAGAACGAGACTTGGCCTGCGAACTCCCCGCTCCGGTTACGGTTCGCCAGGTCATTCAACGGCAGGGCCGTGGTCTTCGCCACATGCTCCAACTGTTACGTGAAAAAAAGGTCTTGGTCACGATCAACAAGCGGATCGCGAGCGAGGATTCCATCGTGCAGGATGGAGATGCCGTGCGCTTTGTGGGACATGACGGTGCCGGAGGGAGCGGGCTGGCCCCGTCGTTCTAGGAGGTCGTCCCGTGGGACCTCCGGCTGACGTGAGCGAATGAAACAATAAGGCCGGTGCTTTCCTAAGGAAAACACCGGCCTGAAAGTCAGCGGAGGAACAGGCTGCTTACTTCTTTCCGAGAATGGAATCTTTGGCCATCTTGGCAACTCGGAACTTCACCACGCGCTTGGCGGGAATCTTGATGGGCTCACCGGTCTGCGGATTCCGGCCCATGCGCGCTTTCCGATTGGCAAGGACCAGCTTTCCGATGCCGGGGACGACGAAAGCATTCTTCGCCTCTCGATAGGCGAGCGCGGCAAAGTCGTCCAGGAGTTGGACCGCCGTCTTCTTCGTAATTCCGGCCTTTCCAGCAAGATGGTCAGCAATCTGCGATTTCGTCATCGACTTGGCCATGCGTTCCTCCCTTTGAACAACGAATGAAAGTGAACTGACTTGTGCGGGCTGCGATCTATAAACTCGTACGTACAGAGGTGGAGCCGGAAATCTGCGCGTGGTCTGCAGAATCAGTCCGAAAACAGGGCGAGAGTGTATCCAAAGCCCTGGGGGCTGTCAAGAGCCGCCATGCAGGGCGCGCGCATCCCGACAGGCGAGAAGCACCACGCACGCCCTTGCGCGTGGTGCAGACCAGAGAGTAGAGTAGCTGGCAACTCGACAGTCGGCGTATCATTCAGCATCACGAGGCGTCTTCATGGCCAGAGAACTTCCCATACTGCCCTCAACAACCCAACCGGCGGAAGACACCGCGCCTGAGGCGGTCATCTATTCGCGAGTCTTCTGCAAGAACGAAAATGCCCCTCCTCTGCGGCTACTCGTCGAGTTTCTCAAATCTCGAGGACAACTGCCGATTCTCCCGCCTGATATGAGCGACGCCATGCTGGATGACTGGGCATGGGTTCAGGTGATTTTGGGGTATGCGCGCGATCGCAAGCCCATCCAGGTGTTCTGCGTTCGGGATCGCGGCACATATCAAGACCTGTTTGAACAGGAACAGCGGCAGTTCCGGGAGGACCTCTCTTCCCACGATGATATTGAAGCCAGCCTGGCACAGGAACACGTCACTCGGGCGCGCTTCATACTCACCACGCGCATGCTGGAGGCGGATATCACGGAAGACGGGTACGATTTTAACGGCTGGATTCTGGAGTTTTTCCAGGAACACTGCAACGGCATCGTCCAGATCGATCGGCAAGGCTTTTTCTCCCCAAAGGGGCAACTGATCGTCGATCTTTCCCTGCCGGAGGAATAGGCACCATGGGGACCGAGGTGTCCTCACCACTCCGCGCTTCCCTGTTTGAGGAGGCCTCCCTGTGGTTCCGACGTGCTCGCGCCTCGCTGCTTGAGGCAATTCCGTGCGGCCAGGGTTGTTGCGCATGTTGTGTCGGCCTCTTCCCCATCACCCGCCTGGATGCCCAGGAACTACGGCTTGGTCTCGACACCATCCTCCCTCCGCAACGAACGTCCATCATCGTGCGCGCGACGAGTCAAGTCGACATGATCGAAGCGAGTTACCCAAGGCTCCGCTCAACACCCTGCCTGGATGAATGGGACGATACGACGCTCGACGCAATGATCGAGCAATTCGCGGAGTTACCCTGTCCTGCCCTTGGAACCGATGGCAGTTGCCTTGTCTATGCCTTTCGCCCCGTCACCTGTCGCACCATGGGAATCCCCACTGAGTCCAACGGAATCGTTGAGGGCGCCTGCACCGTCCAAACTGCCGTGCCCATCATCCGCCTCGCGCCGACCCTTCAAGCCGAATCGGTCCGATTGGCCGAGCATGAGGCGGCAGCCTTGTTGGTAGTCGGTCAAGATCAAGCCCAACCCGGCGACGAACTCCTCCTACCCTACGGATTCCTCTAGCCCGCATTGTTCATGACGGTTCGTTGCGCAATCGCCAAGCCGCCTCGTGAGGTCCGCGGTTCGACGAAAAGTAGAGCCATGCTTGCGGACGCCGGTGAGGCGGCCGGACCGAAAGGGCGAGCCCGCCGCCCGCAGGGCTGCAGAACAGCGGATCGGCGAGTGCAACAGAAACGCTCATGAGCAATGCGGGCTAGCCACACCTCAACGCCCTAGACAGAGACGGAAACGCTATGCTAATGTGCCTCCTCTGATCGACGGGGGCGCCTGTAGCTCAGCTGGATAGAGCATCAGCCTCCGGAGCTGAGGGCCACAGGTTCAAATCCTGTCAGGCGCACCAATCGCTCCGTCAGGCACGTCGAGCTTGATACACATAGTGCACACCGGTGGGGCCGTTAGCTCAGTTGGTAGAGCAGCTGACTCTTAATCAGCGGGCCGTAGGTTCGACCCCTACACGGCCCACCATTTCTTCCCTCAACCCTCTCAACGAGATCAGACTGTAGTCAGCTCTCATGGGTGGTGCCGGGGCCGACCATTGGCACGGAACCTTTTCAATCACTCGATTGAGCGCATCGTCCCAATACGACTTTTCGCTCGCAGCCCCCCTTCGCACTCAGCAAACCTTTGTCCAGCGGAACGACGCACAAATATCTTCCGGAAATCCCACTTCTTCCACAGGCCTCTTCTCTCGTAAGCACTTCTGATCGCCACGGACTATCCAAGGGCGATTGCTTCCGGATCGTACCGGCCGGCGTCAGCAGTGCCAGACGATCACGCGTCAAAGTGCTCCCCAATCTTTCTGCTTCCGGAAAGTGAACATTCCCAGACCTGAGACTTGGCCCTACAATGATTTTGAGAATTGATATCATATTTGGCCTTCACCCTGCTCTGCCTTCTACGCGACCAGGAACTGAACAGTTGGTTTACGTCCCTCGCGAGACGGCATTACGGCACTGACCTTACCCATCAGTTCTGGAGCAGCGTGAACGAACCCGCAGGACGGAGCGAGTGGAGCGTCAGACCCTGCTTCACCCGCTCCGTCCTGCGGCTTCATACAATCCGACGCAGACCGGAAGGAGGATCCCATGAAATGTCCACGATGCGGGGGACATCTTGTAACCGACCAATCCATCGAGTTTTATCAGCCGGACGTTCGTTGGCGCTGCGTCAACTGTGGAGCTCGCAATGATGTCCCGACTCGCCCCTCTTTACAATTGCTCGCCCGCTCACGCCCCTCGTACGATCGCCCAATGAAGCATGCAAACTCCGAGAGTCGTCGACTCGACCTCACCGATCGCCGGAAATCAGTCACCCATGCAGGAGCACGTCAATGAAAATTTATGATTGTCCTCGCTGCAGACATCATAGCCTCGTCCCCACAGGAGGCTTCTTATCATGCGAGCAGTGCAGCTATGCCATCACCGCTGCCGCTCTCGCGGTCGAACAGCGCCTGAGCACGACGCGGTCACACGACACGCAGAAATACTCTCAATCTGCTGCCACCTGAGAACGGAAGAGAGAGTTCCTGAGAGGGCACGGCCACACCATCAGAATGGAACCTCCGGCCGCTCTGAGCCAATTGCTATCCGCTGTCCCGGTACCAGTCGCATCGCCGAGCTGTCTCCTGCCTGCGTCTTGAGTCGGAGTCCGCTTCGACTCACACCAGGACACGGTCTTGCGCGGGGCAATGCCGCTTCACAAAAAGCGTCCATGCTCATCGCAGCAATGAGCGGTACGCAAACTCTCTGGGCACACCTCACGGAAATTCTTTCGATGGAGTTCCTTGGTATTTTCCTGCGGGTCAACTCCAGCGCTCCACAGCGTTATCCAAATCGCATCGTTTTTATCGAATCAGATACACCACCAGCACACTTGGCATGAAATGCGCCCTGGTAGGCACATGCATCGCCTTGCGGATCAAGGGAATCGTCGCGTCCCCACCAGTCGAGCAGAATGGCTTCGGTGGTATGCGAGTTGCTTCTTGCAGGAAACACTACGTCATCAACCACCGAGACAATGTCCATTTCAGCGCAAGTAGGAGGATCGGATCATGCTCTGGGCAATTTTCATCGCGGGAACGTATGTGGCAGGAATTTATCTGATCCGCTTGGTGTGGTGGCAGGAGTGACGAACACTCACACATCGGCCGTGAAGAGATTCAATCGGCGCTTCGTTTCGGGCAGCCAAGAGAATAGTGCGCCAGCCCCACTATCGTCTTCTCGAATTACGACTCATCCCCCATCAAACCCGATTGTCGCATCTGATCGAAGAACGGCACGGTAAGATCGGCGTCTGAGTGGCTTTTTCACAGAATGGGTCGCCAAAGGCCTAGCCCCGATACTGTACAAATTCGGGAATGAACAATTCCGCTATTCGTGATCGCCCGCTGCATCCAATGGAGTCGGACGCCCCCAACCTGCCCCTGTCTTGCGATCATGCGCCGACCCGTATGTCGCGGGTGCGAAACTTCATCCGGCATATTATATAGCAGGTCTCCCCGGCAGTGCCGGTCCTACCACCATCGCCTTTACGCTTCCACCAGAGGACGATCCCGGTCAACCGCGCCTGCAGGAGTTCCAGGTCGAGAGCAGAGCCCCCACCAGACCAACACAGTCCCCTCCAAGGCAGGGATGTTGTTTTTTTCTTGTACGCCCTACACTGCAACTCATGCAGTCCAACATGTCATCATTGATCAAGTCTCAAAGTGACTGCCTCGTCTCAGGAACTACCCTGACATTTCAGCGATCTTGCGATCGCCTGGAAACGAGCTGTCCGATCATGTTCGCCGGTGCGCCTGGTATTGGAGAGGGAGTGATCCACAATCTCTCGGAGAGCGGCTGCCTGATCGAGTGTGAACGCAAGGTACTGGAGGGTAGTTACGTTACCGTTCGCCTATGGCTGCCTGACCAAGTCCGTGCGCTGGTCATTGAGCTCGCAGCCATCCGCTGGGTTCGCGAGCACTACTTCGGCATGGAGTTCCTGCGACTTCCCGCTCCGGACCGCAGCCGTCTCTGGCAATTCTTATCTGCCCACCATCGTTAATTCCCTATCTTTCCCATAGACCAGGCATGAGCGTGCCAGGCCTTGACCTCATTGCTTGCCAAATGACCGAACATAAATCAGAACCTGCCAGGCTTCCTCTTCGGTCAAAATCAAAGGAACGAACGACGCCATATCGGTACCGGGACTTCCATTCTTCAAAATCCAGAACAATTCGCCATCGCTTCTCGCCGCCTGCCAGACCTTATCGGTAAAATTTCTCGGCAATTTGCCACGTAGTCCTTCAATATCAGCAAGTCCCTTGCCTTCTCTGCCATGACAGGTGGCACAAAACGCCTTTCCTTGAAAGAGCGTCTTCCCCTTTTCCAGGTTTTCAGCTGTTGCAGGGAGAGGGTTCGTCCAGGTTTTCGCTTCCTCGATCTTGTCGGCTGGCACCCGAGGACGCAAGACCGCCTGGTCGGTTGCTACCGCCGGTATTGCCCCAACTCCCAATAGGGGAAGACCGAAAATCCACCACTTCCATTGTTTGGACACCATTGCCCCTCTCTACTGCTTGGTCGGCCCGCGCTCCCGATCAGTTTGGTTGAGGCCAGGCCTCCTCCGGCTGGGAGGAAGCCTGGGCCAGGAAGGCACTTACTTGTCCGAATGCCCGGGGAACTTGTGTCCGAGTGATTGCGGGAAGGATACCGTCCCATCCGGGAATTCTTGTCCGGCTTGCCAAAGATGATAGATCACACCGTCGGTTCCGGCTGCAACTTCCGCCACTTTCGCGGCCTGATCAGGGGGAAGATCGAGGACTTGAACACGACCGGTCGCAATTTCCACCTTGTGGTCATGGAAGTGGCGATGCCATTGAATCGGCGGCAATTTCCGCGTGAGATCCTTGGATACGAAGTATTCGATCGCCACTAACTTGGCTTTTGGATCCGGCGAATCAAAGAGCAAGCACTGCAGAATTTGATCGGAAATACCCTTGCAATAGTGATGGTAGGGACCTCCCGGTTCACCATTCGGCATGAGATGGGGTGCCTGCACATGAATGTCAAATCCTTGAACCGGAGACTGTGGCTCACCGCCGACCGCTTTCTGGGGAGCAACTCCCGCACATCCGATCGTAGCCGCCGCTAAGACAGCCAGTAGTCCTTTTTTCATCACCGTTGGCCTCCTCTATGGTTTGGTTGGCTTACCGAGTCCGCTCTCAGGACCGGCCTCTTCATACACCATGCTTAGAGTCTGATTCTCAGAAAACGATTCACAATTCCATCACTGTGGCAATTGTGGCATCGTAAACGTGAGGGGTTCTCCCGTCAGCGCCCGGAGAAATGCCAGAAGGTCGGCCTTTTCCTCCGGCGTCAGCCCTAAGGGCTTCACGAGGGGACTCACATTGGGATTGCGCCCTCCGCCCTCATTCATAAACTCGACTACTTCCTCCAGCGATTTAAAGGCACCGTCATGCATGTACGGAGACGTTTCCGTAATGCTGCGCAGCGTGGGTGTCTTAAATGCACCCTTGTCTTTTTCCGCCCGAGTGACATTGTACCGACCGAGGTCTTCCTTCATCGGGCCGACCTGGGGCACACCGAGATTGTGGAACTGATTATCAGTCAAATTCGGCCCGTTGTGGCACAGAATGCAGCGAGCCTTTCCCTTAAAAAGGGCCAGACCTCGAGCGGCTGCCTCGTCCATCGCCTTCTGATCACCCATCACGTATTTGTCGAAGGCTGAGTTCGTTGAAAGAACTGTCCGTTCATAGGCCGCGATGGCTTCGGCTATGCCCTGCAAATTCACAGCCGTACCGAACACGGCTCGAAATTGTTGCTGGTAGCCCTTGACCTTGCCCAATTTGGCCACCACATGTTCATGCGTTTCGGCCATCTCAACCGGGTTATGAATAGGCCCGATAGCTTGTTCTTCCAAGGAACGCGCCCGCCCATCCCAGAACTGCACATGGTTGAATGCCGAATTGTAGACCGTCGGCGACTGACGTCCCCCAATCCCGCCACCCACCCCGATGGATGTCTGCCGGGAATCCGCAAATCCGGTTCCCGGATTGTGGCAAAAGGCGCAGGAAATCGCGTTGTTCTTGGAAAGCCGCCCATCGAAATAGAGTTGTTTTCCAAGCTCGATCTTCGCGGCATAATTGAGATTGGTGGAGGGGACGGGAACGACGGCGGGGAGCGGACCGATGTCGGGGACGGTCATGCCATCAATTGTCACCGTCCCATGAGGAGCATGACCGGAGGGCGAAGCCTGCGCGAGGCCATCACCGCCTCCGAACGCACTGACGACTACCAGTACTGTGATTGCGCGAAGCGGCACGGCAACTCGCACCATATCGATGACCTCCTAGGTGGTTGGCAACAAACCGAACCGATCGCCTCGGTTCAACTCAGGCACGCATTGTACGCACATTTGTGAAGTCGGTCGAGGCTGGATAAGCAGCAACAACACAACCTCTGCAACGCCCTGGCGGGAAGAAAAGATTGACGTGAGCCAAAGGGGTCAGCGCACGGTAGACCGCATCAAACTGTCCGCTTGGGGAGGAAGAAACCCCTGATACCCCTGATGCCGCTCGGCCAACTCAAGCACTGAGAAGGGCTGGCCATGGACCATCTCGGGGGCCGTAAAAATCTGTCTCAACGGAGCTCCCCGCGCACCGACTATCTCCCCGGCAAAGACGACCCCTCTCGTTTTCAACCTGAGAATGGCCTGCTCGATGTCTTCGACCCGCACCGCCACATGGTGCCACACCCGATCACCGAACTTTTCGACCCACCGAGGAATGATGCTCGTCTGTCCTCTGTCATCTGGATAAGCCTGATCGATAAAAAGCGCCGGATACCCGGCCCTCCTGTAGACCTTGGCGTACCAATCCTCATAGCGAATCGTCTCATCATACCCGTATCCCAGCCCGATGAACTCCTCCGCTCGACAGTCAATGTCCATGGTTCTAATGGTCACGTGATCCATGACCGGCACAAACCCGACCCCGATCTCGTCCAGCGCCTGGCGAAGCAGTTCGGCTGCACTATTATGCGCCAGAAAGTCGGCGGTCATTCGAGCCAAGACGGCATCGAGTTCAGTGGCTTGCCCCATCATCGCCTCCTTCTTCCATTCGCCCAAACGTCACGCCCTGCGCTAACGGTAGCTCCGTTCCCCAATTGATTGTCGTCGTCTGCCGCCGCATATACGCTTTCCAGGCATCGGATCCGGCCTCGCGCCCGCCCCCGGTAGCCTTCTCTCCGCCGAAGGCCCCACCAATTTCCGCGCCTGAGGTGCCGAGATTGATATTCGCGATTCCGCAGTCACTCCCCATAGCCGACAAGAAGGTCTCACTATGGCGAAGGTGCTGGGTAAAGAGGGCGGACGATAGCCCTTGCGGAACCGCATTGTGCATGTGGATGGCTTCATCCAGCGTTCGAAAGGTCATCACATAGAGAATCGGCGCAAACGTTTCTTGCTGGACAATGTCCCAATCATGTTGAGCGCGCACGATCGTTGGCTCAACAAAATGCCCGGGGCCCGGCAACACACGTCCCCCGAAAAGAATCTCCCCGCCGGCCAGGATCACCGCCTCGAGCGCCGCTTGATACCTCGCAACTGCGTGCGCATCGATCAACGGTCCCATCAAGACCTCGGGCGTCAGGGGATCGCCGATTCTCACCTGGGCATAGGCCGCTCGGAGTCGAGACACCAACTGCTCATACTGCGACTCGTGCACGATCACGCGTCTCGTACTCGTGCAACGCTGCCCCGCTGTCCCGACCGCGCCGAAGAGAATCGCGCGTGTAGCCAACTCCAGATCTGCCGTCTCATCCACAATCAGGGCATTATTGCCGCTTAATTCCAACAGGCTGCGGCCCAGGCGACGCCCTACTACTTCCGCCACATGCCGGCCCACCGGCACCGACCCGGTAAATGAGATCAAGGGAAGTCGCTCGTCACGAATCATCCGATCGGCGAGGTCGATCTGATCCGTGGTGAGCAGCTGGAAGACCCCGGGGTACCCGGCGTCTTCCAGCACACGACTGCAAAGATGCTGCACGGCCAGCGCACAGAGCGGGGCCTTCGGCGAGGGCTTCCAGAGAACCGTGTTACCGGCGACGGCGGCGATGAACGCATTCCAGGCCCAGACGGCAACGGGAAAATTAAACGCGGTGATCACCCCCACGACACCCAGGGGATGCCATTGTTCGTACATCCGGTGGCGAGGACGCTCCGAATGCATGGTCTGCCCGTACAACATTCGGGAGAGCCCCACCGCAAAGTCCGCCATATCGATCATCTCCTGGACTTCGCCGTCACCCTCGGCTTTGATCTTCCCCACTTCCAGGGACACGAGAGTCCCCAGTGCATCTTTGTGTTCCCTTAGCGCCTGCCCAATCAGACGAATCACCTCGCCTCGCTTGGGAGCCGGCACCTGCCTCCACGAGGCCTGCCGTTGGCACAGACTGTCGACGAACATGGTGTAGTCTGCGTCGGAGCAACCAGAGACATGGCCCAATACCGTGCCATTCGACGGATTTCGTGACTCCACCACTCCCGCACCCGCCGTAACGGTCCACGCGGGCGAGGAGAGACACCCTCCCGGCTGATCCTGCGACAATCCTAATGACCTGAACAGTTCCGCCGTTGTCATGATCCGTCAGGAACGAAAGCACTCTCCAAAGCGATTGTCCAACACATCCTGCAGGGGGACATCTTCTTGTCTCACAAAGCCACGATAGTCCGATGGACTTGCCAGGACAAGATCGGCGACACAACACAACGACGAGGCAGTAGTCACTTGAATCGCGGACCAGAGCCGCCCCATCAGGATCCGTGGATAGACCTTCTTGACGTAGGTTTCCTCGAATAGCTCACCCTGCCGGGTCCCGGTCACCGAAGCATAGATCAAGACGACGTCTTGATATGTCTGCGGAATCGCTCGTTCCAGAATGCGTTTCAGCGTGTCCCGATCCTCGTTCAGTTTCAGATCGTTCATAAGAAATTGAATTTTTTCGCAATGGCCCGGATACCGCAATGTCTTATAGTTCATGGTGCGGACCCGTCCCCGATAGGTATCCGCCAGCGTCCCGAGCCCGCCGGATGTATTGAACGCTTCGTACAACAGCCCATCCAACTCAATGGTTTCGTATCCTTCCAGGGGTTGCAGCCGAACTTCCTGCCCACCCTCGATGCCGACACAGGGGTTCCCATACTCATTCAGGAGCCCGTCTGTGGACCATGTGAGGGAGTATTTCAACGCATTGCTCGGATGAACCGGCAGCGCGCCGACACGCATCTTCACATGGTCGATAGAATCGAAGCGGCCAATCAGATCGTTGGTCACGATACTGATAAACCCAGGCGCCAAACCGCATTGCGGCATGAAGGCCCGATCAGCCCCTTCGCTGATTACCTTCACGCGCTCCGTCACGGCCACGTCCTCAGTCAGGTCAAAATAGTGCAGGCGATGAGCCCGTGCGAGTTCCGCAACCGCTGGATTGTGGAAATAGGGAAGCCCGGAGAGAACGGCATCAAACCGATGGGAGGTCACATAGGCTTCAACCGACGCGACCCGACGCACATCCAAGGCACAGGGGGTGACCGTGGAGAGCGCCAATTCATCGATCAGCCGTTTTGGGGCATCCAGGGTCAAATCGGCCAGGTGAACCTGATATTGCCCCTTGGTCGCCAAGAGCGCTGCAACCAGCGATCCAATTTTTCCGGCCCCGAGCACAAGTACGTGAGGCATTCAGCACCTCACAGTCATTATACTCTTCCAAGGAAAAAGCACGAGGGGGTCCGAGCGCAAATCACGAAACAATCAGAGCCCTGGCGAGGGGACCGGTGCACGACACTTGAGTGGAAGTCTATGGACTAGGACGAAGCCAGACGGGAACGGGAAGGATTAATGAGGGGAGACGGCTTTGACGAGGCCCGCAGGGGCTGACTCTCCATCGCCTCAAACAGCAGACAACACTTGAGGCGGCCACACACGCCCAGCAACTTGGGATCGTCGACCGGAAGCCCCAAGACTCGTGCCTGCTTCACCGTCACCGGCTTGACCTCTGTCAGAAATGCTGCGCAACACAACACGAGTCCGCAGGTATCAATTCCGCCCAATCGACTTGCCTCGTCACGCACGCCCACTTGACGCATTTCAATGCGTCCTCCGAACCGGCGCGCGAGCACACGAACCAGCTCGCGAAAATCGATGCGATCATCGGCGGTATAGACAAAGGTCATCTGCCGGCGATGAAAGGAGCAGAACACCTCGACCAGCTTCATCCTGAGCCCAAGCGCTGCCGCCTGCTCCCGGCAGGCCCTCATGCCTTCCGACGCCAGCCGCTCATACCGGTCGATGGTGGCCACATCTTCCGGGGTGGCTTTCCTCACGATCGGCTGCATTACGCGCATGGGCGGGACAAACGGCGTCACCTGCGGAACCCCGTAGACCACACCGTAGGTCAACTCGCCGGCAACATCGAGCAACACGCGATCTCCGGCTGCCAACGCTGCCTCTCCGGCATCGAACTTCTTGACCTCGCCTCGGTCACGAATCTTTACCCCCACGATCCGCACGACCGAGGGATAGGGAGTTGCCAGTTCCTGTGCGAGCAGTTTGTCGACCATGGGCGGATGATACACCATCCACGCGTGCAATTGAAATCCTCAAGCCCCTCCCTTCCGAATCCGACATGGCTCAGTCCCACCGGATCGCTCAATGAGGCCCCTCTCGACCGCAATCACGTAACCACCTGATATTGCATGCTATTTAAACTGGGGAGCGCAAAAGGGAAATGTGTTAGGCTATTTCGGGTGCAGAAACAGGGCGCATCAGCGCCCATTGAGAAGGCAGCGAGGACTACGGTGCGAATACCAAATAAAGTCGTTCTTCCATTCGGCTATCACATCATGATCCGCCAGGTCACCGACTCTGAGATGGATCGGCAAGATGCGAACGCGGACGGCATTTGGGACAACGAAGCCAAAGTCATCTACATCCGCAAGCGGCTTCCTGTCACGCGCCGACGATATATCCTTGCCCATGAGCTCGGACATGCGTGGTTGGACTGGCAACACCGCTACCTGGATGACGGAAAGGCGCGCAGCTAGTCCCTGAGACGGCGAACCCGGCGCTCCTCCGTGAGTCAGCCGCTACGAACCCCTATCAGTGGGCGCGGCCCCTCCCAAGGCGAGTCACCTGATCCCACTCTGTGGCTCGCACCGGCTGAACCGACAGGCGTGACCCCTTCCTCAGCAACTCCATCCCCTTGAGCCTGGGCTGCCCTCGCAGCACATCAAGCGAAAGCGGCGTCTCGAACTTGTGAACAAACCGGACGTCCACAACATCCCAACGCGGTTGCTCAGGCCTACTGCCTGGATCGTAGTGCGGATCCTGTGGATTGAACTGGGTCGCATCGGGATAGGCAGTCTTCACCACCTCAGCAATTCCGACCACAGACGGAGGATTGGCATTGCTATGGTAAAACAGCACCTGGTCTCCCGGCTGCATCGCGCGCATGAAGTTACGCGCCTGATAGTTCCGCACTCCGTCCCACGACGTCGTGCGGTTCGGCAAACGGGCCAGATCGTCGATGGAAAACACGTCAGGCTCCGACTTCATCAACCAATACTGACGCCCCCCGGCCATCAAATCCTCCTCACTGCTTGGTGTCTCTACTGCCTCCGTGTATGCTGAACCTCTGCCGGTCAGTCAACTGGGAGTGGTTATGGACCTGACACCCCTGTGGTATGGCGTGTATAAGGCTTCGAAATATGTCCTGTATCCTCTGTCGTGGATCGTCGTGACAGGACTCTTCACCCTGCTCTTCGCCTGCCTCCCGATCACACCCAGACGGACGACCTGGGTCAGGCGCTGCGCCTTCTCCACCCTGCTGCTCCTGCTCCTCACCTCAACTCCGATGCTGGCCACAACCTACATCGGAGTCCTCGAATCCGGGCACCCACCGTTCAAACCGGTTGCCGGATCGAACTTTGACGCCATCGTCGTCCTGGCTGGTGGGATCTATCACAAAGGATCACTGCGGCCATCGGACGAAGCCAAGGACGCATCCCGCCAACGCACCGCCTGCGGGGCCCAATTGTGGCATCAGGGCCTGGCTCCCACGCTGCTGCTCACGGGAGGTGATGCCACCATCTCCCGAGCCGGTCCCTCCGAAGCCAGCGAGATGAAACGATGGGCCCTCCGCCTCGGCATCCCCGAATCTGTCCTGGTGCTCGAGGAGAAATCTCGCACAACCTACGAGAACGCGCTCGAAACCAAGGCCCTGCTTGGACCGGCACGCATCCTGCTGGTCACCGCCGCCTACCATATACCTCGCGCCGCGGGCCTGTTTGAGAAGCAGGGTCTTGTGGTCACGCCGGTTGCCTGCGGATTTCAAGCACAGCACCGGCCGCGCGAAGCATGGGCCAGGGCGACGTTCTACGATTTCATTCCCACCGTCAACGCCCTATTGCTCACCACGCAGGCCGTCGACGAGGTGATCGGCATCCTCGTCTATTGGATCGCCGGGAAATGGTGAGTCCGGCGACGGCCGGACGACCACCGGTCGGCCGCGCTCATTCCGCGGGTGAGTCCCCTTCGAGATACCCGAGAAGCGCCGCGTAGGTCAGTTCCCGGATTCTGGCCTTGGAGGAGCCCGGCTGACCGAGGCTCGTCTCCAGCCACACGTGGTCCATCACGTGACTGCGGGCCTCGTTACAACGACACCACATCTCATGCAGAAACTCCAACGGCATACCGACCTGGACACCCTCCGACTCGATGCGGTCGTCTAAGATCGCTAACAAATCGGCAATGGCATGGTCAGGTTGATACGGCGGCGTCGAAAAGCCGAAGGCCTGGTGAGCAGAAGTTTCCTGTCTGGCCTGCTCGACCAAATCCCCCATATACTCCTTCAATAACCCGATGATATGACCGGAGACGCGCATCGACAACAGAGTATCCCCAACGATCCATGGGGAGCAAGTCCGGCACACCGCGCGGTTGACCCTCGATTCCAGGGTTCTCTATGATAGGCGCCAGCAGAATGGAATTGGGGTTCGCCGCTCACCACCTCGACGACGACAGTCGGACACCGCGTCCATGAGCAATCAATCCCTGGTGGAACACTTTGAGATTTCCCTGCACACTCCCTGTGGGGAGGTGTCCACGGCTGTGGGGGTCCCCACGAGTTTCGTGCCGGTCACCGCCATTCTCCCCCTCATGCGGAGTCTCGGCGAGGAGGTGCAGGCGCTGGAACTGACTCGTGTACGACAGAGCGGCCACACCGTGTCCTGCCACAAAGGATGCGCGGCCTGTTGCCGCATGCTGGTCCCGATGTCAGCGCCTGAAGCATTTGCCCTCGCCTACAGGATTGAGCAGCTGGAACAACCAGAACGTAACCGCCTGCTCGCCAAACTCGACCTGACGCAACAACAGCTGGCACGAGCCGGGCTACTGCCACAGCTCTCCGCCCTGGCCGAGTCTGCTGATCCTCCGAGCGACGAAGCGATTGAGCCGGTGAATAGGGCCTACTATGCCCTCCGTATGCCGTGCCCGTTTCTGGAGAATGAAGCCTGCAGCATTTATGATGACCGCCCCGCCGCCTGCCGGGAACTCGCGGTCACATCGCCGGCCACAGACTGCCAGAACATGACGAGCCACACCATCCGACCGGTGCCCGTAGCCCTTCGGATCGGCACAGCCCTGAGCCTTCTCTGGGCGGACCTGACCGGAACGGCACCCCGGCTGATTCCACTCCCTCTCGCCGTGACATGGGCGAAACAGCATCACGCTGAGCATGCTCGCCGATGGGCAGGAACGGAGATATTCGAGAAGGCCCTCGATAAAGTCTGGCGGTACCTGAGTCAGGAGAAGGCCCGCCGCAGCAGTGACGAATAGGGCGACAGGTTTGAATGTTGTGCGATGAGTGGTAATGACTGAGTGAGCCGTGCTGTACTCTACAGATAAATCGGAGTTCGACGCTCACGACTTTCAGAAGGAGGATGAATGCAGAACCCCGTGATTGTATGCCTGGATCTTGAGGGCGTGCTGGTTCCTGAAATTTGGGTCAACTTTGCCGTCAAGACCGGCATCGATGAACTCAAGATTACGACGCGTGAAATGCCGGACTATGACGCGCTCATGACTCGCCGCTTGAACATTCTGGCTCAGCACGGGTTCACGCTCGCCGATATTCAATCCGTCATCGATGCCATGGGCCCGATGGAAGGAGCCGCCGACTTCGTCGCCTGGCTGCGTGAACGTGCTCAAGTCATTATCTTGTCCGATACCTTCTACGAGTTCGCTCTCCCGTTGATGCGGCAACTGGGCTACCCCACGATTTTCTGTAACCAGCTGGAGATCGGAACCAATGGCCGCATCGTCAATTACAAGCTCCGCCAGCCCAACCAGAAAAAACACGCGGTCGCCGCGCTGAAGAACCTCAATTTCCACGTGATGGCGGCAGGAGATGCCTATAACGACACCGCGATGTTGGGCGAAGCCCATGCCGGGTTCTTCTTCCGTCCCCCGGACCATCTTCCAAAGGAGTTTCCACAATTTCCAGTGACGAGGACCTATGCCGAGTTGCAGGAACAGTTTCGGAAAGCGGGGGGACTGAAAGCCTAGAGCACGAGGGCGCCATAGGGAAGGACAGGACAGAACCGACACCGGCCTACCCCGGCTCAGGATTCACCACGTTCAGCACTCGGCGACCATATCGCTCCACCTTGACCTCGCCGATGCCGGATATCTCCCGTAAGGCACTGAGCGTCATAGGCCGATGCCCGGCGATCGTGCGAAGGGTCTTGTCGTGGAAGATCACAAAGGGCGCAACGCCTTCTTCCTCGGCCAGTTCTTTCCGCAGCTGGCGCAGACGTTCAAAGAGTTGCGGATCGACAGATGAGGTGATGGAGCTGTCTTGACCATTGACTCTCGGCGCGAGACTCGATGCGGTCGCAGACTCGCCCCCCTGACTCACCGCGACAGAGCTGAGGCTTTTCAGCACGTCACGCCCGCTGCGAGTCAGATCTAACGTGGGATATTCCAGGCCTTCCACCTCTAGATGACCCGAATCAATGAGGGCTTTCACGAGGCGAGTCAGCGCCGTCTTTGTCCTGGCCTGATACATGCCATACCCCGGACAGTCTTCTGCACCATGGGCCAGCAAGGTTTTTAAACGGCTTCCGCGAAGTATCTCCACGATTCGAGTGATCCCGAATCTCCCCCCGCACCAAGCGACTGCAGCAAGAACGGCCTTCGCGCACGCAGCCTCATCGTCGGCAACAGCCGCCCGAACCGGCCGGACGACGACACAACGATCGCACAGCCCGCAGGGCCCGAAAGCTCCTTCGGCCTCATCACTGAAATATTCAAGGATGGCGAGCTGACGGCAGGTCTGTACCGATACATAGTCCAACATATCCTGCAGCAAGGTCTTCATGCGCTCCACACGCGCCGCACTACTCGACTCCTTCGCCGCCTGCTGGATGAAATACTCCTGCGTGGCCACATCCCGCTCATGAAACAGCAACAGGCAGGAGGCAGGCTGTCCGTCACGCCCGGCCCGCCCGACTTCCTGATAGTAAGCCTCCAGGCTTCCAGGAACGTCGAAATGGACGACCAGCCGGACATCCGACTTATCGATCCCCATCCCGAACGCATTGGTCGCTGCCAGAACACGCAGCGGCCCGGCGCAAAACCGGTCATGGACCACCCGCCGTTCCTCATCAGACAACCCGGCATGATAGTACCCGACAGAAGAGTCAGACCGCCCGAGACACGTGGCCACCTCTTCCACTGCGCGGCGGGTGGCACAATAGACCAAAATCGTCCCTGTCTCGCACTCGCGCACCATACGCTCCAGCACCGCCAACTTCTCCTGTCGCGAACGGCAGAGACGAACCGAGAGGGCGAGGTTGGGGCGACGAAACCCCGTGACCAGTCGAAGCGGGTCCTGGAGGGAGAGTCGCTCGCAAAGATCCGCCTGTACACGCGCAGTGGCCGTGGCGGTTAAGGCCAGGCATGGCGGATTTTCAAGCTCGCGGCGGAGCCGGCCGATGTTCAGATAATCCGGCCGAAAATCATGTCCCCACTGAGAAATACAATGGGCCTCGTCCACGACCAACAAAGACACCCACAAGGATCGCAAGAGGCGAAGGAAGCGTTCATGCTGCATCCGCTCAGGAGCCAGGTAGAGCAACTGCAGGCGCCGCAGCTTGAGATGGAGCACCACCCGATCCCGTTCCTGCTCGGTGAGCCCGGAATGAAATGCCGACGCGGCAATATTGCGGGCCTTCAACGCGTTCATCTGATCCTGCATCAGGGCAATCAAGGGGGAGATGACCAGGGTGAGCCCGGGTAGAATTGTCGCCGGCAGTTGATAACACAGCGACTTGCCCTGGCCGGTCGGCATCACCGCCATCGCATCACGACGAGACAACACGGCATCGATGACCTCGCGCTGGCCAGGACGGAATGCGGAAAACCCGAATTGTTGGGCCAGTTGCCTGGTCAGATCATCCACGGTGAGAACTCAACACGCGCAGTACAAGACATGGCAGATGAGTGGAGTATAAGACGCTTAAGGAACCACCGGCAAGCCGCTTGGTGCAGTCATGCGGCAATGGAGGGCACGCGAGCCAACAATCGGTTTCCTCCCTATCAACCTCTCGACAAACCATCGGCATCGGAAGCCATGAAGCACCCGACTACAAACAGAAGCCCCGCCGGGGGTCACCCGGCGGGGCTTCAGAGGCAGAGACAACCAGGGGGTCTCCCTGGCCGTCTCGCAGAGAGCATCACGGTTCGATTATGGTGCCGTGTAGCTTCCGAACTTCGGCACGGTGTCGCAGCCTGGCCCCTGATCTTGATTCGCCACGCACAGATGGCGCAACGCACCCTGCGCGGACAGGCGAGCTTCCTTGTGCATACGAGCCTTGCCGTAATTCACCGCCAGCTTCAACTGGCGCATGGCATCGGCTCCGGCCCCACCGGACTGAGCCTTGCTGAGCCCGTCCTGCAATTTCGCCGTGGCGCTATCGATGACAGATCGGTCGGATCCCCATCGCTTCGCCAGATCGACGGTCGTCCGCTTACCCAGACCCGGCGCATCGGTCAACTCGACGATGGCATCGTTCACTGCTTGAATCGCATCCGCGACCTGAGCCTGCGCAGTGACCGGCTGGCTACCGATCGCCAGCGCTGCGACGCCCAGCGTTACGAACATGAGTTTCTTCATCATGATCTCCTTTGGCTAAAGCCATCAGCGATCAGCGCACATGCTGTCAGCTGAAAGCTGTAGGCTGACTGCTTCTTCTTAGAAGTTCATCCACAGCGACAGATTGGCCCAATGCTGATTTTGCGTCTGGTTCAGAGTGCTGGTCAAATAGCCACCAGCGAAAATGGTGCCATACGCAGCCTGGAGGGCCACCTTGCCGTCGGCGAACATTCTGGTATAGGCCACGTCGATTTCGTCGCCGATGTGGGTCTTCGTGTTGTTGGCGTTCGAAAACACGTAGCAACCTTGAGCCCCTCGATACCAACAATCTTTGGAATTGGCCAGGTTCAGATTCGTGTACCAAATTTCGATATGGTCACGCGCCGAAGGACGGGCCTGCAAGTTGACTGAAGGAGAAAGCATGTTCTTCCACGCTTGCACATCCATGTATCCCATGTGGATGTGGTTCGTCGGGAAGAAGTTTTCGAACGTGTTGGCGGATTTACATGTTGCCGCATTGGTACAGGTGTTGTTCCGGCTGTCGCCGGACGCGTAATCGAGATTGAACGCAATGCGGGTCTTCCACGCCGTGTCATAGAACGTGTAGCCGATCCAGTTTCTGGTCGCCCAGGCATTGATGTGCAAACACTTCTGTTCGCCTACGCAGGCTCCCGCCTGGCCCATCTGACCAAATTGATAGGCGATTTCGTTGCTGAAATCGAACCCGCCTTTGCGCACTTCAATCCGGTTTCCGATCATATGCCGGGTCTGATTGGAGTGTTTTGCGGTACCAAGACCCTGCGTCGCGTTGTCCGCCGAACCATAGCGGTTCTGGTACAACACATAGAAGGGCTCGATGACCATACCAGGCACCATCTTAATCTGGTTGTAGAAAATGAACATGTCGGCATCGCGCTGCGCATCCTGTGCCCCGCTGCCGGCGATGTTGGCCGCCCCGCTCCCAACGGGAGACGCCTGCCCTAGATCACTCTCCGAATTGCGGAACCAACCCAAATAGCTGTCCCAGTTCTTGGTTTGGTACGCAAACATTACACCGTCATGTGAATAGCCGGTGTTCGCCCAGTCGAAGTGGCCGAACAGGGAGTGGTTACCGAAGACCACATATTGACGCCCGACCTTCACGCTCAAGCCTTGAATGTCTGCTAGATTGCGGACCAACATGTAGGCGGCACGAACGCCCAATCGGCCGCCGTTGCCGGCTCCGCCGGCGCTGGCACCGTTATGGTTCAAGGGGTCGCCGCCGTTGCCGGCATTGACGGCGCTTCCGTTGCCGCCCCAGACCGCGCTATCGATGATTTCCACATAGAAATTGACGTCCGGCGAGAGATCGTACCCGATGCCCAAACGCATCCACTGTTGCACAAAGAAATCGTTTCCTTTGTTCCCGCCACCGGGAGCAGTCCCTCTGGTTCCGAACGAGTTACAGGTCCCGCCCGCTCCCTGAGCACCGCCGAAACAGGCATTGTTGCGCATTTCCGGACGCACACGCAGATCGGCGCGCATCCAGAGATTCTTGATGTCGAAGTTCCGACCGATGACCGGATCGTACAGTTCGTACGCTTCCTTTTGCGGCATGTTGCGGGGAATTGCGGGGAGATTGGTGATACGTTCGCCCGGGGGAAGTTCGAATCCGGCAAAGGCCGGGAGCGACAGACACTGCAGAGCCGTAACTGCCGCAGCGCCAAAGATGGCGGCCAACCGGCCCCATCTGGTCCGTCCATGGATGCTGTTCATAGCGTTCCTCCTGTGAATTGGATGGCATCCCGTCGTGTACCCATTTCACTCCGGGTGCCGCCTCTACATCCAACCGCTATTGCACGACAAAGCCAACTCGCGCATGCGGGGGTTGGTCTGCCGAACCAGAATGGTGCCCACCATCCGGCTATAACACCGCTTCAGTCCCGAAGCGGACCCCACGCACCGTCCGGTCTTGTACTGTTGCTGTGGTCACCTCCCTTCACAGCCGTAGAGCGAGTATGAATTGGTATTAGGCCTGCTTGGGCAAACCCGACTCCTCTGCCCCGTGCTCTACGCCCGATGTTGCATGGTTGATCTGTTCTTCTGCTTCCTTCATTGACGACTCGAAATCCTGCTCCACCATCTTCATTTCCTGCTGGATCATGTTGAGTTCGGGCTCAACCGTCTTCTTCAGGTCGTCTGCCGTCTCCTTAAACCCTTTGACGGCCTTGCCGACCTGCCGCCCGATTTCGGGCAACTGCTTAGGCCCGAACAATAAGAACGCAATGACCAGGATGATGAGAATTTCTCCAGCGCCAAGACCGAACATGGTGTTCCTACTGAGGGGGTTGTGGTAAAGACCGGGCGGCGTATCTGCGACAGGCTACTGCCGTCATTCGGTCTGCGTCCTCAGTCACGCAGGTTATCCCTGCGTCGTCCGTGGCGGTGGAGCCGCAGCGGCCTGCGGCGCAGGCGGCCGCGTGGATGGCTGTTCGGATTGCTGGATTTGTGCCGTGGATTGAGTCGCGGTTGGTTCCGTGTCGGTCGCCGTCACATCGATGGCATCCGCTTCGTGAACCGATTTCTTGAACCCTTTGATGGCCTTGCCTAATCCCTCGCCAAGTTGGGGAATTTTCCCGGCCCCGAAGATGATCAAGACAATGATGAGAATCAGCAGCAACTCCATCCAGCCGAACGAACCAAACATGGTACTGTATGCTCCTTGTTACAGCTGTGCGATTATTCGCACGACGTATAGCCACGCCCCGGCGACGACACTGCCGTCTCGTGAAGGAAGTCGTCTGAGATGATCGGGCCTGCGAATCGTGCCTTGTATCTGCATGCTCACGATCCCTAGAAAAAAACAGGTCTTCTATCCGAAATCGCGGGAAAGGCTATAGAATCGACTTTGATTAGTCAAGCTCTTTCTCCTACGGACCCCGCGCGGCGCGGGGTTCAGTCCGACCGATCTCCTCAGGCTACGGTCGAAAGGCAAAGTGATAGTACTCGATGGGACTCGGCGGCGCGCCGAGGGCCATCATCACCGCCTCACGCTCGTAGCCGAGTGTCTCTAACTCGACCTGCGCCTGACTCAATTCCTCTTCGGTGACATAGGCAATGGTATCGGGAATCCCGTTCGGCTTGAGCGAAAGCAGAATGCCCTGCGCCGATTCACGCTCCTGCGCGGGCATCTCGTGGCGGAGCGGGAAGTCGATCCTGCGCTGATAGGGGCTTTCATAGATGTCGTTCAACACGCGAATGGTCTGCAAGGTCAGACGATCCAACTCCCAGGCGGGCACTTTTGACCCGACCATCGGATGGCAGGCCAGCACATCCATCAGCGTCATCACGTTCGTCCCGAGCCGGCTTCCAACGAACTCCCGTTGCGTCTCCACAGTGGTGGTCGCAAGCCCCAGGTGCTTGGCCACCGCCTGGATCAATGCCAGGTTCACCATGAAACTGTATTGTCCTCCGAACTGACCATAACAGGGCTTGTCGGGATCGTTGAGCACCCGCAGATCAGCCGTCCCGGCGTCGAAACTGCTGAACCCCACGGCATTCGGCGCCAACACCCGCTTGGCTTCCTTGATTGACGCGCAGGCGCCCAGATTCACCGGCACCAACACCTCGTCATCGATGGCTTTCATAAACTCGGTGATCGTCTTACGATACGGCACATCTTTCCACTCCACCTTGTGGTACTCGCGCTCCCAGATCAGATCGTCCAGAAACGGCGGAAACGCCTTCAACTTCTCGATATCCTTGGCTTCAAAGGCCCGGAGGAACCCGGACCAATCGGCAATGGCCGCCGCCTTCCGTTCATTGAGGTTCGGCCGGAGATGTTCTTCTTCATACTCCCCGCCCTTTTTCACAATCAGCTTCGTCGCCAACTCATTCCAGAGTTCATTGCAGACGATGCGATCGACAGTCCCGTCGGCAACGGTCGCCAGATTCTCGACGTCCGCACAGAGCGATTCCACCTTGGACAGATGAGGGGCCAAATCGGGATGGGAGCGTGCCTGCTCCAGGGCAGCAGCCTGGGAATCAACGAGGACATACCGTACGCGGGGATAGACCTGACCGGCCTTATCCAGCCGCTGCAGGTGACTGAGAAAACACGCGGCGAGATTCCCGTTGCCCGGCCCCCACTCCATGACCGTCAAGGGCGCCGCCAACGCGGGAGAGGGAGCAGCCTCACCGGCGCGTCGAGTCAGCGAGGATGTTGAGGTATTCGCGGCGCGGTCCCGCTTCGTGACTTGTTCGAAATAGTCGGCGGCCAGCGCATGGGCCAATCGATAGTCTGCCGACGTGAAGGTCTGATAGAAACTGCGTTGCTGGTCGCCCCGTAGTTGATAGAACAGAGTATTGATATGCGCCTGCCAGTAATCGACCGGCTTGTACTCCCCGAGCGGTTGAGGCAAGGCGTCGGGATCCTCTACCTGCGTCATCAGGTGCTGTTCCATGCTGTCCCCCTGTGGAAAGAGAGGAAGTCTAACAGGAAGCAAATTTCACCCGCAACCGGTCTCCGATGATTCCCGAACCCGTCGCACCACGACAGCGCCATCCTGATACACCGCCCTTCCCCCCGAACATCCGCTCATCCACGCACTTCCTTGACAGGCCTGCCGAGGCCGGTGTACCAAGGCGGGATGCAGGTGTTAGGCGTACTTGTCTGCCTCATCGTCCTCCTCTCAGACTCCTCCCTCGGAGCTGAAGACCTGCCCCTCACGCACAATGTGCCGATTCCAGACTTTCAGAATCGCACCGAGAGCACCAAACCCTACAATTTTGACGCCCCGCCCGAGGGCATGTTCCGCCGCATTGTCCTCGCCGAGGGATTCGATGAAGAACTGGGCTTTCAACGGACTCATGAAATCGTTCCCGTCAAACCAACCGAGCAGTTCCTCGCCGGCACGAAACCTGTTTTTATCGTCTTCGAGCTTCACCAACACTATCAATCGTTCCAAGTATTCGGACGCTGTTATCCCGAGCCGGACACTGGAGCCGCGGGACAACAAGTCGTGGCGGAAGACGCCATGTACATCGCCCTGGAAGACCAAACCGGCTATCTCACCCTGCTCCCCAAGGAAGGCAGGTGGAACCCCGGCCGCTATAAAGTGGAAATCCACGCCGGCGAACAGGTCAACGACATGAGCTTGATGGGCACCATGCGCTTCACCGTCTCCGCTTCACCCGACGGATCAGACCCTGCCAAGACGCACTAGCCGCTGTGCACTCAGGTCCCGCCTCGAGCGATTCGTTTGCCGGCACCGGAAGCGATTGACGGCGGCTCTGCCCCTAAGCTATACCCACAGCGACCGTGAAGCCCCATTCGCCTGAGGAGAAATCGTTACCATGCATTGGGATATCCTCGCCACGATCCTCCTGACCACAACCATTCAATCGCTGTTCGGCGTAGGTGTGCTGCTGTTCGGCACGCCGATTCTGCTGGTGTTGGGCTATGACTTCATCACCACCTTGACCACACTCCTTCCCGTCTCGCTGACCATCAACCTGCTGCAAGTCAGTAAGGACTACCGACAGATCCATCTTCCCTTCTACCGCCAGATCCTCACCCGTTCAATTCCCTGCGTCATCCTCTGTCTGCTGCTGGTGACGACACGCAAAATGAACATCGGCAGCGTCGTCGGGCTTTTTCTGATCGTGGCCGCGCTGAAAAGCGTGTATGCCCCGTTTCAACGGGTCATCGAATCACTCGTACGGTACGAGCGCACGTACTTCACCGTGATGGGCATGGTGCATGGCTTGACCAATCTAGGCGGCTCACTGCTGACAGCCATCATTCACAGTAAGCCGTACGACAAAGACCAGACCCGCGCCACCACCGCGGTGTCCTACGGCACCTTTGCGCTCTTTCAACTCCTGACGCTTGGGCTCTCCCTCGGTCCATCGGCCATCGTCACCCCCACGACCGCCTTATACATAGTCGTGGGCGTGAGCATGTTCCTGGGCACCGACCTGCTGCTCTACAGCAAGATGAGCACGGAGCGATACCGGACCACGTTCGCGGCATTTCTGTTTCTCTCCGGCACCGCGCTGATTTTCAAATCGGTCTTCCTGCGTTAGCCCCTCCTCGGTGCCACACCATCATCATGCGGAGAACCGCCGATTGTCTTGACGGAGGCCGGGATGCCGGTCTAGACTTCGCGCAGGTCCTGACGATTTCCCGGGTGATGGAGTTCACCGAGAACCGCCGCGCCATTCCGCGTTCGGCTGATAACTCCTACCAGCGCCCCACGTGGTAGGAGCGCCTTTGAGCCCACAGCCTACAACCAGCCCGGCCTATCCGCAGTATCAGCTGGACCGAGTCCTTCGCGATATCTTCACGCACATCAGCCTCCTCCTGACACTCGAACGGTCCATGCTCGGTATCATCGCCTCGTATGCCGTGGCGATCGGGCTCTTCCTTCTCTGCGTCCCCATCGCCGTACAGGAATTGGTCAGCACCTTTTCCTTTGCCATGGAGCCACGCATGATCTTTACGCTGACTATCTTTGTCGCCAGCTCGCTGACCGGGGTCGCCGCCTTCCGCGTATTGCAGGCGCGCGCAGTGGAAACCCTTCAGCAACGGATCTATACGCGGATTGCCATCGCCTTCACGCGGCTGCTCCCACGCCTGCGTGACGACACGTTCGCACCGCAACAGGCGCATCGATTCATGGAGGCCGACTTGCTCACCCGGGCACTGGTCGCCATGGTGGCGGATCTGTTCAATGTCGCGGTCGTCGGCACCATCGGGGTGACCATGCTGATCCTGTTTCACCCCTACTTCACCCTCTACATTCTGATCCTGATCCTCGGCTTTGTCGGACTGCTGACGCTCTTCGGCCGCGGCGGCTTCTTCATCACCCTTGAGATGTCCCGATTGCACTACCAGATTTTCGGCTGGATTCAAAACATCGCGCACAACCTCCCGCACCTTCGCGCGGCAGGCGACAGCCCCTATCTGCTGGAACGCACCGACGGCCTGACCCGCCTCTATGCCCGCGTTCGACAGCGCCGCTCGGATACCTTGACGGGCCGGCAGTATAAAGCCGCCGCCCTCTGGCAGGTGGTCGGCCACAGCGGACTGATTATTACCGCCGGGCTCCTCGTCGTCGACGGGCAATTGACCGTGGGCCAATTCGCCGCGGCCGAGGTCCTGGTGGGCAATCTGCTATTGAACATGGACACGCTGGCCCGTCGCATGGTGGCCATGTTTTTCGCTTTCGTCTCCTGCCGGGAAATCGCCGCAGTGTTTTCGCTGCCGACAGAAGAGGAGCAGGCGAAGGAGAATGTGCCGGAGATGCAGTTCGGAGCCTTGGGGATTCGCCTGACCTGTCGAAACCTGTCTTATACCGCTCCGGATGGTTCGACGATATTCGAGAACGTCTCGTTGGAGGTGTCACCCGGGGAGAAAGTGGCGATACTCTGCGGCAGCAACCCCGCAAAGACCGCGCTGGCCAAGGTGCTGGCCGGGCTTCACCCCCCGACTACGGGTTTCGTCCGGTACAACGAGATGAACCTGGTCGAAGTGAAGCGCAGCTCCATCAGCCGGGTGCGCGGCCTCATCCTGGATTCGCATCCCACGCTGCTCGACGGCACACTGGAAGATAACATTACGCTGGGACGGCCAGGCATCGAGTATGCCGATCTCCAATGGGCTTTGCGCTTTGTCGAACTGGACGGGGACATCGATGCACTGCCGGAGGGATTGCACACAGCGGTCTCCGGCTTGGAAGTCACCCTGTCCATCAGCCAGATTCTCCGCATTCTCGTGGCCCGTGCGATCGTGACACGGCCGCAGGTGTTGATCTTCGACGGGACCCTGCACAACATGCTGCCGACAACGCGCACCCTCCTGCTGCGTCGGATTTGTGACAAAGACCAGCCATGGTCGGTCGTGTTTCTCTCGAACGATCCGACCTTCTCAGCCGACGTGGATCGGCGGATTCTCATCGAATAGCCCTGCTGCCCGTCTCCCTGTGCGGGAACTGTTTGACCACTCCTCCGCCCGTTCTGTAAAATAGTCTTCGTGTCGATAGACAACCTGCGGCCTGAAGGAACTGTTCCCGCTCCATGACTGTAGCGACCCGCCCATGGGCTTCCGTTGTCATCCCGATCAAGGATGAACGCGAGAATCTGGTTCCCCTGACTGAGCAACTCGTGAAGGTGCTTGAGAGCCGCGAGGAGTCACGATCGGCGCCGTTCGAATTGCTCTTTATCGACGACGGGAGCTCCGACGGGAGCTCCGAAATCCTCGATAGCCTGGCCGCGCAGTATCGTTGGGTCAAAGTCTTTCACTTCGACCGCAACTACGGCCAGTCGGCGGCATTCGATGCAGGGTTCAAACAATCGAGCGGGGACCTGGTGATGACAATCGACGGCGACCTGCAGAACGACCCGGCCGACATCGCCACGCTGCTCCCGCTGATCCACCAATTCGATCTGGTCTGCGGTTGGCGCAAAGACCGGCACGACAATCTGACACGGAAGATTTCCTCCCGAATCGCGAACAGCGTCCGCAGCGCCGTCACCGGCGACCGGGTCCACGACACCGGCTGCTCCCTGAAGCTGTTTCGACGAGCGGTGGTCGACAAGTTGCAACTGTTTGAGGGCATGCACCGGTTCTTTCCCGCCCTGGCCTTGATGCACGGATTTACCGTCACCGAGGTGCCGGTGCGCCATTACCCACGCGCGCATGGCACGTCGAAATACGGTGTGGGCAACCGACTCTTCAAGGGCCTCTACGACCTGGTGGCCGTACGGTGGATGCAGCACCGTTGCCTGCGTTACCACTACCGCACGACCGAGACGCCCTCAGCCTCCGCACCGCTATGACACTCGATACCATCTGGATCATCATTGGATTCCTTGGGCAGGGGATCTTCTTCATGCGCTGGGTTGTCCAATGGATCGCCTCCGAACGCCATGCAGAGAGCCGTGTCCCGACGGCATTCTGGTACATGAGCATGATCGGCGGACTGATCACGCTCGCCTATGCGATCTATCGGCGGGACCCGGTCTTCATAGCCGGACAAAGTATCGGCAGTGTCGTCTACCTGCGTAACCTCATGCTCATCCACCGTCCTAACCATGGCGCCTCCGATACGGCCTCTCCGGCGACCAAATCCTAATGAAACCACACATGAACGGAGAGTTCCCCCCCTTGCAAACCCCTGCGCCGATTATTGACCGCTCCGTCCAGCCGCTTGCGCTCGTGCTATTGCTGGCGATGGCTGCGGTGCTGTTTTTCGTCGGACTCGGCTCCCTTGGTCTCACCGACCGGGACGAAGGCCGTAACGCCGAAGCCGGCCGCGAGATGTACGAAACGGGCAACTACATCAGCCCCACCTTCAATTACGAGCCGCGCTTCGCCAAGCCGGTTTTTGTGTATTGGCTGATGACCGGTTCGTACCACCTGTTCGGCGTCAGCGAATTCGCGGCGCGATTTCCCTCGGCGCTCTTCGGGCTGGGGCTGATTCTGCTCCAATATCTCTTTTTGACGCGGTGCCGGGGACGGATCGTCGGCCTCTTCGGCGCGGCGATGCTGTTGCTGAACCTTGAGATCATCGGTCTCAGTCGCATGGCCCTGACCGACAGCGTGTTGATCTTCTTCACCACCCTGTCGCTGTATGGCTTCTGGTTGGGTCTGCACGGAGAAGGGCATGAGCGCCACTGCATGTGGCTCTTCTATGTCGGCATGGCGCTGGCGACCCTGACCAAGGGCCCGATTGGTTTCCTCATTCCGATGCTGGCGGTGGGACTGTACCTGTGGAGCACCCGCACTTGGCCGCTGTTCCGTCGTCGCGGGTATCTCCTTCCCGGCCTCATCCTCTTCGTCGCCCTGGCGCTCCCCTGGTATCTCATGATGCTGAACATTCACGGGGAACGATATACGACATCTGCACAGGGTGATACGATCGGCCGCTTCCTCGGAGCCATGGAAGGGCATGGCGGTACGCTGCTGTTCTACATTCCCGTTTTCCTGCTCGGATTTTTTCCCTGGAGCGGCTTGCTCCCCTTTGCCTGGTACCAGAGCTATCGGAGCTGGCGTGAGGCGAAACGGGCCGGAACCCTCCCCCCGAACCAATCCTCCGATGCCGATGCCCAGTCCTCGCCCGATGCGCTCGAATGGTTCGCTGCCGCCTGGGTCTTGGGAGGATTCGTCTTCTTCAGTCTCTCCTCAACCCGCTTGCCGCACTATATCGGCCCCTTGTTTCCTGCCGCGGCAATTCTGGCGGCTTGTTATTGGAATCGCTGCGTGACCGACCATGCGGCGCCGGGTGTCCGGGCCGCGATCCACACCATGACGGCCGTGGGCTCCATTCTGGCACTGGCGTTTGCTCTGCTCCCCCCGCTCTACGCCAAATTCGCCGGGAAATTGGTGGAAGAGTTTCCTCTGGCTGGACAAGTGACACTGGGGCCAGGCCCCTACGCCGTCGCCTCCATTTTCCTCCTGGGCATGGGGCTCGTGGCCTATTTCGGGTTGAGCGAGACGCGAAAACCGGCTGCCTTCTGGGCCGCCGGCGGATCACTCGCCCTCGTGGTACTGGCCGCTACGCAACTGACGTTTCCACTCATCAACCATTTCGTCATCGAGCCCCCGCAACGGCTGGCTGAAGTTGCAGGGCTCAACCTTGAACCCAACGACCGGCTGATTCTCTACGGGCAACCGCGCCCGTCGCTCGTGTTCTACGCCAAACGCAAAGCCATCGTCGTCCCGAAAGGCGAAGAGGCCAACATCAAGCCCTACCTGACTCAACCGGGGCGCACCATGATCCTCTTACCCGCCGCCATGCGCAATCGATTGCCGTTTGAAACGATAGACTACCCCGTCATGCTGGAGCGTTATGGCTACATCCTGTTGGCCAGCCAGTCGCTGATCCATGTCCCGGAAGAGGCGGAAAAACCTGCGATACGCATTCCCGGCCATTGACCGGTTACTGTAACGGCACAAGCCCTTTGAGCAGCTGAACCACCGCCACAGCAGCGAGCAGACCCAGCGCATACACACCTTCCGCACGCAGGGATCGTCCTCCCGCTGACTCGCAGGCGGGCACGCCGGTGGCGGCAGTCCAGTGCGCCACGCAGAGCAGCGCCGTCAACCCGATCACGACCGGCGCACCGGTGACCACTCCCAGCCCCAGCACTGTAAGGACATTCGACACTGGTCCTCTGTCCCCGGCTGCGCGAAGGCTCCATCCCATCCGCACCAGCCAGCCATTCCCTATCAGCAGCAGTCCCGCCACGAGGCACACCGTATCCATCACTGGATCGGCAATCCGGTGGGTGAGCACCCAGAAGCAGCCCGTCAACATCAGCACGATCGGCGCAATGCGAACCAGTGCCATTGAACCGGACTGTCTCCACTCGCGCAATGGTCCGTTACAGATCGAGCCCACCACAAACCCCAGCGCCATCCCGCCTACCACATCGCCGGGGAAATGAGACCCTCTCCAGATCCGACTGGCCCCGACCCATGCAGCCAATACGAACGGCACCCAACGCAGGCGAGGCAGTGTCCGTGCCAGAACGGTCACCACGGCGACCGTCGCCGAGGTATGGCCGGAGGGGAATGAATCCAGCCCAGACTCCAGCGACGGCCACCAGTGCCACCCGCCTGAGTGCGTCAATCGTGGCCTTGGACGGCCGATGAGATGTTTCAGGCTGTTCACCACGAGCGCCACCACGCCATGCGCCAGCAAACTGTCCAGCGCCACTCGCACCCATGCCTGCCTCTTGAGAAAGAACCCGGTGGCTAAGAGGAGGAGGCTGATGGTGATGAGGGTCCCGCCGTTGCCGAGCTTTTCGCCGAGATCGCCTAACGACTGAAGCGCCGACACATCGTGGGAGCGGAGAAACCTGAGGATGGGAATGTCGACATGAAACAGCGCGGCGAACGATCCAAGCAGCACAAGCGCCGAGAAGATCACCGCCGGAACCGACGGGCAATCCGGTGCTGGTTCAGGTTGCGCCGCCGGCGACGCAACCTGCCCGTCACCCGATCCGATCATGGAACCCAGTCGGCGAGAAACACGTTGAACTCTCCCGGCTCTTTCGCGTTCCGGTCGGATACCCAGACGAAATGCTTGCCGTCCGGTGAGAACATGGGAAAACTGTTGAACTTCCCGCCAAAGGTCACGCGCTCCAGCCCCGTCCCGTCCTCATTGACGAGATAGAGGTGAAACTCGGGTCGCCCTCCCTCGTTGCGGGTGTCCACGTTCGACGAAAAGATGACGCGATGGCCATCGGGGTGGAAGAAGGGAGAGAAATTGGACGCGCCGTTGTTGGTCACCTGCTGTTTGCCGGCCCCATCGGCATTCATAATGAAAATTTCGAGCCGCCCCGGCTCCACGAGGTTTTGGGCAAGCAGCGCTTTATACTGATCCAGTTCTTCCTGATTGCTTGGATGCTGGGCGCGATACACGATCCGTTTACTATCCGGCGAGAAGAACGCCCCGCCGTCGTAGCCCACTTCGTGGGTCAACCGCCGTGGATGAGTCCCGTCGAGATCCATGGCATAAATATCCAAATCCCCGTCTCGCATGGAGGTCCAGACAATGGTCTTCCCGTTGGGAGACACCGTGGCCTCCGCGTCGTACCCCGGCGTGTTGGTCAGCCGCTGGGGGTCTTGCCCGTCGATCCGGACGGAAAACAGATCGTAGTCGTCCAAGGCCCACCGGTATGCCCCACCGTCACGCTTCGGCTTCGGCGGGCAGTTCGGCCCACGCAGGTGAGTGGACGAATACAACACCCGTCGATCGCCTGGGAAAAAATATCCGCAGGTTGTGGTGCCGGAACCGGTGCTGACCATCCGAATCTTTTCGCTTCCGAGATCCATCACGTACATCTGATAACAGCCGAGCGGGATGTCGGCAGGATGCATCGCGGCGGCAAACGTGTCCTTCATCCAATTATTCGTGGACTGAAAGATGAGCTTGCTTCCAGTGAAGGAAAAATAGGCCTCAGCATTCTGTCGCCCAAACGTGAGTTGCCGGACATTCGTCAGATGTCGTTCACCCGATAGGGCGGCCGACGGAGCGGGCGTGGCTTCCTTTGACGCCTCTGCCCATGCCGAACCCGTTGCGGCGGTGGAGAGCACCAGTCCCAGAACTCCTGCCATGAATCGATTACCGTGTTTCACTTAACACCTCTGCGCTCATCCTATCCTCCCAATCTCCCCGTGCTACCACGGCTCCGTCCTGAAACACCACATAACTCTGCCACCCGTAGAAAAACAAGAGCCGAGCGACACGCCCCAATGCCTGCGGAGTCACCCCGTACAGCAGGGTCACCACGCTGCCCGGATGGTCCTCCCGTCTGCACGAAGCCAGGAGCGCCATGCCGGCCCCTTCAAAAGGCTTTCCATCAACGGAAAAACCGTTGTCGGTCAGCCGAAGATGATCCCGGCACTGCCGCACCGCTGCGGCCGCTGCCGGATTGTCCCGGGGGCCGCCCAACACCAACCAGGATCCGGCCCGCGCAGCACTCGACACCTCCTCCGCGGCAGCCACCACCGCCGTGCGTGACATGGATGGCTTCGCCGCTTCCTGCGCGACGATACGCTGCACGATGTCGGAGAACGGCCCCGGCGTTCCCGAGCCCTCCCGCGAAACGGCCACAGTCCGGTGCGCGTCTGTCACATATAGGTTCAGCATCGGAGCCATGTCGGATCGAGCGATGCGACGAAACAGGTGTACTCCGGGATCCAGCCGTACAGCCAGCGGCTGTTCCGGCACCGCGACGACGACCTCCTGCTGTGAATCGGCGAGGTGCACCCGCGTCCGGTGGGTACGCCCTTCGCTGAGCACAAACTCCAGTTCGATCGAGACACGGTAAGGCATCCCCCGTTGAGCGAGATGCACCACCGCCTCAGTTTTGCCTTGTTCCCCGGCCATAGTGCGGGGCGACTGCACACGCACACCCGACAGCACGATGTCCGGCGCACCGGCCCGTTCAATCCACTGGGCAAAAAACCACCGGAGAGTGCGGCCGGCCGCCTCCTGGAAAATCCGCTCGAGATCGTCCCAGTCTGCCACGGCACCGAGATATCGCTCCGGAATCTGCCTTATGCCCCTCCAGAACGCCTCCTCGCCCACTTCCTGGCGAAGGGCGTGAAACACCATGGCGCATTGCTGATAGCCGATGGCGTTGTCCTTTTCATCCTGCTTCTGCGAAAACTCCTTCACGGGATATCCCTCGCCGGGACGCACGTAGACGGCATACCCCAGCAGCATCAACCGCCGCTGCTCGCGCGCCTGAACCGCGTCGCCCGTGAGTTCATGGTAATAGTAGTTCGACAAATACGTCGTCAGCCCCTCCACCCAATTCCCACGACTCACCCGGTTGAACACCCCGTTGCCGATCCAGGAATGGACGATTTCATGCCCCAACGCATAGGGCTGGGTATAGTGCCGCTTGATCACCCCGCTCCCTAACAGCGTAAACGACGGCATGCCCAGGCCGCTGGGAAAAAAATTCTCGACGACCGCGAACTGCGTAAACGGATAGGGGCCGAGCAGTGGGATATAGGCATCGAGATAGCGGGCCGACGCATCGAGATACTCATCCGCCAGCGCCGCTTCATCCGGAAACAGATAGGTGGCCAGGAGAACTGTCTGACCTGATTGCGCGTTCCAGGGACGGGTCTTGACCACAAATCGGTTGGCGACCACCGTCAGCGCTTCACTCTTGGTGGAGACTATCCAGTGTGCGGGATCGGATTGGGCCGTTCCTTGCGTGACGGCGGACCATCCTTCCGGCACCGTGATCCTCACGTCGTACGTGGCCAACGAATCGTCGAGGTCGGGGTACCACTGGCTTTCACTACTCAAATAGACTCCCTCCGGGCCGATGTGACCGGAGGTCTCGCTCGGGGTGACAAACCGCAGGTGACGCGGATCACGGGGAGGATCGTCGATGACACCACGGTAGGAGAATTTCAACCGCACCCGGTTGTCATCCACGCCGCCATCCGGCTGCGAGAGGATAACTCGCGGCAGCGCCGTCCCAACGGCCACATTCTCCCTTCTGAACATAATCTCGGGAGCGGACTCGCAGGGGTCCTGACAGTGGGTGACGTCCTCGATCCGTTCCAGCTCCAGAGCGGGCCCGAGAGAAAACGCCAACTCTTGCCCGGCGAGCCCTCCGCGCATGGTCAGACAATCCGTCGCGATCAATTGATGGGAGTCCGGACGTAGTTCGAGGGTGAGTTGATGGTGTTCAATCGACGGGACCTGGGAAGGAGGCTGTGCCGCTGCGAGCGCAGGAACGAGACAGGAGACGAGGAGACTGAAACGGAAGAGGCGATACAACCAATTCACCCTTCACCGACACCACAAGGTGGAAGGTGAAGATTAACACTCCCGGCAGACCATCACAAGCTGGACGGCCATCAAGACGCGTTCCAGATCCAAGGGCTTCTCCAACACCTCATGCGGCCCCAGCGCCCAGGCCTCGGCCAGCAATGAATCGTTGTGATGCCCACTGAAAATAATCGTTCTTCCCGCATAGTCCCGGGCAGCCAACGCCTTCAGAACCTCCACGCCATTCATCTCCGGCATGGCAAGGTCGAGTATCAGCAAGTCAGGGGCCGATTCCTCCACCAGGCGCAAGGCTTCACGGCCGTCTTTGGCCTCACGCACGCGATAGCCACGCAGACTCAGGAAACGGACCAGCAAATCCCGCGCCATCACATCGTCATCGACGACGAGGATCTGTTCCTCCGGCGCCTGCTCCATGGCTTCTCCCGCCCGTGATGCTGCGGCGGATGCCTCGCGCCTCGCCTGCTGTGCTACCCGATGCACCGCACCGATGAGCACGTCGAGCGACAACCCTTTTCTGAAAAAATCTGTGACACGCAATTTCCGAGCGTGATTTTCCAATTCCTCGGTTGCACCGCCTCCCAGCATAATCACCCCCGCACGAGGATCGAGCGTTCGCATCTCCTTGAGCACAGCCAGCCCATCCATCTCCGGCATACGGAGATCCACCAGTGTCACGAGGGGTCGGAGTTGCCGAAACAGTGCCACCCCTTCGCGCCCGCTGGTGGCCGTGCTGACCTGATACCCCTGACGCGCCAACGCCATCTGCAACAGGTCGCAGTGCAACCGATCATCATCAATGACCAACAACGTGCTCATAGACTGCTCCCGATTCTGTGCAATGCCCGGTACCGCCGAGGCTCCGCTTCGCCGGGAACCCGGCAGAATCAGCCTAGCATGGGCGCAACGGGATGAGAAGAAATTGAAGGAAAGCGTTTGTGAAGGCGGAAGCGCCGCCGGTCAGGAGGGAAGGTTAAAATAATGCGTCAACAAACGCCTTGGCGTCAAAGTCCTGTAAATCCTCGACCGATTCCCCGACTCCGATCAGACGAACCGGGATCTTAAAGGTATCGGCGATGGCAACCACGATCCCGCCCCGCGCCGTTCCATCCAATTTGGTGAGGGCGATACCTGTTACGCCGACCGCGTCGTGAAACTGTCGTGCTTGGGCAATGGCATTCTGACCAACCGCGGCATCGAGCACAAGCAGGACTTCATGGGGAGCGCCGGGACACTCTTGCGCGATCACACGTTTTATCTTTCTCAGTTCGTCCATCAGGTTGGTCTTGGTGTGCAACCGGCCGGCGGTGTCGATGAGCACCACGTCGACTCCACGCGCCTTTGCGGCGGTGATACCGTCGTAGGCAACGGCCGCCGGATCGGCACCGGGTCGATGGCGAATGACCTCCACCTTGATGCGGTCCGCCCACACCTGGAGCTGATCGATCGCTGCCGCGCGAAACGTATCCCCAGCCACAAGAAGCGGAATCTTGCCCTGTTGGCAAAACCGCTGGGTGAGCTTGGCCACGGTGGTCGTCTTCCCGACGCCGTTAACCCCCACGGCCAGGATGACGAACGGACGCGGCCCTTGGGTCACGAGTTGTTCCATCGAGGCGGATTGCGTTGGAAGCAGGATATCCAGCACGGCCTTACGCAGCAGTTCGCGAACTTTCTCGGAGTCGGAAAAATTGCCCCCGCGCATCTGCGTACGCAATTGCTCCATCACGCGGTCCACGACCGGCATGCCGAGATCCGCGCTGATCAGGGCCACCTCCAGCTCGTCCAAGAGAGCCGGATCCGCTGCGCGCCCGAGCAGTCGGTCGAGGTGCCCCGTAACCGCATCACGCGTTTTGGCAAGCCCCTCGCTCAGTTTCTGAAACCAACCCACTGCGCACCTCGTAAGTCTACCTGCCCCGGCACTACCCGCACTGACCGTCAGGCCGTGCATCATACCCGATCTTAATCGCCGGACACCAATAATCTCGGGATTCGGCCGACGGCACGGAGCACAGCCCGCTCACGCCGAGTCATTCTTCTCGCTTCCCGCTCGCTCCGCTCATGGTCGTAGCCGCACAAATGCAGAATGCCGTGAATCAACAGCACCACGAGTTCATAGTCGACCCCTCGTTGATGTCGACGGGACTGCCGAAGCGCCTGGGGGAATGAAATGACCACGTCCCCGAGCAGCGCAGATGGCGGCCCTGGGCCTTCCCTGGTCGCGAACGCAAGGACATCGGTTGTTTTGTCGCGCTGACGAAACAGTCGATTCAGGCGACGCATCCGAACGTCACCGATAATGTCGAGACTGAGCACCGCTTGGGACTCCCCAACGAAATCCAGGATACGGCAGGCAAGTTTGTTGAGCTGGTCGAGGCGGAGGCGCCGCCGCCGAAGCCGCATGCCGACGATGACCGGCATTAATGCGATTGGCCCCAGGATCCTGGCTGTGACGGATTGGACTGAGGAGCCTTGGAGTCCTGTCGCTGGCTTTTGGATGGTTCACTTCTTCGCGAGGGAGGAAGGTGTGTCGGAGTGGCGGCATGGCGATCGTAGGCCTTGATGATTTCTTGCACGAGGCGATGTCGAACGACATCTCGCTCATCGAAATACACAAATTCAATTCCCGCAATGCCCTGAAGAATACCCCGTACTTCGATGAGCCCAGAGACGCGATCCGAGGGCAAATCGATCTGCGTGATATCACCCGTGACGACGGCTTTCGAGTGAAAACCCAGGCGTGTGAGGAACATCTTCATCTGTTCGGCGGTGGCGTTCTGGGCCTCGTCCAAAATCACAAACGAGTCGTTGAGCGTACGTCCGCGCATGAACGCAAGCGGAGCGATTTCTATATCTCCCCGATCGATCAACCGGTTGGCCCGCTCCATATCCATCATATCGAACAGTGCGTCATAAAGAGGGCGAAGGTATGGATTGACCTTGGCGTACATGTCACCCGGCAGATACCCCAACTTTTCCCCGGCTTCCACCGCCGGGCGGGCAAGAATAATGCGACTGACGTCCTTTTTCATCAGTGCACTCACCGCCATCGCCATCGCCAAGTACGTCTTGCCGGTTCCGGCCGGACCGATTCCGATCACGATGTCGTGTTTTTCGATGGCCTCGAGGTAGTGCTTCTGCGTGGGTGTCTTCGGAACGATGAAGCGTTTTCTAGTAACGATAGGAGAGGCGCTGAAGAGCAGCTCTTTGAGCGAGGCATCCTGGTTGTGGCGGAGCACGGTCAGGGCATGGCTAATATCATCTGATCTGAGCTCATAGCCTTCATTGGTGAGTGCGGCGAGTTCGTTGAGGACTCGTTCGGCCTGTTTCACAGTCTCAGGCGTCCCTTCGACCGTGACCTCTTCGCCCCGCGCCGAACATCGCACGCCGAATTCCTCCTCAATCAACTTGAGGTGGCGATCGTGGTGTCCAAAGAGGACCGCGGTGTTCGTCCCTTCCCGTAGTTTGATCTTCCGCACGCCGGTGTCGAGAACTCCTTTCGCCTGATCGTTACGAGCATTCTAACAAACAGCGAAAGTCCGGGACAAGATCGGGACAAGCATGTGAGCACGGGAGGATATCTACCTCCCGCAGACCGCTACCCCTGAGGCAACACTTGCGCCGACGACTGGGCCGCCGAGGGGATAGACAGCTCGAATTCTTGCCACGCCGCCCCCCCCTGCCCGTCGTCTGCCATAACCTTCACACGGTGGGTGCCGGTCACACCGGATAGAAGTTTCCATGTCACCTGTCCGGTTGCCGTATCGATCGTCATTCCAGGGGGCCCTGTCTCCAACGCATACGTGACGCTATCTCCGTCCACATCCTTTGCTTGCACGAGATACTCATACATCTCTCGATTCGTCAATGGGGCAGGATCCGATACAATCAGCGGCGGCGTGTTCCCCAAGGCGCTGGGCGCTGAACGAGCCGGAGCGGCAGCCGCATCTTGATCCCGCGCAATCACCTCGACCACGATGACATCCTTCCTGCCGAATCCCGTCGTGTCGAGGACGCTTTCCTCGCCTTCTTGGATCTGCTTGTCATTTCTCCACCAGCGATACATGTACCGGATCTCATCGCGATCAGGGTCGACAGCGTCTACCTTGGCGTGCACCCGATTTCCATTTCCCGGAGACTCCGCCTCCACCACCACATGGGCGATTAGCGGAGGAGTATTCACGACAGTCACCGGCTCCGTACGATAGAGTGCGCTTTCCGACTGACCATCTGTGGCAATCACCTCAAGCGCAACTCGATCTCCCCGTTTGACGTGGCTTGGAGCCAATTCCATGGCGGTCGCACCCAGTACTGGCACCTCATTGACGATCCATTGAAATCTTGTCGTCGGTTCCGTCCCGTCCGGATCATCTGCTACGACATGCGCCGTAATAGGTGCCGCAAGCACAAGAGGATTCGGCACAATCGTCACGAGACGAATCACGGGAGGATGATTACTCTTCACCCCACCCCCGACCGCCGGTCCGTCCTGGGGAGAGGAAGAACAGCCCCAGCACGCAACAACCATCAAGGCCGTCAGCGGCAGTCGTGAGAGTGAGATACAATTTCTCCAGACAGTCTTCACTGGTTCGTCCATGAGAAAAATCTGCTCCGCGGGTCAATCGCGACAGGAACGCTGATATTTGACCCCAGGGTCCCACCCCCTGTCGTACAGGTCGCACAATCTCCAAAGTTCCCCTGGCTCATGTTGATCAGGAGCCCGAACGGACTTCCACCGTCCCGGCCGGACCCCATATGTACCACCACGCCGAAGGCCAATCCTTCACCAAGGGAGCCGAACTTGTTAACCATCTGGTTCGCACCGGCTCCGGTCGTCCCCAGAATGGGCTCCTGATACGCACTGCCCGTTTTATAGAACAGCGCCCACAGCCGGCTGGTCCCGGAGGAGACGCAGATGTCGTTGGTCGGGATAAACGTGGGGAAAAACACCACCCCTCCGAACACCGTCGGACTACTCACCGCCCGCTCTCCGATGCCGTAGGCAGCTGGAATCGTCGGCGGATTGGCAGGCTCCACCAGCTTGGTCACCCACCCATCCTTGCTTTGCACAAGACCGATCAAGCCCGCGAAGGTGGTCGCACCGGTCACACCGGATACCTGATTGGTGCCGCTTGCCAACCCACAATCGCCGACACCAACCACACACACCGTAGCATTCGACACATCCACAAGATCATTATCCATGCAGCTCAGCGCGCCAGCTGACTGATTGCATCCAGTGTTGAGCACAGAATCTTTCATCCCTACAAAATACTGAGTAGAGAGATCTGTCTTGTCGGACTTGCTGTAATAACGTCCGCTACCCACGAACACCCACACATTCGCGGCATCATCCACTGTGACGGAGGGTGCACTCGCAACAGGCCCCATCTCCGCTCCAGAGGCAAACGTATCCAACATTTCCGTCGGCACGCGTGCGGAGCCGGATGCAATGCCCCATTGGGCAGGATTCGTGACAGTGCCGAACTTCGACGTGGCTCCCCCGGCCCCCATCGTCAATCGATAAATCTTTCCTCTCCATGGAAGCGCGCCATCATGAATGACACGACCGAAATAGACGACGTCGTGGCGATAGTCGAGATCGCGATCCAACGCCGTGATGTCGCCGATATAGGAATTCCACGACCCCACTGAATACGATGTCACCAGAGCATTACTGCTCCCTGGTCCCGTTGCCAGATCTATCGCAAACACTTTCGCGCTCTGCGTCACGCTGGCGTCGTACCCGGTCGGACCAGACCCCACGACCATGTACCATTTCGCATTAGTATTGCTGGCTTTCGCATCGGCGGCTGGATTTACCCGAACCACGGCAGGCACGCTGGTCGTCAACCCCAAACTCGGGCTACTGAACGACCAAAGCAACTTGGGCGCATCGGGATTGGTGATATCCATCGCGAAGTACGAGCTATAGAAGGTGTAGTCCGTGCCGCTGATATTGACCGTCATCGGAGGCGCACCGGTTCCCGCGGTACACGCGCCACAACTTCCCCCCATCCTAAATCCGCCGATCAGAATTGTGCCCCAGCCGTTGGGATGGTCGGTATCCGCGGTAAAGATGCGCACATCGGCCACCTTGAGAGGCAAGTCCACATAGTAGACATGTTGATAGTCGGCCCGGCTGAGGAATTCGAGCTGCGGGAGGAGCTCATAGGGCACAAACCCCCATAACTCGTCACCAAGCGCCGGTCCACTGGAGTTATCTGCGGGGGCTGTCGTAAACCAGCCGTGTTCGATGGTATTGGCAGGCGCAGACGCACTCGCGTCATCCCCGGGATGGTAGTACCCGGCGTTGAAGGCGTGCAGCATCCCGTCGTTGCCGCCGACGTAGGCCACCTGTCGGCGGTTGTACCACTTCTGAAGAAACGCGGAATAACTCTGATCCCCGTAGATCGCGTCGTGCCGGTCTCGAGGCCCCGCGACCACCGTCGGTGTCGAGTGGATCACATCTCCAAGCTTCCACACTTTCAAGGTTCCGCTTCCGGCAGGCACCTGCAGACGGCGATCTCTGGTCGACGCCTGCTCGGCGCAGGTGGCCACATCGCAGCCACGCACGAAGTTGATAATCTTCGTCCCTTCCGTGCTCGATGCGGCACGAAGGTAGGGGCGAAGCGTCGGCTCATTCGCCGTCGAGAATGCGATCTGCTCCCCGGAGTCGACCACGCCGTCATGATCGGAATCGACCCATGTCAGGATGGTGCGGGTGGTGGAGTCTTTCAACGCCAGTTGCTTCCCGGCTTCCCAAATCGGCAAAATATCGCTCAATGCCTGCCCGCACGGATTGCAATCCGCCGTCGTCACCGCGCCATCGCTGTTCTGATCGTTCGGCAATCCATCGCCATCCGAATCTACATATTTGTCGACTTTCACCGAATTCGACGCGGAGTCAAAACGGGTCTTGATGATTTTGTCGACTTTGTAGTCGAGACGGCCGTCCTGATTTGTGTCCTCCCGGGTATTGCCGAACGTGTCAATGAACAGGGCCTGCGTATAGCCGGTCCATTTGACATCGCTCAGTGTCGAAGGTTCGATCGTGCTGGGGAAGAAATACGATTGATAGAGAGCGCCTTCACCGGTCGACGCCGTGGCCAACACCGAGACGGAGGAACCTGAGGCACTTCGTCGGAGAATACTCGCGATCGTGGCAAGCAGCTTATCCTGAAGGTCGTCGACGTTGGAGGACTCGAAATAGGCGTCAGGGATCCCGTCGGGCGTGGCCGCTCCCGTGAGATTGTTCTCCTTGTCCCATTCATTGGTCTGTGGGACACCGTCATTGTTGGAATCCTCAAACCCTCCCAACCGAGCGGCTTGAGCCAAGATCCCGCGACCATTGATGTTGCCGAATGCAAAGAAGGAGTACACCGTCAAACTCTGCGTGCCGGCGATGCAATGCCCGGTCACCGATAAGCCAGCAATCGTACCGTCACTCGTACCGCTGCAAGGGCGCAGATCGGTTGTGTGGGCCCAATAGGCGACATCGTCTAAGTAGTGGCTGCCGCTGTCGGCATAACTCGTCTTATGCTCGGCCAACAGATCACTGAAGGGAGTGGCGGCGTGTGTATTGCAAGTGGTATCGATGGTACGCGGCGGCGCGGCGCCATCGCTCCCGGTGCAATGCTGCCCATGATGGGCATGCGCATAGTCCTGCAAGGCCGTCGGGATATTCTGATCTTGCGTCGGTTCACCGTCGGTAAATACGATCACAAACGTCCGACAGCAAGCCACGACCTGAGAAGTCGAAGACCAAGGCGGAGTATGGTTTTGCCCGAAGAAATACGGGTCGCGGCCACAGGCACTGGTGATATAGCCGGCAGGGCACGTTTCAGACCCAACCAAAGCCGTGATTTCACTCGTGCCGATTGACCCGGCACCGCTCGTGGCAAAATTCACACCGTTGGAAACGCCACCCGAAAACGCGATCGGATACACATAGCCCGTCGTGAACGTGGATTGGATCTGCGCGACATAGCGCGCGGTTTCATACAGAGCTTCACTGAGCGGGGTCCACGTGGAAGGGTAGGACTCCTGCACGGCATCGACCATAGCCGCTGTGTTCGTCGTAAACGTCTCGACGTCGCCGTCGGCCCAATCGATCGATTGGCGAGACCCGGCACCAACCAGCATGCGCGCACCTTCACTGCTCGACTTAAACTCAACCAGCCCGAACCGCGCTTTGCTGCCGATCTGTTGAATGACCCCGGTCGGTTCCGTCGTGTATCCAACCTTCAGGTGATACTTTCGAACACTGTAGGAGTCCCCGCAGTTGCTATTGAAGCTTGTATCGTTCTCGACGCAAAAGTATGCATCAGATACATGGATGGAAATCGTCGCGGGACTACTGGTTCGGTCGGCCAACGGAATACGGCCGACATACGTATTGGCCCCGGTACCGCCGCCATAGTTGACGTCGGCGCGTTCGGTACTCACTCCGCTGGCCTGCGCACGAACGGTCTTGAGGGCGGGCGTGCCGCTGGTCGGACAGGTTCCGTCGGTAGCTCTCGCGCTGGCACAATCTCCCCCGATCATCGCTCGCTTCACCGCATCGAACCGGCGCAAGGTGGCCCAGTTGAGAAAATTGCCGTCCCATTCCGTATCCGGACAGGCCGTCGACAATGCCGCCTTGCCAGTCCCACTCTCAAACCGAGTATCGGTCGTGTTGTAGGTGTAACAGCGTGACGAATCGAAGTATCCGGAATATCGCGTGGTATCGGTCCAGGTGGTGGTCGTGGACGTGCTTCCGTCCGCCAACGTTCCGCATGACGAAGACTCGCAGGCGCGGTTGCTCATACTGCCCGAGTTGTCCATTACCACGATGATATTAGGTGTCGTCGCGCTTGAGACAAATGGCGGCACCGCGGTGTAATCCGCATTGGAGACGACCGCTGCCGCATCGCCGGGCCCACACAGACCGGAACCGACACTACCGGCAAGTATCATCAGCAAGACAAGAGTTCGACGATTCATGCGTTGTTCCTCCTCATCTCAAACAGGACAACAGCCGTGGCGTTTCGGCTACGAGTTGAGACAAGACCTTTCATGCGCTATTGCGGCAACGTGACCACCATCTTATCGATGTGGCCTTCTTTCAGATGAAACTTCACGAGCGAGGTGGGAAGAATTCGCTCCACTTCGAGGGGCTCCATCTCGTGAGTCACGACCACCACCGCGCTCTTCAAGACATACGTTCGGCCGTCAATCCGAACCGTCGATCCCTGAACCTCATCAATCACACCGGATTGAAACCCGACGGTCGAAAACAACATCGGCTCCCGGCTTTGCTCGGTATCGGCATAGGCAGAATGTGATCCCATCGGCACCAATGTCAGGATCCCGAGTACGACCAGGAACATCGTGTGCGCCATGACTCTCTCCCTTCTCAGCCGATTTTTTTCACACAGGTGTCGCCAAGCAAACATCCGTACACCGACGTCACCGTGCTACTCGAGCCGGTCGCCGCATTCGTCGCCGTGCAGGTGATGCGGTAGACAAATTCCGTCGAGATCACTCCACTCCCTTGTCCGTCTTTGGACCGGGCATACAGACGGTCAATGTCGCCGTTGACCATAAATCCAGGTACATTCGTCATGACAAAATTGGGCTCCGTCTCGGCAGAGTCGGCATAGTTTTCGGCCAGCGTCCCCGTCGGCGCGGGTGAAGGAAGAGGCGAGGTCCCGTAGATCTCTTGCGAGAGAATCGTGGCATTAGCCGCAGGAACGGGGCCTGTCGGCGCAATGAATGCTGCCGGAAGGACGCCAGGAGGTGACAACGTTTGCTGAATGATATTCACCCCAAGGCCTTCACACGAATCCGCTGCCGCCACCACAGCCTCGGTCGTGCGAAAAAACCCTGCCATCCGGTTTTCCATGCTGGTCACCGTGATCGAGGCGATGCCGAGTATCGACAGAATCAACAACATCAACATGACGGTCAGCAACGCGATGCCTTGCTCCCCCGTCATGGCGGTGTTGGTCAACATCCGTTGCCCGGCAGCTGTGGCCGGTCGAACATTCATGGCCGTATCTCTCATTACAGATTCCTCGGCTGGATCGTGCGGATCACCACCCGCCTTCGTTGCTGTTGATACGTCTGTGCGTCATAACCGGCATCCGCCGATGGATTGTGATCACCGACGATCACCGGGCCGGTCGTGTTGACGGCTTTGGTTCCCTTCTCATCTAAGCCGTCGTCTGTTTTCGTCGGCCTCACCACCAGGCTCACCTGAGCCATTCTGATCTTGTCCGGCGTCCTGGGCGTGATCGCCCACGAGCCATTGGAAACAAAGTCCCCTTGCGAGAAGGTTGGGAAACCGCCTGAAGAAGACCCGTCCTGATCATCGATCACGCCGTCAGGATAGAGCGGATTGGGCGCGGCTTGGTTACACCCGTCACAAGCATAGGTGATCTGCATATCCTCCACGCCATCGACGAGCGGCACATTGTCTCGAACCAGACAGGGTGCATCACTCCCGCAAATGGCCGGCGTATTGGTGATGATTTGGTATCGCACACATTGCATCAAGTACACCGGAGTGCCGATAGGGAATTGCCCACTCACGTAATTCCCCGTGCCGAATCCGATGGTCGTCGCGCCGATGGTCTTGACGGTTTTTGAGAGTGCGCCTCCGATCGAAACGGTCGAATTGACCACCATACCCTGAGCGACCATCGCTGTAATGGCAGTTCCTGACAGGGTTATCGAATCTTCCAGTGCCACCGCGTTGGCTGTGCCACCTGCCGCGGCCGTGAGGGTCCATCCAGTGGTATTCATGACCGGTAGAACCATCGAGATGCCATCAGGCCCGGTATCCGCAGCATTTGGGGATTGATCCTGCGGGAGGAGTCCCACGGGTTTGGTCACCGCTCCGATCGTTGCGTTACAGGAGCCGACCGCCGTACTCGATGGATCGGTGGCGTTGTAGTTGTATCCCGCAAGTTTGATATCTCGACTGAGGAGATCGATGGCCAACCGGACGTTCTGCTGCGTGTCCGCCACCTGACTGTTTACAACATTGGCGCGATTCGACGTCACGACCGTGGTCATCACCGCCGCCACGATCACCACAGTGATCAACACCGCGGCCATCAGTTCCACAAGCGTAAAGCCCTGTTGATTTCCTGTCACTCGACGCATGGTCGTGCTCCACCCCATATCTATTCAGGCGCGATAATCGTGGTGAATATGGCAGTCTTGTTGCGCGACGTACTCACATCCGTCCTTCTGGTCTGCCAGTTCAGGGTGACGGTGACCAGGAAACGATTCATCGTCACGGGGTTCGTCGTGGGATCAGGATCGAGGCGAGTGGCTGTCACAATGCCGACCGCCGCCTGGAGACCGGAGTTGGTCACCAAAGTCGACCATTGCGTACAGTCGCCGGCAGCCATACGTTGCGCACTGACGCTCTGTGGACAGGCCGCATTTGTGGCAGTATTGTGGTAATCCAATACGCGTTGGCGGTTATTCTGAATGCGCTCCGTCATATCCGCCGCGAGGTTCGTCACGCGCGACATGTCGTTGGCATCCACATTTTTTCCCAACGCCATTCCCGACAACCCCGCCAATCCCAACAGGCCGACCGACAACACCCCTGCCGCGACCATCGCTTCCAACAGGGTAAAGCCTCCTTGCTGGCGCGCTGTGCGTGGAGATTGTGCGCTATCGATTCCTCTATGCATCGTTCAGCCTCTAGGGACAGGTCGCGCGGGCACACCAATTCACTTTGCCTGCCGGTGTGATAACCAGCGAATAGACTGTGCCCTGCTGGGACACCAAGGTCAGAAGTCCCGCCCCACTCAGCCCTTGCCTCGTGAATTGCACCGTGGGGCCGCCGGTAAATCCGACGATCGCCTGGGGCAGGACGATGGGAGCGAGCGCCCCCCCGAAATCCACATTCACCCTCCCAGAGACCAGAGACAGCGTCACGGTGACGGCAAGGTTGCGGTTCATTGCCGCCATCCTGGCCAGAGTGAGACTTCCGGCAAGTTCGGTTGTGCCTTGCTTCAACTGATACCGAGCATTCCATTGGAGATAGTTGGGAACGGCGACCATGGCCAAGATGCCTACGATCGCAACCGCGATCATCACCTCGATGAGGGTGAACCCCACCTGAGAACGGGCGGCAGTAATTCCTGACTGATGGCGGCGGCTACACATAGCGACAGGCAGATGAGCAAGTGCCATGCCGATAGCGCCATACGCGAGACTCATCGCAACCCGTTGATATATCAGTCTTGTTCCTTGAACGAGGCGTACAATTCCGCGCGTTTCATAATCCTACAGATGACAATTTTTGTCGGGATGTTTTCGATCTTGTTCCCGGAAGGTGCACCGAATCATGGCTGAGGATCACACCTCGATGAGGCACCGATAGGTATGACACGGAGCTGGAGAAAGGGGATGTCTCGAAATGTTGGCCGCACGATTGCGCTTGGCCGGATGGTCTTAGACACGTATTGGAAAGGACTAGTCTGCGTCGGAAGACAGCATGTCAGTGTGCGAGAACAGCCCCCCTATTTGATGGCCACCGCTCGCACCTGCTTGTACGTTGTGATCCCCTGAAGGACTTTTTCGATACCGTCTTGGAGCAATGTCCTCATGCCTTCACTTTTGGCAAGAGCCGACAATTCACCCGTGCGAGTTCGCGCCTGAATCAACGCCTTCATGCGATCAGAGACCACCATGAGTTCATGAATAGGTACCCGCCCGCGATAGCCGCTGTGATTGCACGCCTCACACCCACGCCCACGGTACAGCATAAGCGACGTCTCTCCACCAGCGTGAACGCGCTCCCACTCTCCGGCGCCAAACGCCTGGACTAACTCCTCATATTCGTCACGAGTGGACCGGTACGCCTCACGACAATTGGGGCAGATACGCTTGCACAACCGCATAGCCAACACACCTAGCATGGCATCAGAAAAATTGAAGGGATCACACCCCAAATCGAGCAATCGCACGACGGTTTCCACGGCGCTATTCGTATGGATGGTGCTGAAGACCAGATGTCCCGTCAGGGAGGCTTCAATAGCGATATCGGCCGTTTCCTTGTCCCGCATTTCTCCGATCATGATCACGTCCGGATCCGCCCGTAAAAACGCCCTCATGGTGGTTGCGAATGTCAGGCCGATCTTCGGATGAACCTGTACCTGTCGTAAGCCGTCCTGCGTAATTTCGATCGGGTCTTCCGCCGTCCAGATCTTTCGTTCGTCCGTATTGATCGATGCCAGAATAGCGTGCAAGGTCGTGGTCTTGCCCGATCCCGTCGGCCCTGCGCACAACACAATGCCGTGCGGCTTCCCGGCCAACGCGCTGACCAACCGACGCGTTTGATCACTGAACTCAAGATCGTCAAGGCGCCGAGGCCCATTCGCACTCAAGAGCCGTATGACCACATCTTCATTAAACCCCGCGGTGGGGAGCGTCGCGACACGTAGTTCAATTTCCTGCCCAGTACTCAGTTTGAATCGAATCTTTCCATCCTGAGGCTTTCTCCTTTCTGCAATATCCAGACTGGCCATGATTTTCACCCGAGACACAATCGCACGGCGATACGCAGCCGGAATCTTCATATAGGTAAAACAGCTGCCGTCGACGCGGAATCGCACCGCCGTTTCCTTCCGATCGGAATAGGGCTCGATATGGATATCGGAGGCGCCGCGGCGATACGCCTCCGCAATAATCTGGTTCGCCAGGCGAACAATGGCCGAATCGTTTTCCGTGATGGCCGCAATAGTCGCATTCTGCTGTTCTTCCAACTGGGCTTCACTCACCAGCTCACCAAGGATGTCATTGATCGGATCACCGACCTCTCGTCCGGACACCTCACCGAGGACACGCTCAATGTCGGCTCGCAGGCCGACACGGTAAGAGATCGCCTGCCCGGGAAATGCCCGCCGAATATCGAGGAGCTTATCGGAATCGTGAGGGTTGTCGATCAGCACATCGACGCCCGAGTTGTGACGACGGAGCGGAACCCAATGATTCATTCTCAGATAATCGAAGCTCAAATTTTTCAATAGCTCACGCTCAACGACTATCTGTTCATCATAGTCAAGAAAGGGACACCGATAGAATTCGGCCAACGCGGCGCCGATGGCCGGTTTGGGGATTCGATATCGATCCATGAGGCACGTGGCGACATCAAGCCGTTTGCGTACCGCTTCCGACAGAGCGACTGCCAGTTCCTCCTGCCGAAGGAACCCCTGTTGAACAAGCTGGTCATAACGGCCACGGCAGGGCATTTCCTGTGCACGTGAAACGGATTGATTTGCTCCTCTGAACGCCAGTGCGGGTACAGTTGCAGGATTCATCACACCAGTTCCTTTCTCACGATCTGCGGCTGAAATTCTACGGCATGGACGTGCACTTCCATGCGAGCTATAGTTTGGCCTGCCAACTGCCAGGCGCAACGAACACCAGTGGCAGCCCCTGCACGAATCCCTCGCGAAGATCATGGTTGTACCAGACCTCTAACGTGTCCGATCCGTTGGTTCCATCCGCAATCGTGCCCTGCGCTACCACTCCGCCATAAACCTTGACGTGCCCCGCATATCGCACGTCACCCGCCGCATACAACACACCCTGCAAATGGATGCCCGACAATTGCACGGGAATTCTCGCCCCAAGCGAGGGTTGGTCTTCAGGCGGTGGACTCAGCGCGGGAACGGCCCTTCCCGCTGGACCCGCCTTCCAGAACACATGGGCATTCACGATGAAAATGCCCTCCGCATAGTCCTGATCCAGCACTATCGAGCCCAAGTTATCGAGGCGAGGCGGCATTCCATCGAGCGTATCCACGAACACGAGCCCTCGATGATCTCCTGGCCCTTTTGAGGCGAATACCTCCGATGCGGGGCGTCCTAATCCCGGCTGAATCACCCCGCCCGGATACAGCAACCCGTCCCGATCGATCCCATACCATTGACCAAACTGCATGGCCATTCGCTTTAACGCTTCATACTCCCACTGATCCACCTGAACACCGGGGATCGGTTCCTGATGAGCCTGCACATTCAATGGCACATCCGGCCAGGCTTCGGCAGGGAGTTGGGCAAACCTCGCTTCTCCCCCGATCTTGATGTTGAGCCACCGATCGATGCGTTGCCCCATCTCGCCATAAGCCTGCCCCGTTACCGGCGCAAGGGCACTCTTCACCGGCACCTCGCTCGGCTTTGGAAACTGAGCCGGGCCACGAACGATCATCTCCCCCCAGTGGGCAAACACAACGCCGAGGCTCGATTCACCCAACTGATGCCCTAGCGCACCGCTCTGCAAGGGAGCATGCAGGGCCGGAACGGTATAGGCTCCGAATTCCACGGACACTGTTTTCGTTACCCGAGCAGCGTGGCCGGCCCCTGCCGTCACCTCCACCGTACACAGCAACCCGGGTCGCGTCGCCCCGTACACTCGTAGTTTGAGAATCTTGGCCAACCCCTTGAGGGACTTAAACCACCCCGTTTGGGGATCGTTCAACAAGTAGTCGTGCTGAGGATTAGCCGCATCGAAGACTAGGTCTGGCTGAGTAACGGTTCCCACGAACTGGGCACGCCCCTGCGCGTCGAAATATGAGGGATCGCCCTGTGCAGTGACGAATCGCTTCCTGAACCATGTCGTCCCGACCTCCTGCGGCACAAGCGACGGATCGTGAAACCATCCCATCGCGACATCAACAGCCGATTCCGCCGCGTGATGGGCGAGGCGCTCTTCCTGCAGAACGCTGGCCCCGACAACCTCTTGTCCAGCGAGATGCATGGAGGTCATCCCCAACAGCGTCAACAAACACACCACCATCAACACCGCCAACAAGGCGATCCCACGCTCATCCTGCTGTGTACCCACAATTCGCTGCCCATTGCTCCTGTTCATGCGTTTCTTCCTTCTTCCTGGTTACATCCGAATCGCGATGTCTCTCGAAAGCACCAATCCTTTCGTCCCTACCCCCATCGTCACTTCGACTCGCACTACCTCTCGCATATCTTCCGTCACCCTTCCGTCCCTGTCGAAATAGCGCAGCTGAAACTGACGTACATCGCCCAACAGCGTACTCACCCCACCATCCACCTCGCGCATCACTCGCAGCAGTCCATCTCCTTGAGGTTTCACGTAGTAGTGCACGCGATTGAGTAGAAAAACGGCGCTATGGATCTGAAACTGCTCAGTTGGCGGAGCGACGAGCGTCAACACATGCTTCCTGCCGTCCGAGGCCAGTTGATGCCAAGCACAGTGCGTCGCTGAACACAGCACAATCTGCTTTCCTCTTGGCCAATCGGTGCCATCCTCCACCATCAGGTCCTGCAGACCGGGGCTCGCACTCTGCGTCAGGGTGGTCGCAGCACTCCCTAAATTCGCGAAGAACTCCGCTTCATTCGTGTTCGCTTTGAGAAACGGCGCCTCGCCACCCAACACCCCGCCTGCAGCCAAACGTAGCTCGCTGCACAGCACATCCATCCCCAGCCGCAATTCTTGGTTGCCGATCATCGAGACCTGCTGGTGGCTCAACCGAGCACCATAAGCCGCAGCGGCCTGGATCGCAGCTGCAATCCCCACAGTGCTGATTACTAAGGCGATGAGCAGTTCAATGAGGCTGATTCCGGCCGAACCAAGACGCTGGATCGCCTTTGCTTGCACTAAGGAACTCGGCCAGTGTTTTGCCGCGTTCATCATGATAATGCGTGCAGGCCGACATAGCGCGGATTGGCCCGAACCGTGCGAACCCGCACCTCACGTTCCTGTCCCCTCACCGTCCGGAAGATTGCTCGCGCTTCAATAGTTGCGAGACTGGCGGTGTCGGGCTGTCGGCCACGATTAAATTCCACCGTCCACACCAACCGAATGTTTGAGCGCGTCATGCTTGCCGTAAAGATTCCATCTCCACTCGTCAGGTCCTCCTGTGTTCCGTCGTCACGCATGACCGATTCCGCCGTCCCGTCTTGATCCAAGTCATCCGTCAGTAACTGTTGCCACGGGAGGCTGCGCTTCTGCTCCACCCGAGACTCCACCAGCGCCAGTGCCGTCGTCGTCAGCGCCCCGCGCTGAAGGCCTTGCTGCGCCCACTCACACATCGCAATCGTTCCTATCACACCGATGGAGAGCACCACCAAGGCCACCATACTCTCGACCAGGGTGAATCCGCCTATTCCCTTCACCGTAACACCGTGCTTCAGGATCCTCACCATCACAGGGTTCATGACACCACCACCCGTCCCGTCAGACTTACCGTGAGCTGGTGTATCACCCGGTGCGAATCGACCAGCACCATGGTCGTGGCCGTTGCCGAGCGTCCACTCGGCTGAAAGACGATTTCGGGGCGCGTACTCATTGAGTCGACGACCGTCCCTGTTCGTCCAAACTCATAGCGACGAAGCGCGCGCTGGTCACAGTCCATGCATTCAGTCCTCAACTCGGACTGCTCCGCGTTCACCACCACTCGAACACGCTCATGCCGCGCCATCGCCAGCTGTCTGGCCATACGCAATTCAGACGCAATTTCGGTCACCGCCGCACGTTGCCGATGTTTGGCCACCAACGCCGCCCAGGCAGGCACGCTTAACCCCATCATCACGGCCAACACCGCGAGCACCACACACAGTTCCACCAGAGTCACTCCACGTTCATTCATACCCACTCCTTTCGTCGAGCGCGTAGAGCGATTCCAAGTTCCATGCCGTTGCCTGGCCACACGTCACGCGAAGGACGACGGTACCGCCGTCCTCGCAGAACACCACGGGAACATGCCGGGATTTTCAGAAACGACGGACGGCTGGACGTCCACCACCACCGGAACCCACCGCAGGCAGCAGGCAGGTACAATTGTGAACTGTTCCCAATCAGATACAGGCCCACATCGATTCAGATACAGGAGATGACTTGACGAATGCCTGGGAACTGGCTCTGCAAGCCAGCTCACGGGTTATGATTGAGGAATGGCGATCAGAGACCAATACCAATCGAGGAGCGGCTGATGAAACAGGAGCGCCAGGAGAGAGCCTGCGGCAAGGAAGGGGCCGAAAGGGATATACTGATCACGACGCATGATTCCAAGAGCGATCAGCCCAACACCAACAGCGGAGCCAAGAAATGATCCGATCATAATGGCCAACAATACCGGCTTCCATCCGATAAATGCGCCGACCATGGCCATCAGTTTGATATCACCGCCTCCCATGCCCTCTTTTCCAAACACATACGGGCTCACCCACGCCAACGCCCAGAGGAGCCCTCCACCCAGGAGCATGCCAAACAACGAGTCCACCAAACCGATGGGCAGAATCACAGCGGCACAGAGCAGTCCGATGACGATGCCCGGCAACGTCACCGCATCGGGAATCATCGTGTATGAAAGGTCGGTTCCGGTAATGACGATCAGCGCGGAGAACAAGCCTGCGTAGACATAGGCCTCCCCCGCAAATCCAAATATCCAAAACATTGCCAGATACCCGAGGGCATTCGCGGCCTCCACCAACGGATATCGGATCGCGATAGGCACTCCGCAAGCGCGGCACCGCCCCCGCAAGGCCAGATAGCTCACGATCGGAATATTGTCGTAGATCGCAATCGGCTTCTCACAGAATGGGCAGCGAGAGGCGGGCCATGCCACGGACTCTTCACGCGGCAATCGATGGATGCACACATTGAGAAAGCTGCCGATGACGGCCCCGAACAAGAACACGATCACATATGACATCATGAGCAAGCTCGCAGCAACCGACCTCGGACGGGTCTTCTCAGCAACAGAAAATTATACGTATTGAAACCTAATATAATAAGACCAGAAACGCCAGAGCTATCAGCCGGCGCTTTTCATTTACAAACGCCAGAGGCGCTGCGTATAATCCGGCATCGATTTGGGCACGGGAGGTCGCAGACCTCAATCTGTGAATTGCCTTTACCCGAAGTGGAGCTAGATGTACATGTCGACAGCCGCCAGGACCACCAAGAGTCGAACCAAAGCCGTAGTCGCTGATCCGATTATCCTCCCTCGCAAACGACGCCCGGAAGCGCTGACCACCCGGGAGCAAGAAATTCTTGAGCTCATCTGGACCGGATTTAAGAACAAGGAAATCGCGCAGCGCCTCAAAATCAGCGTCAAAACCGTTGAGGCCCATCGGGCCAACATGATGAAGAAGATCCGGGTCTCCAATACCGCCCAACTGCTCAAGGCTGCCATTCAAGGGAAAATGTTGAAGCTCCGCTAACCCGGCCACCTTACACCGTTCCGCCCCTCCCCTCTCGACGCTGGCGCACCGCTTCATAGAGGACGATGGCTGCCGAAGCCGAAACATTCAGGGAACTGACTTTCCCCAACATGGGAATCTGTGCCGCGTCATCACAGGCAGCACGAACACCGGGACGCACGCCCTTCCCCTCTCCCCCAAACACCAATGCAATGGGGCCTCGAAAGTCGAGCTGTGTATACGACTTCGGAGCCTCAGCATCCAACGCGTACACCCAGACGCCCGTGCTCTGAAGACGCTCAATCCATCGCGACAGGTTTGATACACGGCCTACGGGGATATGGTCGACGGCCCCGGCTGAAGCCTTGGCGACCACACTGGTCAACCCCACCGCACGACGTTCCGGAATGAATACGCCCTGGGCCCCTGAGGCGTCAGCCGTTCGGAGAATCGCGCCTAAGTTATGCGGATCCTCAACCCCGTCCAGCAGAACCAGCAGCGGAGTGTGGCCGGCCGCCAGAGCGGAAGCGAGGATATCCTCAGGTTCCGCATAGGGTTTCGCGGCCACCAACCCGACGACACCCTGATGGTGGCCACCTGGAACAAGGCGATCCAGTGCCGCGCGGGGCTCGACATACACTGGGACCCGCCGTTCCCTGGCCAAGCGCACGATTTCGCCGAACTGCCGATCGGTCCCCAGCACTGACAACCGTTGAAGCGGACGAGCCCCGGCGCGGAGCGCCTCGCGCACGGCATGGAGACCGTAAATCAGCTCCGGGGAATTATCGCTTCCAGCGGCTGGTGCCATCTGGCCGATCCTCAATCGTCACGCCCTGGGACGCCAACTCGGCTCTGAGCTGGTCGGCAAGCTTGTAATTCTTAGATTGTTTCGCGGCGAGCCGCGCAGCAATCTTCGCACCGATCTCCTCATCCGACAGGCCCGCCTTCTCGCCAGCAGATGTCCCTGAAGCGGTCCGCTTCGGCTGGCTCTTGAACTGCCAGTCGTCGGATTGCAGGAGACCCAGCACCGCACCCACTCTCCGAAACTCTTCTCTAACGAGGCGACGCGTGTCACCGGACAATCCGGCATCGAGCGCCTTATTGGTATCCCCGCGTAGCTTTTGCAGAGCAGCGACAGCGCTGGGCGTATTGAGATCGTCATCCATGGCATCGACAAAGGCCTGCCGCGCTCGCCCCATTGTCTCGCGCAACGGCAGATCGGCACTTCCCCGATCAGGAGCCGTCTCCTTGAGTCGGTCGAAAAGATCGTAGAATCCGTTGAGGGCATTCTTCGCTTCCGCCAGACTTTGATCGGAAAAGTCCAACGGACTGCGATAGTGCGTGGAGAGCAGAAAGTACCGCAACATCTCCCCCGTGACGGCATCGGGCCATTCAGACTTGTCGAAAATTTCGCGAATGGTAAAGAAATTCCCCAAGGACTTGGACATCTTCTCTTGATTGATCTGCACAAAGCCGTTGTGCACCCAATACCGCGCGAATTCTTTACCGGTCGCTCCGCACGATTGCGCGATCTCGTTCTCATGATGCGGGAAGATCAAATCCATCCCGCCGCCGTGAATGTCGAAGGTTTCGCCAAGGTGTCGCATCGCCATCGCCGAGCATTCGATATGCCAGCCTGGGCGACCGGGACCCCACGGGCTGTCCCAAGATGGTTCACCGGGCTTGCTTCCCTTCCACAGGGCAAAATCCATGGGGTGACGTTTGCGTTCATCTACGTCCACACGCGCGCCCGCCTGTAAATCATCCATCTTGCGCTTGGAGAGGCGACCATACACCGGGTACCGATCCACTTGGAAATAGACATCCCCTTCGACACGATAGGCCATTCCCTTGGCCACCAAGATCTCTACCAGGGCGATGATGTCGGCGATGTGCGCCGTCGCCCTCGGCTCAAGGGTCGCCCGTCGAACCCCGAGCTTGTCCATATCGTCGTAGTACGCCTGGATGTACGTGGTCGTGATACGCTCGCAACTGACCCCTTGTTCATTGGCGCGCTTGATGATCTTGTCATCGACATCGGTGAAGTTCTTGGCAAACTCTACGGCCAAGCCGGAGTATTCCAGGTACCGGCGCAACACATCGAAGACCAACGCACTGCGGGCATGCCCGATATGGCAATAATCGTAGACCGTGACTCCGCACACATACATGCGGACCTTCCCTGGCACCATTGGTTCAAACAGGTCTTTGTTGCCGGTCAGCGTATTGTAGACACGTAACATGGTCCGTCATTACTCCAGAGACGCACGGCGCTTCGGCCAGTGTGACCAGAGAAAGTACCCGAGGCCCACAGCAAGACACAAGCCGATCACCAGATCCGCATGATGGAAATACTGATGCAACTGATTCCAGTGCTCCCCCATCTTCAATCCCACATACGCTAACGCATAACAAAAGGGCATCGCGCCGACAAAGGAATAGAGCACGAACTTTGTCACGTCCATTCGCGCAATGCCCGCTGGAAGGGAGATGAATGTTCGCACCACCGGCAAGAGCCGGCCGATCAACACCGCAGCCTCGCCATGTTTAGCAAACCAACGGTCGGCCAAATCGACGTCATGCGGGGAAATGAGTACATACCGACCGTACCGCTCGACAAACGGTCGGCCACCCCATACCCCCACATAGTAGGCGACCAGCGACCCGAGCACATTCCCGATCGCGCCGGCCAGCGTCACGCCCAGCAAGGAAAATTGTCCGGTGGAGACCAGGTAGCCGGAGAAGGGCATAATGATTTCACTCGGTAGGGGAATGCAGGCACTTTCGATCGCCATCGTCATCACGATGCCGGTGTAGCCGAACGTCGAAATCGTCGCAATGACAAATCGACCGAGCACCTCAATTAACCATTCGATCAGGCCGCTCATGCGTGAGACCTCCCCGGCACACGCCGCCGTCCCGGGACGGGACGCGAAAGCTCCCCCTCCCAGGCTTTGAAGTGGTCCAGCACGGCGTGGTGGGTCGTGTCGAGGCGGATGGGTGTCACGGAGACCATCCGGCGCGCCAAGGCTTCGTGATCGGCGTCTTTCTGCCGACTCCACGATTGCCGAGTTCCGGCAATCCAATAGTACTTCCGCCCCCTCGGATCAACTTTCTCCACGATGGGATTATTGAACCGCCGCCGACTGAGGCAGGTCACCTTGACGCCCTTGATTCCACGCAAGGGAACATCAGGGATATTCACGTTCAGGATGGTTTCCGGCGGCAACCCATGCGCCAATACTGCTGATGCCACTCGAGCGGCATATCGGGCTCCGACTTCGAAGCGAAATGTGGTTTCACCCTCCTGAGAGACGGCCACAGAAGGAATACCGAGAATCGTTCCCTCCAAGGCACCCGACACCGTGCCGGAATACATGACATCATCACCGAGATTCACGCCGCGATTGATCCCCGACACGATGAGCGCTGGCTGGTCCGGCAGGACTTTCACGAGCGCAAGATTGACACAATCCACCGGGGTTCCGTTGACCATGAACACCCGGGGGGCCATTTTTGTGATGCGGAGCGGCTTGTGCAAGGTCACGGCATGCCCGACCGCAGTCCGCTCCCGATCCGGCGCGACAATCCATACCTCTCCCAACGCACTCAGTGCGGCTGCCACTGCATGAATCCCGGAAGACGCAATCCCATCGTCGTTGGTTACAAGAATCCGTACACGCGCCACGCCTGCTCCTTATGTATCGATCCCGTAAAGAAAAGGAAGAATCGGAACGGTCTGAGGAAGGGGAGAGACAAGAGGGGGGACCACATTCACGCAAGCGCGTACATGATCGGTCGGGATACTCAACGTGCCTCAGGACGGTGCGTGCTGAACAACATCATGCCGATGGTCGGGGCGGCGGGATTTGAACCCACGACCCCTCGCACCCCAAGCGAGTGCGCTACCGGGCTGCGCTACGCCCCGACACGACCGACATCGATGTTTCCCACACGGTTGGACGCAGCTGCCCGCATCACCGGAACACTTCAAGCTGAATGTGAATCAATCAGCCGGATGATCGCCTGGAGATCGCCCCTGACACGTTGCGCCAGTTCTTTCCGCGAGCCGCCCTTTTTCACGGTTGCCCGTCCTCGACGGGCCCAGTACCGCTTGACGCCGGCCAACGTGTGCCCCTCATCATAGAGCATTCGCTTAATCTCCAGCACGGTATCCACATCGCGCTGCACATACAGCCGTTGATTGCCGCGGCTTTTCTTGGGCCTCAGGAAGCTGAATTCCGACTCCCAAAACCGCAAGACATAAGCCGGCAACTTGGAAATCTTGCTGACTTCGCCGATCTTATAAAAAACCTTACTCCCCAGTCTGGGATCATTCCCCATGACCGGTCCTCATGCTGCATGTGCTCGTGGCAAGATGATGACTAAGAATTGACGTACTTCTTAAAGACCTGACTGGGACGAAACGTCACTACTCGACGGGGAGTAATTCCAATTTCTTCACCGGTTCGAGGATTGCGTCCCTTCCTGGCCCCTTTGCTTCGAACCACAAAATTTCCAAATCCTGCGATCTTGACCGCATCGCCTTTTTGGAGCACGCCTTTCAGCAGATTGAGCACGAGTTCGACGATATCGGCTGCATCGTTCTTAGACACTCCGACCTGCTTGAATATTTCGTTCGCGATATCCGCCTTTCTCATGCCTTTCCCCCCGCCGTCCACTAGCGTCGTTCCCTAGGAAGTGCTTCTTGGTGTCGAGTGTCCAAGACAAAGAATTTCCCCATAAGTTACGTGAGGTTATCTGGCCTGTCAAGGATTATATGTGTCGAATGGCTGGAAATCAGCGCTCGCGGTCGGTGAGCAGCAATTTGTACTCGATGCTGTCGGCCAGCGCCTGCCAGCTGGCTTCCATGATGTTTTCTGACACCCCAACTGTGCCCCACTTGTCCTTGTGATCTCCCGATTCGATCAACACCCGCACCTTCGATTCCGTTCCCTTTTCCGCGGATAACACCCGCACTTTGTAGTCGAGCAATTTCACTTCACGCAGTTGCGGATAGAACTTTTCCAACGCCTTCCGGAGGGCATGATCCAGCGCATTGACCGGGCCGGCCCCCACGGCCGCCGTGTGCTCGACCACATCGCCGACCTTCACCATGACCGTCGCTTCCGACAGCAAGAGCCCATGTTCCTGCTTCTTTTCGACGATCACGCGAAAACCCAACAGTTGAAAGGATGGGCGATGACTGCCCATTGCATTCCGCATCAACAACTCGAACGACCCTTCCGCACCTTCGAATTGATACCCTTGGCTCTCCCGCTCCTTGAGCGTCTCGACCAATTCCTGCAGTTTCGCATGGTTCTTGGTCAGCGAAATGCCATAGGCCTCGACCTTTTCCAACAACCCGCTGCGGCCCGCGTAGTCCGAGACGAGGATCCGGCGACGGTTGCCGACGACTGCAGGATCGATGTGTTCATAGGTCGCTGCGTTCTTGAGGACCGCATGAATATGCACGCCTCCCTTATGCGCGAATGCCGCATCCCCGACATACGGCTGCCGTTTGTTGGGCATTAAATTGGCGATCTCCGTCACGAAGCCCGACACGTCCTTCAAGTGGCTCAGTTTGTCTCCGAGCGCCGTCCGTTGCATCTTCAACTGTAGGTTCGGAATGATGGAGCACAGATTGGCGTTACCACAGCGCTCGCCGATCCCATTGATGGTGCCTTGCACCTGCACGATCCCCGAGTCCACAGCCACCAGCGAGTTGGCAACCGCCATCTCGCTGTCATTGTGCGCGTGGATGCCCAGCGGCACAGGACACTCCTGCTTCACCACCCGGCAAATCTCGCGAATCTCCCAGGGCATGGTGCCACCATTCGTGTCACACAGAATCACGCGCTCGGCCCCGCCGGCAATCGCCCGGCGGATGGTTTGGAGTGCATAGTCGGGATTGGCTTTATAGCCGTCGAAAAAATGCTCGGCATCATAAAATACCCGCCGATTCTTGGATCGCAAATAGTGAATGGAATCTTCAATGAGTTCCAGGTTCTTCGCGAGGGCGATCCCTAGCGCATCCGTCACCTGAAACGACCAGCTCTTTCCGAAGAGGGTAATGGTCGGTGTACCGGAATCGACCAACGATTGAAGATTCTTGTCCTTACGGACGGAATTGCTGGCCTTCCGCGTCGAACCGAACGCCACGACGGTCGCATTGCGAAACGGAACCGTTTTAATTTTCTGGAAAAACTCAATGTCTTTGGGGTTCGCCCCAGGCCACCCGCCCTCGATGAAATGTACCCCGAGTGCGTCGAGCTGTTGCGCCACACGGAGCTTATCCTCGACGGAGAAACTCACGTCTTCAGCCTGAGCACCGTCTCGCAACGTGGTATCGTAAATCTCCAGCGCCAACGCCTGCGCGGCAGTGAGGCTCGGCACAGAATCAGGTTTCGCAACAGGAGGACGACGGAAGGGTGTGGGTCGACGTTTCATAGATGAGAGGGTACCAAGGGCACACGGGATCTGTCGAGGGCTCAGGTCATGGCCGTGTTCGAAAATCAGCTCAATGCGGGCGCCGACACGCGATCTAGACCGAATGCCGTATGGAGCGTGCGCATCGCCAACTCCAAATACTTTTCTTCAATGACGCAGGAGATTTTGATTTCGGATGTGCTGATCATCATGATATTGACGCCTTCGCGCGACAGCACCTCGAACATTTTCGCCGCCACGCCGGAATGCGAGCGCATTCCTACGCCGATGAGGGACACCTTCGCAATCGATTCCGTCACCGTAACCGACCGGGCACCGATCTCCTGTGAGAGGAGCTGGACAAGATCCACGGCCTTGCGCAGATCCGGCTTCGGCACCGTAAACGAAATGTCGGTCATGGAGGCCTGACTGACGTTTTGAATGATCATGTCGACGACGATATTGGCGTTCGCGACAGCCCCGAACACACGCGCGGCAATTCCCGGGCGATCCGGAACTCCGACAATCGTAATCTTGGCTTGATTGCGGTCTCCCGTCACTCCCGACACCATGACCCCTTCCATATCGGCATCTTCACGTGTCACGAGCGTTCCCTTTCCTTCCTTGAAGCTTGAATTGACTTCCAGCGGAACGGAATATTTAGCCGCAAACTCGACCGAGCGACTCTGGAGGACTTTCGCCCCAAGGCTGGCCATCTCCAGCATTTCCTCATACGAAATCTTGTCGAGACGACGCGCAGCCGGCACGATGTTCGGATCAGCGGTATACACCCCATCGACATCCGTGTAGATAATACAGCGATCGGCCTTGAGCGCAGCGGCCAAGGCGACGGCAGTCAAATCGGACCCGCCCCGTCCCAACGTCGTAACATCCGAACTCGCATTGATCCCCTGGAACCCGGCCACCACCGGAACGACACCCTGCGACAGGGCCGCCTTAATGCGGTCGGCCGAGACGCGAGAGATTCGTGCTTTGGTGTGGGCGCTATCGGTGTGAATACCGACTTGCCGACCCGTGAAAGACTGCGCATGGACACCACGCCCACGAAGCTCCATCGCCAGCAACGCAATGGTTACCCGCTCCCCTGTCGAAAGCAACATGTCCAATTCGCGCTCATCCGGCGCACTCGTCATCTCATGCGCCAATTTAAGCAACCGATCCGTCTCTCCACTCATCGCCGAGAGCACGACGACGACGTGGTGGCCCTCCTTACGAGCCCGCTCCACGCGCTCCGCCACACGATGAATCCGTTCGACGTTCCCGACCGACGTACCGCCATACTTTTGAACGATCAGTGCCACAGGTCTAGGCTCCACGCGGGAATAATCGGATCATGAGCTTGGTGGCATCGCGGGGCGCGCTTCCGGCAATAGTCTTGTCCTGTTCGTGGAACCGTGTCGTCGAGTCAGCCGCCGGCACGGCAGCACTATCACACAACGCATAGAGGATCGGTGGAACCGCAGCTCCATGCCCCCGCGACAAGCCCGGATCACAGACAATCAGCAATCGATGAGACGGATACTTGGCCAACACCGCCAGGACCGGCCCGACCACCTGGGCATCAAAACGTTCGATCGCCTTCACCTTGTCGTGAACATTGGTCGCATGCAGCACATCGTCGGACAAACCGGCATGGAGATAGACGAAATCGCGTTTGGCCAACTCTTGCACAACCGCATCCACACAGGCCGAAAACTTCTCCGCTTCGCCACCACCATCGGACAGTAGCTCAGCTGCATCCAGCCCCGCGCACAACCCGACGCCACGATGCACATCGCTGGGCGAGACCACGACACCGGAGACTTGATACCGTTCCGGCAGGGGCGGCCAGAGAGGAGCACGGCCCTGCCCCCACAACCAGAGACAATTGGCAGGCTTCAACCCATCCTGTTCACGCTCCTCATTCACCGGATGGTCACGCAAGATCGCAAACGACGCGTCCATAATCTTTCGCAAGACATCGGCTCCATCACCGTTCGGCAACGCCTCGGCAATCGATCGACCGACCAACTCTTGAGGATCCACACAAGCCGCGCGGGATTTGCCACCCACCCAGACCATCAGATGACGATGACCGGACCCCGGGTAAAACTGAATACTCTCCGACCCCAGTTGTTCGTTGATGGCATCCAGCAATTCCCGAGCCTGTTCCGTCTCAATGAGACCCGCAGTGGCATCCTCCATCACCACATGCGCCCCCAACTTCTTGATGTCAACGGCCCGGTCCTTGGCACTGGTCGAGGACTCGCCACGCACCGTCACCATGGTGCACCGGAACACCACATCTTGCTCACCGACCGTCACTCCCAATCCGGCAGCCTCCAGCGGACCAGGGCCCGGATAGTACTTCTTCGGGTCATACCCCAACACGGCAACACTCGTGACATCGCTGCCCGCAGCCCCCGCATCTGACGGCAGACTCAGCAGCCCCACCTCTCCACGTTGGGCAATCTGGTCAAGGAATGGAGTCGAAGCCGCCTGGAGCGGGGTGTTACCACCAAGCTCCGCACAGGCAAGATCAGCCATCCCGTCGGCATGCAGGATCAAATATTTCATGCAATGTTCCTGAAGTAATCAGACATGAAGGAGGCGGGCCACATCATCGCGGGTTGCTTTCACCGTTTGAGGCTGACGTGAAATGCCAATTGCCGTATCGGCATCTTTCAAACCATGTCCGGTCAACGTGCAGACGACCGTCGTACCTTCATGTAACTCCCCGGCCTGACTCAACTTAATCACGCCGGCGACTGAGGTCGCAGAGGCCGGTTCGCAAAACACACCTTCTTCACGAGCCACCAAGGCGTAGGCGTGCAAAATCTCTTCGTCGGTCACCATATCAATGGCGCCGGAGGATTCCTTCACCGCGGTCAACGCCGATTGCCAACTGGCCGGATTACCGATTCTGATGGCCGTGGCGACGGTCTGCGGCGCCTCGACGATATGACCCAGCACGATCGGCGCAGCCCCTGCCGCTTGAAACCCCATCATACGAGGCAACCGGGTGATTTGGTTGGCCGCCCGATATTCACGATACCCGTTCCAATAGGCGGTGATATTACCCGCATTCCCTACAGGAAGTACATGGACCGTAGGGGCATCACCGAGGTCGTCGCAAATCTCCATGGCCGCGGTCTTTTGTCCCTCGATCCGGAAAGGATTGAGCGAGTTCACCAATTCAACGGGATAGGTGGCCGACAGCTCTTTCACGATCGTCAAGGCCTGATCAAAGTTCCCCTCGACCTGAATGACGGTGGCCTGATGCATCATGGCCTGCGACAATTTCCCGAGCGCGATTTTTCCAGCCGGAATGAGCACATACACAGCGATGCCCGCCCGGGCACCATAGGCGGCAGCCGACGCGGAGGTGTTGCCCGTGGAGGCACAGATCACCGCCCGGGCACCGGCTTCCACGGCTTTCGAAATGGCCATGGTCATGCCGCGATCTTTGAACGAACCCGTCGGATTCATTCCTTCGCACTTCAGATAGAGATCGACACCCGGAGCGATCTTTTTGGCCAGCCGCGCCGCGCGGATGAGCGGGGTATTACCTTCTCCCAGCGTGACGACCGGCGTCTGAGCCGTGACCGGGAGAAACTTCCTATACTCTTCGATAATGCCACGCCAGCGGCTCATAACCACCTACCCAACCGGCCTCTGCCCATTGCGGGGACGCACATCATTCGTCACGCCCCTCCACGCGAATCAGCGTCGTCGGCTCGGAGATATACGGCATCGGATTGATGTCGCGAAGCGCGTTCTGAATATCTCGTTCTTTAGCCATGTGCGTCATGATGACCACCGGCACCGTCTGCCCTTCCTTGCGTCCCTGTTGCAACACGGAGGAAATGCTGATGCCGTAATGCCCCAACACGCCGGCAATTTTGGACAACACGCCCGGCCGGTCCAGGACCATAAAACGGATGTAATACAGCGAGGTGATTTCCTCCATGGGCCGCATCCGCAATGGTCGGCGTTCATCAGGCTGATAGGACGCCGGCGGCACACGTCCGGTCGCACTCTTGAGCATGTCACGCGCAATGGAGATCACATCGCTCACGACCGCGCTGCCGGTCGGCATCGATCCAGCACCGCGGCCATACAGCACCACGTCTTCTACGGCGTCACCAACCAACTGAATGGCATTGTAGACCCCGTCCACTTTCGCAATTTGTGATGCCGATGGCACCATGGTGGGATGCACGCGTGCTTCAATTTCTCCCTCGGAATACTTCGCGATCGCCAGCAACTTGATGGTGAACCCGAATTCTTTAGCGTACGCGATATCCAACGGTGTGAGCGCCGTGATCCCCTCGGTATAGATCTCTTTGAAATTGACGGGGGTGCCGTACGCCAGGCTGACCATGATCGTCAACTTGTGCGCCGAGTCAATCCCGGCTACATCGAAGGTGGGATCGGCTTCGGCATAGCCGGCCCGTTTCGCCTCCTCCAAGACCATATCGAACCGCTGCCCTTCGCTGGTCATCCGGCTCAGAATATAATTCGACGTCCCGTTGATAATGCCGTAGATCGACTGAATGTTGTTCGCGGCCAACCCTTCGGTCAGGGCGCGGATCACCGGGATTCCTCCACCAACGCTCGCTTCGAACCCGAGGTCGATCCCGTGACGGGACGCGGCAGCGAAAATCTCTTCCCCATGCACAGCCAAGAGAGCTTTGTTGGCTGTTACGACGTGCTTACCTTGTTGTACCGCCTCCAAGATGACGCGTTTCGCAAGGTCATACCCGCCCATCAGCTCGATGACAATATCTACGCGCGGGTCCGTGAGCACCTGCTGGATATCCGTGGTTAACACGCCTGGCGGAATCGCGATGCCCCGGTCACGCGTGATGTCTAAATCGGCGATGCGAACCAACTTGATGGGCACCCCCACCCGCCGGCGGATCAATTCAGCATTCTCGATGAGCACTCGCGCCACGCCGCTACCGACGGTGCCAAAGCCGATTAATCCTACTCCGATCTCAGTCTTCATGGCTCCTGATCATCCAGGTTCAACACCTTCCGGATCCCCCGAAGGGCCTGGCGTGTCCGATGTTCGTTTTCCACCAACGCAAACCGCACAAATTCATCCCCGCCTTCTCCAAATCCGATACCCGGCGATACCGCAACCTTGGCTTCACGGAGCAGCAACTTTGAGAACTCCAGTGATCCCATATGCCGGAACGGATCCGGGATACGGGCCCAGACGAACATCGTGGCTCGGGGCAGAGCCATCGGCCACCCGATGCGATTCAACCCATTCACCAAGACATTCCGACGGTTCTGATACCGTTGCACGACCTCTTTCACGCAATCCTGCGGTCCATTCAAGGCGACGGTACTGGCGATTTGGATCGGCTGAAAAATACCGTAGTCGAGATAGCTTTTCAGCTTCGCGAGCGCTCCCACCACTTCACGGTTCCCTACACAAAACCCGACTCGCCAACCCGGCATGTTGTAGGCTTTCGAGAGCGTATAAAACTCGACGCCCACATCCTTTGCCTCCGGCACCTGCAGAAAACTCGGCGCCTTATAGCCGTCGAAGGCGATATCCGCGTACGCCAGATCGTGAATCACGATCACATCGTGCTCCTTGGCAAACGCGACGATTTTCTTGAAGAACTCAAGATCGACCACGGCCGTCGTGGGGTTGTGCGGGAAGTTGATGACCAGAATGCGCGGACGCGGCAAGGTCTGGCGATAGACCCGCAGGAGATCGTCGAAAAAATCGCTGTCCTGACGCAGTTCAATCCCGCGTACTTCGCCGCCCGCGATAATGAAACTGTACATATGAATGGGATACGTCGGCGTCGGCGTGAGCACGACATCACCGGGCCCGATGGTGGCTAAAGCCAGGTGCGCGATCCCTTCCTTCGAGCCGATCGTGACGATCGCCTCGGTCTCGGGATCCAAATCCACATCATAGTTGCGCTTGTACCAACCGGTAATCGCATGGCGCAGTTTCGTGATGCCGCGCGAAGCCGAATAGCGATGATTCTTGGCTTTCTTGGATGCCTCGATCAGTTTGTCGACAATATGGGGCGGAGTGGGCTGATCCGGATTGCCCATCCCGAAGTCGATAATATCCTCACCCCGTTGACGTGCCTCGAGCTTCAGGGTTTGTACTTGGGCAAATACGTACGGGGGAAGTCGTTTGATGCGGTAAAAACCGTCGCTGATCGACATGTCGTTGTCAGGCTCCTACAGGCGGGTCCTCTGCTGAACTGGTTCGATCGCCATGCCTCTGAAAGGGGCGTATTTTAATGGAGGCCTCAAAACGAGTCAATTTCACTACAATTCTGGGGAGTTGTGGGCCAGTACCTGGCGGCGACATACCGACGAGGGGTCAGAATTTCCTCAGCCCTGGCCGCCTTGCCTCGTCCCACCCTCTTCTGTTAATAATGCCTCACCGACAACAGAATTGTCTATGAATTTCGGCCAGTTCCGAAATCTTTCTCGCACACTATTCATGGTAATTGCGGAGGCGTGATGGCTCGATTGGGCGTCAACATCGATCATGTAGCGACACTGCGACAGGCACGTGGAGGAACGGACCCCGATCCCCTGACTGCGGCCCTCCTCGTCGAGCTGGCGGGCGCAGACGGCCTGGTCGTACACCTACGTGAAGACCGTCGGCATATTCAAGACCGCGATCTCACCCTGTTACGGGAAATCGTCCGTACGAAATTGGATTTAGAAATGGCTGCCGACGACGACATGGCAAAGATCGCGCTCAGCGTGAAGCCTGACCTCGTCACGCTGGTTCCCGAACGCCGGCAGGAACTCACCACCGAGGGGGGCCTGGATCTCGTCAACCATCGCGAACGAATCCAGAAGATCGTCGACCTGCTTCGGGACGGCGGTATCCCTACCAGCCTCTTTGTGGAACCGACGCTCGATCAAATCAAGGCCGCTCACAAGATCGGCGCGGCCTACGTCGAACTTCACACCGGCCGATACGCCAATGCCAAACGGTCCAAAGAAGAGGACGAGGAATTCGAAAGCATCACCCAAGCGGCCAAGCTGGCCTACAAACTCGGTCTCGGGGTCAATGCCGGCCACGGCCTGACCTACAAGAACGTAAAACGGCTCGCCAGGCTGCCGGAGATCGTCGAATTCAACATCGGCCACAGCATCATCGCTCGATCCGTGATGGTCGGGCTCCTTCAAGCCGTCCGCGAAATGAAAGAATTGGTGAATTAGCCAACGGGGACGGCGCCAACGATCCCTCGTCGCCGCCGGACCCTGGCTGAACCACCACATGCCACCATGATACCGATCGTGACCGCCGAACAGATGCGCCGACTTGATGATCGAACGATCACGCAAGCGCATGTCCCCTCCCTGGTCCTGATGGAGCGGGCCGGAGCCGGTGTCGTGACTCAGCTTGAGGCGCAGTATGGACCGCTGACCGGGAAATCGGTCGCGATCCTCTGCGGCAAGGGCAACAATGGCGGGGACGGTTTCGTCGTAGCCCGGCTCTTGCGGCGAAAAAAGGCCCGCGTCCAGGTGCTGCTCCTCGCCCCGTCCTCCGAACTCAGTCGCGACGCGAAGACCATGTATCAACGCTTTCAACGAACCGCCGGTCAGGCAGCCGTGACGCGTCCTGCCGACGCTGAGACCCTTCGGCAACGTCTGAGGACGAGCGACATCGTCGTAGACGCGATTCTTGGCACAGGACTCTCCACTGAGGTCACCGGCCCCTACCGTGACGCGATCGAAGCCGTCAACATCGCCGCCCGTCCGACGGTGGCAGTCGACCTTCCCTCCGGCCTGCAGGCCGACAGCGGCGCCATTTTGGGCGCAGCCGTGCGCGCAGACCTGACCGTCACCTTTGGATTGCCGAAAGTGGGACTGTATTGCGGAGCCGGCATCGACTGCGCCGGCCAGGTCCGCCTGGTCGATATCGGCATTCCAGCACCGTTTGTCGACGCGATCGAGAGCCGGCTGGTACTCCTCACCGAGCTCGCCGCGCGAACAGCCCTTCCCGCCCGCCGCCCCGCGGCACACAAGGGAACCTACGGCCATGTCGGCATCATCGCGGGATCGGTCGGTAAAACAGGCGCCGCGGCCATTGCGGCACTCGCGGCACTTCGAATCGGCACCGGGCTCGTCACGGCCGCAGTACCATCAAGCGTCAATGACATCCTCGAAGCCAAGTTGCTGGAAGCCATGACCCTCCCCATGCCGGAGACGAAGGCGCGGACCTTTGCGCGGTCAGGCCTCGATCGCCTGCTGGCATTCGCGGGAGCCCGGGATGCAGTGGCCATCGGCCCCGGCCTCACCACCCATCCGGAAACCGTCGAGCTCGTACAAGAATTCGTCAAACGCGTCGACAAACCGTGCGTGCTGGATGCCGACGCACTCAACGCCCTCGCGGGGAAGGCCTCGCTGCTGACGGAATGCAAGTTCCCGCCGATCATCACTCCTCACCCCGGCGAAATGGCCAGGTTGGAGGCTGAGGCGACCACGCAATCCGTTAATGAGGACCGCCTTGGCACTGCCACCCGGTTTGCCCGTGAACGGGGTGTCTTCGTGATTCTTAAAGGTGCCAGGACGGTCATTGCCGGGCCGGATGGGCTGGCAGCCATCTGTCCCACCGGCAACCCAGGAATGGCCACCGCCGGAACCGGGGATGCCCTAACAGGCATGGTCGGGGGATTACTAGCACAAGGTCTCACTCCATGGGATGCCGCCTGCACCGCCACCTATTTTCATGGCCTCGCCGGAGATTTGGCCGCACAACACTTCGGTCAGGCCGGCATGATCACACGCGATCTCATTCGACAGATTCCCCATGCCCTTTCGCCAACCAGGCAGGCCTAAGCCGCCACGTCCACCCGACTCCTCCGCTCCTCAGACACACAGGGGAGCAACGCCTGTCGGCAAGCCCTGGCGCCTCGTCCTTCGGACCCCACAACAGACACACCGCCTGGGACAGTGCGTGGGCACACTTCTTCGTGGAGGAGAAGTCGTCGCCCTGTTCGGCGAACTGGGCACGGGGAAGACCTCGTTGGTTCGAGGGATGGCCGACGGATTACTCGCCGACTCCGCTGCCGTCAGCAGCCCAACCTTCACGTTGATTCATGAATACCGGGGCCGCCTTCCCCTGATCCACACTGATTTGTACCGGCTCACCACCTCCCAACTTGAAGACACAGGTCTTGGCGACTACTTAGACGGACACACCGTTGTTGCAATCGAATGGGCAGAAAGATGGACTGAGGGCCTCCCTGCAGACCGTCTGGAGGTCCACCTGGCCCATCGCCAGCCGGCCGCACGACAGGCCCTCCTGACAGCCACAGGACCTTTGTCGACCCGCCTCCTGGCCGAACTCCGCACCAGCCTCTCCCGACGTCGCCCCACTAGAGTGGTTCGACGAACCCGTGTACAATCATCTCGGCCAAGGAGGGCATCGCATTGATCCGATTGATACTGGTGGGAACGCTGCTATTGCTCGCGCTGTCGTTTGTGCTTCAGAATCAGGAACAGGAAGTCACCCTACGGTATTTCTTTGGACTACGCTCCGCCTCCATCCTCATCTACAAGCCGATCCTGGCCGCATTCGGCGTCGGCCTCCTGGTATCGGGCATCCTCCTCTTTCCTGCCTGGGTCCGCGGGCGCATCGAGCTGCGACGAAAAACCAAGGCCCTGCAGGAAGCCGAAGTGGACCTCGAGCGCCTCCGCCAGGCACTCGACAAAGCCGCCCGCCGCGTGGGGTCATCCTCCGACCTTCCCTCCGAGGGAGAGCAGACCGATGGGTGACACCGACGGCACCCCCTTGATGCGGCAGTATCGCGACATCAAGCAAGCCTATCGCGATGCCATTCTGTTTTTTCGAGTCGGCGATTTTTATGAGATGTTTCAGGAGGACGCGGTTGAAGCATCCAAGATCCTGTCGATCGCGCTCACCTCTCGCGACAAGTCGAGCGACACCCCGATCCCGCTCTGCGGCGTCCCTTATCACGCCGCCACCAACTATATCGCGAAACTGCTGCGTGCAGGCCGCACCGTGGCCCTCTGTGAACAAGTGGAAGACCCCAAGCTGGCCAAGGGCCTGGTGCGCCGGGAGGTCGTCCGGCTCTACACGCCCGGTACCCTGATCGATAGCGAATTTCTCCCAGCCGCAGAATCCAACATCCTAGCCGCAGTGGCGACCCGTGTTCGCCCGGGCGGTTCGGACAGCAAGGGATGCTCGTTCGGCCTCGCCACGCTAGAGGTATCCACCGGCGAATTTTGGCTCTGCGAATTTTACGGACCTCAGGCACACACCTCCCTCCTGGACGAACTTGCTCGACTGGAACCCAAAGAATTGTTGTTTGCTGAGGGGCTCCCACCCGATGAGCAACAGTGGTTGAGCGAGCTGACGGGACTTCGTTGCTGCGCGCAACCCGCCGCCTGGTTTGACCTGGACGCGGGCCGCCTCAGGCTGCAGGAACATTTTCGCGTCCATTCTCTAGATGCCTTCGGCTGCCATACCCTGACCCTGGGCACCCAGGCCGGAGCGGCCGTCCTGCGTTACGTCCGCGAGACGCAGCCAACCGCCTCACTCGACCACATTCGCCAGGTACGCGTTCGACATCAGCACGATGCCATGCACTTGGATAGCGTGACGATCCGCAACCTGGAACTCGTGAGATCGACCAACCGCACTGACGAGTCATCGGGACAGTCGTCCACAACCCTCCTAGGTGTCTTAGACCGCACCATAACCGCCATGGGCGGTCGATTGCTCCGCGAGTGGCTTTTGCGACCATTGGTAACCTGTGCGCCCATTGAGGCACGGCTCACCGCAGTCGAAGCGCTTCATCACCACCTGGACACACGAGTGCGGCTTCGATCGGCCTTGCGCCCCGTTCAGGACATCTCCCGGCTCTGTAGTCGCATGTCCCTCGGCGTCGCGAACCCGCGAGACGTATTGGCCCTCAAATTGTCCCTCTCCTCACTCCCAGCCATTCACGCCGAGTTGTCGGAGTTGAAGGCTCCGCTCTTGGTCGATCTGACCGCGTCGTGGGACAACGCCACCGATCTGTACGACTTGATCGAGCAGGCCATCGTGCCGGAAGCCCCGGTTTCGATTCGTGATGGTGGCATTCTGAGGGATGGGTACCATCCGGACGTAGACGAACTCCGCAAGGCCAGCCGCGAAGGCAAAGGCTGGATCGCCAGTCTGGAAACCAAAGAACGCGCCCGCACTGGAATCGAGTCGCTGAAGGTTCGATATAATCAGGTCTTCGGATATTACCTGGAGATTACCAAGGCCAATCTGGCAAAGGTCCCCCCCGACTATATCCGCAAGCAGACGCTCGCCAATGCCGAGCGATTCATGACCGCAGAGTTGAAGGAACTGGAGGAACGTGTCACGGGAGCCGACTCGAAACTCACTGCCCTGGAACAACAACTGTTCGAGCAACTGAGAACAGGGCTCGCCGCCCAAACCGCACGACTACAAGACATCAGCCAAAGACTGGCTGTTCTGGACGTACTGGCCGCCCTCGCCGAAACGGCCGCGCTACACCGCTATGTGCGACCGAGTGTTGATACGGGCGACGTCCTCCACATCGTCCAAGGCCGCCACCCGGTCGTTGAACGGCTCGCTCTCTCGGACGGGTTTGTCCCCAATGATACCCATCTGGATCTTCAGAAGAGTCGCCTTCACATCATTACAGGGCCCAACATGGCCGGAAAGAGCACGTACCTCCGGCAGGTCGCTCTCATTGCCTTGATGGCCCAGATGGGAAGCTTCGTGCCGGCCGCCGAGGCTCGAATTGGACTCGTGGATAGCATATTCACTCGCGTGGGGGCCTCAGACAATCTCGCCGCTGGCCAAAGCACGTTCATGGTCGAAATGACGGAATCAGCTCATATTCTCAACTGTGCCACGGCACGCAGCCTGATCCTTCTCGATGAAGTCGGGCGAGGAACAAGCACGTATGATGGATTAAGCATCGCCTGGGCCATCGCAGAATTTATCCAGGACCCTGCGCGACTCGGGGCGCGCACGCTGTTCGCGACGCACTACCATGAAATGACGCAGCTGGAAGGGTTACGAGACGGGATTACGAACTATTCTGTGGCCGTCCAGGAACGGAACGGTCACGTTCTCTTTCTGCGCAAGATCATTCCGGGTGGGGCTGATCGAAGTTATGGCATTCATGTGGCTCAGCTGGCAGGCCTTCCAGAGGCGGTGATCCACCGAGCCAAGGCGGTCCTGGCACAGCTAGAATCTGCACCGTCCTCCCCACGACCCATTCGAGAAACTCAACAGGCACTGCAATTCGACTCCACCCTGCCTGCGCCTCACCCCATGCTTGATGAGGTTCGACAGATGGACCTCTTCTCCATGACACCGCTCGACGCTCTTAACCGGCTCGCCGCACTCCAACAGCGACTCTTGAAGGAAGAATAGTCTCCGCTCGAATCGACCCAACTGCCTTCTCCTCGCTTAGAACAAAGAAAAAGGCGGCACCCCTAGGGGAGTGCCGCCTTCTCATGTCAGGCCAGGTGCCTGTCAGAACTCAGTGATGCCCACCGCCACGATTGTACTGCGCGGTCCAAGGAATCAAGTTCGCGATTGGCTTTCCATTGGGCAAGAGGACGTCATACTGCAACGGCAACATTGCTCCATCCGGCGACTTCGGCGACGTGTTCAACGCCTGCTTCGCCGCGGCGCACGGTGCGTCAACTTCGGTCTTTCCTTCACACTCCTTCAAACGGAGTGAAGAGATGCTCTTCGGCTTCCCCATTTCGCCAGCATTGTCATTGAGCTTCTTCACGGAAGTGATCACGCGATGATTCTGCTCGGTCTCCTGAGCCACAAACTCAACCAGCGTGGTCGGAGATCCCGGAGGAACTTCCTTCGCGGCAGCAGGACCGGAATGCGGGCGGGCCATCGACTTCAGTTGCTCCCACACATTCTTGTCGGCCGGGTAGAATTTGAGATTCTTCCCCGGATGCACGCGCTGCCACCACAACCCGCTCTCCGCATTACCCCCGAACACGGCGATGTTCAGCCACACGGCCTCATCGTACGGATCTAGGATAATGACTCGACCCTGCAACGTCGTGGGCTTGCTCAGATCTCCCCACTCAAAACGCTCCTGGAATGCCTCGATGGCCAGCGCAGTGGAGGCAAAACTTACCACCAAAGCTGCGGCAGCCATGAGGGTCCACCCTTGCTTTTGAAGCTTCATAATCACATCCTCCTTAAAGAAGACAAAAGAGTCTAAAAAATGTCGCCTCGCGTATAAATTCTACTTGAGAACCTTGAATCCGGTGATGGTACGACCATCGAGGGTCACTTCCATCGCAACAAGCTCTTGCGACGCCTTGATGATTTGATCCATCAGACCCTTGTCCTTGACTGCCAACCGGACAGTCGTCGCAGCATGATACCAACCGGCATAGGGGTTATTTTTGTCTGTTCCCCCAGTGAAGCCCCAGCCGCAACAGGTGAACAAGGGATCCGGCGGTTTCACGTCCATCTGAGTTGAAGAACGGCCGCCACCCTCACCGGAAGCAGGATCTCCGGTGTTCCAGTATTGAATACCGAACAAGATTTCGCCGTCAGGATTGTCGGCCCACTGCGACCAGACACGGCCTTTAAGGGTGTTCGTCGGTTCACCCTTAAAAAACTTTCCGCTCCCCGTGGTGATTTCGCTGGGTCCGCCACCGGCTGGAGCGTCAGCCGCCATCGAGACACCGGCGGTCAACAAGCCGACAACGGAGGAGACTGCAAGTGCGGCTAGAATTCCGACCCTATTCATAACCCTACCCTCCTTGGAAAAATGATGACCAGAGAACCGTTGAATCACAATATCCAAAAAAATAGTTCAAAAAAACAAAAATCCAGAGAACGCGCTAGCAGGAGGAAGTGCGAACCACACCCCCTTTCTCTCTGCTTACCTTCCCCTGTAATGCAGTCGAAACGAATTCGAACTTATAGGACGAAAACGCGGCCATGGTACTTAATTCCACCAATCGTGTCAAGAAAATGTTTTCCTAAAATTCTGGTTCAGCCTTTGCCAGAAAGCCATTGAGTATCCAACCAGTTGGATGTTCCTCTGAAGAGAAAGTCCGGCTGCTTCTCCCATGAATATGGGCTTGCTCCTTTGTCGTCTGCCCCCTTGGTGATCGATTATGAGGCAAATGACTGGAGACTGTTTGCTGGAATCGGTCCGAGCGCCGTGATGGCCAAACACCGCTGATCCAGCAGAGTTTGCGCCACCCGATACACCTGGGCTGTGGTGACTCGGTCAATTTCCCCGAGCATCTGCTCGAGAGACACATGGCTGCCTTGCGTCAACTCGTCCTTGGCCAACTTACTCATCCGGCTATGAGAACTCTCGAGACTGAGCATGAGACTGCCCTTCATTTGATTCTTGACCCGGGCCAGGTCTTTCGCATCGATGCCGTTCGTACGAAGCTTCTTTAATTCCCGGCAGACGACTTCCACCACACGCTCCACTTCCTTGGGGCGCGTGCCTGCATAGACCGTGGTCATACCCCCGTCCGAGTATGTGGAGAGGAACGAATAGATGGAGTACACCAGCCCGCGCTTCTCCCGCACCTCTTGAAACAGTCGGGAACTCACGCTTCCACCGAGGACACCATTCAAAGCGTGCGCCGCATACCGATCCTTGTGTCCGGCGCTCAATCCCTGCAATCCCAAACACAAATGCACCTGTTCAAGCGATTTCCCTTTAACCAGTACACCACCACGAACTTCCGGCGGACGACGGCTTGGCTGAACCGCCGCCCCCTTGTGGGATGCGGAGAAATAGCGAGCCAACAGCAATTCAAGACGCTTCCACGTAAAATTGCCCGCCACCGCGATCACCGTACGCTCCGGTTCGTAATGTGAACCGACATAGGACAGGAGATCTTTGCGCCCCAACGCCTGAATCCGTGGAGCCTGCCCGAGGATAGGCCTCCCCAACGGATGACTGCCGAGCGTATGCTTCATATGGAGTTCTTGGACAAGGTCCTCCGGATCATCCTGAACCATCCGGATCTCTTCCAAGACCACCTGTTTTTCTTTCTCGACTTCCCTGGGCTCAAATCGGGAACGGTAGAACAAGTCGGAGAGCAGCTCCAGGGCCGCCTCCAATTGTTGATCAAGCACCTTGACGTAAAAAGTCGTCGTCTCCCGAGTGGTGAAGGCATTCATCTCCCCACCAAGCGCATCGATTTCTCGAGAGATCTGCGTGGCCGTTCGGCTCCGTGTCCCCTTGAAAAACATGTGCTCGAGAAAGTGGGACAGTCCCTCTTCACCCGGTCGCTCATCGCGTGATCCGACGTTGACCCAGATCCCGATGGTGACGGACTTCAAGGTCGGAAGCAGTTCGGCCACGATCCGCAACCGATTGTCGAGCACGATCTTTCGATACACGATCGATTATCCCGCAGGCGTTGGTTCTGTCGCGGGAGCCGGCGCCGGCATCGCCTCTTTTCGGCTGAGGCGAATTTTCCCCTGCTTGTCGATTTCCAGCACTTTCACCATGATCTGATCACCTTCCTTGACCTCATCGGTGACCGCCTTCACGCGGTGGTGCGCCAACTGAGAGATGTGCACCAATCCGTCCGTGCCGGGCAGGACTTCAACAAACGCGCCGAAATCCATGATCTTTCTGACTGTGCCCTGATAAATTTTCCCGATTTCAACTTCCTCGGTCAGGCGTTTGATCATGTCGATGGCCTTTTGTGCCGACGCCTCGTCCGACGAAGCAATCGTCACGTCGCCCGTGTCTTCAACATTGATCTTCACACCAGTCTCCGCAATGATGCTGCGGATCATTTTGCCGCCTGGCCCTATGACGTCCCGAATCTTGTCTTGCTTGATCTTCATCGGGAAAATCCGCGGAGCGAACGCGGACAACTTGGTCCGCGGGGCAGTCAAGGCCTGAGCCATACACCCCAGGATGTGCAGCCGGCCCGCCTTCGCCTGTGCCAGCGCTTCCCGCATCAACTCGGACGTGATCCCCCCGATCTTGATATCCATTTGCAACGCCGTGACACCGTTCTTGGTCCCGGTCACTTTGAAATCCATATCACCCAAGTGGTCCTCAAGCCCGAGAATATCGGACAACACCAATACTTGGTTGCCTTCCTTGATCAATCCCATGGCGATGCCGGCCACCGGCTCTTTGATCGGTACCCCGGCATCCAACAGCGCCAGCGTGCCTCCGCACACCGTCGCCATCGACGAGGACCCGTTCGACTCCAGGATTTCCGACACAATCCGAACCGTATAGGGGAATTTATCCTTCCCGGGCATGATCGACTTCAACGCACGCTCGGCAAGTGCCCCGTGCCCCACTTCACGGCGTCCCGGAGACCGAAGCGGCCGCGCCTCGCCGACGCTGAAGGGCGGAAAGTTATAATGCAGCATGAACGTGCGCATATATTCTCCTTCCAGAGCGTCAATGCGCTGTTCATCGTCAGTGGTCCCCAGCGTGACCACCGCCAAACTTTGCGTCTCTCCGCGTGTAAACACCGCCGATCCGTGTGCGCGCGGTAATACTCCCACTTCGCAGGTAATCGGGCGAATGTCCGCAGGCCCGCGGCCATCTGCGCGAACCCGCTTTTCAAGAATCATGTTACGGACTTCGGTGTACTCCAATCCATGGAAGACGATCTTGACATGCCGATCCCGATTCGGTTCATCCGACTTCAGCGCCGCAAGCGTCTCAGCCAGCACCTGATCCAGTCGTTCCTGTCGCGCGCTCTTATTGGGAATTAGAATCGCCTCGCGAATCGGTCCGGCAACCAGTTTGCGTACCTGTTCGGCCAAGGCCGGATCGATCGGTTCTTGCGTCACCACCCGTTTCGGCTTCCCGGCCAACGCGCGAAGCTCTTCGATCTTCGCCACGATTTTCTTGATCTCGCTGTGCGCCAGCTCAATCGCCTCGAGCATGGTGGCTTCCGACAACTCATTGGCTCCTGCCTCAACCATCATCACGGCATCGGCGGTACCCGCCACCACGAGTTGGAGCTCGCTGGATTCCAACGTTTCCAGGTCAGGATTTACGACAAATTGTCCATTGACGCGGCCCACCTTGACACCTGCAATCGGGCCGTTAAATGGAATGGACGAAATCGACAAGGCGGCAGATGCGGCAATGATCGCAATCACGTCAGAGACGCCGGTCTTATCTGCCGACAACACGGAGGTGATAACCTGGGTTTCAAAATAGTAGCCCTCAGGAAAGAGGGGACGAAGTGGACGATCAATCAACCGGCTGGTTAATACCTCTCGCTCCGAAGGACGCCCCTCGCGTTTGAAGTATCCACCGGGAATCTTGCCGGCCGCGTAGGTCTTCTCCTGGTAGTCCACCGTCAGCGGCAGAAAATCCACGCCCGGCTTGGCCGTCTGGGACGCAACCGCCGTTGCCAACACCACCGTGTCGCCGTAGGTGGCCCATATCGCACCGTCCGCCTGCTTGGCAATTCGGCCGGTTTCCAACGTCAACCGGCGGCCTGCCAGCTCGATCTCTACAACATGTTTCATCTATGGTCTCCTCCGGTTAAATCCCACAGATGCCCACAGAGATACGTTCAAACCATACACCGGGTGCCGTTGCCTGTGGCGCCCTCGACTTGAACGTGTTTCAGTGTTCACCTGCGGGGACAATAGGTCGGCCGCCACACAACACAGTGGCGGCCGATTCGGTTCCCCGACTACTTACGGATGCCCAGGCGCTCAATGACGGCCCGATAGCGACTCTCTTCGAGGCGCCGAAGATAGTCCAACAACCGACGGCGCCGCCCCACCAGCGTCAACAATCCACGCCGCGAGTGGTGGTCTTTCTTGTGCGACTTGAAATGTTCTGTCAAATACGTAATACGATTCGTAAGAATGGCGATTTGCACCTCCGGAGATCCGGTATCTTTGTCGTGCTTCTGGAAGTTCTTCACCAATTCCGTTTTCACTTCTTTCACCAGTGCCATACGTCCCTACTCCTCTATTGAGTTCGCGATACTCGACCCCTGTGACTCATCTGTGACCAATACTTTTGATACGGCAATCGGGAGCTCTCCCACGCTTCCCCCCTGAATACGTACTCCGGCGGGCATGGTGCCGATGGCCAATAGCCGTCCGCCTTCGTCTTTGATACGAATGGCTCGACTTGCCCCCTCAGGAAACGCCGTCGGCACCCCTTCCCAGCCAAGCACGTCCGAACCTGGGATCGGCATGCCGTGCACGACGCGCCTAGCCGTTCCTGCGCCCACCGTGCACATCGGAAGCCCGACCAACGCGTCATCCAGCGTCAGCAATGCCGCATCCAGCGTCCCCTGCGCCAACCGCGACTCGACTTCGCCCACGGTCAACGCCTGCCCCAGCACCAATGATCCCACACGCTCACGAACCAGCGTACCCATATGACCGCCGGTTCCTAACCGTTCGCCGATATCCGCACACAAGGTTCGGATATACGTCCCTTTGGAGCATCTCACCCGGAGCATGGCATGCGGAAGGTGCATGCTCACAATCTCGAGCCGATGGACCGTGACTTCACGCGCCTGACGCGCCACGTCTTTCCCGGCTCGTGCAGACTTATACAGAGGCACTCCCCCGACTTTCACCGCCGAATACATGGGGGGAATCTGCTGAATACGTCCCTCAAACCCGGCGACAACCTCACGGAGGCGGGCTTCAGACAGCGAGTCAACCGGCAAACGCCGAAGTACAGTCCCCGTGGCGTCCTGCGTGTCGGTTGTTTCACCAAGCCGCAATTCGGCCAGATAGGTCTTATCCCACTCCAGCAAATATTCTGCGATGCGTGTGCCGCGACCGAGGAGCAGCGGCAGCACCCCGGTTGCCGCCGGGTCCAATGTTCCCGCATGCCCAAGCTTGACCCCGCTCAACTTCCCGCGGATACGCGCCACCACATCATGGGATGTCCACCCGGTCTCCTTATGGACATTCAGCACTCCGTCCTGAAGCTTCCTCACGACCTGGGGATCCGTCGTCGGCATCGCAATCATAGGCTAGACATCGGCGCGAGGGGATTCCATGAGCACCGCGTCCTTCGCCTCGTCACGCTGCAATCCATCCAACAGCTTCAGCACCCGATCTGCCCTTGCGCCGCTGACATCCTTCATGAAAATCACTTCCGGCAGATACCGCAGCGCCAGACGGCGGCCCAATTCCGCCCGGACAAAGCCGCTCGCCTTCGCCAACCCATCGAACACGTGCCGTTCGTCCTTGTTCTGTTCCATCGTCGTCACGAAGATGCGCGCGATGCGCAGATCCTTCGTCAACTCGACATCCGTCACGGTCACGGACCGCACACGCGGATCCTTGATCTTCCGCATGAGAATGTCAGCCACTTCCATGCGAATCTGATCCGCCACCCGATCGGCTCGGCTATATGTCGACTTTGACATGAGTCGGCCTTAGAGCAATTCGATTCGCGAACGCAACAACTGGATCGTAGGTACGGCCTGAATCAAATTCACCGCTTGGTCGAGCACCTGATTGACATGCGAGGATTCATTCGCCACGCAGGCCAAGCCGAGAATGGCCTGCTGCCACAACTCCTGATCGCCGACTTCAGCGACCGACACATTAAATTTATCCCGTAGCCGGCTTTTCAGACTTTGCAGAACCTGGCGTTTTTCCTTCAGCGAATGACCATCAGGGATAAACAGCTCGACGGTGCAGAGCCCGACGATCATGCCCGATGACTTTGCGGAGCCGCGCCACGATTCGTCGTCTCAAGCTTGGCGGCAACTTTATCGATCGCAAAGGCCTCGATAATATCCCCGGCTTTGAGGTCATTAAAGTTTTCGACCGTGATACCGCACTCATATCCCTGCTGGACTTCACGCACATCATCCTTGAAACGCCTGAGCGAGCCCAGCTTGCCTTCATAGACAACCACACTGTCCCGGATCACGCGCACGCCAGCGCTGGCCCTGGAAATCGCGCCATCTACGACATAGCAGCCGGCCACCAGGCCGGCCTTCGGAATCGTGAACATCTGCCGTACCTCAGCCCGGCCCAGCACGCGCTCCTTGAGCGTCGGCTCGAGCAGCCCTTCCATCGCCGCGCGAATGTCGTTCAGCGCGTCATAAATGATGCTGTAGAGCCGGACATCGACACCCTCACGCTCGGCCAACGCCGCCGCTTTCGGTTCCGGACGGATATTGAAGCCGATCACGATGGCCTTGGACGCCGCGGCCAAAAGAATATCGGTTTCCGTAATTCCGCCGACCCCGGTGTGCATCACTCGCAGCTTGACCGCGCCAGCCGGCATCTTCTCCACCGCGGCCGCCAAGGCCTCCGCCGAGCCCTGCACGTCGGCTTTGATCACGATCGGCAACTCCTTGACGTTGCCCTCCTGAATCTTGGCAAACAGATCATCCAGGCTCACCTTCGCCGGACCGGCCAAATCAGCGGCTCGCTGTTTCATCGCCCGCTCCTGAGCGATCTCACGAGCCACACGCTCGTCCTTCACGATGGTAAAGACATCACCGGCAGACGGAACTCCCGGCAATCCGATCACCTCAACCGGCACCGACGGTCCGGCTTCCACGGTCTTTTTCCCTGTGTCGGTGATGAGGGCGCGAACCCGGCCGCTGAAATTGCCGACCACAAACGCATCGCCGACGTGTAACGTCCCACTCTGCACCAACACGGTCGCGATCGGTCCACGGCCACGGTCCAGCTTCGCCTCGATCACTAACCCCTTCGCCATACGCTCGGGGTCAGCCTTCAATTCCAACACTTCCGCCTGGAGGAGAATCATTTCCAGAAGATGATCGAGGCCGGTTCGCTGCTTTGCAGAGACCTCGACCATGATCGTATCGCCGCCCCAAGACTCCGCGACCAATCCATGCTCAGTCAGCGCATTTTTGACACGATCGACATTCGCCCCCGGCTTATCCACTTTGTTGATGGCGACGATCAACGGCACTCCGGCAGCTTTCGCGTGATGAATCGCCTCGACGGTCTGCGGCATCACCCCGTCGTCGGCGGCCACCACCAGAATGACAATATCCGTCGCTTTGGCGCCACGAGCACGCATTGCCGTAAACGCTTCATGGCCGGGAGTATCGAGGAAGGTGACCTGCTTGTCGCGCACCCCAACCATGTAGGCGCCGATGTGCTGCGTGATACCTCCCGCTTCGCCTTCCGCCACTTTCGTCTGCCGGATCGCATCGAGCAGGGACGTTTTCCCGTGATCGACATGGCCCATGATCGTCACGACCGGCGGGCGCGGCACAGCATGCTCCTCGCCTGAAGATTGCGCCGCCTCTTCCAGTAACGCTTCTCCGGCCTTTTCCGTGGATACTTCCACCTTCGTCCCGCACTCTTCAGCGATCAAGGAGGCCGCCTCGAGATTGATGGACTGGTTGAAGGTCACCATCTGCCCCATCTCCATCAGCTTCCGGACCACATCCGCAGGCCGTTGGCCGATGAGCTCCGCAAACTCTTTCACGCTGACACCCGCGCTCAATTTCACGCTTTTCCTTCTCGGCTTCGTAATTTCCGTCGGCGAGGCGTGATGAATATGCTTGGACCGGTCTTCGCGCCGCTGCACGGGAATCGCGCGCAGATCACCCCACCGTGTGGCGTCGTTCTTAAATTTTGCTTCATCTTCCTCCCGGGTCCGCGGCGCCTTCTTCGCCTTTTTCAGTTTTTCGCGGGCGGCCGCTTCGCTCTCCAGCGCCTCCGTTGCGAGCGATTTCTTCTTCGCCGCCACATCAGGCGGAGTCGCCGTGACTACAGGCGGTTGAGTCGGCTTCGTCGCCACGCCTTCCACAGCCGGGGCAACCGGTGGTTGCGAGACGACCGATTCGACCGGAGCCGGCTCTGGAGACACGACTTCCGCAACCTCTGGAGCGGACACCACTGGTGACGCAACCGGCGCGCCTTCCGCCCCTTGCGGAGCGGCCGGCGCAAACACCGCCTCTGCCGCAGCCAGCGGCGCAGCAGCTTCCTCCGCACCTTCGTCTTTCTTCTTCTTGATGAGAATGCGCTTCTTATCGGGCTTCGGTGGCTCTTCATGCACGAGCGCGTGTGCGGCCCCGTGCTCTTTGGCACGACCCGATTTTTTCCCCTCATGCCCGACAGAGGGTTCCCCGGCTCGTGCCTTAGAGCTGAGCTTCTCGATTGCCACGCGAACCGAATCGTCATCCAAGGCACTGCTGTGGGATGCCACCGGAATCCCGAGCCGTTTCAGTTCAGGAATCAGCTCCCGATTTTCCATCCCCAGCTGCTTTGCTAATTCGTACACGCGCATACTGTACCGCTCAGCTCCACCCGCTTAGATAATTGCCAGTCGGCTCGTGACCATCGAGCCGCGTTACTCTGCCTGTTGGGCCGCAGCCCGCGCCTCGTCCTGCTGGCGCTGAGCTTCCGTCTCTTCCGCTAAGGCCGCCTTGATGTCCCGATCCCGCTCAGCCTTTTCTTTCTCGTACTCCGTCGCGCTGATGATATCGATCTTCCAGCCAGTCAGGCGCGCGGCCAGCCGGACGTTCTGCCCGTTCTTCCCAATCGCCAGCGAGAGCTGCGAATCCGCCACCACCACCAGTGCCGACTTCTTTTCTTCGTCGATTCCGACCTTTTCGATCGTCGCCGGGTTCAACGCTTCCGCAATGAAGACACGGGGATCCTGCGTCCACGTAATAATGTCGATCTTTTCTCCGCGCAGTTCGCGCACCACCGCCTGCACCCGCGACCCCTTGATGCCGACACAAGCCCCTACCGGGTCTACAGCTTTATCCCGAGACGACACCGCGATCTTGGTGCGATCACCGGGCTCACGCACAATCGACTTGATCTCAACAATTTTCTCCCCGACCTCAGGCACCTCCAACTCGAACAACTTGGCCACAAATTGGGGATGGCTGCGCGAGAGAATCACCTGGACATCCTTGGGCGTCCGACGCACCTCTAACAACAAGGCCTTGACGCGATCGCCACGGCGATAGGTTTCACGGGGGATCTGTTCTTGGATGGGAAGGATTGCCTCGGTCTTGCCGAGATCGACCAGGAAGTTCCGCCGCTCCATACCCAGAATAATCCCGTTGACCAAGTCACCTTGACGCGTCGAATACTCTTTTTGAACGGCTTCCCACTCTGCCTCTCGCACTTTTTGAAAAATGACCTGCTTGGCCGTCTGAGCCGCGATGCGCCCCAACTCATCCATCTCGATCAGAGACCCGATCTCGTCCCCCACCTCTGCGCCTTCGTCATACTCACGGGCTTCCTTCAGAGAGATTTCGGCTTTTGGATTGGCAACGGTATCGACGATAATTTTCTTGGAGACGACCGAAATTTCTCCCGTCTTGCTGTCGATTTCCACCTGGATGTTTTCAGCCTGGCCGAATCGCTTTTTGGCGGCAGTTTGAAGCGCGGACTCGATCGCGCCAATGACCCGGGCCTTGTCGATTCCCTTTTGACGGCCGATTTCATCGATGACGGCGATCAACTCTCGGTTCATAGCTCACACCTCATGGTTAACACAGCCCTTGGCCACTTCCACTACTTGGAAAATTCGATCTTCCGGCGCGCCAGGGCGATATGATCAAACTCGATTCGCATCATTTCCACAGTTTTCTTCTGCGGGACCGACAGCGTGACCGCACGGTCATCCACATCCAAGACGGTCCCCTCGAGCCGCCACTGCGTCTGAATCGGTTGGCGCAATTTCAGCGTGATCGCTTGCCCAATCAGTCGCCGATAGTCCTGCACGCTCCGTAACGGACGATCCAGCCCCGGCGAGGAGATTTCCAGCATATAGGCATGCGGGAACGGATCAATGACATCCAGCGCCGGACTCAAGGAACGATGCGCTTGCTCACAGTCTGTCAGCGAGATGCCGCCCGGTTTGTCGATAAACACTCGAATGACGGTCCGTGGCCCCTGACCGACACACACCGCCTCGACCAGCTCAAGACCGTGGGACTGTAAAATGGGTGCCGCGACTTCTTGCACGCGAAGGTTGAGCGCTTCAGCGCGTTTCACCGAAGGCTTTCCGTCGGACACTGCTCCCACGTCACGCATAGACAAAAGTTGCTCAAACAAAAAAGTGGGCCCAGGCCCACTTACAGCGGTGGCACCTTACCATGCCATAAGAGTGAAAGCAAGGGACGCTAGCCGACCAGCGATGCCCAACGGCGAGATAGCAGCTCTGTAATCGGGCCGGGAGCAGCAGGCCCGATCGCCCGACCATCGACGCGCACGACCGGCAACACCTCCACGGTTGTCCCCGTCAAGAACACTTCCGATGCCCCGAGCAAGTCTTCGCGCCGGACAACGGTTTCAGCAACCGGAATCCCCTCCTGCTTCGCCAACTCCAAAACTTTGGCACGCGTCACCCCGGAAAGAATGCGGGGCCCTTCCGGCGCAGTCTGAATCGTCCCATTCCGCACGACCATGACATTGCTGACGGATCCCTCGGTCACTTCTCCATCTCGAAGCAAAATTGCCTCAAATGCCCCGGCTTCCTTCGCCTGTTGGCGCGCCAGGACGTTCGCCAACAGGTTGACGCTCTTAATGTCGCAACGCCCCCATCGTATATCTTCCAGCAAGATTGCCTGAACCCCGGCTTGGCGAATCGACACATCCAGGGGACGGAGCTCACGAAAGGTCAGCACCGTCGTCGGAGGGAGCGGGAGAGGAAAGGGATGATCACGCGGCGCCTGCCCGCGAGTCATCTGCAGATAAATTTTCGTCTCGGGAAGACCGCTCAATCGCAGGCCTTCCTCGATCAATGCGACCCACTGAGCCTTCGAGGGGCCGAGAGAGAGTTGCAGCGCCTGGGCACTCCGTTCGAGGCGGGTCAGGTGCTCTTCGACGGCAAAAGGCCGACCTTGATAGGTGCGAATGACTTCGTACACCCCGTCGCCGAACTGAAACCCCCGGTCTTCAACACTGACGACGGCACCGGCCAAGGGGCCGAAGCGGCCATTCACACACGCAATGTCAGGCATGGCCTCTTTCCAGACTCGGCAAGTCAGGACACCGTCACATAGTAAATCTGTCGGTCCTCAGCCGTAAATTTCCATCCCATTCGCTTTTCGAATACCACCCGATGAGTACCGGTGGTCGCCGGCCTGAACTCGAAGTTGCGCTGTCCCGCATCGACCGCATTGTTGCTGGCGGTCCGGAGGAAGTCGTCTTCCACCAAAGGCAGGACGCTGGGATCGTAGGAAGGAACCCATAACTCCCCCCTCGTTCGATCCTCCCAAAGCCGGATTTGGACCGGTGTGCCCACCCGGGCTTGGATCGTCCTGGCACCCACCTCCGGTTCGGTGCCCGTTGGAACCACTTTACTCAATGGACTCATACGCGCTCTTACCACCTCGGCCAAGATTTCGCACGACTAGACTTTCCGTCTAGCACCAACAAAGACCTGCCCGCCCTCGATACGCACATCGTAACTCCCTACGCAGTACCCCCCACCGTCCGTGCCTTGGCCGTTTCGCACGTCAAAGGCCAAGTCATGCCAGGGACAGGAGACGACATGCCCCTTCACACGCCCCTTGTGCAAAGGACCGCCTTCGTGAGGGCAGGAATTATAAATCGCGTGAAAACGTCCCTCGATATTGAAGACTGCAATATCGCGCTCGTTCACTTTGACGACCTTCACCTGGCCGGGTGGAATCTCCTCGACCCTAGCAACACACTGAAACCCTTCCATACCTGACATCCACTTCCTTTACATACGAAGCGTAAACCTGAGTTCCATCCCAGTCGTAATCTCGGCGCGTTTGGCGTAACCGGCCTCAGCCTGGATGAGGTACCGAACCGGTTCTGGAGGGGGACCATACAGCGGGCAGGGGTCTTTCGCACAAGGCGGCACCTGCTCCAAAATTTGCACGATGTGGTGACTTTCATCAATCCACAACATGTCGACGGGAATACGGAATTGCCGGGTCCCCACTCGATGCGATCCGGTCGACTCAAAGATATAGAGCATCCCCGTGTCGGCTGGCAATCCTTCTCGGAACGCGAGACCAAACAGTAATTTCTCCGGCGTACTCGCCACTTCCGTTTCCATGGTTTTGCCGTTCGGAAACTCGACAATAATGAGTTCTGATTCCTTCGGCCCCCCAAGAAACAGCGTGACGCTGATCAGCAAAATCACCAGCAGCACGAACGTCACAATTTTTTTGCGACGCTGCTCCGACTCGGCCCCACTCGAACGCGTTACCATACGCACATGCTGTCGAACATCGATGCATCCTCATGTGATCACACACGCGCAGAGCCGCATGTATATTGGGCCCAAAGCCCCATGACTTCCACGAGGCTAGGCCTTCTTACCAAGCCGCACTCTGTTGACTTGCCGAAGAATGCCAGCATAGAATGCGGACCTGTTTCGCCGCGGAACTATGGTCGCGGCGGCACGAAATTGTCAACATCTTATCTGTCATTAAAGGAACCGAGAAGGAGGCACAGGCCATGGCGCTTCTGATCACCGATGAGTGCATTTCCTGCGGGGCATGCCTGCCAGAATGTCCCAATGAAGCGATTTTCGAAACGCGAAGCGATGCCGAAGGCAAGGGCAACCATGTCGGAGACGGCCAGGGAGTGGGCGACAACATCTATGTCATCACGCATGACCGGTGTACCGAGTGCGTCGGACACTTCGATGAGCCCCAATGCGCGGCCGTGTGCCCGGTGGATAACTGCTGCATCTCTGATCCCGCCTACCCGGAAACGACCGATGTGTTGCTGGAAAAAGCCAAGTCTTTGAATCCGGACAAAGAAATTGATCCGGCCAAAGTGTGGAGCGGCGTCCGCAACTAAGCTTCCGCCCCAGACATCTGCATGGCACCACGAAGGCTCCTACGGGAGCCTTCGTCATTTCCAGACCAAACCAACTCCGCTTTGATCCTCCGGTGGTACCGGACGCTTCCCTGGCTTTCCCCACTCGACAGCTGTAGACTTTAAGAAGACGTGTGACATGCGAGGGCCATTGTTCCCACATGGCTCAGCTACACCGCCATCCTCTCAACGGGAGGTCCACATGAGAAGCCTTGCTCATCTCGTCCTACTTGCCGCCTGGACTCTTGCCGCACTCCCAGCCTCCGCCATGACTGACTCTGGTGATATAGGGACGTTGATCGAGAGTTTCGTGACTCGACAATTTCCGGATGCCGCCAGTCATTTCTGGATCGTGAACGAAACCCAATGGGACGGCGATGAAATGATTGTCGATATGAACACCATCGTGACGGAACGTCGACAAGCCCCCCCGACGGAGAGTCGCTTCTTGCTACTGATTGTGGAGGGACAGCTGAAGGGAATCCAAAGTATTCCGTTGGACGCTGCGGCTGAATGTCAGAAGGAGCAGGAAGTGTAGCCTGACACGGCGGGTGCCGCGAACGTGACGCACAGACAGCAACGCCCCCTCTGCAGTGATGCAGAGGGGGCGTTGCGTGACAAAAACGACTCTCCGAAACGACTACTTGATCATCACAAGCTTGCCGCCGACATGCGCCGGGTGCAAATGACAGCGATAGGACAGGGTATTGCCCTGGGTCGCATTAAACATGTCGCTGGTCGGAATTCCGATATACTTCGTCTCACCGGGCTTGAGCACCACTTCAGCCTTCAACACAAACGGTGAAGCGGCATTCACCGGATCGGTCATCTGAAATCCGTGCTCGGCAGACGAGCTGTTCGTCACCTTCAGTACCACCGGTCGGCCTGGCCGAACCTTGAAATCGATCACGGTCACCGGCGGATACCACGCCTTCATGTTGCCGATTTCGACAGCGTACAATTCCGCATCCACAACCAATTCTTTAAACGGTTGGCCAACGACAGAACCGGTATCCAAATCACCGATTTCGACACCGCCAGCTTGCAGCGCGTATGCGCCTGAGGCCCCAGCCACCAGCATAACCAGGCCGAAAAATACTGCCACCATCGTCTTACCCATGACCTACCTCCTTAAAGAGATTAAGAAGAGATGCGATTAGGTTGGTAAAAATGACCACCGCGCGCTGAACCTTCTGCTAGACACTCTGCCCAGGAGGCTAGCAACAACGACTCGAATGTATCCTACATAACAGGCTTAATGAGCGACCCCTTATAGCACAGGGATTTAAAAGGAAGCAAGAAAGTTTCGTGGAAACCAGAACCAAGAGAAGAGGAACGAGTCCCTTTGGGTCCGCGACACAAGGAGGCAGTATAGCTGCTGTATTTCAATGACCTGCGAGAATCACTTACCGTCAGGAGCCATCTCCGCTGCCTGAGATCCGATCAGAAGGTCGTAGGGGGTGTAGTCGTCGGTCAATTGTATGCCCGGCAGCCAGGGGCGAGTCCGACGGGCAGCCAAGAGCGACGTCGCTTCCAGCGGCAACCGTCTGGCCTCCACCTGTGCCTGGATCCGCTGCACCAACTCACCGTACGGCATGGTATCGATCGGCCTGCCGCCGAAAAAGATGAGATTCTCCGCCGTCGTCTGATGGGCCCGCCACGGCCCCTTGACGCCAAAGGATTCGACCGTCGGAAATGCCGACTTCAGCGTCTGCACCACCGCACTCGCTCGCTGGAGGTCCCCTCCTTCGCCGGAAGAGGCCAAGTTGAGAGCCAGCACCCCGTCGGGATTGAGTCGGGTCCGGAGCTCGGCAAAGAATTCGACCGTGGTCAAATGAAAGGGGATGAGGTGCCGGGCAAACGCATCGACCCAGATGACATCGTACGTCGCCTTCGTGTCGCGCAGAAACACACGGGCATCCTTCACCCAGACATGGTGATTAGCCGGGGGATGATACTCGAAGTACTGCTCCGCCATTCGCACCACAACGGGATCAAACTCGACGACATCCAACTCCAGCTCAGGCCAGACCTGGGCCAACCATTTTGCCAGCGATCCTCCTCCATGCCCAAGTATGAGTCCCCGCTTCGGTTCAGGCGTCAACGCCACCGCGGCGACCATGAGTTGGCTATAAGGGAGAAACAAGGTATGCGGATCAGCCCGCCACATGACGGCATGCCAGGTGCGGTCGAGGACCAGATAACGAAACAGGTCGTCGTCCCGCACACGCACTTGTTGATAGGGGCTATCTTCCTGATACACCAATCCTGCTACCGGAGGAGCCTGACCGAACAATTGCCACGCTAGAATCAGCAAGCCCGCCAAGGCAGTCCCTGCAAGCTTGGTCACTTTCCCGCTTCCTTGTTGCAACCATGCCAACCCTAACAGGAGTTGGATCACCCCCAACGACGCCACCAGCGTCTGGGTCCCTAACCACGAGAGGAGAAAGAATGCCGTCCCCCAAGTACCCGCCAGACTCCCCACGGTCGACAAGGCAATCATGCTCCCTGTGTGACGACCGAGATACCCCATATCGACCACGGCCAATCGAAGCAACGCGGGCATCACCCCGCTCAATCCAAACGCCGGTGGAGCGAGCAACACGCATGCCGCAACGCTAGGCCCCCAACGAGGGTCCTCGATCATTTTCGCGACCTTGAAAATCGCCCCCTGCCCCACCCACGACATCAGCAACGTCCAGGCACCTGACCCCAGCAGCAGCCAGGCCAGCACCGCCGCCACACGATACCGATCCGAGGCCCATCCGCCGAACGCATACCCGGAACTCATCGCCGCCAAAATGATGCCGATCAACGCGCCCCACACGAACAGGGAATTTCCGAAGACTGGAGCGAGCAAGCGACTGCCCAAAATTTCGAGCGCCATGACAATCGCGCCCGTCACAAGCGCCGTCGCAAGGAGAAACAGACGTGAAACGGAAGCAGCGGAAGGTCCCTGAGCCATCATGAACGGAGGGCCACGAAACACCAGCTGGGGACAGGAGAGTGTGTGCGAGCTTGTTGAATCATCTCTACAGTGTGCCCCAGTTTTTAAAGTATCGCAGTAAATCGCGCACAGAGATCATGCCCACCACTCGCCCTTCCTCGGTGATCACCAAGTGCCGGATGCCTCGCTCAGCCATTAGGTCGCTTGCGTCATGAGCCGACCTCGCGATGTCGATCGTCATAACGGGTGTACTCATCACGGCGCGAGCCAAGACCTGCTCAGCCGCTGCCCCATTGGCCATGGCTTTCCGCACCAGATCCGCCTCGCTGACGATCCCCACATAGTCACCATGGTCGGCCACCAGCATCGCCCCGACCCGGGCATCACGTAACCGCTGCGCCACCACCAACAGGGAATCATCGGGACGCACCGTGTGACTGACGGGGCGCATCATCATTGCCAACGGTCGCTGGATCGGTCCGCCCACCACCGCCATCTGTCAGCGTCTCCCACAAAGAGGCCTGAATTCTACTGAACTGCACCACAATCTGCAATTGACTCCAGCAACGCGGCCCGCAAAAACCTCCGATATGTTTGCTCGGTTTCCCATGCATTGCTATACTACCGACTCTACACGAGTACTCACCACACGGCTTGCGGCTGTTCTTCAAGAGGAGATGCATCCATGCATATTAGCGTGATTGGAACGGGCTATGTCGGCTTGGTTACCGGTGCCTGCTTCGCGGAATTCGGCGTCAACGTGACCTGTATGGATACGGACGCACGCCGAATTGCCAAGCTCGAGAAGGGCGAGGTGCCGTTTTTTGAGCCCGGCATCACCGAACTTGTATCCAAGGGCATCAAAGAAGACCGACTCCATTTCACGACCGATGTGGCCAAAGCCGTCGATAAAGCGCTGGCCATCTTCATCGCAGTCGGCACACCGCCGAAATCCGACGGTTCCGCCGATTTATCCTATGTCGAAGAGGTCGGCCGCGGGATTGCCAAGAATATGACCGGATACAAAGTCATCGTCACCAAGTCGACGGTGCCGGTCGGCACCGGCGAAAAATTACGCGAAGTCATCAAGGCCAACCAAACCGGTCGATTTCGGTTCGACATCGTGTCCAATCCGGAATTCCTTCGGGAAGGCTCCGCCATTGAAGACTTCATGCGGCCCAACCGGGTGGTCATCGGCGCTGACAGCGAACAGGCCGTCGCCATCATGAAGGATCTCTACCGCCCGTTGTATTTGCTGGAAACCCCGATTGTCGTCACCGACATTCCGACCGCAGAGATGATCAAGTACGCTTCCAACGCCTTCCTCGCCGTCAAGATCTCGTTCATCAACGAAATTGCGACGGTCTGCGAAAAGGTGGGAGCAGACGTGCAAATGGTGTCCAAAGGCATGGGGCTCGACAATCGTATCGGCAACAAGTTTCTGCATGCCGGGCCCGGATTCGGCGGTTCCTGCTTTCCGAAAGATCTGGCGGCGCTGGTGCAGACCGGCGAGCGCGTGGGCTATCCGTTTCAAATTGCCGGCGCGGCGGCCAAAGTCAACTATGAGCAGCACCTGCGCATGGTGCAAAAAGTGAAGGACGCGTGCGGAGGCGTCAAAGGGAAAACCCTCGGCGTGTTGGGCCTCTCGTTCAAGCCGAACACGAACGACATGCGCGAAGCCCCGTCATTGACGATCCTGAGTGAGTTGATGAAGGAAGGGGCGACGATCCGTGCCTATGACCCGGCGTCGATGGAGGAATCGGTCAAGCTCCTGCCCGGTATGGTTCCCTGCCAGGATACGTATGACGTCGCCGAAGGCGCCGACGGCTTGATCATCATGACCGAATGGAATCAGTTCAGGAATCTTGACTTTGAGCGGCTCAAGAAATCGATGAAGGAACCGCTGTTGCTCGACCTGCGCAACACATACGAATCTGATCGCGTCGTCACCTACGGCTTCCGCCACGTGTCGGTCGGTCGCACGACTAAGAATCCGGCCGCCTAACGGCGGCCGGACGGCCACTGTTAACTCAAGAGCTTCGCGGGCTCAGCCTGGGCACTTTCCTTCGGCTTCGGTTTATAGCCCATCCGGTCAAGCACCTTCATGATCTTCTTTTTCAACTGATCATCCGCGTCCGCCAACGCCGTAGCCAACGGCTCCACGGCCGGCTTGCCGATCTTTCGAATGATTTCCGTCGCCGACTGACGCACATCGTCCTCCTCAGCAGCCAACAAGGGCACGAGCGACGGCACGGCCGACCCGCCGATCTTGATCAACGAATCGTACGCCCGCTGCCGGACGTCCCCGACCTCGTCGGTGAGGGCCTCTACGAGCGGAAGGACCGCCCGTGGGTCCTTCAATTCGCCAAGGACCTCCGCCGCATACTTGCGATTGAGCCAATGCGAGTCTTTCAAATCGATCAGCATGGCGTCGGCCTTCGCGGCATTCGGATCCTTCGCACGAATCCGGAAGCTTTTTGCGACACGTTTGCCGCCTTCTTCCACGACACGAATCGTGGCTCCGTCACCAGGCTTGATCTTGAGAAAATCTTCGAGCGCCTCGTCTCCCACATCGAGCACGACGGTCTTTCCGTCGTACGCCAGCAATTCAACTTCCAACTGCTTGGCTTCGGGATTGACGGCCACTACGCGTTCCGTGACCAGGTTGAATCCGTCTTTCTTGGGGCCGCCCTTGGGTCCAATCTGAATCAGTTTTACCGGTGCTTCATCAGCCATGATCACGTTCCTTTATCGGGTTATGACGAGGTCGCCTGTTTCCATCCCAAACTCGCAAGGACACCTTCGACGGTCTCCTGCACCATCGTATTTTCGTCTTCCAAGAGGGGGAGCAGCGGTTCGATGGCCTGCTTCGCGCCAAGCCGCGCCAGCGATTCAGCCGCGTTCCGGCGCACGAGCCAGTCTTCATCCTGTAGCGACTGGATCAGAGCCTCGGCGCTGCGAGGGTCGCCGATCTTGCCGAGCGCCTCCGCGGCATGGCGCCGCACCATCCAATTGGGCCCCAAAAGCCCCTCAATCAACGCATCGACCGCTCGAGTATCGCCGATCTTTTTCAACACCCGGGCCACATCCTCGCGCACCGTCCCATCGCCAAGCGCTTCAATCAATCCCGGCGTCGCACGCGAATCCCCGATGCGCTCCAATGCCCACACGGCCGCCGTCCTGACCGCCCCGTCCTTGTCTTTGAGCGCCAGCATGAGAGGATCGACGGCGCGGGGATCGCGGAACCGGCCAAGCGCATTGGCCGCTTGTTCGCGAATGGCCCATTCATCGTCACTCAACGCCTCTACCAGCTGATCGAATGCGACGGGGCCGATGCGCACCACCGCCGTCGCCGCCGCCTCGCGAATCACCACATCCTCATCCGCCATCAGACCGATAAGTTGTGGAACGGCCTCGACGCCCATCTGCCCGAGACTCGCCATCGCATGATCCCGCAGGGCCTCGTTGTCATCCCGCAGGGCGGCAATCAGTTGTGCAATTCGCTCAGCATCACTCATGATCCTCCGACTCCTCCTGTCCCACCAGCTGCTCGCCTTCAAGCGCCGCCAATTTGTCCGCGATCAGGCCGGCGCTGTATGACACGATGCCGTCCCGATCACTGCGTAATCGGTTGAACAGCTCGTTATAGGGGCGCAGGACCTCGACGTCCTTAATCTTCGCCAACGCCTCAATGGCCATCACCCGCAACGGCCTGATCGGGATGGCCTCGATGTATAATTGTGCCGGGCGTGGGTCGCCGATCAGCCCCAACGATTTCACCGCGTACTCCTTCACCCCCGTATCCTTATCCTTCTCCAGCCGCGTCATCAGCGGTTCAACCGCGCGCACATCGCCGATCTTCCCCAGCAAATCCGCGGCGGCTTCGCGGATGAGCCAATCGTCGTCCTCAAGGTACTCGATGAGAATCTCGACCGCCGGCCGCCCGATTCCCAGCAGATCCATCACGGTGGCCATGCGGGCCTCTTCACGTTCGCTGGCCCCTTCCACATCACGCAAGGCATTAAACGTCGCATCGATGCGTTCCCGGACCGCGCCTAACTTCTTCAGCGTCCGCACGGCGATATCGCGAACCGCCGGCGAGGCCATGGCGTCGATCAATCCGTCTGCTGAACGCGGGTCGAGCAAATGCTCGAGAATCGTCGCCGCCGTCGCCTGCGCCTCGACATCCGGATGCTTCAACATCTCACACAGGGGCGTGATCGCATTGGGGATCACACCTAGGAGCCGCCGAACGCGGTGACGCACATCCTCATCGGGTGATTCATGAAGATTGCGCACCAACCCTGCGGCGGTCGCGTCGTCGACATTCCCGGCCATCTGCTCAAGAGCGGCAAAGGCGGCCTGCCGAACCGACTCCTCAGGATCCCGCAACACATTGACCAACGCAACCCCGGCAGCGGGGTCCTTGATGCGGGACAACATCGCCGCGGCTTCAATGCGAAGCGGGACATCGCCGGTCTGCAAGGCCTGCGTCAACGCCTGCACCGCACGAGGACCACCGGCCAAACAAGCCGCCGTCGCCCGCATGCGCCGCCACTCCTCTTCATGGGTCAGCTCGGCAACGAGTGTGTCGATACTTTCTTTCGGCATAGTCCCCGACCAGACATTGGCCCCACGAACCAAGGAATCCCCGCTAGACTCGCCCCGCGCGCCACCCGACGGCCGTCAGCGTTTCCCGCAGATGGTACCGCACGTTTTCATCTTGTTCTTTCGCCAGCATCGGCAAAAGAGAGGGAATCACCGTCGGGCCGAATTTCGTCAACGCCGCAGCCGCTTCAGACCGCGTAATGGTATTCCGCAATGCGATCATCAACGACGGAATCGCCACGGCATCGGCAATCATTCCCAGCGCACGAGCCGCCATGCCCATAGTGGCCATCTCGTCCGTCCATCCATCGGCACAAGGAGTGGCCGAATCTTTCGGCTCTCCAAGCGGCACCCCCTCCACCACACGACGCAGCAACGGCACCACGCGACGATCCCCGATATGGCCGAGGGCCTCGACAGCCAAGAGCCGGAGTCCCGGCTCCTTCATCAAGACCACCAGGTAATCGACGGCGCGTGCATCTCGAATCGCACCGAGTGTTCTGACCACATCTTCACGGATCGCCGAATCTCGCTCATTAAATAGTGTGCGGAGCAAGGGTTCGACAGCGTCCGGAGACTTCAGCTTGCCCAATGCCTCCACCGCATGGAGACGAACCAACCAATCCTCATGCTCCAGGGCCTCGATCAATCCGGCCACCGCAGCAGCGCCAATGGCGGCCAACGCGCCGGACGTCTCTTCACGTACGGCTTTGACCTTGTCCTGCAACAGCGGCATCAACACAGCGACAGCGCGGGCATCACCGATTCGCCCCAAACCCTTGGCCGCATGCATGCGCACAATCCAATCGCGACTCCCCAAGGCCTGCATGAGCGGCGTCAAGACTCGCGCATCCCCCAGGGAGGCGAGAATCGCCGAAGCCGCCTCCTGCACTTGCAGGGCAGGATCCGTCAGACATCCGGCCAACGCCGGCACCGAGACGGGACCCAACGCTGTCAACGCCCCGACCGCCGCCTCGCGCACCGCACGATCCGAATCGCGCAGCGCCTTCGTCAGCGGAAGAACCGCCCGCGCATCCTTGAGGACACCCAACAGGGTCGCAGCTTCCTCTCGAATGGCCCAATCTTCATCCGACAATGCTGCGATTTGCTCACTGACCCTATCGGCCATGGTACCTCGGCATCCGGTGGGGCCATCGACCTTTGATTCGAATTCGGGGGCGTGAGACCGATCAAGCAACCAGCACGCCTCACATCTTCTTTACGCAGGCAGTCCACGCATCAGCAGAAGCAACGGCTGGAACACCGGGCACTCTCCACAAGCAGGGCCGCCGGGAGAGCTCGCCGGAGGTTACCGCACCGATCCCTTCGCAAAATCTCCGCTCGGACCGAAGCGCCCGATATCCCCCAAGGGCCGGTCGACTCGAAGATTGTCGGCCTGGCTGGAATCCACCGATGCTTCTTCTTCCGGAGGAGTCCACCCGAGCTGCTCCAACGTTTGCAGTACCAGCAACCGCAGCGAATCCTTGGCTGTCAGCCGAACCGAGGCATAGGAGAGAACCCGCTCACCCTCAGCTTCAACCTCCGAGGCCTTGGGATCGTAGAGGAAAGAAATCAGCGGCTCGATAGCCGAGTCACCGATCAGCACCAACGCCGCAGCAGCCTTCTCGCGCAAGACGCCGTCTTTCAGCAGCATGATGAGGTCGGGAATCACGCGCGGATCGCGAAAATGTCCGAGCGCGGTGGCGGCAGCCTCTTTGATGAACGCGTCTTCACTCACGATGCAACCGGGAGTCGGCGTGCCCTCCTGGCGCACACCTTTCCCCTTGAGCGCCGCCAACACGGCAGGGAGGGCACGAGGATCGCCGATCATGCCGAGCGAGGCGATTGCGTGACGCTTCACCGCACCGTCTTTCATCGCCTCCAATAACCCATCGATGGCGCGTGGATCCCCGATCATCCCTAACGCGATCGTCGCATCCTCCCGAACCGCTCGATCCGGATCTTTCAACGCCTCGATCAACGCATCGACCACACGGGGTTCACGAACCCAACTCCGACCGATTTGGTAGTCGGTCGTCATGCCTCCCAGCGCACGAGCCGCATGACAGCGCACGACAAAATCCTTGTCCTTCATAGTCTCGAGCAGCAGATCGACCGACGGCTGGCCGATGGCGACCAATGCGATGCCGGCGGTTTCACGAACGATCTTGGACGAATCCCGGAACAACTTCAGCAACACGGGCACCGCCTTCGCGTCGCCGATTTTTCCCAGCGCTTCCGCCGCGGCGCTCTTCACCGCGCCGTCGCGATCCCGGCAGGCAAACATCAACCCGTCGAGAGCCCGCGTATTGCGCAGGTCGCCACAGGCTTTTGCGGCATGCTCCCGTACGCGCCACCGTTCGTCTTTCAATGCCGTGAGCAGGCGATCCAATTGGCCCGCCCCCAGCGACACGACCGCTGCCACCGCTTCGTTGCGGACTTCCATGATCGGATCGTTGAACAGAGCAATCAGGGCCTCAATGGCCTTGGGGCCGCCGATCTTCGCTACGCCCCAGCCGGCGCGCGTCCGCACGGACCAGTATTCGTCGCCACAGGCGCCAATCAACGCGTCCAACGTCGTCGGATCGGCCAACTCTGCGAGCGATTTTGCGGCCTCCTCACGGGTCGCATCGTCCGGATCTTCGAGGGAATCCAACAGATCATCGAGTGCCTGTGCCATCACCCACCTCACTATTCCCGTAATAGGCATCACGTTGACCGCCGTGGGGATAGGTTCGCTTGCACCGTACCACCAGGGTCTGCGTCCCGCGGCCCTCCACACATTGATCGAGTGACTTGGAGAATTCCAATTTCCCGTCCAAACTCACCGTGAAGGGGAAGTCGAAGGTAAAACTGATGAACTTGTATTGTCCCGGCTTCAGCTTCAGCTCACGCGTTTCCGTCGTGCGATAGGCATCCGAGGTTTCGGGATCCAGCACCCACAGGGGGGGTGTGATACCAGGTACCTGCCACCACGATTGCGGCACCAGCGGAGTCGGGTCGATCGTAATCACATGCTCCTTCGTATACGCAGGCGGAGGGCCGGCCGCCGGAAGCCGCTCCGCGTATCCCGCTACACAGGTCATGATCACGGACAACATGAGCGCCGACCGCCCGATGAAAGATCTCTGTGACGCTATATACATCGGTCCTCTATTATTGTAGGAGTGGGCTGACAGGAGCCGCCATGAACACCGCTTTGAAAATCTCTTCGACGGGATGGCTCTCCCATTCAGTGTACGTCGTCAGCCCGAGCGCGCGCATGACAGTCGCGCCGGTATCCATAATCGACACAGGCTGACGGATGGCATAACCGGATTTAATGCCAACTCCGGAGGCGATCCAGGGCACCACCGGGATGGCAGCCGTCTGGTCGGCGGATACTTCACCGGAAGAGAACTGCGTTTCCCCGAAGGCGCTCAGCGAGGTGGCAAAGACCGTCGTCCGTTTCATCAGGCCAAGTTCACGATACAAATCCAGCACCGTACCCATCGCCTTATCAACGGCCTTCAATGCATCCTTGTATGCGACCGATTTCCATCCCTGGGCCTCGCCAACGCGGCCGGGAGCCGGTAAATGAACGACCAGGAGATGCGGCAATGAGGGAATGGCATGACCATACCCGGACCCGCTCGTGGCCTTTTTGAAATAATCCCGCACGTAGCCAACCAACCGATCGGGGCTGCACTCGGCCCTGAGGGGCCCGCACATTTGGTAGTCCGTGTACGGTTCCGGCTTGGCGAGCTGATACAGGGACTCATCCATATAGAAAATGGCACTGTCCCGGCCTCCACTCAAATCCAGATAGTCGAACACGGTCGGCGCGCGTGGATATCCACGACTGAATTCAAAGACGTTCCAGGTGATGCCGTGCTTCGCAACCGGCATCCCCGTCACCAACGAGGCCATTGTGGGCAATCGACGCGCAGGCGCAACGGCCGTGGCCGACCAGGTGACGGCCCCGTCCTTTACGAGAGACGACAAGACCGGCATCGCTCCGCTTTTCAACGATTCTTGGCCGAACCCTTCCAGCACAAACAACACGACATGTTCGGTTGTCGCTTCGGACGCTGAAGGTGGAACATTCCCACCTCCACGCGCGGCCGCAGGCATGGAAGACGTCGCACAGAACAGGAGTGTCACGCCCAGAAAAAGGGCCATACGGAACGGGACCGCAGTAACAAAAAACGTGCGGATATCACTCATGAGTTGCCTCACCACAGAATCGTGTAAAATGCGAAGAGAAGGTACCTTAGCACGCTGTTTTCCGGGAAGGCAAGGCGCGAACCACGCCTCTCATAGCGCTCAAACAGGATCGATGCTATTCTGAACCGGACGGCAAAACGCTCCCCAAAATCCACGCATCGGCAGACACCAGAGCAGCGGTGCGAATCCATGATCGACGACCGGCAACATCCCGCTCCGCGCCTCTCGACACGCAAATTCCACCAGGAATTCGGGATCTCCTCACTTCGCGGCCTCACTGCGCTCAGCATGGTCCTCTCGATCGCCTGGCCCATTTCCGCCCATGCCGACATTCGAGTGGTGAAGGCTTCGGGGGAGCATCGCATGACCGATCGGGAATCGAGGGTGGATGCCATCCGGCTTGCCGGTGAACAGGCGAAGAAAGAGGCATTGGAACAGGTAGCCTCCTATCTCGAGAGCGTCACGGTCGTGCGAGACCTGGATGTCACCCGGGACGAACTGCGCAGTTACACAGCCGGAATGGTGCTGGTGCTCGATCAACAGGTCGACACCAGACTGGACGGAGACGTCGTGGTGATCCGCGTCGACCTCAAGACACAAGTGGACACCGACCAGGTCGCTCAGGCGCTCGCAACTCTGAGGCAACAAGAGATCGTCCGTGAAGAATTGCTGGCCTTGAAGGCGGATGTCGATCACCTCCAACAGCAGTTGGGCGACGCCAACCGAGCTCTGGCGCAGGCGCACTCACCTGAACAGAGCCGACAGCTGACTCGACAGCGCGCCGACTTGCTGAATCAGGTCGAGTCGAACGCGATGGTGGCACAAGCCTGGACCGATTGGCTGTTGATCGCCCCCTATGTGCAGCCCTCCCCAGCGGCGGGCCTCGCCCATGTCCACGCCCTCCTCGGCCTTGCCGGCCGGCTCAACCCTGACAATCCCCACCTTGCCCTCGCACAGCAGACGGTGGCAGCGAACACTACGCCTGCCCACCCTCAACCGCGACAACCGCCCGCACCCCATACCGTTCCCTTTCTGCCCGGCTACTACGTGGTCCCGCAGCCACCGGCCTCGCCCGGCACCACCCCGCCCCCTGCAGGCCGCGGGATGATGCCGAGCTATCGGCAGGTCCCGGCACCGGACAGTCAGCCCGGTCCACCGACGTTGCACACCTATCGCGCCGGCGGCGACTCCGGGGCATCGAGCGGGTCGCCGCCACAGGGGGCCATCACTCGAGGGATTCACCCTCCGCGTCCTCGACAGGCTCCACAGAGTGATCCTCCCGGTCTGGTTCCGCCAAACAGTGCCCCCCGCAGCCACTACCAGGGAGCGCCATGACGATGTCCGCGACACCGCTGTTCCTCTCTCCAGGAAGATGCGTCCTTTGCGCCCTCGTGATCACCGCGCCTGCGCTGGCTGCGGACCCCGCCTCCGAGGTCCGCAGCCATGCCGACCAGACGTTCCGCCAGCTGCACACTGGAGCGCAGAGCCTTGCGCCCGAACAACAGCATCGGCCGCAACCTCCAGCCGCGCAAGCCTATGATGCCGATCGCTTTCTGGTCGGGCAGGGCCAAGGTGATTTGAGTAAAGGCCCCTTGGTCTGTCAGCGCGTGTCGGAATTGGCCGCGCGGGCCGACATCGCGAAACAAATTCGCGTGCAGGTCAAGGAACATGCGATCGATCGTCTGCGCGAACGGACCGGTCACGAAACCGAACAGGACATCGAAGTCGTGCGCGAGGAAATCGTCCAGGAATACCTGCAGGGCGTCACCATTGTGGAACGCCGCAAGGATGACGGGACCAACACCTGCTCTGCGGTGGCCGTCATGCCGAAAAGCAAGCTCCCGGCTCCCGTCGTCGCCGAACCGCGATGACTTCCGACTCGCCCGCACGCCGCTAGCCCGCATTATTCATGACGGTTCGTCGCGAAATCGCGCAGTCGCCAGGCCCTCCATTGAACTTCAGGTCGTATTTCGGGTAAGACAGTCGTCCCATGCCTGTCGAGAATAATTTTCAACACGATGAACTCTCGCGAAAGAACCCCGGCGAGCGCCTGACGTATGCCGAGTGGACGCCTCCACCCGATATCGGATCGCCTTCATGGCAGGCTGCCATGGGGGACATCGGACACAAGTTGTCGAAAGTCGGGGTTCGCGTCATCCTCTTCCTTCATGGCGCCATCCCAGGGACGGACATCTTCGGGCTGGGGCGACTCGATGAAGTGGGGGGCCTCAAGCGCGGATACTCACGCGGGATTTCCGGCCTCGATTCGCTGCTCTCCTTCATGCGGGAAGGCACGAACGGCATCACGCCGCTCCCCGGCGGCCTCAAGCCGCCGCTGCCGAACGACGACGCCACGAAAAGTCTACTCGACAGCCAAATCGGCGACGCCGGTAATTTCACCACTCACACGGTTGAACAGTGCAGCAAGGCCCTGAACCAACAGGTTGTGAAACCGATTCTCTGCCTTCGGGACCTGTGGTCCAGTGAGCACCATCACCTGGGGCGCGCCCTGGCTGCGTGCCGACTGCTGGATCGACTCCGCGCCCTCGTGGCCGAGCACCATCTCGGAGCCGGTGATCGTATCCTCGTCGAAGCCCACGGCCAGGCCGGACTCGTGCTTGCGCTGGCGTCCAATCTGCTCTGCCCGTCACCGATCACGGGACGAAAGACGTTCTTCGAATTGCTCCTTACCGCACAGCCGCAAGGTCCGGACGCGCTGGCCATTCACCGCATCGATCCAATGCTGAGCCAAGGTACCTTACTCAATGGGGCCGCGCTCGACATCGTCACCTTCGGCACGCCCGTGCGTTACGGATGGGACCCCTCCGGCATCGGGAAGTTGCTCCATATCGTCAACCACCGCAATTTGCGCACAGACGGGAAGACCTGGCTCTCCAAAATGGAGCTGCCGCAGATCTCTGTTGAAATGCCGATTGCTTGGGGCGGCGACTACGTACAGGAACTTGCCGTGGCCGGCAGTGATGCGCTGCCCGCTGAGAGTGCCAAAGCAGCCAATAAAGCCGTGTGGGAATTGCTGGAACCGTACGATGGGTTTGAACGCTGGGTGGAATGCGCGCGCCGCGCCGGACGTTTCCCGAGCGAAGGCCAGTGCCTGCTCGTGGATTACAAAGACTGCACCAGTTCTACCAACGTCCGCGACCATTACTACGGCCACGCTGCCTACACCCGCACCAACGCGATGCTCTTCAACTTCACTCAGATCGTTGGGCGGCTGTATTCATAATCCTGAACGCTGACCACGTCCGGGTTTGGTGATCTCCTATCAATGTCCGCAACACTCCTTCTACGAGAGAGACCAGGGGCAGAGCGCGCCTTCCTGCTTGCTCCCGACCGGATCGTCGAGTAGACTCATCTTCATCGTCCGCGCTTCCTCGGAGTCCGGGTTATGTCACCGTCGTCCCCATCCCCAGACAACATACGTATTGCCGATAATTTGCGCCGCACGGTCGAGCTGACGGAGTTGGGGCTGGCCTTGCGTCAGGCCGTGATCGAGCAGCGGAATGAGCCGGGCGCGAGTGAGGGGATCGCGCAAGTCATGCACGAAATTAGACTGGCCAAAGAGCAGGCATGGCAGCAGAGCCAATCCTAGTCCAAGCCTTCTCCGATCTCATCACCGACTTCAACCGACGCGGCGTGGCCTATGCGCTGGCCGGAGGCTGGGCCTACAGCGCCTTGGTGGAGCCTCGAGCCACCACGGACATCGACCTCCTCATTCTGCTGGATCCGCCTTCACGCGAACACATACAGGCGCTCGTCTCATCCCTCTTCGACTGCACCATTATCCATCCGAGCCCTATGGTCTTTCAGGGGATCTCGATTTGGCGACTTGTGGGAATCCGCTCCGGACAGGAAGTCGTGATCGATTTCCTCCTGGCAAACTCGGCCTATCTTCGAACCGCATTGGAGCGCAGACATACGGTTCCCTTCGGAGCGCTGCAGGTTCCGATGCTGTCGATCGAAGATCTCGTCATCCTCAAGATGGTGGCGGGACGACTCCAGGATCGTGCCGATTTGGAGAAAATCCGTTCGCGCCAGGCGGACTTAGACGTCGATTGGACGTACGTTGACCGCTGGAAAACGATGCTCGGACTCGTCGATCATTAAGAAATTTTTCCAGCTGTATTCATACGCCTGAACTCAGAGTTGAGGGGATAGTGGTAGCCTCCCATCAATGTTTGTGCCATCCAGCTTGCCCCCGACCGAGTGTGGGAAAACCGGAATTACGCACAGGAACAAGATACAAGAAATTATGGCATGTAAATATCAGAAGCTAACCACGCTGGAGCGTCACGGATAGCCCATGCGACGTATCTTCAATCATGTCATCTTGGAGTCGTGCGGGTTGAACCAGCCGTACATCCCGTAGGCGCAATTTTTGTTCGCACCCAGAGCATCCATTTTGACATTGATCCAAATGGAGATATTTCGTCCTTAGAGATCCTAGGACCTCACAGATCACAGTGGAAGGTGACTTCCATGCAGTGGCCGGAAGTGCTCGCGCTCTCAACGATTCGCTTCGCAGATCCTGAATGCTGCGAGGAAGAGGAGACAGAATTATTTGAAGAGGACAAGACTGGAAACATCCTACGCATAACCTTTCCCCATCATACAGCCGTCAACTATACCTCTCCGGCAATGAATCTCGTCTTTGGATTGGACAAGCACAACGAGCTAGCAGAGATCTGGATCAGAAACCTTGTTGTATCGGCGTGAATTCAGGAAGCTTGCCGAAGGGAAGATGAGGCATGTTGCCGGTCTCATGGAGTTCATGACTCAGCCCATTCCGCACGCTCGTTGCGAGGAAAATGAACGCCGCTGGCAGCCTGTTTCACCATCCTGCTAATACGGCATCTCGTCGTCGTCAAACCCGAAATGATGTCCGATTTCGTGCACGACGGTATCGCGCACTTCCTCCACGACTTCCTTCTTGGTGCGACAGAGCCTGAGAATCGGCCCACGGTAGATCGAGATCTTGGCCGGCAGTTGCCCGCCCGCCTGGAAGAAAGACTCTTTATCAATGGGAAGGCCTTGATAGAGGCCGAGCAGATCCTCGCCTTCGTCCATTTCAAGATCGGCGAGGACTTCGGGGGAAGGTTCATCCTCCACCACCACGGCCACATTGGTGAGAAGCTTGGCGTATTCGTCCGGCAGGCCGTCGAGGGCTTGCTGGACCAAGTCCTGAAACTCCGACTCGGGGATGGTCAATGGACGCTTCCGCGGCGACATAGGCTGAACTGGATCGACTTACGCGCTGTGCACCATCAGCCTCGGTTGAGGATGTTCAAACAGGCTGTCCGGCAAGGCCGCAGGGAGCACGTCGACTGAGGAGGTACATACCAAACTTCGTTTGACCCGTTCGCCAATCACATAGCTTCGGCGAGCGGATAAACTCCTCAGCGCTTTCCCTGTGCTATTCCTCTCTTCGCAGGGAGGCGTGCGACCGAGAACGCCGCTGGCAGCCTGTTTCAACATCCGGCTAGGGATGGGCGACTCGCCAGTTTAACCCCACACCCACATCCACCTTCAGCGGAACCGACAGTTTCAGCGCTGCGCCGGTCGCCTCCATCTCCTGTTTCACCAGCTGCTTCGCCTGCTCCAACGACCCATCCGGCACTTCGAAGATCAGTTCGTCGTGGA
>WIAG01000064.1 GCA_014055495.1 Nitrospira sp. CR1.2
GAACTATCGGTGGAGCGCCAGAAATCTTCTGCAGTACCTGGCCCTTCGGCGCCGCGACCTGCGTCCGTTACAGCATCGGTTAGCCTGCCTCGGACTCTCTTCGCTCGGCCGGTGCGAGTCGCACGTGCTGGCAACGGTCGAGACCGTTCTCCACGTGGTGCATCGCCTGGCGGGCCGGACCACGCCCGCGGACCCGCAGGAGAGCAGCCTCGATTTTGCCTCCGGCAGGCGATTGCTCGCGGACCATACCGATGCCCTCTTGGGTCCCGCGACCTCGGGGCGCGGGGTCCGCATCATGGTCACCATGCCGAGTGAAGCGGCGGACGATCCCCTCCTCATCCATAAGCTGCTGCAGCAAGGCATGAACTGCATGCGAATCAACTGCGCCCATGACGATCCTGCCGCCTGGTCGCGGATGATCGAGCATTTGCGTCGGGCCGAACGCGCCCTCAACCGATCCTGTCGCCTCGTGATGGACTTGGCCGGTCCGAAGCTCCGAACGGGACCGCTCGATTCACAACTGGCGGTTGCGCGGATACGACCGCAGCGGGATGCCTATGGACGGGTGACGAGCCCTGCGCGAGTATGGCTGACGGCGGATGCGCAGCCGCCGGTTCCGGCGGACGCCTGTCTAAGTGTTCCTCGCGAGTGGCTGGCCCGTCTGAAACGCGGCACCGATATCCGCTTGTGCGACGCGCGCGGCGCAACGCGGAGCCTGGAGGTAGTTGAGGTGATACAGGGCGGTTGTTGGGCGGAGGCGTGTAAGACGATCTATGTGGTACCGGGTACGGTCCTGACCTCGGGGCAGCGCACTACCAAGCGAAAATATCGGGAGGCCGCGGTGAGTGCCATTCCCTCCGGAGAGCCCGCCATTGTGCTGCGTCGCGGTGACGTCCTGCATGTCACGCGGGATCAGCGGCCTGGCCGTCCCGCAGCGGTCGATGCCGATGGAACGGTGCTCACGTCGGCGACGATCGGCTGCACCCTGCCTGAGGTGTGCGACGATGTGCGGCCTGGCGAAACGATCTGGTTCGACGACGGCAAGATCGGCGGTGTGGTGGAGGTCGTGGAGCAGCAGCGGATGGTCGTCCGGATCACCCATGCCCGGGAGCAGGGTGACAAATTGCGGGGCGACAAGGGCATCAACCTCCCCGAGAGTCGCCTCCGTCTTCCGGCGTTGACGTCGAAAGACCTCGAAGACCTGGCCTTCGTGGCGGAGCACGCCGATGTCGTCGAGTTATCGTTCGCGAATACGATCGAGGATGTCGAATCGCTCCAGGATCATCTCGCGCGCGCGGGCGACCGGCAGCCGGCCATCGTGCTGAAGATCGAGACCAGGCGCGGGTTCGAAAATCTCCCGGATATGTTGCTGACTGCGATGCGAGCCCCCAGTTGCGGAGTGATGATCGCCCGCGGCGATCTGGCCGTCGAATGCGGCTTCGAACGGTTGGCGGAGGTGCAGGAGGAAATCCTCTGGCTCTGTGAGGCAGCCCATGTTCCCGTGATTTGGGCCACACAAGTCCTCGAATCGCTGGCGAAGGACGGCATGCCGTCGCGGGCCGAGATCACGGACGCGGCGATGGGCGACCGCGCGGAATGTGTCATGCTCAACAAGGGGCCCCACATGCTCAGCGCCGTGCGGTTGTTGGATGATATTCTCCGGCGGATGCAGGAGCATCAAACCAAGAAACGGGCCATGCTGCGCGAGTTGCGACTGGCCCATACCTTGTCGCCGGATCTCGGCCCAGGCCCTATTGCCTAGCAGGATGCGGAAAAAGTCCGCCAGCGGCGTTCTCGCAAGACACGGCCGCCTCACCGACTCGGCGGCGTTCACAAACGTGCCGCACGTTATTCCGCGCGGCGTGAACCTCAGCGGCTCACCGTACCGCAAGAGTACGATTCGCCCCTTCGCTTACTGCGGCCTTGCTGGACGGCCTTTTTGCGCATCCTGCAGTGCTTGCTGACGCGGGAGGGCATGTGGAGCTCACCGCGCGCTATGAGGCAAGAATCGAGTGTTTCCGCAACCTGTTAAGAAGGCCGATCCGGACAGAGGTGTGAGGATGTGTGGATGGAAATCCTGCTGATCGGAGCGGTGGCCTTGCTGGCCGCCGGTCTGACCTTTTTTTCCGGGTTCGGCATTGGGACGATCCTGATGCCGGTGTTTGCGCTGTTCTTTCCGGTTCCCATGGCCATCGCCGCCACCGCGGTGGTGCATGTCGCCAACAACCTGTTCAAATTCGGATTGATGGCCAAGGATGCCGACTGGCGGGTGGTGGCTCGGTTCGGCATTCCGGCCGCCTTTGCCGCATTGGGTGGCGCGATGCTGTTGACGTTGTTCGACCGCCTGCCGGTCCTGGCCGGTTATCGTCTGGGCCCTGCCACGTTTCACGTCACACCCGTCAAGGCTGTGATCGGGGTGCTGATCATGGTGTTTGCTTTGCTGGAATTTTGGCCGCGTTTCCAATCCGTGACCTTCGCGCCGCGGTGGCTCCCGCTGGGAGGAGCGCTTTCGGGCTTCTTCGGCGGCCTCTCCGGCAACCAAGGCGCACTCCGTTCGGCATTTCTGCTGAAAGCCGGCCTCTCGAAAGAGGCTTTTATCGCGACAGGCATTGTTTCGGCAGTGATCGTGGACGCGTCACGGCTCCTGGGCTATGGCATCGGGTTCATGGCCGATCAGTTCACGCGATCCGTCGACCTGGCGGCGCCGGTCCTCGTGGGGACGGTCTGCGCCTGCCTGGGATCCTATGCGGGGATGCGGTTGTTGCAGAAGGTCACATTCGTCGCCGTGCGGATCGTCGTCGCGGCGGGGATGTTGGTGATCGGACTGGGGCTTATCACCGGATTGCTGTAGCAGGATGCTGAACAGGTCTGCGGCGGCGTTCTCCACATCCGTGAATCGTGAATCATGAGACGGAACTCATGAGGATCCGCAACAGAGCTGTCACGAGCGACGAACGAGGCGCGCACTCTTCTTTGGTGTCGGTTCACCCATCACAATTTTCCCGCCGGTGAAACCGGGCGAGGCGCCCCGTGCAATCGATAGCGGAATCCCGGCAGGAATTCGATGGAGCCTGCCTGGCTGTTCTCGAGCTTGCGGTGAAGCGTGCGAACGTGCCGTGCCACGTCGTCCGGGAACAGCTCGTGCCGTTCGCTCCCGATTGCGGCGAGAAAACCCATCGCCGATACGAGTTCACCCTCCCGCTCCAGCATGAACCGGAGGAGTGACAATTCCATCTCCGACACCGTGACCTGCCGCTCGTGCAGGGTCACGACGAAACAGGCTTCCTGCACCGTCAACCCATCATGGGAGAGCGTCGCTACCGGCGCACCGGAATGCGCGCTTCGACGCAGAACCGCTTGCACACGTGAGACGACCTCGCGCGGACTGAAGGGCTTCACCACGTAATCGTCCGCGCCGGATTGGAGTCCGGCGATCCGGTCTTCCTCGGTGCCGAGGGCCGTCACCATGATGATGGGAATGCGGCAGGTGGCCGATGTACTGCGCACCAGCCGGCAGATCTCAGGCCCGCTGAGACCCGGCAACAGGAGGTCCAGCAGGATCAACGACGGACGCAACCGTTGAGTCTCATGCCATCCGCTATGACCATCGACGGCGAGCGCGGTCGTAAACGAGGCTTGCCGGAGCGCACGGTCGAGCAACTGCGCATGCAGCGGTTCATCCTCGATGATCTGGATCAACGGAGCACTCATGACAGGGCAGCCTACGTACCAGGTGTTTTCACCGGCTCAATACCCTGTTTCGACGGCGTAAATTCCACCGGCCCGCTGCGACGGCCTGAACCGGATCGATCAGAATTAACGCGCAAGTAACTCAAGGGTGAATCGCCCGGCATCGCAGGCCTGTACGGTGGCGATCGAGGCCGCGAGAAGGGCAAGAGTTAACCCGGTCTTAATAATTTTTCTATCGTGATGAAACCTCGTCTCTTTACTGTGTGACACGAAAGGATGCCCGTGATGTCCCAAGAACCCACGAACATGCAGCGAGCGGTGTGTGTCGCGTTGTTTGCCATGCTCTATGCCGTCATCATCCTGCCGCCTGCCTGCGCCGGTCCGTCCGACGGGAAGGAGGCGACCTTGCGCCCCTACCAGAAGGTCAGCGGCGTATCCGGCACCATCAACAGCATCGGTTCCGATACCCTGAACAATTTGATCACCCTGTGGGCCGAGGGATTCCGCAAGCAATATCCCAACGTCAAAATCCAAGTCGAGGGGAAGGGGTCGAGCACGGCTCCGCCCGCGTTGATCGAAAATACGGCCCAATTGGGTCCGATGTCGCGAACGATGAAGTCGAGTGAGATCGATGCGTTTGAGTCCAAGTTCGGCTATCCCCCCACCGCCTACCCGGTCGCCGTCGACGCCCTGGCGCTCTTCGTGAACAAGGACAATCCGATCGCGGGACTGACCGTTCCGCAAGTGGATGCGCTGTTTTCGAAATCGCGCCGCCAGGGGCACGCCACGGATGTCACCCGTTGGGGGCAGCTCGGCCATACCGGGGATTGGGCAAACGCCCCGATCAGTCTCTACGGTCGCAACTCGGCCTCGGGGACCTATGGGTTCTTCAAAGAACATGCATTGAAAAACGGCGACTTCAAGGATCAGGTGAAGGAACAGCCGGGGTCGGCTTCCGTGGTGCAAGGCATCAGCGAAGATCGATACGGCATCGGGTACAGCGGCATCGGGTACACCACCTCCGGGGTCAGAATGGTTCCGCTGGCGGAAAAGTCCGGGCAACCGTTCGTGGAACCGACGGAGGCCAACACCAAGAACGGCACCTATCCGCTGTGGCGCTACCTGTATATCTATGTGAATCAAGCTCCGGGCAAACCGCTGTCCCCCATCGTCAAAGAGTTTCTGACCTACGTCTACAGCAAAGAGGGACAGTCGGACGTACTCAGGGACGGCTATTTCCCGGTCGACGCGGCGCTGGCTGAAAAACATCTCGCCAAGATCCGCTGATGGAGCGCAGCCGCATCCTCCCCATGCTCACACCGTTCAATATCCGCGCAGCGCTCGACCGAGCCGCTCGTCACATCATCACGGTCGGTGGATTGGCGACCATCGTCAGCATTCTCGCCATCTTTTTCTTTTTGTTCCGTGAGGTCACGCCGCTCTTTTCACCGCCGAGCGCCAAGCTCAGCCAACGCCTCAGTGTGCCCGCCCTGCTCGAAGAACAGGGACCCGCGCAGATTGCCGTGGATGAACATCGTGAAATTGCGCAAGTGTTCACCTCGCGCGCCGTTCAGTTCTTCGATTTGAAATCCGGGCAGCCCATTCCGATGGAGATGCCGCCGCAAATGGCGGGGCAGCAGATCACCGCGATGGCCTCGGGCGGCGGGACGGGGCAACGAGTTGCGGTGGGGACGGCCGACGGGTCGATGCTCTTGCTGAAGATCGGTATCACGACGCAGTTCTCTGATCGCGGCGAGCGACAGAAGCATCCGTACATTCGAGCCGGCGTACCCATTCCTGTGACGACCAGTCCCATTGTCCGGCTGGCCTATCGTACGACCGACCACGGGACGGTCTTTGCCCTGGCCTCCAAGGCCGGCCGGTTGCTGCTCGTGCGGCTCGCGGCGGACGATCCTTCCGGCGACCATCCCCTGATCACGGAACTGCCGCAGCCGGCCGGTGCGGTAACGGCGCTGGCCTTGGATTCGCTTCTGGAAAATCTCTACGTGGGCCTCTCCACCGGAGCGGTCGCGCACCTCGCGCTTTCAGAAACGGCCGCGCCCGAGCTGCGGGCCTCCTATCCTGTCGCTCCGCCTGCAACCGCCGTGACGTCACTCGGGTTGCTGAGCGGCGATCGCAGTCTCGTGATCATGACCGCGGACGGCGGGGTCTCGACCTGGGGCCTCGTCAGGCGCGCCGATGTGCCGGCCGGTTGGACGCTCAGCCGGATGCATGCGCTGCATGCTCACAAGGGGCCGGTCACGTCCTTCGCGCCCTCACAACGGATCAAAGGATTCCTGACCGGCGATTTGCAGGGCAATCTGTTCCTGCACCATGCCACCTCCTCTCAGACCTTGCTCCGCCTGTCCACCGGCGAGTTTCCGATTCGGGCCGTGGCGTTCGCGCCAAAAGGCGACGGGTTTATGGCGCTCGATGGCGCCGGGCAGCTGTCGTTGTATGCATTGCAGAATCCCTATCCCGAAGTCACCCTGGGCACCCTCTTCGGGAAGGTCTGGTATGAAGGGTACGATCAGCCCGCCCATGTCTGGCAGTCGTCCTCTGGATCGGACGACGTCGAGCCGAAACTCGGACTGCTCCCGCTCGCCTTCGGCACGTTGAAGGGAACGCTCTATGCTCTCCTGCTCGCTGTGCCGATTGCGATCCTGGCGGCGATGTGCACCTCGCAGTTCATGCATCAGGACCTCCGCGCATCCGTGAAACCGACCATCGAAGTGATGGCGGCCCTGCCGACGGTGGTACTCGGGTTTCTGGCCGGGTTGTGGCTGGCTCCCCTCCTCGAACGGATGTTGCCGTCGGTCGTCGCTATGGTCCTGGTGGTGCCGACGTTGGTGGTGGTGGCCTCGCTCGGGTGGTCCCTCTGCCCTCCGGCCGTCACACGCTACCTGCCGCACGGCAAGGAAGCCTTGGTCTTGATCCCCGTCTTGGGCTTCGGGATCGGCGGCTGTCTCTGGGCCAACTCGTTCTTCGAAGACTGGTGGTTTGAGGGGAACATCAAGGTCTGGCTCTCGACGCATATGGGTATTCAGTATGACCAGCGCAATGCGCTCGTGGTCGGGATTGTGATGGGGTTTGCGATCGTGCCGGTGATCTACAGCATTGCGGAGGAAGCGCTCTCCAATGTGCCTAAAAGTCAGATTGCCGGCTCGCTGGCCCTGGGAGCCACGCGCTGGCAAACCGTTCTGCATCTGGTGCTGCTCTCCGCCAGCCCGGGAATATTTTCCGCCGTCATGATCGGGTTCGGGCGCGCGATCGGAGAAACGATGATCGTGCTCATGGCGACAGGGAATACGCCGATCCTGGATTGGAGTTGGGCCAACGGCTTCCGGACCCTCTCGGCGAATATTGCCGTGGAAATCCCCGAAGCCCCGCATGGCGGCAGTCTCTATCGCGTGCTCTTCCTGGCGGCGTTGTTGCTGTTCGTCGTTACCTTTGTCGTGAATTCACTCGCGGAACTGGTTCGCCAGCGCCTCCGGGACAAATACACCCATGGTTGAACCCTCGAAACTGATGAAGGATTTTTGGCGCGGTGGAGAGCTGTTCGTCTGGCTGACGGCATCCGGCGTGGCCCTGAGTCTGTTGATGGTCGCCGGCATGATGGTGTTGATCATGCTCAACGGGCTCGGCCAATTCTGGCCCGGCACGCTGCAGCAGCTGACGCTCAAGAGCCAGGAACAGGTCATCGGCCGTCTGGTAGGTGAAGAGGTCATTCCCGAATCCGGCGCTTCAGGGACGGGAGCAAGCCCGCTGCGCTTTCGATACCGAGTCGGGAACCGGGATCAGTTCGGGTCCGAGTACCGGTGGATCAACGAGGCCGACATTCAATCGATCGCCACCCCCGACGATCTGGCCGTTGTGGAGCGCCGAGAGTGGGGTCCGGCCTTTGGTCGCATCACGGTCGGCACGCAGGATGGTGCGGCAAAGACCGGCTCGGAGAGCACCTGGTCGACCGTCGTCACGTTGGTGGAACGGGCGAATCAGCTTCGTCGACGCATCGAGCATCTTGAGCGCGATGAGATCGGGACCGTCAACCATCGTATCGAACAGGCCAGGCTGGCGCGTCAGGCCCTGGCCTTGAAGAAACAACAAGGGCCGGATGAGGCCGAGGAAGACGGGCGCCTGGTCGAGCGGATCGCCCTACTCGAACGGGACTATGTCGCCAAAACGGAAGTTCTCGATCGCTTGCGCACGGAAGCCGGGCAGGAAGTGCTGGTCTTGACGCTCTCCAATAGCACGTCGGTACGGTTGTCGCTGGATCGAGTGTTGGCGGTGAGCCGGCCGAACGCGATGACGCTCTTGGAGAAGTCGTGGGCCTATGTGCAGAACCTTTGGCAGTTCGTGTCGGGGGAGCCGCGTGAGGCCAATACCGAAGGCGGGATCTTTCCGGCGATTTTCGGGACCGTCCTGATGGTGTTTCTCATGACGCTCGCGGTGATGCCGTTCGGCGTGATGGCGGCGGTATATCTGCGCGAGTATGCCACGCAGGGCCCGCTCGTGCGGCTGGTCCGCATCGCGGTGAACAACCTTGCCGGCGTGCCGTCCATCGTCTTCGGGGTGTTCGGTCTGGCATTTTTTGTCTATGCGCTCGGAGGGACGATCGATCAGTGGCTGTTCCCCGAGGCCCTGCCCAACCCCACCTTCGGCACCGGGGGGATTCTCTGGGCCTCGCTGACGCTGGCGTTGCTGACCGTTCCGGTCGTGATCGTCGCCACGGAGGAAGGGCTCTCCGCCGTCCCCCGAGATTTTCGCGAAGGGTCGGTGGGGCTCGGTGCCACAAAGTTCGAGACTATCCGGCACGTCATTCTCCCCTGCGCCCTGCCGGGCATTCTGACGGGCCTGATCCTCGCGATGGCCCGGGCGGCCGGAGAAGTGGCGCCGTTGATGCTCACGGGAGTCGTGAAGCTGGCCCCGGCGCTTCCCCTCGACGAGTACTTCCCCTATCTGCACCTCGATCGGAAGTTCATGCATCTGGGATTTCATATTTACGACGTCGGCTTTCAATCGCCTAACGTCGAGGCGGCCAAACCCATGGTCTATATGACCACGTTGATCCTGATCCTCGTCGTGGTGTTGCTGAATCTGGCGGCGGTGATGTTGCGCAATCGCCTGCGGCGACGCTTTGCGACGTCGGCAGTGTAATCGGAGAGAGGAGTGTTCATGGATGTTCAACCCGGCAAAATGGTCGCGACGGCGCCGATGGTGACGGTCCGCCCGCCGACGGGGCAATTGCGGCCGGCCCGGCCACAGGCAGGACTGGCCTCTTCCGTGAGCGCCAAGATCTCGGTCCGCGAACTGGATTTCTATTACGGACATCGACAGTCGCTGTTTCGCGTGGGATTGACCATCCGGAGTCATTCCGTGACGGCGTTCATCGGTCCCTCGGGATGCGGGAAGTCCACTCTGCTGCGCTGTTTGAATCGCATGAACGATCTGGTGGAGGGCGCGCGGCACACGGGTCGGGTCGAGTTGGACGGCCTCGATATCTACGATCCGTCGATCAACGTGACCGATCTTCGGAAACGTGTGGGGATGGTCTTTCAAAAGTCGAATCCGTTCCCCAAATCCATCTATGACAATGTCGCCTATGGCCCGCGGTTGCACGGCACCAAAGACAAACGGTCGCTGGATGAACTGGTGCAGCATAGTTTGCAGGGCGCGGGGTTGTGGGATGAAGTGAAGGATCGGCTGCAACAGAGCGCGCTGGGCCTCTCGGGCGGGCAGCAGCAACGGCTGTGTATCGCCCGCGCGCTGGCGGTGCGGCCGGAAGTCATCCTGATGGACGAACCCTGTTCGGCGCTGGATCCCATCGCCACCGGGAAAATCGAAGAGTTGATCTATACCTTGAAGAATACGTATACGGTCGCGATCGTCACGCACAATATGCAACAGGCGGCGCGGGTCTCCGATCAGTGCGGGTTTTTCCTCATGGGCGAACTGGTCGAATTCGGCGATACCAAAACTATTTTCACCACGCCGCGGGATAAGCGCACGGAAGATTACATCACCGGCCGATTCGGGTAAATCGTGGAGGCCACCGGACCATGCAACGACATTTCGACCAAGACCTCGCGCATCTGAAACAGCAACTGCTCCGCATGGGCGGCCTCGTGGAATCGCAAATTCAACAGGCGCTCCAGGCCCTGGTGGACCGGGACTCCGACCTGGCCGTCGATGTGATCAAGCAGGATCACGACGTGAATGCGTTGGATGTCGAGATCGACGAGTTGTGCATCCAACTGTTGGCGCTGCAGCAGCCCACGGCGCGCGATCTTCGATTCGTGACCACGGGTATGAAGATTTCTTCCGAGCTGGAGCGCATGGGCGACCTGGCCGACAATATCGCCCAGCGGGCGTTGGAGCTGAATGTCGAGCCGCAACTGAAGCCCTACATCGATATCCCGCGCATGGCGAACTGGACGATGCGGATGGTCAAGGAATGTCTGGATGCCTTCGTCAATTCCGATCCGGTGCTGGCCAGAAAGGTCTGCACGGACGACGATTTCGTCGATGACGTGAACGAACAGTTGTTTCGAGAACTCCTCTCCTTTATGCTGGAAGACACTCGAACCATCACCCGCGCGATCCGTCTCACCTTCGTCGCGAAGTCGCTGGAACGCATTGCCGATCACGCGACCAACATCGCCGAACTGGTGGTCTACATGGTCGAGGGAAAAAACATCCGTCACGTGGCCCCTTCCGCGAGCTACTAGATGCCCAAACTGGCCGTCCTCGATATCGGCACCAACTCCATCCATATGGTTTTAGCGGAGGTCCAGCCGGACTACTCCTATAAGATTCTCGATCGGTTCAAAGACATGACGAGATTGGGCGACGGCGTCTTCACCTCGCGGCGCTTGTCCGATCAGGCCATGATGCGAGGCCTGGAGGTGATCCGCACGCTCGTCAACCTGGCTCGCAACAAGGGGTACGAACAGATCGAAGCGGTGGCGACCAGCGCGGTGCGCGAGGCGCGCAACGGCGGCGAGTTCCTCGATCATGTGGCGCAACAAACCGGCCTGGTCGTGCGCGTCATTACCGGCGCGGAAGAAGCCCGGCTGATTTTTCTCGGCGTGCAGAACAGTGTCGCCCTCCCCGAAAAGCCGACGTTGGTCATCGATATCGGGGGCGGATCGGTCGAAGTCATCGTCGGCGATCGGGAAACGGTCTTTCAGGCGAGGAGCCTCAAGCTGGGCGCGATCCGGCTGAAGGACCTCTATTTGACGAAGACGCCTCCCTCGAAGGGCATGCTCCGGGAGTTGGAGGAGGCCGTCACCGCTCAATTGAAGACAGGATTGGGCCCGTACAAAACCAAACGCGTCGAACAGATCATCGCGACCTCGGGCATGGCCGGCAATCTGGCCGAAGTCATCCATCTGCAGCGCACCGGACGCCCGCTGCCCCAGCTCAATCTCGCCCACGTGACCGAGAAAGAAATTGCGGCGATGGAAAAGCGCCTGGCCGGCGCCACACTGAAAACCCGGCTGGCCATTCCCGGCTTGGATCCCAAACGTGTGGATACGTTGCTGCCCGCGACGATCGTGTTCCGGATTCTGCTCGAATTACTCGAGAAGTCGGAGTTGACGATTTGCGACAAGGCGATCCGGGAAGGGATTATTTACGACTTCATCCAACGGCATCACGAAAGCATCAAGGCCGAGCGGGACATTCCCGATGTGCGTAAACGAAACATCCTCGCGCTGGCGCATCGGTGCCATGTCTCCGAAACCCATGCCCTGCATGTGGCGGGATTGGCGCTACAGCTCTTCGATCAGACCAAGCCGCTGCACGGCTTCGGGCCGCGCGAACGGGAATGGCTGGAGTTCTCGGCGATCCTGCACGACATCGGATATCTGATCAATTCGCGGCAACATCACAAACATGCCTACTATCTGATCAAGAACAGCGATCTCTCCGGGTTCACCGCCGAGGAAATCGAGTTGGTGGCGAACATCGCCCGTTACCATCGCCGGTCGGTTCCCAGCCGGAAACACGACGAATTCGACGCGCTCCCCGGCAGTAGCCAGCAGGTCATCAATGTGCTCTCCGCCCTGTTACGGATTGCCGATGGGTTGGATCGCAGCCAGTTCTCCGTCGTGCAGCAGGTGGAGGTCAAGCTCGGGAAACCCGTGGTGATCGCTGTGCAGGCATCCGGAGACGCCGAACTGGAGCTGTGGGCGGCACGCGGGCGGAGCGATCTCTTTGAGAAGGTATTCAAACGGCCGGTCGAGTTTGTGACGGCGAATCAGGATGACAACGGCACCTGATTCGGGATTCAGGTCCCCTGCCCGCACCTCGCCGTTTCGCCGTTCCGATTCTTCCGCTGCCGCCATGTTCACCTGCCGGGTTCGAGGTTATCGGACAAGCAGGGTTTGCTTCCGCAGGCCGGGATCATGCCAGAGCGCGTAACTGTGAGGCGGTGAGCCACCAGCTGAGTCGTCCCGTTCCCGGACGCGCGTGTGTCTCGACATGGATGAGGCAGGCCCCGGCCTTCTTGAGCGAAAGTCCAGGGCAGGAGGCGCCCGTCAGCAGCAGGCCGGCCGTCGCGCTGAGATGCGGTTCGTGGCCGATGCACCACACCACGGCATCGGAGGGTAGCGTCGTGAGAAGGGAACAGAGGGCCTGCGGGTCGGCCTCGGGCTCCAGTGTCGCCGTGATACGAATCGGGATGGATTGCTCAAGCAATGCTTGAAGAATGGTCGCCGTTTGCCGGGCGCGCGTCAGCGGACTTGAAAGAATATGTGTCGGCACGAGTCGCATCGCCAGCAGCCCCTTCCCGGACTGTCTGGTCCGGCCTCTCCCCTTCTCCGTGAGAGGCCTGCGCCGTTCCGCTCCTGTCCAGTCTTCGCGTTCGACGGCAATGCCATGTCGGAAGAATAGGCAGTCCATAGGAAGTGCTCCCTCGCGGTCGTTACGTGCTACAGGATGCGCAAAAAGGCTGTCCTCATAAGCCGTCGTTCGTCTCTCGTGAGAACCCGGTTGAGGATCCTGACGAGACACGCTTCAGATGTTACGTCTCACGGATAGCGAGCACGCCGCCGACGGACGCATTCCGCATCCTGACAGAAGGACAGCAGATGAAGCGCCCTGATTCGCCCATTCATACCGGAAGAACATCCCGTACTCAACAGCTGAATCAGACAGCCCTCGCCTATCAGGCCACCGTGCTGCAGCTGATGGCCCGATTGCTCGACGAGGACGCGCCGCCTGAGGTGGTCCATGCCCTGCGCACGCACATGCGAAGAATTCAAGCATTGCTGGAGCTCTATGGCGATGCCGACAACGCCCGTCTGATGGCGCATTGCGTGGGGCGTCTCAGCAAACTGCGCGCGCTGCACGTTTTCGGGCAATACCTGGTCACGATCGACGCATCCCAGGCCGACCTGGCCCTCGTAGATGCCAGGATTCACAAACAGGTGCGGAAACTCCGGCAGGCCGGGGCCTACGAGACGATCGCGCAGGCCGTGAGGGAACTGCCGTTCCCGTCGTCGACAAAATCGGACGCGTGGTTGCTCGAACGGCTCGATGCGGTACGGCATGACCACCAACGCCGGTTGCGGCGGCTGGTCGAGGCGGCGCGGGATTCACCCACACGCAAGCGCCTCCACGCCTTGCGACTCAGGCTCAAGACCGTTCGGTATCAGGGGGAATGGTTCGAACCGCCGACCGACGAACATCGGGCATTGCAAAAAAAGCTCGTCCGCCTGCAAGGGCTGTTAGGCACCTATGAAGAGTTGGCCGATTTTCGTCGCTGGGGGAAACGGTTGAGTACGATGGTGCAGGGTCGGATCAGGAACGATTGGAAGAAAGCGCGAAAGCGGGCCAAGGCCGCACCGGCCGATCTCTCGTGGTTACGCCGTGCGCTTAGTACCAACAAACTATGGTGCCCATCGTAGCGGCGAGTGCCTGGCGGGCCGGAGGCCTCTTACGAATCCGGTGCGGTCAACCGGAACCCTCCCGACACGACCTTAATGCAGGCGGGCGCGGTCGAGCCATCGCTCAGCTTGTGGTTGAGTTGTTCGATGCACCGATCCAGCTCACTGTGGTGCAGCAGAGGATCGTCGCCCCAGAGCAGCGCGTTCAGTTCTTCGCGTGGCACCGCCATTCCCGGTGTGCTCGCCAGCCGGCGTAAGGATTTCCACTCCTGCGCCGATAGGGTCAGCTTCTTCTCGCGATAGACCGCGACGTACAGGGTCTCCACCAGTTCGAGATCCTCGGCAAGATCGTCTTCCTGGGCCGGCGTGTGGCGGGCACGACGGAGAATGGCCCGCACGCGGGCGAGTAATTCAGTAGCCGTGTAGGGCTTGGCGATGTAGTCGTCGGCTCCGCAGTCGAAGGCTTCGGCGCGGCGTTCTTCCGACGAAAATCCCGACAAGACGATGATGGGGATGTTCCTGGTGGACGGATCCTGCCGCAAGCGCGTGCACATCTCACGGCCCGTCAGACCCGGCAGATTGTCATCGACCATGACCAACGACGGTTTGATGCGCCAGACATCCTGGATGCCGGACGGACCGTCGAAGGCGACGTTCGTGCGAAACGAGGCCTGACGGAGTATCTGATCCAACAGCCTCGCCTGACTCTGGTCGTCCTCGACGATTTCGATGACTTCAAGGCTCACGACGGCACTCCCCTAGCCATTCATCGGCTGGGGCCGGATGAAACTTGAATGCCATCGTTCGTCGCTCGCGATAGCTCTGTCGGGGGGGCCTGACGAGATCTGTTTCACGATTCACGCTTCACGGATGTGGAGAACGCCGCCGGCGGACCTGATTCGCATCCTGTGAGCCCCGACTATTCACGAGGGGTTCGTCAAGAAGCCGAATCACAACTCCCTCTCAGTAGCGATCTCATCACCCCCTTCACCGCCTGAGTCACACATGGGCACGATGCCCGTTTCCGTTCACCGTAGCCAACTCAAGCATTGGTACCGTCTTCTTCGCAGAGTGTGACCTTGTCTGTGGGGTGGATCACCGTGTTATGCGCAAGCTTTTTTGCTCGGTTTGTGCCGAGCACCCAGCAATCCGTCGATCGAGAGATCCTCGTCGATGAGCGGCCAATGAATGCCGTATCCCGATGGACTCACCTCAAATACGTGCTGCTGTTCCGGTGTCGATGCCGCGAGCCGATCAGACAATTCAGCGAGTGGAAAGGAAAGTGTTCTCCCATCCACGCCAAGACGCAATCGCCCCTCCTCCACCACAACCTTTTCCACATTGTGATAGTGACCCATTCTTCCTTCTCCGCTCAAACTCATCCCACTGTTGGAGCATGTGCGCGTGTTCCGGCTCGGCTTTCACTTCCATCGAAAGCTTGTCAGGCTCAAGCACGCTCCAGAGAAGGATGCGGGTATCGAGCAGAAGCTTCACGGGCGAAAGGCTTCCCATTCCTCCGGAGAGGAGACTGGGCCAAGAATATCACCCCAGACAGGTTGCCCCTTCTCGCCTCTAACCTCAGCCTCTCTTCCCGCCTCCACCCTCAAACCAGCGCAACCGTTGCTCGCGACCTACAGCATGGCATCGGTCAGCTTCCTCGCCAAAACCTGGCGGTCGAAGTGCGTCAGAACATAGTGTCTGCCGCTTGTGCCGAGTGCGCGACATGGAGTGGGATCACGAGACAGTTGCAAGACCTGGTTTGCGAAAAGGTCACTCGTCATGCCCGACCCCATCTTGATATGCCATCGTCCTCCCCCGCCGAGAAACCCGGTTCATGTGTTAATACAAGACCCGACCCCAAGAGATACTCCTAAAACACAGCCATAGATAGAACCGGGCCCTCCCTTACGAGAGGATGGAGATAGCAAGTTAAGTTGTCCGGTTTATGTAGTACAGGATCTGTCCGGTATGTTCCCCTCCCTGGTTTTCACCCGCGCGCCGAGATTCTTGCGTGCACAGTTACCCGAGGATTGATGATCGGGCGGTCGCGTGACCGAACGGTCGGGTCCTTCTGGTGCCAAGACGCAACCTCGGATTTGATCAGCTGGCCCTCCGCGTCATAGCGCACCAAGCACCGGGGACCATGGAACACCGCTACGGTCCCATCCGGATACTCGTGGACCCGTACCGTGGCCTTCACATAATGGAAGCGATGCGAGTCGGGCGGAATTTGGAGACTCCGGCCTTGATACCGCACGGTATTGTCGTTGGCGACGACGCGGTCCTCCTGCACACACAGCACATCGGCCAGACTGACTCCCACCCAGGGCACAAACGCGGTGCCGGGTTCTGCGGCAGGAACCGCAAACCGCTGGTTGTAGGCCGGGACGAATCGGGTACGGAGCCACTCATTGGCTGCCGCCCTGTCTGTGATTCCGGCGAACGCCAGTTCTTTGGGCAGCCGATCTTGCAACGTGCAGAAGGCGCGTTCCGACCGGCCCCGCGCTTCCGGCGAATAGGCGGCAATCAGTGTGATGCCCAATTGCCGCAAGGCCCGATGCACCTGCGTCAGCCGCGTCTTGTCCACCTTGCCACCCGCCTCCGCGGTGTACCAATAGTGCGAGCCGCAATCGACATACAGGGAACTGAACAGTCCCTTCGCTTCAATGACCTCCCGCAGACCGTGGAAGCTGCTCATCGTCCCTTCTTCCTCGACGAAGAAGGCCGAGTAGAGCTCATTCGTCGCATCATCCAACGTCACGATCAGATCCCACTGGCAGCCCGGCACCCATTCATGGGTCGAGCCATCTTGCTGGAGCATCATCCCCGGCAAGGGCTTGCGCGGCCGCTTCTTGCGATGCGCGCCACGCCGGGGCGCATGGGCCACGTGACCGTTGGCCTGCAACTGCTGCTTTGTCCAGGTGTAGGAGCGGGTCCCACCATGGTTTGCTTGCCAGTGCTCGTGGAAATGTTTGACCGTCCAGCCGGTATACCGACTCTCATACAGCGTCACCATCTGCAGCGCTTCATCCACCGGGCTCGCACGGGCTGAAGCTCGGCCCAGCCGCTGATCTTCCAATCCCGCTACGCCGTTCGCTTCATAGCGGGTACTCCAGCGGCGAAACGTCCGCTCGGTCACCCCCAAGATCTCGGCGGCTTCCACCATCGTGAGTTCCCGCCGTTGTCGCCGCTCGTACAGCTCTTCAAATCGCATCCGTCTCACCTCCTGTAGGACTGTCGCCCGTGTCATGTGGCCCTCCTTGAGGGCGCACCCTAAACCGGACAGATCACGTGCTACAAAAAGCGGACAGATGATGTGCTAGCTACAGCCCCTCACGAGAGGATTGCTGGGGGTGGTGAATACGGATAGAATATCGTCGGGAACTTCAGTAAAGGAGCGAATGCTATGACTGGAATTCAGTTCGTCACGGATGAGAAGGGGCACAAAATTGCTGTGCAAATCGACCTCAAAAAGTATGGAGCCATCTTAGAAGACTTTTGGGATGGATTGAGCGGGGAATCTCGCCGCA
>WIAG01000065.1 GCA_014055495.1 Nitrospira sp. CR1.2
GTTCCTCCCCCCGTGGTCACATTCATGGATTCAATAAAGTGGTGGACGCTGCGAGGGTGGCGACGTAAGAAAATCCTGGCTGAACGTGATCGGTACCAGCAGGAGATTCTTCAGGTCAAGTCGGCCAGGCCAAAATTGTGAGATCCACCTGAGGAAGGGGATTCCTGTGCACCATACAACAGAACAAGCGATGAGGCAGATCAATAGAGCATTCAGGGGTGAGTGGCGTTCGAAGAGAGCGGTTTTGAAACGTCTGGGTTGTTTCGGCATGGTTTGGCTCGCCGGCTGGTCGATCGGCGCAGTCGGCCCGGCCTGGGCCGTGCCGAAAGAGACGTCTACCGAAAAGGCTGAGCATATGCGTCAACAGCGGAACCCGGAGCTGTTTAATAATTGGACATTCGATAAGGACGAAGTCGGTTCCGTGCCCAGCGGATTCGTCGCTGTCGCGTCTGGCGAGCGGCAGCATGGCAGCTGGAAAGTGGAGGCGCAGGCATCCGTCCCCTCGTCTCCCAACATACTGATGGGGACCTCTGGCTGTGAGAGTTGCCGTGCCATCCTGGTTGCGCAGGGATTTCAGTATGAGTATCCCGAACTGGTCGTGCGTATCCAGCAACCGGCGGGGGGCGAATCGGGGAAGGTCGGTGTTGTGTTCGGCATGAAGGACCCGCAGAATTATTACGCGACCATCGTGGATATCTCCCAGAAAATGATTCAGGTCGTGCGCGTGATCGAGGGGAAGGAGTCGGTTCTCGGCAAAGCACCGATCAAATCCAAGCCGGTCGACTGGCATACCCTTCGAGTGCAGCGCAATACGATCATCAGTAAGGACTTCGTAGAAACGTATTTTGACGGGAGCCTGGCCTTATCTGTTGAAGATCAGGCACTTGGAGTGGGGCAGGTGGGTATGCTCGTGCTGGGGCAGGCGTCCGCCCGATTCGACAATTTTAACGCGTCCCCGTTGTACTCAAGTCGGCCCCTCTCGGCTCCAGCGGCCTACTGAGCTCAGGGTTATGGGGCGAACGCGGGCTTCGTGGGGCAGGCAGCGCGCAATTTCACGCTTGCCTTTCCCATTTCTGTGGCGTACAGTGAAGGTGCTTCATTGCGAAGAGCCTTGGCGGTGAAGTCGTCAAAGAATTACAGGGCTCGATTCGATGTTGTTTTGGGTTCTTCCCGGGAATTTCGGAAGCCAGAGCTAAGATTGCCGCTGTGTTTGCATCTTCGGCCCATTCCTTCCTCGTTTCTTTCTCGAGTCCCAGACAACACCATTTTATTCTCAAAGGAGGAACCCCATGGGTTCGAAGATCTACGTTGGCGGCTTGCCATATTCAACCACCGAGCAACAGCTGAGTGACCTGTTCGCGGTGCACGGGGCGGTGACGTCGGCGCGCATCATCACGGACAAGTTTACGGGGCAGTCACGGGGGTTTGGCTTCGTCGAAATGTCTGGAGATTCCGAGGCACAGGCGGCAATCAACGCATTGAACGGGACACAGTTCGGTGGCCGCACCTTGACGGTGAATGAAGCCCGTCCGCAGGAGCCTCGCTCCGGTGGTGGAGGACGTGGCATGGGCGGGGGCCGACACTAAACTGCGTTCGTTGGTATATACTTTTTCAGGGGCTGCCGGCACGGCGGCCCCTGCGTTTTCCTCACCGTGTTGTCCTCTCTCTGGCTGCAGGGCCATCCAGGTTGTCTGCCCCTGTTATCCCAAGATAGAGATGTAGGAGTTGTGTTACATGGAGTCGTTCGCACAATTGTCTCTTACGTCGTTTCTCGCTGACCGTTTACAGCAGGCCGGGTTTACCGCGCCCACTCCCATTCAGGCTGCCGCGATCCCGCTGGCGCTGGAGGGGCGCGATCTATTGGCCCAGGCCAAGACGGGGAGCGGAAAAACACTGGCGTTTCTTATTCCCTTGATTGAACGGGCCGTTAAAGAACAGTGGAAGCCTGCAGGTCAGACGTCCGCGCAGGCCGGGACGTCACGGTCGCCGCGAGCATTGGTGCTGGCGCCTACACGTGAGCTGGCCCTCCAGATTGAAATGGAACTCTGCAAATATGCGCCGCCGAAGGTGACGTCGTTGGCCGTCTATGGCGGTGTGCCCATCGAGCGGCATTACCGAGCCCTTCGCCAGCCGCCCCTGATCGTAATCGGCACGCCGGGGCGCTTGTTGGACGTGGCCGGTACGCGACACTTGGATCTTCGTGGCATCGAGTATGTCGTGATGGATGAAGCCGATCAGATGTTGGATCGCGGGTTCCTGCGGGATATTCAGCGCATTCTCCAACTGCTGCCCGCGCAACGACAGACGATGTTGTTTTCAGCAACCTTTTCGCCCGAGATTCTCTCGCTCGCGGAATCGATGCTGAAGAACCCTGCCCGGACGGCAGTGGATCCCGGCGTGAATAGTCCGACCAAGATTACCCATGCCTATTACGTCGTACCGAGCGAGGCCTCGCGGGTGCAGCTGATTCATACCTTGCTGCAATCGTCCGAAGCCGGTGATCAGTCGATGGTGTTTTGTGATCAGAAGTACAAAGTAAAACGGCTGGCCGCCCGTCTTGGCGGTGAACCGGCTTCCGTCGGCGCAATCACGGGAAACCACTCCCAGGCTCAGCGCGAGCGGACGCTTACGGCGTTCCGCTCCGGACGGTTGCGATCCTTAGTGGCGACGGATGTCGCGGCCCGTGGATTGGATGTCCCGACGGTCTCGCAGGTGATTCATTACGAATTACCGGGCAATCCCACGTCCTATGTTCATCGTACCGGACGGACGGGCCGGGCTGAACGGTCAGGGGCGACTCTCTTGATTCTCTCTCCGCAAGAGGAGCATGAATACCTGGCCATGGTGCGACGCCTGCGCATCCAAACCAAGCGCTTGGTTTTGCCCACCCTGGCTGTTTTGCCTCCTCCAGCGCATGAGCCGGAGGTGAATCATCAAGTCAGGCGGGACGGCAGAGGACGTGATGCTCGGCCGCGCCGCGCAGGGGATCGTCCCAATGCACTGCCGCAGGATTCGCGAGGTGGGCAGGGCCGACGGGGCTGGCGTTCCAACCGACCGGCCGCACCGCGCCACGGCAATAGTTGAGGAACTGCATGGCAGGGCAGGGCATGCGTGCCCTGCCGGCCTTGTCTGATCGAGGAGGAGGCGTAGATGAAAGGGATACGGAGTTTGTTGATGGGTGTGCTCATCGCCGGTTCCTCGGCGTTCGGCGAGGCAGCCTTCGCACAAAACGATCTCGCCATCGCCGACGGGATGAAAGTGTCGCTGGAATATATCCTCACACTTCCTGACAAGAGCGTGGCTGATTCCAATGTCGGCCAGGAGCCGATTACGTTCGTGCAGGGGGCGCATGAAATCGTCCCCGGTCTCGAAAAAGCGCTCGAAGGGATGAAGGCCGGGCAGAAACGGCGAATCGACGTCTCGGCGCAAGACGCCTATGGCGCCTACAACAATAAACTGAAGCAAAGTGTCGATAAGGACAAATTGCCTAAAGATGTAAAAGTCGGGGACATTTTGCAGGCTTCCGACAACCGGCTGGTGAAGGTTCTGGAAGTGAATGAGAAGAAGGTCCTCATCGATCTCAATCATCCGTTGGCGGGAAAGACGTTGACGTTCGATGTCACGGTGCTCAAGGTTGAAAAAGGGGACGCGGCGGACGCCACCGAAAAGAAAGCGCACTAACCAGCACGAGGTCCTCAATAGGCGGGGCAGACGGCGCCTGGCACGACTGTCTCTCGTTCCATCAGGTCAATTCCCAGTCGCCGTGTCCGTTACCGGCAGAGCGACGGCCAGTTTCCCCGTTCCGCACACAATCGATATCCCGAGACCGTTGAGATGATGACGTATCCACGCAGCCCGAAAGTACTCCTCGGCGGCATTGCCCACATGGCGAGATTGATCGACAAGATCAGACTCCGTCATGCGGGACACCTTCCAAACTATAACTACCTCACCGTCGGGTTCGACAAGTACCTCATCGACTTCCTGCAGATCGATCCGAAGGCCTTTGAACAGCGTGTACTGGCCGGGGGGAGCGATGATGAGCTGTTGGCTTGGGTCAAGACGAATAGTCGTGCTCTATCGGACCAGGACATTGCGCAATGGTCGCAAGGCCTGCTGACAAGCGGCCCGAAGGACGATGCCACGAAGCAGCGTTACCAGGGACGCTTGCAAGAGGTGGCCACAAAACGCGGCGTGCCGGTGGCATCCTTGCCGCCTGCCTCAACCTGGGTCGATGCGATCGAATTGGACGAAGGCCGGATGTAAGTCTGCGCCGACGGTGGGAGGCGGGTCCTACCGCACTTCGGTCCATCCGTTGGATTGAGATTTGAAGATGACCGTGCGTGAAGACGTGCGGACAACCATGGCATTCTGCCCTCCGTCGACCGACAGCACGCGTTCCTGCGGCGTCCAGGCAATATCAAAAAACCCGCCCGTATACGTCGAAAATCCCAGCGCACGTTCGTTGGTGATGGCCACTGCCACATGTCCGTGGCCGCGCAGATGGGAAACAAGTTCGTTCGGACCGAGCGCCACGCTCGTCCAGTGACCGCGCGATTCCTGGAAGCCATACACCTGCTGATTGGTGTGCGCCAGGATCAGGAACGATTGAAGCTGGTGGTGCCCCACCCGTTCTTCGACTCCCAGACGTACCTCTCGCCATTGCCGTAGGCCGGCAGAAAATCCCAGTAGGCGGTATGTTGTCTGGACGTATCCCGTGTGTCCACGTGAGCCTGATGTCACAATGGATTCACCCGGCTGCAGGGATTCCTCGACGCCGCCTCCCGCAGCCGACCACGCGATGACTTTGTCGGCGGTCGGCGTCACGGTGACCTGCGCGCCGCCCCCCTGACTCAGCGACCAGGCCGGTGCGAACAATAGGCTTGCGGTCGACAAGCTGACGACGATGAACGAGGCTGCTAGTGTTCGAGACATAACGGTGGATCGCTTCCCGTTCGCCCAGCCTAGCACAGCCCCGGTTCCGAACGAAGGATCAATTCTTCGCGGCCGTGACGGTTGTGCCTTATGTGTACAGCGGTGATAGGATTTCTCGTGTCATGCTCGCGGGCAGAGGCGTGATATTCCGTGCGGCAGGAAGAGGGATCTGATGAGTACCCGGCTGGCCATCCTCCTGTGTGTGTGCACGCTTGGCCTGTTGCTGCCGCTGCTAGGCGTATGGTGGGCGGGCGAGCCTGTCGCGCCCTATCTCGAATGGCCGCCGACCACGCGGTTTGTCGTACACGCGCCGTTCTCCTGGCCGGTATCCATCGGATTGCTGCTGCTCATCACCGGTGTTCTCGCCCCGGTGGCGCTGCGTGTCCTGCGCACGACGTCTCGCGAGCGGCCGGCCGCCGTCACGGCCTTTCCCTGGTGGGGGTGGGGAGCGGCCATCTGGACACTGGCGCTGTGGGGACTGGCTTGGACGAGGTTTGAGTGGATGCAACCGTTTCAGGCCCACACCTTCTTCCCGCTCTGGTGCGGCTATATTGTGTTGGTGAATGCGTTGACGTTTCGCCGCGTCGGCCGATGCATGCTGCTGCATCGTCTTCGATATTTCCTCCTGCTGTTTCCGCTCAGTGCCGGCTTCTGGTGGTGTTTCGAATATCTCAATCGCTTCGTTCAGAACTGGTACTACCTCGGGGCTGGCGACCTCGGTGCCGGGGCTTACCTGTTGCGGGCGACGGTGTCTTTTTCGACGGTGCTGCCCGCTGTACTCGGCACGGCTGAATGGCTGATGTCGTATCCTCGCTGCTCCGCGGGGCTGGATCAGTGTGTGCCTATTCGTGTCCTGCCTCGAAAGATGTGGGGCTGGGTGATGTTCTGTCTCGCAGCAGGTGGATTCGTTGGGATCGGCCTGTGGACCGATTATCTGTTCCCCTTGGTGTGGGTGGCGCCGCTTGTGTTGATCTGGTCGCTGCAGGTGGTCAGCGGCGAAGCGACCATCTTCAGCGAGACGGCGCAGGGTGATTGGCGGACGGTGTGGATCGCGGCGCTGGCGGCGTTACTCTGCGGGTTCTTCTGGGAGATGTGGAACTTCTACAGTCTGGCCCATTGGGAATATGCGGTGCCCTTTGTACAGGGAATCACGCTGTTCCATATGCCGCTGCTCGGCTATGCGGGGTATCTGCCGTTTGGTGTGGAGTGCCTGGCGATTGCCGAGTTGTGCTTGGCGAGGACGTGTGTCGGAGGTGGGATCTCCTATGGCGCTGTGGCGGCCGGGACTGATCTGGCGCAGCGGAAACCGACGGTGGCCGAACGTTGATCGGCCGGCGCGCCGCTGCGTGTGGCCGTCCGGAGCATGATGGGACGGCTTTTCCACGATCCGCCGCGGAGGCTCTTGTAGCGTCCGCTGGTCGGGCCAGGCGGGTTCCGTTCCGGCATGTAGGCATAGTAGTCGAATCCGAACCAGTCGTTGACCCACTCGGCGACGTTGCCTGCCATGTGATGGAGGCCATAGTAGCTTTTCCCCGCCTCTCCGCTGCTCACGGGCGCGAGAATCGGAATCTCATGCACGTGATGTTGTCCGAACATGGCCAGGGTACTGTCCGGGAAGGTGTCTCCCCAGGGAAATCGATTGCCGTCCGGCCCGCGCGCAGCCTTTTCCCATTCCGCCTCGGTCGGCAGGCGTTTGCCGATCGAGCGGCAGAGGCCGTCCGCTTCCTTCCAGGTCACATACAGGGCAGGCCACTGGGCGAGGGTCCCATCGCTGACGGAGTGGACGGTGATGACGTGCCAGATCAGGTGCTGGAGTTCCTTGGAGGGATGCTGTTTCCGGTTCTGAAGATAGACGAGATATTCGCTGAGGCTGATTTCGTCGCGGTCGATTTCATAGGCATCCAGCCACACGCGATGCTGCGGAAGTTCTGTATCGTCGAACTGTGTCCCCATCCCGTAGGGATCATCATCCACGCGCACGCTTCCCAGGAGAAACGGTCCTTCGGGAATGCGAATCGGCGGCGACGCAATCGTGATCTTGGCAATCGAGGCCAGATGTTTGGCCAGTTCTTGTGTGGGCGGGGGCGTCGCAGGGCGAGCGGCGGAGGAAAAGGCTGGGGGAAGACAAGCCAGGGCGAAGGTCAGGATCAGAAAATTGAGACAACGGGGAATCACCCTGATTCCCGATAAGCGGACCGGCGCGAGCATTAGGATTTACTCGGCGGGGCGGCGACAGATTTCCCGATTTCGGCAATGAGCCGGCGTTCAATTTCCGCGATCTCCTCTGCATCGACCGCAAGCACGCGCCCACCTTGCACCACCCGCTCGAAATCGGCCTTCACGCTCAAACGGGTGACATTGGAAGGCAGCGCGTGCAGGGACACCACGTACTGGTTGCGGGAACCGGCTGTTTCCAAGGAACTCGGGGTCGAAATCTTTCGCTCCGTGACGAAGACGGCTCGTTGATCGGTCTTCACCGTGACGCGTACCCGATAGCCGTTGCGGGCTAAGGCTTCTTCGGCGGCTTTTGCGACGGCCGTCAACGGCCGGGGTAGATCCTCAACCTGCGCGCCTTTTTCTTCCACCCGGATACTGTCCGTGAGTTGGGCGGCTTTGGCGGCGGTGCGCTGAATTTCTCCCGTCAGCTTCTTCGATTCGGCGAGCTGGGCGTTGAGTCTGGTGCCGAGTGTCTTGGCTTCCGTCTGCAATGCCTTCGCCTCGGTCTGGGCATGTTCGGCTTGTTTCTTAGCGTCCCGCAGCTCCTGGTTCAGCAGATCGATCTGCTGCTGCATGACCTTGTTCCCCTCCTGCAGAGAATTGAGCAGTGACTCCTGCTTGGCCAGTTGCTTGCGCAGATTGTCATTTTCCTGTCGAAATGGGGATTCGTCCGGAGCGCAACCGGCGCACCACGATAGGACCACGAGGCCGAATAGGGGAGCGAGCGATCGCTGGGGGGCCTTGATCATAGTTTGAGGTAAGACAGTCAGATCATTACCAGAGGTTGGCCCCCCTTGTCCATCTTCATTCATATTCTCGCCGGTTTGACCCATCACGATCGGAGCGGCTATTCTGTGCCATGGCGTTCTGGCACGGAGCAATCTTATTCGTGAGTCTGGTGATGGTTGACGCGGCGACGGTGTGTGCCGTGACCATGCCTGAGTCGCCGGAGTCCGTACCCGCCGAAGACTATGCCCTGTACGATCTCGCGCTCGACAGCAAGTTTCTTACCTCGCAGACAACGTTGGTGGTGATCGAGCGGATGACGGCGACGTCCCTGCATCCGGACGAGCCGCACCTGCCCACTGTTGCCTGGTTTGCCGAGCAGGATCTCTTCGGCCGGCGATTGCCACAAGATCTCATTCGTGACTTTGTCGCCAAGGCTCAGCGCTCTTCGCGATTAGAGGCACGATTTCAGTTCGGGGTTCGCTACCGGTTTGTGTCGGGCCAGGGCGTGCCGGATGCCGAAACGGCTCTGCTCGTGCTGCCGGTCGCACAACGGGTAGAGGAGGAACGAGACGCTCCCGGCATTATCGACCGCCTCGCGTTTTCACGTGTGGGGTTCACCTTGCGAGGTGATCAGGCCTTGCTCTATGTCGCCAATCCGCGCCCTGATGCAACGGGTGCGGGGTTCCTCCTTTGGTTTATCCGGCAGCAACATGCGTGGAGGCTGCATGACACCGAGGTGGTGTGGGTGTCGCGTCCTGAGCGGTAGGGGCCTGGATGGAGAGTGTGGGGGGCCTTGTGTGTTGATCTTGCCGGCTGATCGTGAGGAGTGTGCATGATTCGCAAAACATTTTCGGTTCCCCCGCTTGGTTGCAACTGTTCCATCATCGGAGATCCCATTACCAAGCAGGCGGTGGTGGTCGATCCGGGTGGTGCACCCGAACGGATTCTCCGTGAGGTCCAGGCCTTGGGGTTGACGGTCGTGAGTATCGTGCACACCCACGCGCATTTCGATCACTTTCTGGCATCGGGTGCCATGAAGCAAGCCACCGGCGCGACGCTCTGTCTGCATCCGGACGACCGGCCTTTGTGGGACATGCTGGAGACACAGTGTCGTATGTTCGGCGTGCCCTATGTCCCGGCGCCGCCGCCGGATCATTGGCTCACCGATGAAGAGCGTATGACAATCGGGCAGCTGGAGGGCGTGGCTGTTCATACTCCCGGGCATACGCCGGGCTCCATGTGTTTTCATTTTCCGACCGCACAGCTCCTCGTGGCCGGTGACACGCTATTTCGCGGCAGCATCGGTCGAACGGATCTCTGGGGCGGCGATTTTGAGGCTATCGAACGGTCGATCCGGGAGCGGTTGTATACGCTCGATGAGCGGACTGCGGTGGTGACCGGGCATGGAGCCGAAACCGAAATTGGTTTGGAACGGGAGAGGAATGCGTTTGTGCGGGCGTAGCCGTATGCATCCGCTCCTGGGCTCTTCCGGCGCGGACCGGGGGCGCCGGAGAGTGGGAAGCACTGATCCCGTCAGAGGTGTCCGGTGAGTGGGCCTCCATGAACATGCGAGGAGGAAACCATGATCGTGATCGCAGGGCGGTGGCTGCGGGGTGCGCTGTGTCTCTTGATGTTGGTCCTATCCTCAGGCGATCTCTCTGCGCTCGCTGGTGAGGAGGGCGCGGCTTCCCAGGTGACGATCAGCGAGGTCCGGGTCGGCTTATCCGATCATGGTCCCGTGGTGTTGCTTTCCGCAGACGGGAAGACCATTCCCGTTTTTGTGGACCATACGGTGGCCGCCTCCATTCAAGCGGCGCTGACCGGTGAACGGCTGCCCCGCCCCCTCTCTCATGAGTTAATGCATACCATTCTCGAAGCACTCGGTGGGCGGGTCGTCCGGACCGTCATTACGCTGAAGTCCGGCACGTTCTATGGAAGTTTGACCGTGTCCTTCCAGGGGCAGGAGAAGGTGTTCGACAGCCGGTCATCGGACTCCATTGCCCTGGCGATTCATTTTCATGCACCGATTCTGGTCGGCCGAGATTTGCTGGAGTCGGCAGGCGCGCCTTCTCGCGAACCGAAACCGCAGACGCTGTAGCCTCACCCTGTGGCCGAAGAGACGCCGGGCAACTCTTGGGCGGCGGGCTTGTGTCGCGAAGAATCAGGCAGTGCTGGTCTTTTGACCGGTTCTGTCCTATCGTACTGGTGATACGCCGGCGTCTAAGGCGCGTCGGCGCGGAGGCCACCTGACGATGAAGAACCAACGCAAGCATGAGCGTGTGCGCGTGCAGTTTCGCAGCCACTTCTCGATGAAAGGAAAGATGTTGGCCGGGGATGGGGATTTGACCGACCTGTCTCCCGGGGGGTGTAGAATCATCAGTTCGGTTCCCGTCAGTGTGGGCGCCGAAGTGGAGCTGTGTATTTTCCCCGGGGAGAGTGCCAACCCGATTCTGATCGACGCGGCCACGGTACGCTGGTGCCAACCGAATGAATTTGGTCTGTCCATCACGAAAATCCGGGTGCCGGTCCAACGTCAGCTGACGGACGTCTGGCGCAAATTGGCGAAGCCGGGCTAGCCCGCATTATTCATGACGGTTCGTCGCGACATCGCCGAGTCACGTGGCGAGCCCGCCGGCCGAAGGCCCGCCGAAGCAGTGAGTCGTCGATTGCAGCAGAAGTGCTCACGAAGATCCGGGCTGGTTGCGCTCCCGCTCGCGTCGCATCACTCCCGCGCCTCACCTCGTATATCCTCCCCCGGTCCTTCCATGGCACCACCTATGAGTCACCAGCCGGATGTTCATGGTAGGGGCCATTGTCCTTGACCCGCAGGGCGAGAACGGCGCACTGGTGTGTCGGCCGGCGCGGTAGCAGGCGCCGTGCATGAGGCGGGCGGGGTCCGTGTGAGGTACGAGATGTAACGGGCGAAGTCAGATCTTCATGGCATCGCGCACTTCGGCCATGGTCTGAGAGGAGACGGTCGTCGCACGTCGGCGCCCGTCTTCGACGACGGCATCCAGACGTCCCGGTTGTTGCGTCAGCGCCGCGCGTATGTCCCACATCGGCGCGAGGCGCTCCACCACCCGGTCGGCAACAAGTTTCTTGCAGTCGATACATCCGATGGCCGCCTTGCGGCAATCCCGGTTGATCTGTTCGATGACCGGCAGCGGCGAAAAGATTTTGTGAAAATCGTAGACCGGACAGACATCCGGATTACCCGGATCGTGTCGGCGCACACGTGCGGGGTCGGTGATCATGGTTTTGAGCTTCTGCCGCACCACCGGTTCCGTATCGGAGAGGTTGATGGCGTTGCCATAGCTCTTGCTCATCTTGCGCCCGTCTGTGCCTAACACCTTCGGAAACTTGGTCAAGTGTTCCTGTGGTTCGGGGAACACGGGCCGATAGAGACCGTTGAACCGTCGCGCGAGTTCGCGGGTGAGTTCGAGGTGTGGCAATTGGTCCTTGCCGACCGGTACGAAGTCGGGTTTGTAGAGCAGAATGTCCGCTGCCTGCAGGACCGGGTAGCCGAGAAACCCATAGGTGCTGAGGTCGCGCTCTTTGATTTCTTCCTGCTTTTCCTTGTAGGTCGGATTGCGTTCCAGCCAGGAGACGGGGATCATCATCGAGAACAGCAGGTGCAGTACTGCGTGGTCCGATACCTGTGATTGAATGAAGACGGTGGCACGTTCTGGATCGATGCCGGCGGCCAGCCAATCGATCAGCATGTCTCGCACATATTCACGTATGCGGCTGGTATCGGCATAGTTGGACGACAAGGCATGCCAGTCCGCCACGAAGAAGAAGCAGTCGTATTGTGTTTGTAACGCGTTCCAGTTTTCCAGTGCGCCCAACCAGTTGCCGAGATGGAGCCGGCCACTGGCCTGCATTCCGCTCAGTACCCGCTTTCGAGTCGTTGTCATGCCGTCACTCTCCTATGCGCGCGCCGGTGTGAAAGGAGGGGGCGCGGTGTCACTGTATCCTGTCCTGTGCGGGCTTCGTCAGTCCAGAGGGACGAATTTGCCCTGTTTGACTTGAATGAGAAAGACGTGGCGATTGAGGGTGCCGTCGGGATTGAACCCGCTGGGGCCGCTCAGGGTCGGCAGGTCATGCTGCATCAGTAAATAGTCACGAACGGCTTCTCCGGTCGTTGCGCCTCTCCGGATGGCTTCCACCGTCAATCGTGCGGCGTCATAGCCTTGCGCGGCGAAGAGCGAAGGGGTGGCCTGAAATCGCTTGCGATATCGTTCGACAAATTCCTGCACGGCCGGACTGCTGCTCTCAGCGAAAAACCCGTCGGCAAACACCCCTCCCTCGACACTTCGATCGGCGACGCGCGCAAAGTCAGGCTGGTTCCAACCATTGGCCCCGAGCAACGGGACGGCGATGTCGTAAAACGCCAGCTGAGCGGCCAGCAACCCGACATCCAGCGAACGTCCAGGGATGAAGATCGCGTCGAACCCCGGTGAGTACAGCAGGCGTTTCCCTTTCTTGCCTCCCTTTCGGATCCCGGTTTTGGCCGGATCATTGTCGACTTGCACCTCCACCCCGTACTGCTTCAGGTCCTCGGCCTTGAGTTTGGCGATGACGGCACGAAAGTCGTTGTCTCCTTCTTTGTAAGGCTCGCTGGCGATCAGTTCCCCGTCTTGCTGCCGGATTTCCTGCGCAAACAGGCGGGCCAGGTCGCGGCCGTAGGGCGTATCGGGATAGAGAATGGCGAAGCGTTTGAACTGTTGCTCTTTGAGCGCATACTCCGCCACACGTTTGGCTTGATGCCCGTAGGTCAGGGCGGTGCTGAAGACGTAGGTGCCGAATCGTCGCAGGTTTGGGACGGTCGCGCTGGGAGTGATGAGCGGGACGCGCGTGCGTTCGGCCATCTCTGCCATGACGGGAAGATTTTTCGACAACAAGGGGCCGATCACGGCGAGCGGCCGATCGTCGGAGAGGACGTTGGAGAGTTCGTCGAGAAAGGCGGCTCGGTCGGATTCGGTGTCCTTGACGATCAGTCCGATCGACGGGCCGTCACCCCCATCCTTCGAGTGTTCCAGCGCGAGCTGAACGCCGTTCAAGACTTCGGTGCCGAAGGGCGCCAGTTTGCCCGACATGGGAAAAATTGCGGCGATCGAGTAGGGGTGCGCTTTGAACTTGGTCCGGACCACGGCTTGAAGATCGGCGGCTTTTGCGGCGTAGGGATGATTGGGAAACCGGCTCAAGAAGATGCGCAGATCCCGCTCGACCAGGTGATCTTCTCCCGACGTGGTGTGGAGTTCGATGAGCTTGATCGCGGCCAGGTCGCCTGGAAACATTTTCGGATAGGCATCCCGTACGCGCACGAGCATCGGGGCATCCAGTTTCTCATTGACCAGATCACGAATCTGGGTTTCGGTTTCCTGGGCCTGGTCCCCGGTGTCCAGCGGGAGCTCATCCAGCCAGGCTTGAATGGCACGGAGAAAATCTTTTTTCTGCACCTGAAATTCGCCGGTGAGCCGCAGGGCATCTCGCTTGACGGTCGGGTCGGTCGACAGGCTGCGGACTTCCGAGAGCAGCGGGAGCGCCAGATCCAGATTGCCGGCCCTTGCGTGGGTTTTGGCAAGGAGGAGCTTGGCGCGATCGACGAGCTCCGAGTTGGGAAATTCGCCGAGCAACTGATTCACGTAACGAATCGTCTCAGCCTGCTCCTTCATCCCGAACATGGCGGCCGCCATCAGGAGGTAGGCGTCGTCGAGCAGGTCCGGTCCCGGCCCGCTTTCAATGTAGCGACGGAGCATGACGGCGGCGGCTTCTGGCTGTTCCGCGTCGATGAGGCGTTTGGCCTGGTCTAGGGCCGATTGTGCAGTAACGGCCGGCGATTTCGCCGGAGCAGGACGGGAGGGCGCGGGCGCCTTGGAGGCGGCATCAGCCTGGACGGGCGTGCCAAGGGTGACGAAGAGCGCCGCCGCGAGGGCGACGCCGCACGGGCGGAGAGGCGGGGCGCAGACTACTGATCGAGAAACCATTGACTCCTGTGCATGGCGAACGCTCTCGCCGCAATGGAGGCTACTATAGGAAACAGGTGCGGGGGTGTCAAGGTAACTCAAGGCAGTTACGTTGTGTTCACTGGAAGGCTTGGTTATAGTCACGTTGCCATGGTTCCCGTCTTCGCCAACGAGGGGCTGTTCGATGAGCGGTGATGTCGCAGGCAAGACGACGCAGCAGGCGGATTCCCTCCCGCTGGATTCAGTGATCGAGCGCTATTGGAACTATCTGCGGATCGCTCGTGGATTGTCCCGCAATACTCTGTTGGCCTATCAGCGGGATGTCGCAACCTTCCAGCGCTATCTTCTGAGTCAAGGGTTGTCTGAAGCGCGAGAGGTGTGCCCGCCGCTCCTTTCCGGATTTCTCGACCATTTGCATCGATCGGGACTTGCCCCATCATCCCGTGCGCGCGCGCTTGCGGCCATCCGCAGCCTTTTTCGGTTTCTCAAACAGGAGGGGATGGTCTCGGCTAATCCGACGGTGAGTCTCCGCAGTACGTCCCGGGCCCGCCGTTTGCCGAAAACGTTGAGCGTGGAAGAGGTGACGCGACTTCTGTCGTTGCCGGGTGGCTCGTCGCCGGAGGATCAGCGCGATCGCGCCATGGTCGAGGTGTTGTATGCCGCTGGTCTGCGCGTCTCGGAACTCATCGGATTGAAGATTGATCAGTGCAATCTGGAGGTTGGGTATCTCGGCATTACCGGCAAGGGAGGCAAGCAGCGCGTGGTGCCGATCGGGCGACCGGCGGTGACGGAAACGCAGGGCTATCTGCTGCATGTTCGTCCGGTGTTGTTAAGACAGCGATCCTCTCGGTTTCTCTTTGTGACGCGCCGTGGCATGCCGCTCACACGGCAGGGTTTCTGGAAACTGCTTCGTGCCCGCGCGCAGCGTGCGGGTATCGCGCGGATGCCCTCACCACACATGCTCAGACATTCGTTCGCCACGCATGTGTTGCAAGGCGGCGCCGACTTGCGATCGGTGCAAGCGATGTTGGGCCATGCCGACATCGCGACGACGCAAATTTATACGCACGTCGACGCGGCACAGTTGAAAAAAGTCCACACCGCGTGTTTCCCGCGCAACAGATCCGCTCGCGAATCTGTTCGAGCTGGTGAGCGAGGGACGACGACCGTTCCCGATGAATCCGAGTAAGGAGAAACTAGAAATCCTGCAAGAACAATGCATGATTCGTGGTTGACACTGCATGGTGGAGTTGATAGCATCCAAAAAATCTGCCGAGAATGAGAAAAATTGGGCGGATAGCTCAATTGGGAGAGCGCTGCCCTTACAAGGCAGAGGTCACAGGTTCGATCCCTGTTCCGCCTACCAAAAGAAATACAGGGAATAAGTGGGCAGGCATTGCCTTATCCATTAGTAGTGATGTACAAGTGTACGCGCTACAGTATTTAGATAGCTTGATTCTAAAGATCCGAATTCTTTTCTTCCGCCATCTTGGGTTGCGTGGGGCCGTCGTTCAGCCTGGTTAGGACGCCAGATTGTCAATCTGGAAGTCGCGGGTTCAAATCCCGTCGGCCCCGCCATTCCCCCAGCTTTTGGTACAATCCATGCTACCGTTTTCATGCGACGCCATGTGAAGGGAAAGGTCTAGGCTCATGTTCCAATCAGGCGTAATGGGGTTGGTAGGCTCGCTGGGTGCGGTCTCCAAAATCGTACTCTTGCTTCTCTTTATCGCCTCGATTCTTTCCTGGGGGGTGATCCTCTACAAGTGGCGGAGTTTTAAGGCGGCTGATCGGGAAGATCAGCGGTTCTTCAGTGCGTTCTCGAAGATTCGGGACCTTGATGAACTGTACCGCCAATCGAAGCGGGCGGAGGGCAGTCCCAGTGCCCGGGTGTTTCAAGGGATCATGGATCGCGTCCTGACAGTGTCCGGGGATGGTGCGGTGAGTGCCTCGCACGGAGCAGGGGGGGCGAAAGAGCCGGGTCCCGTCATCGATCATCAGTATATGGACAAGACGGTGTCGTACCTGGTGCAAAACCAGGTGTCGCATCTGGAATCCTATCTGCCGGTCTTGGCAACAACTGGAAATATCACACCTTTTATCGGTTTGCTGGGGACCGTGTTGGGCATCATCGACTCCTTCCGTGAGATCGGCATGCAGGGAACGGCCAGCATTGCGGCCGTTGCTCCAGGCGTGTCCGAAGCGTTGGTGGCAACGGCTGCCGGCTTGTTCACCGCCATTCCTGCGGTGATCTTCTACAACTATTACCTGACCCGTATTCGGAAAACGGTGTTCCGGATTGAGTCATTCACGGTTGAGGCCATGCGTTCGTTGCAGACTCGCTTGAAGCAGACGACGGTCGGAGCGCAGTAATGACGTCGGAGACCCGTCACCGTCGGTTCATGGCAGAGATCAACGTGATCCCACTGGTCGACGTGGTGTTGGTGCTGCTCGTCATCTTCATGGTGACTGCGCCTATGTTGTACCGCGGGATGGACATCAATCTGCCCAAGTCTGCAAGCAATACGATTAAGCCGGAAGCCAGAGCCGTTTTGTCCATTGAGCGGGATCAGCGTTTGTATTTGGATAAGGACGCCGTGAGCGTGGTGCAGTTAGAGCGCAAACTCCGGGCGTTGAAAGATCAGAGCCCGGATGTGTCGTTGTATTTGCGTGCCGATCGGGATGTCCCCTATGGGATCGTCGTGCAGGTGATGGATAGTGTGAAGAAAGCCGGGATTGAAAAACTCGGCATGGTGACGGAGCCCACGGGGGCCGAGCACGTAAATGAGTCGGTCACGACTCCCGCGCAGTCACGTAAGAAGTAGTGGCGCCGGACCTGCGCGCCAGACAGTCGTATCGCAAGTCATGACGTTCCAAGCCCTGCCAAGACATACCGCGTTATCCTTGATCGGAGATATGGGGGCCCCCGGGAGTGACCGTCTTCGAAAGACCCTCATCTTCTCGCTGCTGCTCCATCTCTGTCTCCTGACCGTGATCATGGGGGCGAGGTTCTTTAAGAAAACAGAACGTCCGCTCTCGGCGGTCGAAGTTTCCTTGGTGACGTTGCCCACGGTGGAGGCAAAGGCCGAGCCCAAGGTGGAAAAAATTGAGAAAGCGGTGCCGAAGCCTGCACCCAAACCGGTGCAGTCGGCGCCGATGCCCGTGCCTCCCAAGCCGATGCACATTCCGACGCCGACGCCTCCGGCGCCCGTGCCGACCCCGGTTCAGGTCGCTCCGGTCCCCAAGCCGGCCCCTCCGG
>WIAG01000066.1 GCA_014055495.1 Nitrospira sp. CR1.2
GAAGGTGATGACGGCGTCGGCCATCTTGATCGGGCTGTTGCCGATCATGTGGAGCCATGGATCCGGTGCCGATGTGATGAAGCGCATCGCGGCACCCATGATCGGCGGGATGGTGTCGTCAACCCTGTTAACGTTGGTCGTGATTCCGGTGATGTACGCCTTGTGGCGGGGCAGGACTCTGCCGGCCGAAGCACCTGTCGAGGCCGAGGCGGAGAAACGTCTCGTCCCGTTAGAGAATCCCTGAGAAATAATTCAAAGGAGGGAAGTGCGATGACATCCATAACCCAGTTTGTTGCAGTGGCCCTGATGCCGGCCGTGGTATCGGGCTGTATGTGCATGATGCCGATGGAGAAGATGGATATGGGGAAGGACAATAGGGGACAGATGGACATGGGAGACAAAGGCCGGAGTCATGAGATGACCGGAACGAAGAGTGATAACACGAAGGCTGAAAAACGGGTGGGGGACCTGATCGTGGCCTTCTCGACCATTCCTGCGAAACCGACAGTGGGCGAGAATGTGTTGCGCGTGAAGCTGACCGATGCTTCCGGAGGAACCGTCAGAGACGCCGTGGTGACATTTGATGTGACAATGACGATGCCCGGGATGACTGTGATGGAAGAGACAGCGGCCGTGACTAAAGACGTGTATCAGGCAAACACCAACTTTGGCATGGCAGGAGAATGGCAAATCACCGTCAAGATCCAGCGGGCGGGGGCAGCCGAACGGCGTGAACACTTCACTGTCACCGTGACCTGAGAAGCAGGGGCTCTTTAGAGCAACACTCTGACGGTGCGGTCCCCTGGCTGTGTCGCGACAGGTAGGTCGGGTGGATGGGGGAAATAAGTACACCTAGACAGGTGAAGAGCATGGAGGCCTTCCTGCTCTTCTCCAATCGAGGAAGGTAAACAAAGCGAGCGACCGTGATAGGCGCCGGAGGACGATGAGCCGGTTGCGGGATGCGGCTTCAGAGACCCCATTGGCCACGACTGGAGCACGCATCTTTATGGCGGCGGTTCTCTTGAATTATCCCTGGGAACGCGCTCAGTCCTCGCTGTACGTTGCACGGGAGGGAACCGCCATTCCTTGGTGGCAGTGCTTCGCGATGAGTCTCGGCGACGGCCTGCTCGTCCTGGTCATTTTCTGGATCAGGTGGATCTGGTTTGGTCAGCCAGGATGGTTTCAGCATCCTGGGCTTCGTGGGTATGTGCTCATGCCCGTTACCGGGCTCGTCATGATCATTCCGCTTGAATGGATCATGATTTATGGCGTGGAGTGGTGGAGCTATACCGCACAGATGCCCCTCATTCCGGGCGTTGCCGTGGGCGTCAGCCCGGTGGCCCAGATGCTACTGCTCCCGCCGTTGATCCTCCGGGTCGTCGCGATGTGGCATCGCTGAATAACGAAGGAGGGCGGCGCATGGCGCAACAGCGCTCACGATTCCAAGCAGAGTCGCTTCCGGAACTTTCGATTATCATCCCGGCTTTGAATGAAGCGGATGAGCTTGACGCGACCTTGCACGCCATAGCTCGCTTGCGAGGCCACAAAGAAGTGATCGTCGTCGATGGCGGGAGTCAGGACATGACGGTCGAGATTGCCCGACAGCATGGCGCATGCGTCATGCGTGAGCAAGGCGGCCGTGGAAGGCAGTTGCACGCGGGCGCCGGTTTGGCTATGGCGGATATCTTATGGTTTGTGCATGCCGACACGATTCCACCCGCCAATGCTGTTGAGGATATCAAGGAGGCATTACAAGCTCCCGACATCGTTGGTGGATGCTTCGCGGTCACGTTCGCCGGCTCAACATCCAGTGCACGCTTCCTGACGTGCCTATTTCGTCGCTTGCATAAGGTAGGACTGTGTTATGGAGACGCGGCGATTTTTGTGAAACGCGATCACTACATCACTCTGGGCGGCTTCCCGCCGTTTCCAATTTTCGAGGATGTTGCGCTCCTGCAATCCCTGAAGGCCCTGGGCCGCCTCGTCGAATGTCCGGCTACCGTCACGACTTCTTCGCGCCGAATCGAACGATGTGGCTTGGTGAGGACCCTGGGATTGTGGACGGCCGTGCAAGTACTGTACTGGCTCGGTGTCTCTCCATATACTCTCGGTCGCTTCTATCGTCCGGTCAAAGGCCAGGTGCAAACGGAGCCATGAAAAGTGCCTGTGCGAGAAGAAGAGAACTTCAGCTGTCGTGCGTTAGAACGGACGCTCTTTCTGCTGCGTGCTGAGCGTCAGTCTCACGAAATGTGAAGGATGTTCGATGACGCAGGGAAGCGAACCTTCGAGCCGACTATGCACAACAATGGTGTTGATCCTCAGTGGTGCAAGCTTGTTTCTGATGGGTGCCGTTGTGTCCTGCATGATGCCCATGATGGGGATGATGGGCATGGACGACAAGAAGGATCAGGGCATGATGGACCAGGGGCACATGAAGGAGATGATGCAACAGATGATGGGCGGGATGTTCCCGCCCGGCATCAAACCCCAAGACCTTCCGGAACCGGAGAGCCGTGGAGCGAAATTGCTGAATGCTTACTGCTCCCAATGTCACAATCTTCCAAGCCCGCGGATGCATAGGGCAGAAGACTGGCCACGCGTAGCCGGCCGGATGCTGAGTCGGGAGCGGATGATGGCCGGAATGCGCGGCATGATGATGCAGGTGAAAGCTCCGTCCCCCCAGGAAGAAGAGACACTGCTGCAGTATCTTCAACAGCACGCGATGCGGGCATTGGTACCGGGCACAGTGCCCATGCCGGACTCACCGGGTGCCGCCCTCTTTCAGCAGACGTGCGCGCAATGCCACGCTCTCCCTGATCCGAAACCGCACACAGCCTTAGAATGGACTGCCGTGGTGAAGCGGATGCGAGAGAACATGAAGAATATGGGACGCAGGGAGATCACAGACCAGGAGGTCAGGGACATCACGGCCTATTTGGAACTTACGTCTCGCTGAGTACGGACCGGCGTTCCCAGTGCACTGTGCCATTCTTAGGGAATGGCCTGGCTACGCTCTCGGTGCATCTTGGCCAGTGCCTCCGCCCCAGACGCCCGGATGTGTTCGTGGCTGGCCTCCATACAGGAGAAAGATGGGCTTCTGGTAACAGGGGCCAATAGGCAGGTCAACAACGCTCAAGAGGTCTGTTCTCATCTAATCTATAGCCTGTGCTTGCCTTTTTCTTCTGGGGGATATGTGCGCGCGTCTCAGACGCGGAATAACTCGCATACTATTGTCTCAACGAAGAGGAGACACAGAAGGGCGGCACAGTGAGACGCCGCCCTTCTGTCCTCTCAGCGGTCAACTCACGAGGCTATGCACCCACTGCCACACCTTGGATGCAGCCCCATAGGGGCAAAAGCCAAACTGTTCAACCCATGGACACATCGCAATCACCTCCTTTCGCAAACGCCATGCTACAGCCTGTACCGTAGTACTGGGTCAAGGGGTATCAGATGTTTTTTGAGTCGCTTGACTCTCTACCGGAGTACAAGGTGTAAACTGTCTGCCATGGTGATGACATGGCTGCTCAACTGACTATCGGTCAGCTTGCAAGGAAAGTCAGAGTGAATGTCCAAACAGTCCGTTACTACGAGCGCTTGAATCTGCTCAATCCATTAACGCGGAAGCCTTCGGGCTACAGACTCTACAGTCATGAAGAGGAACGACGGTTACGGTTCATCAAAAACGCCCAAGCGCTCGGCTTCACCCTCCGCGAGATCGCTGAGTTGCTCGCGCTCCGGGTTGCCTCAACGGCTCGCTGTGGTGAGGTGCTGGAAAAAGCTCGGGCGAAACTCCTGCAGGTGGAATCCAAAGTTGACGACTTGCAGGCACTGGCCCGCGCGCTGAACAGTTTGATCCGGGCTTGCAGAGTCGGCCGGCCCACCGGCCACTGTCCGATTCTGATGAGCCTCGAAGACGAAACACAAGCCGGCACGAAGAAAGGAGTGGCAAAAGGATGACAACAGATCGCGAGAGTTTGTTTGCGGAACTGCGTCGCTTGAGCCCGAAGGTAACCGGCGGCTTACTACGCATGCGCCAGGAGACCTATCGGGATGCGGCTGTCGCCGCCAAATATAAACTGCTGGCAGCAATGGTCGTCTCCATCACCATTCGTTGCGAACCCTGTATCAGGGCGTATGTGAGGATGGCCCATGAGAAGGGTGTCTCTCAGGAGGAACTGATTGAATTCCTCGAAGTGGCCATGACGATGCAAGGCTGTCCCGGCGAAGAGTGGGCGCTCAAGGCCTATCGAATCTACAAGGAATGTCTGATGGGTGGGCCCATAGACACGACCGCGCTGTGTTGCGAGCACGGCGGTTCCGACGCATGAGAGAACAAGACTGGCCTTGCATGATATTTCTGAACGTCTAGAATCTGTTGCGCGTCTGGAGAGACGGTAGGTTACGAATCATGAGGCACTCCATGAATAAGAGGAACCAATCAGAACCACAAGGCGAGGGTTTCTTCGCCGCATCGAACGGGACTCCTGAACCTCACCTGAACGACATGATCCAACAGCTTCTCGGGCATGAGTCTGCGTTCCGAGTGTTTTTACGCCGTCGTGTCGGTGACGAGACTCTGGCGGAGGACTTATTGCAACAAAGTATAGTCCGAGCCGTTCAAAGTCACCATTCCGTACGAAATGATGAAAGTGTGGTGGCCTGGTTCTATACAATCATTCGCCACACACTCATCGACTATTATCGGTCGAAAGGTGCGGACGCTCGTCGCAATGAAGCCTTTCTCCAAGAACTGACTCTCTCTGGAGACGATACGGAGCCTCCACTCGACGAGGTGAAAGCCACCGTCTGCACCTGCCTTCACCGTCTGCTTCCAAAGCTGCGTTCGAACTATGCCGAGCTCATCCGGAGAATCGATCTCGAGGGCGAATCTCCGACACGCGTCGCAGAGGAGTTAAAGATCTCCCCAAGCAATCTCACGGTTCGTTTGCACCGAGCTCGTCAAGCCTTGCGCGCCAGCCTGGAGCAGTCCTGCGGGGTTTGCAGTACACACGGCTGCCTGAATTGCACGTGCGAATAAACCAGTTTGCCGGCATCGTCCGCAACGACGAGTCCTAGCCTGATCCCCACGCCAGCCCAATTGTATCCACAGACACTGTAATAATTGGCGCTCTCTTCCGTCTGAAGGGGTGAAGGATGCGCGTTTCTTGAATGTGAGACGCACGAAACCCACTCACTGAGGAGGTTCGCCATGGACGAATTGACCCTGAAGATCACCGGGATGAGCTGCGGGCATTGCGTCGGACAGGTCACGAAGGCGCTGACCCGGCTCGACGGCCTGCAGGTGCACAGCGTGAAGGTCGGCGAAGCGATCGTCGCGTATGACCCGAGGGAGATCGTTCCCGCGGAGATTATTCAGGCTGTGACCGAGGTAGGATATGAGACCCAATTGGTCAGGAGGGTGGCATGAGCATGATGGAATGGATCGTCATCATCGGCGGCATCTCCTCAATCGCCTGGATCAATTGGTATTTCTTTCTGGCCCGACAGCCGGTGTCGAACGCCGGGATCGACGGGGAGGGAGTCCAGGAGGTCGCCATTGTGGTTGAAGGCGGCTATCACCCAGCCGTGGTAAGCGTGAAGAGGGACAAGCTGGTCCGGCTCGTCTTCGACCGCCGAGAACGGTCAGGTTGTTCGGAAGAGATCGTCTTTCCGGATTTCGGGGTCCGCAAGTTCTTGCCCGCCTTCCGAAAGACCACGCTCGAGCTGACGCCGGCACAGACAGGCCATTTCGAATTCACCTGCGGGATGAGCATGTTGCGCGGTCGGCTCATTGTGCAAGAGAAGACTGACACGGAGGATGCCATGCCGACCACGACTCCTGTGATGGTGATAGAGAAACGGAACCGGACAGAGATGACCGAAACCGGGACCCATGCAGCGACCACCCGTGAGAAGGTCACGATTCCCGTGAAGGGAATGACCTGCGCCGCCTGTCAAGCGCGGGTGCAACGGGCATTGCAGGCAAAGCCGGGCGTCCTCGACGCCTCGGTCAACCTCATGCTGAAGAATGCCGCCGTTACGTACGATCCTGTGACAATCTCCTCCATGGCCCTGGTGGAGGCGATCCGGGAGACCGGCTATGGCGCGGAACTCGCCGCACAGGATCAGAGCGCCTTCGATGAGCAGGCGGCACAAGATCGGGCACAGGAGGAGGAGTATCGGGAACTTAGACGTAAGGCGCTGGTGAGTGGAAGCATCGGTCTGCTGGCCATGGTCCTGTCCATGCCGCTCATGGGAGCTGCCGAGGCGGATGTTCATGGACCGGTTGCCGATCCGTTCATGCGATGGGCGATGGCATCAATGACCCCCGCCATCCACGCCGCCGCTCCCTGGCTCTATGCGTTCACCCCATGGGTGCTCTCGTACACGCTGCTCGCGCTGACCCTGCTGGTCATGGGGTGGGCAGGGCGACATTTCTATGTGCGCGCCTGGTCCGCCTTCCGACATCACTCGGCGGACATGAACACACTCATCGCAGTCGGCACAGGGGCAGCCTTCCTCTACTCCGTGCTGGCGACTGTGGCGCCGGAGTTCTTTCTGAATCGGGGCGTGCTGCCGGACCTCTATTATGAGGCGGTGGTCATGATCATTGCGCTGATCCTGACCGGCAACGCGCTGGAGGCGCGGGCCAAGCGCCAGACCTCTGCGGCCTTGAGGCGTTTGGTGGAACTCCAACCGAACACTGCGCGGGTGGTGCGGGCCGGCGCTGAGATAGACATCCCCGTGAACGACGTGCAGAGCGAGGAGATCGTGATCGTGCGACCGGGAGAACGCATTCCTGTAGATGGAGCCATCATTTCAGGGACCAGCGCGGTCGATGAATCGATGGTGACGGGCGAATCATTGCCGGTCGAGAAACAGCCAGGGGATCGCCTCATTGGCGGCACGATCAATCGGACCGGCGCCTTCCGGTATCGCGCGACGACGCTGGGGTCGGACAGCGTCCTGGCCCATATCGTCAAGCTGATGCGTGATGCTCAGGGTTCACGGGCACCCATCCAGAGGCTCGCCGATCAGGTCAGCGGGATCTTCGTGCCGATCGTGTTGTCACTCGCGATCGCGACGTTTGTGATCTGGTTTGTGACGGCTGACCAGGCGCCGGCCATGCGTGCGTTTGCCGCAGCGGTGGCGGTCCTGATCATTGCCTGCCCCTGCGCAATGGGACTTGCTGTGCCGACTGCCGTCATGGTGGCGACCGGCAAGGGCGCTGAAGGGGGTATCCTGATCAAGGGCGGCGAGGCGTTGCAGCGGGCCGGTCAGATCAACACCGTCGTGTTGGATAAGACCGGCACGATCACCGAGGGGCGGCCGACCGTCACGGACGTGGTACCGGTTTTGGGTACGGAGTGGTCCGAAAAGGATCTTGTACGGATGGTCGCCTCGATCGAGGCCTCCTCTGAACATCCGCTGGCGGAGGCGATCGTGCGCTATGCGAACGAGCAGTCGCTGCCCCTGGCGATGGCAGACTCGTTCCACTCGGTCACGGGACGGGGAGCAACTGGTGTGGTAGATGGTGCCGCGCTGGCTGTGGGCAATGAGGCGCTCATGGCTGATTATGCGGTGGATCTCACCGCAGTGAAAGAGGAGGTGGAACGTCTAGCCGGTGAGGGAAAAACGCCGATGTATATCGTGATCAACGGGAAGTTGGCGGGGTTGATCGCGGTAGCCGATCCAATCAAGCCCACATCCCGTGAAGCCGTTCAACAATTGAACCGACTAGGGCTCACGGTGGTGATGTTGACCGGGGATCATCGCCGCACCGCGGAGGCCATTGCACGGCAGGCCGGGATCGACCGCGTGGTCGCTGGGGTGTTGCCGGATGGTAAAGTGGCCGAGATCCGGCGCCGTCAGCAGGCGGGAGCAGTCGTCGCGATGGTGGGCGATGGCATCAACGATGCTCCAGCCCTGGCGCGGGCCGATGTCGGGTTTGCGATCGGCACCGGGACCGATATCGCCCTGGAAGCGAGCGACGTGACGTTGATGCGGAACGATCTCCACGGCGTCGCGTCGGCGATTCTTCTCGCCAGGCGAACGATGCGGACGATGAAACAGAACTTATTCTGGGCATTCGTCTACAACATCGTCGGCATTCCGGTCGCGGCCGGCATCCTCTACCCGGCCTTTGGCATTCTACTCAGTCCCATTCTCGCCAGTGCGGCCATGGCCTTCAGTTCAGTCAGCGTGGTGACAAACAGCCTGCGGCTCCGGCGTGCGCGGGTCGCGTGAGGGGTGCGGAGAGACGAAAGGAGAAGGTGTGAGGCGCTTCGCTACGGTATGACATGGACGATTGGCCCGAAATGCCTCAAGAGGATCCGTCTATGAGGTTCATGGTTTGCGGTGAAGGTTTTCGTAAATTGCTAAAATCACGTGCAATAACTATATGCTGCTGTTCTCGTTGGCTGGGCACCGCTCATGCATTATCTACAGGCGGGTGAGTCGACAGGCTTGACGTGGTGGCTACAAATTGGCAGAGGCTCTACACAAAGTCGGGTGAGCCGTTCTCCAGGGAGTGCTTGGTTCAATGATTCCGCGCATGAATAGGCAGTGTATCGCGCTGGTACTCGCCTTCACCCTCTGCCAGGTGATTGGGACGATGTGTGCCGTACCCGATCTGTCGGTCCCGAAAGAAACCGCCATCTTGCTGGAAGAAGGTATGACATGCCCGATGGATGGGACAGTCATGTGTCCGCCGTCACTCATCTCGTCTCCCGAACGCCAGCTAAAGAACAGCATGGTCACAGACATTGATCGTGCGCCGATCCTGCTCAGCGTTGCCGTAGCTCGTAGAAGTCCTTCGGTCCCGACGCCGTGGTCTTGGAGCAGCGTGTTGTCCATTGTTTCCGTCTCCATAGATTCTTCCTCGGTCCTCAGGATCTGATCCCACACCGCCAATTCGTTCACGCACCGCTCAATGTCCAACATTGAGCGGTGCGGAATCCATTACTCAACGTCCTCCTGGAGGTGCTGTCGTGAAACGATCACTCGTTCATAGCCTGCCGTGGGTCTTTTCTGCCCTCACACTCTCCCTCTTGGGCCTCACCCCGCTGAGTGTCAGTGGCGCGCAAGAGACTGGTGGGGTTACACGCTCGGATAGCGCGCTCCACACGGCACCCGGTGACGATCGGATTCATCTCCAGAGTCTCATCGAGGAACTCGCCCGGCAGAACCCGGAGGTTAAGGCAGCGCGAGAGCGGTGGGAGGCAGCCAAAGCCGTCGTTCCCCAGGTGCAAACGCTCCCGGATCCCAAGCTTCAGGTCGGCTATCAACGGATGCCAATGGTGGAGCCACTTCAAGGGGCCATGTACGGTCTTGCGCAGGAAATTCCATTCCCTGGCAAGCTGCGCCTCCGAGGCGAGGTCGCCACGAGAGAGGCGGAGCGGTTCGAGCAGGAGTATCTTGCGACGCGGCTCCGGTTGATCGCCCGGCTGAAGCAGGCTTATTTCGATCTGCATTTCATCCACAAAGGGATTGAGATCGTCGAGCGAAACAAACAACTGCTGCTGCAGTTCGAGAAGACGGCCAAAGCCCGCTACAGTGTGGGGCAAGCAGCCCAGCAGGATATCTTTCGCGCCCAGGTAGAGATTTCCCGTGTCCTCGACCGGCTCGCCGTGCTCGAACAGCAAAAAGAAAGTCTGCACGCGGAGATCAATCGCCTCTTGAATCGTCCTCCTGCTGGGCCCCTCGGCACTCCCGAGGAGATCCATGTCACACTTCTGACTGTGCCATTGCCGGACCTGAGTCAACGGGCCAAGGACTTCTCGCCGATCCTGAGGGCTTCTGGAAAGGGCGTGGAACGGGGCGAGCAAGCAGTCTCGCTCGCGCGGCGACAGTACTTTCCTGATTTTGACATCAATGCATTAGGACTGCGGAACGATCGCATTAACGACAACGGTTACCAGGTGATGCTCGGAATTAAGATTCCGCTCTGGTACGAAACGAAACAGCGTCAAGGTGTGAGGGAGGCGGCTGCCGGCTTGAACAGTGCGCGCGAAGAGTTTACGGCCACGCGCCAGGAAGTCCTGTTCCAAGTGAAGGATTCATTCGTCCAGGCCCAGCGGGCGGAGCGGCTCGTGATGATCCTGCGTGATGCCATCATTCCACAGGCCACCCTTGCTTTGCGAGCTGCACAAGCGAGCTATGCAGTCGGCAAAGTAGATTTCCTCACGCTCTTGAACAGTCTTCTGACGTTGCAGGACAGTGAACTCGAGCTCCATGGCGAGATGGTCTCACATGAGAAAGCGCTCGCGCGGCTGGAAGCCATAACCGGTGGGGCTTTGACTGGGGGAGTCCAGGAGGGAACTCAGGGCCAATGAGTCGTCGGCCACTATATATCGGCCTGGCGCTGCTCGCTGTAGGGCTCGCCACTGCGTGGTGGTGGACAACCCGGGATTCCATGCCGGCACCTCCCGAGACGCCACCTGAGGCGATGCCGACCCATGAGGCCATGCCCGCTACGGAACATCCAGGGGACAAGCCGGCATCGAAAGCACAGACGGGAGGCGACTTGCCCTCGCCGCCAGCGGATCTGACCTCACGCACCGTGACGATTGCCCCTGAACGGTTACAGACGATCGGCGTGAAATTTGAGGAGGTCGCACGGCGCCCGCTCGAAAAAGTCATCCGCACCGTCGGCCGGGTAGAGATCGATGAGCGCCGTCTGGCACGTGTCAACTTGAAATTTGCTGGCTGGATCGACGAACTCTTCGTGAGCGCCATTGGGGATCATGTGAAGAAGGGACAGAGCCTTTTTACGATCTACAGTCCGGACATTGTCGCCACCCAAGAGGAGTATCTATTAGCCCTGCAGAGCCTTAAGGAACTTGGTCAAAGTGAGTTCCCTGAAGTATCCCGTGGAGCGAAAGATCTGCTTGAAGCGACACGGCGGCGGTTTCACTTATGGGACATCACACCGGATCATATCCGAGACCTCGAGCAAACGGGGAAAGTGCTCCGAACCCTGCCAATGCATTCTCCGATTACAGGAACGGTCATTCGCATGGAAGCCCGAAGAGGCACCTACGTGAGCCCCGGAACAGAGCTGTATATGATTGCCGATCTCGCCCACATCTGGATCTTAGGCGACATCTATGAGTACGAGCTGCCCTTCATCACCATCGGCCAGGGGGCCACGGTCACGCTCTCCTACGATCCCCGTACGAAGCTCCACGGCCATGTCGGCTTCATCTATCCGACGCTCGATCCCAAGACGCGGACGGCCAAGGTTCGATTCGAGCTGGAGAATCCCGGTGAAAAGCTCAAGCCGGCGATGTATGCGAATGTGGCGTTGCAGATCCCGCTTGGGACACGCCTCGCGGTGTCGCGCGACGCGATCATTGAATCGGGGGAGCGCCAGCTGATCTTCATCCACCATGGAGACGGCAAACTGGAATGGCGGTCCGTCAAGTTGGGCGTGAGCGCTGGGGGGTTGGTGGAGGTGGTGGAGGGGCTCAACGAGGGCGAGCACATCATCACGTCGGCGAACTTTCTGATCGACTCGGAGAGCCAATTGAAAGCGGCTGTCGGAGGGATGCCGGGCATGCCCGGCATGAAGGAGAAGGATTGAACGCGCATGGTTGAACGGATCATTGAATACTGTGCGAGAAACCGTTTCATTGTTTTTTTGCTCGTCTTTTCGTCGGCCCTGGGCGGGCTCTGGGCCATGAAGCAGACTCCCATCGATGCTCTGCCGGATATCTCCGACACGCAAGTGATCGTGTACACCACCTGGCCGGGGCGGTCGCCCGACCTGGTCGAAGACCAGATTACGTATCCGATTGTCACGGCCCTCTTATCGGCCCCCAAAGTGACCGTGGTGCGCGGGTTTTCTGACTTCGGCTATTCCTACGTCTACATTCTCTTCAAAGACGGCACAGACATCTATTGGGCTCGAACACGAGTCCTGGAGCGTCTGAGTCAACTCGGCGGACGTATGCCTGAGGGGGTCACGCCGCAACTCGGCCCTGATGCCACCGGCGTAGGCTGGGTCCTTCAGTACGCCCTGGTGGATGAAACCGGCCAGCAGGACCTCGCCTCGCTGCGCAGCTTCCAGGATTGGTACCTGCGCTACTGGTTGCGCGCCGTGGAAGGCGTCGCCGAGGTGGCCAGCCTCGGCGGCTTTGTCCGCCAGTACCAGGTGAACTTAGATCCCACCAAAGTGCTCGCCTATCGCCTCTCCATTCCTTCGATCGTGGAAACGATCCGGCAGAGTAATAACGATGTGGGCGGACGTGTCGTGGAATTTTCGGGAATCGAATATGTGGTCCGAGGGCGCGGGTATATCAAGACGGCCGAGGACATCGAAGAGATGGCGGTGGGCGTCAACGAAAATGGGACGCCGATTCTCTTGCGCGACGTGGCCACGGTCAAGCTCGGACCGGACATGCGACGCGGCTTGGCCGAGCTCGACGGGAAGGGCGAGGTTGCGGGCGGGATTGTGGTCATGCGCTTCGGCGAGAATGCCCTCACGGTGATCGAACGCGTCAAGGCCAAGCTCAAAGAACTCGAACCCTCCATGCCGAAGGGTGTCAAGGTGGTCACAACCTACGACCGCAGCAATCTCATTCACGAATCCGTCGCCACCGCAAATGAGAATCTGGCGGAAGAACTGATTGTCACCGGTGTCGTGATCGTCGGCTTTCTCCTCCATGTGCGCTCCGCGATGCTCCCTATCCTTAGCCTGCCCCTCTCAATCTTGATCGCCTTTATTTTCCTTTACTTCTTGGACATCGGATTGAACATCATGTCGCTCGGCGGCATTATCGTCGCCATCGGGGACATGGTGGACGCCCCGATCGTCATGGTGGACAACGCGCACAAGCGACTGGAGGAATGGGAACAGAACGGCAGAGTCGGCGACCGGACGCAGATCCTCATTGATTCGGCGAAAGAAGTCGGGCCGGCGATGTTCAGCTCGTTACTCGTGATCGGGATCTCCTTCTTGCCCGTGTTCGTCCTTGAGGCGCAGGAAGGCCGGATGTTCAAGCCACTGGCCTTTACCAACTTCCTGGGCGTTGCCGCCTGCGCGGTGCTGGCCATCACGTTGATTCCGGCGTTGCTGCCAACCTTCACACGCGGCCGGATCTTCCCTGAGCAGCGACATCCCGTCAGCCGCCTCTTGCAGCGTCTCTATGCGCCTGTGCTGCGGGCCGCGCTCCACCACCGGTGGCTCGTGGTGGTCTTGTCGATCGGGCTCATGGCCAGCATTGTCCCCGTCTACCAGCGCATGGGCTCCGAGTTCATGCCGCCTTTGTATGAGGGCACCATCCTCTACATGCCCACGACGCTCCCCGGGCTTTCGGTCACCGAAGCCAGCCGGCTGCTGCAACTCATGGACCGGAAGCTCCGAGGTTTTCCCGAAGTCGAGTGGGTCTTCGGCAAGGCCGGGCGGGCGGAGACCTCCACGGACCCCGCCCCGTTCAGCATGATGGAAGTGGTGGTCGAATTGAAGCCGAAAGACCAATGGCGGCCGGGACTGAGCTATGAAGGCCTCGTGGATGAGATGAACCGGACACTGCAGTTTCCGGGGGTGACCAATGCCTGGACGATGCCGATCAAGGCGCGGATCGACATGCTCACGACCGGCGTGCGGACCCCCGTCGGAATCAAGATTTTCGGGTCGGATCTCAAAGAGATTGAGGGCATCGGCAAACATCTGGAGATGGTCCTCCGGGAGGTGCCGGGCACGCGCAGTGTCTATGCGGAGCGGGTCTCGGGCGGCTACTTCCTGGACTTCGACATCAATCGCAAGGAGATCGCGCGGTATGGGCTCAAGTTGATGGATGTGGGCCGGATCATCGAGACGGCCATCGGCGGTGAAAGCATCGCGACGACTATCGAGGGCCGGGAGCGCTACCCTATCAACGTGCGGTATCTCCGCGAACTGCGCGATGATCCGGAAAAACTGCGACGGGTGGTCGTGGATACACCAACCGGTGCGCAAGTGCCCCTCGCTCAACTGGCCACGCTCCGGTTCGTGAACGGACCTCCCATGATTCGGGATGAAAACGGCAGGCTGGCCGGCTACGTCTATCTGGACATGGCCGGCCGGGACGTGGGCGGGTACGTGGAGGATCTCAAGCGGGTGGTGCGCGAGAAGGTGCAATTGCCGCCGGGCTATACGATCACCTGGTCGGGCCAGTACGAGTTCATGGAGCGGGTTAAGGAACGGCTCAAGGTGGTGATGCCCCTCACCTTAATTATCATCTTCGTGATGTTCTACTTTACGTTTGGCTCAGTGGCCGAAACACTCATGGTGATGCTGGGGGTGCCGCTCTGTCTGGTAGGCGCCTTCTGGTATCTCGCCGAACTCGATTACAACATGAGCATCGCGGTCTGGGTCGGGATCATCACCGTGGTCGGGACAGGAACCGAGACCAGCTCGGTCATGCTGGCCTATCTGGATGAGGCCTGCCAGCGGCGTAAGGCGGCGGGTGGCCTCGCGACCCTTGACGATCTCATTGAGACCGTGCAGCGCGGAGCGGTCGAGCGCATCAGGCCGATGATGATGATCGGCTTTGTCGACGTCGTCGGGTTGATTCCTGTGATGGTGGCCACCGGTACCGGCGGCGATGTGATGAAACGAATAGCAGCTCCACAGGTGGGAGGCGTGTTCTCAGCGATGATTCTCACGCTGTTCGTCATTCCTCCCATCTACGTGATTTGGCGATGGTGGAAGGTGCGTAGAGCGAATCAGCTGAGGGATACGGCATTACCAAGAACGGAGGAGAAGGAAATGACAGGAAGAGGAGTGCTCACGCTCATGGTGCTGGTAGGTGCGATGGCAAGTCTTGGGTGCCAATCGACACCTAAGCCGACGGTTTTGTCTACACCGACCGGGACCAATGCCGCAGCGTCACAGCACAATGACGAAGGGATCCAGGCCTATCAACAGCAACAGTGGGAGAGTGCGAAGCAACATTTCGATGCGGCGATCGCCGCGTCTCCGGAGTTCGCCGAAGCCCACTACAACTTAGGGATGGTCTTGTATCGACTCAACGCGATGCAAGAAGGCGACGCGCATTTCATCAAGGCAGCGAATCTGGCGCCGGGGAACACAGTCATTTGGGATGCGCCGCCTCTGAGGAGTGTGACGGTTCCGGACAAGGAAGTTCCGGGAATGTCGTCGGATGGACACATGCACAGCCACTAGGCTAGGCGGAACGGTGATCTTCGTTTAAGGAATCGTTTTCTCGAGGTCGCGATGCAGTTTAGCCAGAGTCTCGGCTTCCCGCGCTGTCTCGGCGTAAAGCTTGATGAAGAGCTGACAATGGGCGATCAGCTCCTCCTTGGTGTGTTTCGGAGACGGGGTGTAGGTGGGCTTGGCGTATTCTTCGATCATCCGGTGCATCTCGGCTGCCTTATCCCGCAGCTTCGCAGCCTCCTGCTCATACCACCGAGCGAGCCCGGCATGATCGTCTCGCAAGATGAGATCTTGTGGAGGAGCAGACGCGCAGCCGATGGTGGTTGCCAGCATCACAGCGCTGAACCATCGGCCCAACCAACAGGGGCGCATGAGCGTCATCCTTTCTGTCATGGCGACTTCATTCGGTAACACAGGCTGAGAAGAGAGTCAACGAAGGTGTGTTGGTGTAGCGTTTTGGGTCGGAGGATTATCCGAGGTTGTCCCTTCCTGACTCGTGTGACGGGCGCGCATGCCTCGGTTGCATGGTCGCAATCGTCCTGTGAGGCCGATGAGTGGCGTGGATCGGAGTTAATCTATGTAAGGTATCGCCTTTGCAATTCCAGCGCGCGAGTGTGTGGGCACAGTTCGAGAGGATTCATTGGAGCGAGAACATGGTGTTCTCGGCTAACAGGAGGTCGTGATGAAGTTGATGACTCGTTTGGTCTCCGTCGTGCCGGTCCTGGGTCTGGTTCTCTTCGTTCAGGGATGTGCGGGCATGTCGGATCAGCAAAGTACGGGCATGTCGCCTCAACAAATGATCAGCTCTCACGATCATCCGCGCCAGGCCAATTATTATGCCGACCAGGCTCGGGAACTTCGGGAGAAAGCGAAGCAATGGGAATTAACGGCCGAGTTTTATGAGAAACATCCGGAGCCAGACACCAAGGCGGACACGGCGCAGCATGCCGCACATTGCCGCGCCATTGCCCAGAGCTATAGCAAGGCGGCCGATGAAGCCGATGCATTGGCGACGGAGCATCGCACGATGCGTCCGCACGGCATGGTCCAGTAGGCGCACCAACAATCACCAACTGAACCGTGGACGAGATCCAGCGCTGAAGGCAGGAACGGCCTGCTCGAACGGATCCGTCGAAGGGTCGGTGCCAGGCAAGTCAGCACTGTGAGACAGGGAGAGGGTAGGTCATGGTGAGGCGCAGGAACCAAAGCAACAATAGACGTGCACAGGCTCATCGTGGGCAGGACCCGATCCAGCAAATCCTGAATGCGAAGGCCGCCTTCCTATCTTTTTTGCGCAACCGAATGGGGGATGCCGGCGTGGCGCAGGACCTCTTCCAGCAGAGTGTTCTCCGAGCCGTAGAGCGCCGATCCTCGCTGCGGCGTCGTGAGGATGCCGTGGCCTGGTTCTGCAGCATTCTCCGCCATACCTTGGTCGACTATCTGCGGAAGCATGCAGTCGAAGCAAGGGGAAAGAAAGCCTATCGCCGGGCCCTCATCCACTCAGGGCATGGCCAGGTGCCTCCGTTTGAGGAGGTCGGCGACAACCCGTGCAGTTGTGCATCCGTGCTTCTGGCCACCCTGCGGCCAAGTTATGCGGAACTCATCCGGCGCATTGATCTCAAGGGTGAGTCATCCAAAACAGTCGCGAAAGATTTGGCGGTGACCCGCAATAACGTGAGGGTGCGTTTACATCGGGCACGCCAAGTCTTACGGGCACGCTTAGTGCGGTTTTGTGGTCCGTGCTGTGAGCGCAATTGTCGGAACTGCATGTGTGATGTCTCTTCCTTTCCGACGATGAAAAGGCGGGTGTGAGATTCGTGCGGAGACCCCAAACTGTAATGCTGGAGGGTCCTCAACGTCTATCTATAGTAGAAGTGTGTCAGTGTCTTGGATGGAGCAGTGGGAAGATACGGGAACACAG
>WIAG01000067.1 GCA_014055495.1 Nitrospira sp. CR1.2
GGTTCGACACCACGCTGACGGATGGATTGCGGATCGCCACTCGCGATGTCATTGCGAATGCCGGCGCGCCGGATGAACGGCCGCTCGACATGACCGCTTTGGCGCGCAGCTTATGGCCGGAGGGGTTTCATCAACAGTGGCGTTGTGTGCAGGGGCCGGAAAACCACGATCTCGTCTACAAGGGCAGAGAGTCGCGCATCGCCCGGCTCGGTGATCCGGACCATCCGCGATCCTGGTTCGCTCGCAGCCGCGCGCGCGTGGCCACCGGCCTGAGTTTCACTGCGCCCGGCATCCCGACGTTGTTCATGGGGCAGGAATTTCTTGAGGACAAACAGTGGGCCGATGATTTCGTGACCCATGGGGATTTGCTGCTCCATTGGGCCGGTCTAGATCAGGGGGACAGGCAGATGCTGGACCATCTGCGGTTCACCAGGGAACTGTTGGCGGTCCGGCGCCGGTCTCCAGGGCTGCGAGGCGAAGGATTCCGGGTGGTGCACGTGCACGATCAGCACCGCGTCCTGGCGTTTCACCGCTGGGTCGAGGGCGAAGGCCATGACGTGCTGGTGGTCCTGCATCTGGCCAACTTCACCCGTGTCGGGTATCGGGTCGGTTTTCCCGGTGCCGGTAACTGGCGTGAAACGTTCAACAGCGATGCCTATGAGAACTGGGTCAATGCCGGTATCGAGGGCAACAGCGGGCATGTGATAGCCACAGCATACCCCTTACATGGCTTCGACCATTCCTCCGCCCTCGTCCTGCCCGCCAATAGCCTGCTGATATTTGTGCGGTAACCTGCTTCCGCCTCTCTTCTGCGTCGTTTATCCTCTCCTTTCTCTGCGAGCCATGGCTCGACCGTGACGACTCCCCCACGTGGTGCGCGACGACCCGATTGCGTAGAACGGGCGACCGCAGGCCGCGGTTCTGTCTCCGCGACAGAATGGCAGGAGGAGCGACAGACGGCGGGTGAGATCGGCGGTAGAGTGTCGCTGTGCGTGCCTCTGCCGTATCGGTCCCGACAATTGCAATCGAGAGGAGGCCACCATGCCGATGCGTTTGTTGATGGCTGTCGCGTTTGTCTCGTCTGGGATTCTCACACCGGTGTTCGGATTTCAGACCGCTGCCGTGTTTCCCGTGAGCTGGGTCGAACACGTGGACCATCGGAATCACCTGTTGACGTTCAAGACGGAGGACGGTCAGGTGCGGATGATGCGTGTGGCCGACCAGGAGGCGATGCGACGCGAAGGGTTGAGCAAAGGAGATCTGGTCAGCATCGAAGTCGATCTCGACGACCAGATTGTGAGCATCGTGAAAGTGGATCGGAGAGCTGAGTCCAACGGGCAGATGTCTCGTCGCAAATGATGGTTCGTCGTTCGTGAAACGTCGTTCGTCTCTCGACCTCGGAGAAACACGCATACCATTTGCCGGAAGTCGAGAGGGGCCCTCTGTCGAGAACGCCGCCGGCGAACGTTCACGCACCCTGCTAACTTGTCCACCAGGAAGCGACCGGTGGATGGGGCCGCTGGCGTAGCGGCTGCGGTTGGATCCATCGGCCTCGTTCATGGAGCCCCGCGCGACGGCAATAGTCGGCTGCGACATCCGCCTCCTCGGTCCCTTGATTCACCATGAAGAAGGTGCCGCCTCGCGCAAGATTGCGTGCGATACGGAGAAAGAGCCGTTCCGGGGAGAAGAGCGTCAACGGCAGTCTCCAGGCCAGGACCGGCGCGGGTGTGACAAACGGAAACCATGCCGTGATCACATCGGCCTGTTCCTCTATCTGGCTGTAGTCGGCAACGAGGAATGCAGTCTGCGGAAGGTCCGCGATGTATCCGGCTGCCGCGTCGTACCGGCTGTAGCCGGTGGGGTAGAGCCGGAATCCCTCCACATCCACACCCGTCAATGTCGCCGGGCGAAAAAACCGGTAGAGCGTGTGCGCGTACCAGAAATTTGCGCAGCCCACATCCGTCACACGGCCACCTTCGGGAATGGGGCGAGCCGCGGCGTTCCAGGCCTGATCCAGCACATCGAGGTAGGCGTAGTTGGCCAGTGCGGTATGGTGGCCATAGCGGGATTCGAAGTCCGCGTCATACTGCGCCCGCAGTGTCTCGATTCGACTGGTTTGCCACGGAGCGAGACCGGAGAGGCGGCCGACCGGGGTTTCATGGTGGGGCCGTCTCGACCAGCGCAGGCGCTCGGAAAGGCGGAACCAGATGTCATGATAGAGCGACCGGCCGCGCTGAAGGAGGGAGTAGTTGGGAGTCGTCGGCGGCACATCGGCTGACGAAGCCGAGAACTCAGATCCTGATCGGGGTCTTGCCGGGGATGTTGTTCCCATAGGGCATCAGTCTCGCGCAGTCGCCCCCCTCCGCCAATGAAAAACACAAAGGGCAGCGTTGAGCCGTCCAAATCTGGCCTGAATCGCGGAGCTGGTTGTGTCTGCAAGTGGTATCAGTCCCGCGGCGGCGCCATGAGTTCCTTCTCCATCTTCCGATGCGGAATGCCGGCGTCCATGAAGGGCTCGCCGACCATGTGGAATCCGGCTCGCTCATAGAAGCCGATCGCATGGGTCTGGGCGGAAAGGGTGACACGTGGGAGTCCTTGCCTGACCGCCAGATCCAGCAGCGTCTGAAGTAGCGCCCGTCCGACTCCACGCCCGCGCCAGACTTTGAGCACCGCCATTCTGCCGATGGTGCCGTTCGGTTGCATGCGCGCCGTGCCGATCGCTTCCCCGCAGTCGTTCCACGCCAGCACATGGGCGCAGGATGAGTCGAGCCCGTCCCACTCCAGGTCTACCGGCACGCCCTGTTCGTGAATAAACACCGTTTCACGAATCGCGCGGATGCCCGGCCCAGCTCTGTGCCACTCGACCAGCTCTACTCGCCTCTGTGCGTGCTGCTCCGTCATGATCCTCCGGCTGTTTTGATCGGCCCGATATCCGTGACCGACTCCCTCTGAACGGCGTACCAAATCTAAATCTCTTTTGGCGGATCGGCAACCCCATGGTACGGTTCATTATGAACGTCTGTCCGTGGTGCGAAGCGGGCGATCAGCCGAGTGGGTTAGCCCGCATTATTCATGACGGTTCGTCGCGAAATCGCCGAGTCATGTGGCGAGACCGGTGCGCGGAGCCGGGAGGGTCCGAAGCGTACTCGTGCAGTACGGTGAGGATCCGAGGGGCGAGCCCGCCGGCCGAAGGCTTGTCGCAGCAATGAATCGGCGATTGCAGCAGAAGTGCTCATGAATAATACGGGTTAGGTTCACCGATGGGAGGTCATCTGTGAAGACTCAACGTCGAACCTATGATATCGTGGCCGGCCGGAGGATCAGGGCCGGACTGTGGAATTCCTGGTGCCGGATCGAGAGACAGACGGAGGCGCCGAGCCTCTTCAGTTGGGGCTTTCTCCGATCGATCTGGTCCCTGCTCTGGCAGGTGGCCTGGCGAAGGACCGGCCGAAACAGTGCCGGACGTTTTGCCTGGAAGCCCGAGGCGCTCGGCTGCGCCGCTCCTCGTTCGACCGCTGTGTACGGGCGACTTCGCTGAGCCCCAGTTCCATTCGGATGGCATCGGCTCTCCCCGCGCGGCTTGCCCTTCCGTTTCCTTCTGCGTTCCCCCTTTTCGCCAAAAGAACCTATTGACCCGACGACCTGTTGCGGCGAAGATGCGTCAGCCTGGCACATCGTTTGCTCGGTATAAAGACGACAGACCGGAGAATAGAGGGGCGACCTATGAAAGTGTTGATTGCAACCGATGGATCGAAGTACGGCAAGTGGGCGACGGAATGGGTGGCGCGGATGCCCCTGGCGGACAAGCCGGAGGTCACCGTCATGCACGTCACCGATGTGGAGGCGCTCCGTGCGCCCTTCATGTTTCAGCCGGTGGTGATCGGGAACGAACCGTTCATTCAAGAGGAAATCAAGCGTATTGAAGGACGAGCGAAGACCACTATGGCCGAGGCCAAAACTCACATGGCTGCCCTCAAGCTCAAGGGCAAACTGCTCTCGGCGCGTGGCGCGGCGGGTCCCACCATTCTCGACGCGGCCCCGAAGCGGGACGGGCTGGTGGCCATCGGAAGTCGCGGGTTGGATGCGCTCGACCGGCTCATGCTCGGGAGTGTCTCGACGCAGGTGACGTTGCATGCGCCCTGTTCGGTGCTGATCGTGAAGGAAGAGCCGCGCCCGTTGAGCCGGATTCTGTTCGCTGCGGATGGATCGAAGGCGTCGGAGAAGGCCCTGCGGTTTCTCCTGACCAAGATACAGCCGGAGGCTCGGGAAGGGTTGGAACCGATCGATGTGGTGGTGATGCATGCCATGCCGTTCTTGAAATATCCCGAGGTGAAAGACGCAGGCGCCCGTTTGGTCGAACAATGTGCCACTAAGCTGATCAAGGCCGGGTATGTGGTGGATGAGGTGGTGCAACTCGGCAAACCGGCCGATGAGATCTTGAAAGTGGCGTCGAAAAAGAAGGTCGACTTGATTGTCACCGGCGCCAAAGGTATGGGCGCCGTGGCCAGATTTCTGCTCGGCAGTGTCTCGACGAAAGTGGTGCAGCACAGCCACTGCTCGGTGCTGGTGGTCCGTTAAATGGGGGGCAATCCCGCGCCGTCTCCTCGGAGGCGGGGTTCCCTGCTGTGGCATTTCACCCCGTTTCCCCTTCCGGTAGCGTAGCAAAACGCTGCGATGGACTGGTGGTTCCTGTCGATTTCTCGATTCCCCCCGCGGCATGTTCCCTGCTGGTCATCAGAGCAACAGGGGTACGTAGAGTAGAACAGATCATCGACGCATGGCCTCTCGAATGACCGACCCAAGGCGCGCTTCCGTGCGGCAGCACCGGCGAGGTGGCCTGCTGTGGCGACTGGCCGTTCCGTGCCTGCTGCCGACCGTTCTTTGGGCGGTGGGTGCCGGGTGCGACCGGGATCCGGTGGCGCCGCCGTCGCCGAGCAGGCCGGCGGACCGGGCGGCGAATGGAGTGGTGCATCTGACCGAAGCGGAGGTCGTCCGAGCCGGCATCGAGGTGGTGCCGGTGAAGAAGGAGTCGTTTACCCTTCACCGTGAATTTCCGGCGACTATCCATGCCAATGAAAATGAACTGGCGGAAGTCACGACGTTGATCCGAGGACGGGTGGTCGAGGTGCTGGTCGATGTGGGGAGAGATGTCAAGAAAGGCGAACGGCTGGCCCTGCTCGACAGTGCGGACCTGGGGATGGCGGAGGGCCTGTATCTCAAGACCGCGGCGCGGCAGCACGAAGCTCGCTTGGCCTATGAACGGGCGACCAACCTGCATGAGCATCGAGCCATCAGTCTGGCCGAGCTGCAACGCCGGGAGGCGGAGATGAAAACCGCGCAGGCCGACGCGCGTGAAGCCATGCATCGGTTGACGCTGCTGGGGGTGCCCGACCAGGAGATTCAACGGCTCGAGCGGGAGCAAACGATCCGCTCCGACGTCGCTATCCGGGCACCCTTCGCGGGGCGGGTGATTCTGCGTAACATCACGCGTGGCGAAGTGGTGGAAACGTCTCGGCACTGTTTCACCATCGCCGATCTCTCCGACGTGTGGGTGGTGGCCAGCGTCCCGGAAAAAGATGTGCGCTTCATTCATCCGGATATGACGGTACACGTCGTGGTGGCGGCGTATCCCCACGGCTTGTTTTCCGGTCGCATGACCTACATCAGCGACGTGCTGGATCAGGCCACCAGGACCATGCGGATACGTGTCACCATCCCCAATCCGGAGCGGGTGTTGAAGCCGGAGATGTTCGCGATGGTGCGGGTCGATGCCTCACCGGAACCGGACGTGCTGGCCGTGCCCCTGGCCGCTGTGCAACAGGAGGGGGGAGGCACGGTGGTGTTCGTGCGGCAGCCAGAGCAGCGTTTTGAGCTCAGGCGGGTGCGTCTGGGCGAGGAGCAGGACGGGAAGGTGATCGTCCTGGAAGGCCTGCGCGACGGGGAGGGCGTGGTCGTCAAGGGAGCCTTCGCGATCAAGTCCGAACTCGACATCCACAAGATCGAGCCCACTCAATGATCTCCTCGCTGCTGGAATTTTCCCTGCGCCAACGGATTCTGATCCTGGGCCTGGCCTGCTTGTGTGCCGTGGCCGGTCTGTTCGCCTTTCAGTCGATTCCCATCGATGCCTATCCCGACGTGACCAATGTGCAGGTGCAGGTGTTGACCGAGGCACCAGGCTTGTCTCCGGTCGAAGTAGAACGGTTCGTGACCTACCCGATCGAATGGCAGATGAGCGGGTTGCCCGGTTTGAGGGAAATCCGATCGATCTCCAAATTCGCACTCTCCCAGCTGACGGTGGTGTTTGCGGACGACGTGGATGTGTATTTCGCTCGCCAGCTGGTGTTGGAGCGGATCATGGCCGTCCGGGAGCGGCTTCCCGCAGGCCTCGAGCCGGTGCTGGCGCCGGTGACGACCGGGCTCGGGGAGATTTATCAATACTATCTCGACGGTGTGGAAGCGGCGGGAGCCGACTCCGCGTTGCGGGAGACCGCATTGACCAACCAGCGAACGGTACAGGATTGGGTGTTGCGCCCGTTGCTGAAGACTGTGCCGGGGGTGATCGACGTGAACGGGCTGGGCGGGTTCGTCAAGCAATTTCAGGTGCTGGTCGAGCCCGACAAGTTGAGGAAGTACGGGCTGACTCTGCGGGACATTTTCGAGGCCGTTGAAAAGAACAATGCCAACGCCGGGGGGAATGTACTGGAGCGGCATGCCGAACGGGCCATCGTTCGCGGGTTGGGGATGATCAAGAGCCTGCCGGATATCGAGCGCATCGTCGTCAAGGAAGCCGACGGGGTGCCGGTCTTTGTGCGTGATGTGGCCGAGGTCCGCATCGGTCACGCGGTGCGGCACGGAGCCGCCTTGTTGAACGGGGAGCGTGAAGTGGTGGCCGGGACGGTTCTCATGCTGCGCGGAGGCAATGCCCGGGAAATCGTGCAGGCGGTGAAGCAGCAGGTCGAGGCCGTGCACCGGGACGGGGTGTTGCCGGACGGACTCAGGATCGTCCCCTTCTACGACCGGATCGAACTCGTCAGTGCGGCGATTCACACGGTGCGTGATGCGTTGATCGAAGGCGTCGTCCTGGTCACCCTGGTCTTTTTTCTGTTCCTCGGACATATCCGAAGCGCGGTCGTGGTGACGGTGTCGTTGTTCGTCACGCCGTTGATTACGTTTCTGATCATGCAGCGGGCGGGGCTCTCCGCCAACCTCATGACGCTGGGAGGCTTGGCCATCGGCATCGGTGAAATCGCCGACGGCTCACTGGTGGTGGTCGAGAATATCTACCGGCACTTGTCTGAGAACCGGCTGCAGCAGCGTGCCAGGTTGGAAGTCATTTTCCGGGCGACAAACGAAGTAGGGCGGCCGATCCTCTTCGGCATTCTGATCATCAGCGTCGTCTTTCTTCCCTTGATGACCCTGCGCGGCATGGAAGGAAAGATGTTTGCCCCTCTGGCCTATACGTTGGTGATTTCGCTGTTGGCTTCGGTGATCGTGACGTTGACGCTCTCTCCGGTGCTGGCCTCCCTCGTGTTGCGTGGCGATCACCCGAAAGAGACGCGGTTGACGCTGTGGATGAAGGACCGGTATCAGCCGGTGCTGCGTTGGACGCTGGACCACCGCGCACCGGTCCTGGTGGGGTCGACTGCCGTGGTGCTGGCCAGTCTGACGCTCCTGCCGTTTGTGGGGCGGGAGTTTATCCCGATCCTGGAGGAGGGCGCGCTGACCCCGCAGATTGTGCGGTTGCCGAGTGTCTCGCTGGAGGAGTCGATCGCTATTGAACTGCAAACGCAGAAGGTCATGCTGGAATTGCCGGAAGTGCGAATGTCGGTCAGCAAGCTGGGGAGACCGGATATCGCCGTAGGCCCCGAGGAACCGAATGAGAGCGATCCGATCGTGACGCTGCGTCCTCGTGACACCTGGACCACCGCGCAGACCCAGGCTGGTTTGGTCGAAGTGATCCGGCGGCGTCTGGCGGACATTCCCGGCATCTCGGTGTTGATGAGCCAGCCGATTCAGGAACGGGTCGATGAATTGATCTCCGGCATCCGGACCGAATGCGCAATCAAACTGTTCGGTGACGATCTGGAGCTCCTGTATCAGCATGCGGAAGGCATTGCCGATCTGATGCGGACCGTCGACGGGGTGAAGGACGTCAAGGTCGAGCAGGTCGCCGGCCAGCCCTACCTCACCATCGACATCGACCGCCAGAAGATCGCCCGGTACGGCATCAACGTGTCGGAGGTGCAAGACATCATCACCACCGCGGTGGGCGGCAAGCCCGCCACGCGCGTGTACGAGGGAGAGCGCCGTTTTCAGTTGATACTCCGATTCCCGGAATCGTACCGCAACAGCGTGGGGGCGATCGGAAATATCCGGGTGCGGTCGGCTTCAGGCGCACCGATCCCGCTGAGCGAGCTGGCGTCGATCGATATGCGGGAAGGGCCGGCGCGCATCAGTCGGGAGCAGGCGAAACGACGGATCTACATCGGGTTCAACGTCGTGGGACGGGACATCGGGAGTGTCGTCGATGAAGGACGGAAGAAACTGGCGGACGGCATTCGATTGCCGCAGGGATATACGGTGACCTGGGGCGGCGCGTTCGAAAATATGGAACGCGCCAACGCGCGCCTGATGCTGGTCGTGCCGATTACGCTGGGGTTGGTATTTTTTCTGCTGTTCTGGGCGTTTCATTCGCTGCGGTATGCCGCCTTGATCATTCTGAATTTGCCCTTCGCACTGATCGGAGGTGTCGTCTCGCTGTGGCTGAGCGGGCAGTACTTGAGCGTTCCCGCGTCGATCGGCTTCATCGAATTGTTCGGCCTGGCCGTGGGCAACGGCATCGTCCTCGTGTCGTACATCAATCAGTTGCGGAACGAAGGACAACCGACGGAGGCGGCGATCATGACCGGCTGTGTGTTGCGGCTTCGCCCGGTGGTGATGACCATGATGACGACTCTACTCGGGCTCCTGCCGCTGGTATTGGCGCAGGGAATCGGCGCCGAGGTACAACGGCCGTTGGCCACGGTCGTCGTCGGGGGCCTGTTTACCTCGACCGCGCTGACTCTCCTGGTGTTGCCGGCGTTGTATCGGACGTTCGCTGAGCGAGAGAGTGCGAAAGAGCATGCCCCGGAGTGGGTGTGACGGCGGGTGGCAGGTGTGATGCTGAACGGTCGATCTTTCTGGGTCCTTCCCGAAGAGACGCTGCTGCGTGAATTGACGGTCACGCGGGAGGGGCTCTCCGCTGCCGAGGCGGAACGACGACGGGTTCTTGCGCGGCCCTCCAGGCTGAGTCCCGCCCGTGACGGTCAGCCGGTCCGCTTGCTGTTAGCGCAGTTCCGCAGTCCGATCATTCTCATTCTCCTCTTTGCCTCCGGGGTGTCGCTGTTTCTGGCGGAGCGCAGCGATGCGTTGATCATCCTCGGAATTATTCTGGCCGGCGCCCTCTTGAGTTTCCGACAGGAATATCGCGCCGCGCGCGCCGTGGCCGGGCTGTTGGCTCTGGTTCAAGTCACGGCTCGCGTCCGGAGGGACGGTCTGCTGATCGAGGTTCCGGCGGACACGGTCGTGCCGGGTGATGTCGTGGAATTGTCCGCGGGCTCCAGCCTGCCCGGTGATGCGCGACTGTTGGAGGCGAAGGATCTCTTTGTCGACGAGGCGACGTTGACGGGGGAGACCTATCCCGTCGAGAAGTCGACGGCGACGTTGCCCGGCGACACGCCGCTGCAGAAGCGCACGAATAGCCTGTTTCTCGGCACGCATGTCGTGAGCGGGCAGGCCCTTGCGGTGATCGTGCAGGTGGGGAAGGCGACCGAGTTCGGTCGCATCGCCCATCGGCTGGTCCTCCGGCCGACGGAGACGGAGTTTGAGCGCGGCGTGCGTCGGTTCGGGTACCTCCTGTTGGAGGTGACCCTTCTGCTGGTGTTCGCCATTTTTGCGGTGAACGTCTACCTTGAGCGACCGGTTCTGGAATCCTTTCTGTTCTCCATGGCCTTAGCGGTGGGACTGACGCCCCAACTGTTGCCCGCCATCATCAGCGTCAATCTTTCCCATGGCGCAAGACGCATGGCCGAGCAACGCGTGGTCGTCAAACGCCTGGCCTCGATCGAGAATTTCGGCAGCATGACCGTGTTGTGTTCCGACAAGACCGGCACGTTGACCGAAGGGGCGATGCGGCTGCATGCGGCCCTCAACGTGGCGGGTGAGTCCAGCGAGCGCGTGCAGTTTCTCGGTTATCTGAACGCCGTGTTCGAAACGGGGTTCCCGAATCCGCTGGATGAGGCCCTGCGCCGAGAGCGGGTGTTCGAGCTCGCCGGTCATCACAAGCTGGACGAGGAGCCGTACGATTTCGTACGCAAACGGCTCTCGATCTTGGCGGCCACTCCGCAGACCCACCTGTTGATCACTAAGGGTGCGGTCGAGAACATGCTGGCGATTTGTCTCCAGGCGGAGCAACGCGATGGCGCCCTGGTGCCGATCGCGCAGGTTCATCGGTCGGTGAGGGAGCAGGTACGCCTGTTGAGCGGGCAGGGGTTTCGCACGATCGGCCTAGCCTGCCGGGATATGGGAGGACTCGAGCGTGTCTCGAAGGAGCACGAAGCCGGGATGACATTCCTCGGCCTCCTGGTGTTTGCCGACCCGCTCAAGTCCGGCATTGCCGAGACCGTGGGTACCCTCAAGCGACTCGGCGTGACGCTGAAGATCGTGACGGGGGATCAGGCGCCGGTCGCGGCTCATGTGGGGCGTGAGGTCGGTCTGGCGGCCCCGCGTCTGCTGACCGGAAACGATTTGCGCGGGATGAGCGAGGATGCGCTACGGGCAAAAGCCTCCGACGTCGATATCTTCGCCGAGATCGAGCCGAATCAAAAGGAACGGATCATTCGCGCATTACGCGGGGCGGGTCATGTGGTCGGGTATCTGGGCGACGGCATCAACGATGCCCCGGCGCTGCACGCGGCCGATGTCGGCATTTCCGTCGATCAGGCGGTGGATGTCGCCAAGGAGGCCGCCGACCTCGTCCTGTTGGAGCACGATTTGAGCGTCTTGGTGGAAGGCGTGCGCGAGGGGCGCAAGACCTTCGCGAATACGCTGAAGTATGTGTTCATGGCCACGAGTGCGAACTTCGGGAACATGTTCAGCATGGCCGGGGCCTCGTTGTTCCTCCCGTTTCTCCCCCTGTTGCCGAAGCAGATCCTCCTGACGAACGTGCTGACCGATATTCCGGAAATGACGATTGCGACCGATCACGTCGATCCCGAGCTGATCGATCGGCCGAGGCGGTGGGATATTCCCTTCATTCGCCGCTTCATGTTGACCTTTGGATTCGTGAGCTCGTGCTTCGACTACCTCACCTTCGCCGTCTTGCTGCTGGTCTTGCAGTCGACGATCGGTCAGTTCCGGACCGGCTGGTTTGTCGAGTCGGTGCTCTCTGCGTCGGTGATTGTGCTGGTGATCCGTACGCGGCGACCCTGTGTGGCCAGTCGCCCGTCCAGAGGGCTGGTGCTGTCGACCCTGCTGGTGGGACTGACAACCATGCTCCTGCCGGTGACGCCGGCCGGCGCGATCTTGGGGTTCGAGCCCTTGCCGCCCCTGTTCTGGTCGGCGCTGCTCGTCATTCTCGTCGCGTACGTCGGTGCGGCAGAGCTGGCAAAGGTGCTCTTTTACCGAAAGGCGAAGAACGGCGGCTGACGCGCAGCCGGGCAATCTTCACGAAGTCCTACGGCTCGTTCCAGACAATCGATCATCTCCTTGACTGTAGGCGGTGATGTAGTACAACCGAAGAAGCAGACTCGTCCTGTTTCTTCCATTCTTCGCTTCACACGAGGACGCTCATGACCGGCTCGCCGCAATCGTCCAAGGGTCGTTCCTATGATTCGCAAGTCCTGCTGAACTCGCAGCCGGTGGCGGTGACGGTCATCGATCCGGTCGACCATGCCGTGCAGCTTCAGAATCAGAGCAGCCTGGGCGCGTTCGGCGAGATGGCCGGCTTACGCTGTCATGAAAAAATTGCGGGGAAGGCGTCGCCCTGTGACTTTTGTCGCATGCCGGACGCCCTGACCAAAGACGGGGTGGTCTCGGAGCAGGTCGATATGCCGGATGGCCGGCGACTGTTGTTTCATTGGGCCAAGGCGCCGACCCTCGACGGGCGGGTCCATGTCATCGAAACGATCGTGGATTTGACCCAGCGGAAACAGGACGAGCAGAGCGCGCGGCAGTCGCAAAAGATGGAGGCCCTGGGCCGACTCGCCGCCGGCATTGCGCACGACTTCAATAACCTGCTGATGGTCGTGATCGGACACGCGCAGCGGGTGGCTCAGCAGTTGGGGTCTCACCCTTGTCATCATGAAATCGAGGTCATCGGGCAGGCGGGTACCCGTGCCGCGGCGTTGACCAAGAAACTGTTGACCTTCAGCCGTCGCCAGGTCCTGGAACAGCGGGATGTGCCGCTCAATACCCTGATTCGCGACATGGAGGATATTCTGCGCCGGTTGATCGGGGAGCAGATCCAGACCGTCATCGTGCTCGATCCGCAGGCCGGGCACGTGTTGGGAGACCCGGTACAGATCGAACAGGTGTTGCTCAATCTGGCGCTGAATGCCCGCGATGCCATGGGAGACGGAGGGATCCTGACGATCGAAACCGGCAACGCCGATCTGGATGACGCCTATGTCCGCGCGCATCCGGGAGCGGTTCCCGGTCCCTACGTGAAATTGGTGGTCGAGGATAACGGATCCGGCATCGATGTTGAGACCCTGGCCCATATTTTTGAACCGTTCTTCAGCACCAAGGCCTCCGACAAAGGGACAGGCCTGGGATTGGCCACGGTCTATGGCATTGTGAAAGAGAGTCGCGGCTACATCGATGTGACCAGTCAGCTGGGGAAGGGCTCTCGGTTCACGGTCATGTTTCCGCGGGTGCCGTCGCAGGCCGCAGACGCTGAGCAGGTTGCCGCTGCACGCCCGAAACCTGAAACCTCCGCCACGATTCTCCTGGTGGAAGACGACGAAGGCATTCGACGTCTCGTGTCGGCGGTGCTGCGCGACCAGGGGTATGAAGTGCTGGCGGCGGCAGACGGCGTGGAAGCGTTGCAGATGTTGCAGTTGCGCAAGGGCGGCTGCGACCTGCTGATCACGGACGTCATTTTGCCGAGAATGAAGGCCGCGGTGTTGGCTCAGGGGGCAAGGACCATGTTCCCCGGCATCAAGGTGTTGTACATCTCGGGGTATGCCGGAGACATGCTGGGGGCGCACGGGGTGGATGCCCAGGCCGCTTATCTGCAGAAACCGTTTTTGCCCCAGGCCATCATCGACAAGGTGGGCGAACTGCTCGAGGCCGGACGGCCGCAGTAGCGTATGCAGCGTACTCCCGTCTGATTCGTTCCATCCTCGCTCAATTTCTCGATTCGTGTCGGCTGCCCGTGATGCTGTTATCTATACACATCGAGGTTGCGTACTCCATGAGTCGAATCGATGCGGATGGCGGCTTGACGCTGACCTTCGGGAGTCGGCAGACTCCCGGGTATCGCGGATCTTGGTCCCTTGACCGGAGCGCGCGGTCGGGAGGGACCTGTGCTTGTCTCATGGATCATCCTCGTGCTGAGCGGAGCCATGATCGTCCTCGCGGGGACGCGACTCTCGCGCTACGGCGATCAGCTTGCCGCGCTGACAGGAATCGGGCGTCTGTGGATCGGTGTGGTGTTGATGGCGGCGGCGACGTCGCTGCCTGAGGTGTTTACGACCGTCAGCGCCTGCCTGCTCGATGCGCCGGATCTGGCCGCCGGGGATCTCTTCGGCGCGGTGTTGGCCAACATGTTCACCCTCGGCCTGATCGACCTTATCCATCGTGATAAACGGGTCTGGGAGCAGGCCGCTTTCGAACATACGCTCGTGGCCACGCTCGCCATGCTCCTGACCGGCCTGGCCGCATTTCTCCTGTTGTTTCGGAACGGGACAGGTGCGTCGACCATCCAGGGGGGGAGCGCGCTGCTCTTTCTGATCTATGTTTTCGGGATGCGGGTCGTGTTCCGGCAGGAGGACGTCAAACGACGTCAACGGGCGCAGGAACTCCTTGCCGGAGCGGCGGCCGCGGACGTCCAGGTGGAAGCCTCGGCCCGGCGAGACGGCTTGCGCCGGGCAATCATGGGATTTGTCGCTGCCACCATGATGCTCATCATTGCCGCCCCCCTGCTTGCGACATCAGCCAAGGAGATCGCGGATCAATCGGGCGTCAGCACGACGTTCCTGGGAACGTCGCTGGTGGCCGTGGTCACGACGTTGCCCGAGTTGGTCACGTCCCTGGCCGCTGTCCGGCTCGGGGCCTTCGATCTCGCCGTAGGAAATCTTTTCGGCAGCAATGCGTTCAACATGGCGGCCTTCCTATTCGCCGATCTGGCGTATCGCGGGGGGCCGTTGTTCGGCGCGATCGCCTCCGCGCATGCGCTGACCGCTCTGTGGGGTATCGTGATGATGAATATCGGGCTGATGGGAATTGTGTATCGGGTTGAGAAGCGGTACCGGCTCATCGAGCCGGATAGCCTGGTGATGATCCTTGGCTATCTGCTCGGCCTCTTGTTGTTGTTTCGATGATGCCGGGTCTGTTCACGAGCAGGCGTGGGTCTGTCTCATTTTGCAGACGGTGAGGTCCAGGACACGTTGGGGAGCGAGATGACCCGTTCGGATTCGTGTGTGGTTTGGGCTTCGAGGAGCAGGTCATAGACGGCTTTCACCCGTGCCCGTGTGTCCGTTGAAAGCGATAAGAATTCCACGCCGAAGGCATCCTTGCCGACCCAGGTCACGACGGCGGGTTTGATTTCGATGGGGTCGATGCGGTCCGGCAGGGAGATCCGCAGCGTCACGCGCATCCCGCAATTCACCTTGGCATCGGCCTGTTGGATCCGGCAGCCCCCGGGAGAAAAGTCCCGCACGACGCCCTGGCTGGTTCCCCGTGGACCCTGCACCTCGATCGGTCGATTCATCTCCACCCTGATCGTCTTACGCTTGGCCATTGCCCTATCCTTCCTTAATCTGTTGCGTCGATGCGCTATCGAGTCCGGTTCGGATGGCAGGTTGCATGAGGGATTCCGCCAACCGTCGAAAGACCGGATCCGACAGGAACCGGTTGAATGAGGCGTCTTGCCGGGGGTCCGGCAGCGGTTCGTCGCTCTGCCGGTGACGGTGATGCAAGAATGCGGTGTCCAGGGATTGCATCATCTTGTCCCGGTCGTTCATTCCCGCATAGGTGCGTGCGAGCTCGTAGTGCCACATTGAATTGGCCGGATCCTTTGAGAGGCCGTAATCGAACGTCGCTTCCGCCCGACCGAAGTTTCCGGTCCGGCTGTACGCCGTGCCGAGGTTGTGGATCAGCAGCTGCCAGAGCGGCCGATCCAAGATCGGGTTGGCCTGTTCGAGGACGAGCGCCTGTTCATAGTGCGGGATGGCAAGAGAGAATTTCCCCAGCAGGTAGGGGACACTTCCGGCGCGGAAGTGATCGAGGCTGCTGGGCGCCGGCGCCGCGACGATGGTGAGGCTCTGCAACAGCGCGCGCAGTGCAGCGGCATCGCCCCCCTTCCCGCCCGGTTGAGAGAGATGAATATCGGTATACACGTCGTCCTTGCCGGTGCAGGCCAACAGATGGAGTTGCTCGGCTGGAGCCTTGCCGTTCGCAGGAAGGACGTATTCGAGCAGAGTCAGGTTTTGATTCCCATCGCGAATCGGGCCTTGATCCGAGGCCGGCACGGATGCCCGGGCGATACGCTCCAAGTGGAGCAGGCAGCCTTGCTCGGTGGCCGGTCCGTGGACCTGTTCGAGGGTCACGGAGAGGTCGATCGAACGGGCATCGTCGGTTGCGAGCAGATATCGCCGACCGTCCGGCTTGACTCCGTCCAGGTGTATACGGAATCCGGTGACGTCGAGGCGCATGGCCCAGGGTTTATCGATGAGGGCGAGTGTCGCCAGGTGTGGCGCGTCCTCCGCAACGGCGGGGTCGCTCGCCATGAGAGTCAGGATAACCGCGATGGCGACACAGTGTGTCGTTGGCAACGGCATGCGAGTTCGTGGACCTCTATTCAGCGTCCGGCGAAGAAGGTGTGATCACCGCAGTGTATCGTTCAGACGGCGGTGGCCAAAGAGAAAGTACAAAAGTCGCCTGCATTGCGTGGCCGAACGTGAAGCGGGATCCACCGTGAGCCGAATCGGAACTGTGGTATCTTGCACCAGCCAGCCTGCACCACCGTGGTGTTTAGGTGCGACGGCTCATCACGGCCTCGAGGCTGGAGGCCTGGCCCGCATGATTCATGAAGGCTCCTACTGCAATCGCCGACACGCCGCTGCGACAAGCTGGCATGCGGCACAGCGGCATGCCAGCGGACGGGCTCGCCCCTCGCGGCCTCAACATACTGTCTCAAGTATGCCTCGGCCTCTCGGGGCTCCGCGCGCCAAGACACGGCCGGCTCACCGTCTCGCCGGCGTCCGCAAGCGTGGCTCGACTTATCCGTTGAGCCGCGGGCCTCGCGTGGCGTCTCGTCGGTTTCGTCACGAACCCTCGTGAATAATGTGGGCTAGAGCAACGGTACCGCCGTTGCATAGTCGTCCGTAAGGATGGCACTGTGTTGGAAAGACCCAGTAGATCCTGAGAGGGGACACATGACGATGCGAGAAACATGCAGAGCGAAGGTCGAGTCCGGTGGAGGCCTGGCCCGGCTGACGGGACAGATGCTCCGGCTGTTGACGATGCTGGCGCTGTGGCAGGGGGACGGGCTTGCTCATGCGGTCGTGCAGGTGCTTCCTGACATGGTGTTGACGCGTGAGGGAAGGACGATCAGCGGAGCGAAAGCGGTACAAGCCGATCCCACCGTGAAAGAGGTGCTGACGGCATTCACTCGCGCTGAGCAGGCGCTGGAAAGGCAAGATCGTGCCGCCCTCATGCAGTTTTATGCACCGG
>WIAG01000068.1 GCA_014055495.1 Nitrospira sp. CR1.2
AGCGCCGCTCCTCGACGACATCGCTGGATCCTGCGAGTGGGCTGGCCTGGCGTAGACGCCCCTTGGTTTCTCCCTCGCGGACGATCGTGTGTCCGCCCGGGCACTTCTGGTTCATGAGACGCATGGCGTCTTTTCGGAAAGAGGACAACAGGGTGCCTTGCTCGGGCCGGTAGGGGTAGATGACGACGCCCCCATGGTCTGAGTCCTTGACCAGAAGGGCGCCCTCTCCGCAAGCAGCCAGAAGCAGGCATAGCGCAGGGCCTATCAGACTTGACCAATTTTTCATCGGGCTCCTATCATACGAGGTACGTGCAGGTCCCATCATGCTATGAGCAAAGGAGCGGTCGCCATGAGGTATATCATTTCTATCACGTGTGCAGTCGTTCTGAGTGGACTTCTCTTCCAGGTACCAGTCCCGTCCCTTGCCTATCATTCCTATGTTTTAAGTGTGCAACAGTTACGAGCCGGGCTGGCCAAGGCGCCCTCCACGAGCGCGAAGGGATTTGTCCTGGTCGATGTACGTTCCCCCGAGGAGCATGCGTCAGGCATGATTCCCGGCACAGACCTGAACATCGATTTTCGGGAGATGAAGACGCGTCACCGGGAACTGGGTGCGAAGTTGGAAGACCACATCGTCGTGTATTGCCAATCGGGCCATCGCAGCAACATCGCCGCCGAAACCTTGGCCGATCTGGGGTATACGCATGTCTACAATGTGGCGGGAAGTATGAACGCCTGGACCGAGGCAGGATTTCCCGTCGCGCCCGGTCGGTAAGTCGGGTGGCGTCACGGCTTCCGAGGAGGCTGTAAGGACTCGACAGGTATCCCTGCCCTCGCGGGTGTCCGTGGACTGATCCCGATGACGGTCGGAAGGGGAATATGCACTCCCGTGTTGCCCGCCAACAAAGAGCGCCACGCCGATTGCGCGGCGGTTTCCTGGGCGGCATGGAGCAGGTCCTGGCTGGCGATGACATCGGACGATGCGCCCCCATCCATGGCCATCGCCTGTTGCAGTGAGGGCAGTTGTCGATGCAGGCAGTCGGCCAGGTGATGGAGCGAGACGATGTCCGCCGACTTAATGACCAGGATCGGCCCCTGCCCGTCCTCAGCCACCACTGTTTGAAACGCGCGTTTGCCGCTGTCTTTCACCCGAAATTTTCCCATCCGATCGAACAACATCAAGGACTGCGCGGCTTCGCGGTACAGCGGCGGGTCCTCCGTGAATGCCTCGAAGGCCAGGTCGAAGACGCGGGCTTTTCGAAGTGTTCCGTCAGCCGGTTCAGCGGCGAACAGTCCTTGCCACGAATGATGTTTCTTGCTGCCGAGTGATCGCCCCTCTTTCAACAAGAGGCCCAGATAGGAATAGTCTTCGCGAAACAAGCCTGCATTGAACATCACATAGGCGTCGGTCCGCTGCTGCCACTCATGGATGGAGATCGGAGTTCGCAGCCCCTCATCGCGGAACTGATAAATGGAAAACCGGAACCGTTCCGGGTCGATTTGGAGTATCAGCAAGGCGGGAACCTGCGGGCAGGTGTCCCTGGGGTTCCAGAGCGCCACTTGCATCCCGGTGGTCAAGCGCTCCCAGGGGATGGTATCTGCGACAGCTGACCGGACCGGAAGGAGTCCGGTGAGCCAGAGTGAGATCAGGCAGCCGCAGAGCGCCTTTCCCCAACGATTGACATGTCTGGTCCGCCGCCTGCGATCCTTCATCAATCCCCTTTGCCCGCGCTGGTTTCGACAGGATACCTCTGCGCATCCCCACTACGGCCTGAGTATAAGAAGGATGGATACATCGGTCAAACTGATCACCGGCGGTGTGTGGTGTGTATGGGTCGTTACGAGGCTCGGGCGGGACGAGAAGCGTGGCTCTGCGGTGGGGTCTGAAGATGGGCTGATCCGGTTCCCGGTGCGGAGGAGTCGAGAAGTGCGCGCACGGTACGGAGCAACAGGTCCGGTGTGAACGGCTTCTGGAGAAAGGTGGTGCGGTGCGGGTCCATGCCGCTGTTGACGCAAATGTCGTCGAGGTATCCGGACATGAAGAGTACCCGGAGATTCGGCTTGATGACCGACAGATGTTCGGCCAGTTCCCGACCATTCATGCCTGGCATGACGACGTCGGTCAACAGGAGATCGACGTGTTGACTCTGCTGTGTGGCCGTCAGGCAGGCTTCGACGCCGTTCTTGGCCTCGATCACCTGGTAACCGGTTTTGAGCAGCTCATGGCGCACGAGGTCGCGGACTCCGCCATCGTCCTCGACCAGCAGAATGGTTTCAGATCCTTGGCGTGGCTGCGCCTGTGGGGATTCGGCGGACGTGGCTTGGGTTTGGGGCGTGGCGCGCGGGAAATAGAGGTCGAAGGTCGTCCCGTGGCCGACCTGGCTCCAGACGTCGATGCCGCCGCCACAGGACGTGACAATGCCGAACACGGTCGACAGGCCGAGTCCAGTGCCCTTGTGCGCTTCTTTCGTTGTAAAGAAGGGTTCGAACAGGTGGCTCAGGACGTCGGCATCCATCCCGCTCCCGGTATCCGTCACCGTCAGTTTCACATAGTTTCCCAGCGGTAACGGGTGGAGGTGGTGCATTGGGGTGCGGGCCAGCTCGACCTGTGACGTTTCAATGGCCAGTAAGCCCCCGTTGGGCATGGCATCCCTGGCATTGACGACGAGATTCATCAGCACCTGTTCTAATTGCCCGGGATCGGCTTTCACATGGCCATTATGAGGATCAGGCCGGATGACCAGTTGAATGTCCTCCCCGATGAGGCGGCGGAGTATCCCTTCCACGTTGCCGATGACCGGGTTCAACGGCAGCACTTTCGGTTCCATCGGTTGCTTCCGGCTGAAGGCCATCAGTTGGCGTATCAGGGTCGCGGCGCGCTCACCGGCCTTTTGCATTTCTTCGATCTTGGCGCGGATGGGGCTGCCGGCGGACAGTTCTCCCAGCAGCACCTGGCTATGGCCCATGATGACGGTCAGCAGATTGTTAAAATCATGGGCAAGTCCACCGGCCAGGCGGCCCACGGCTTCCATCTTCTGCGCCTGACGCAGTTGCTTTTCGCTCATTCGTAACGCATCTTCGGCTCGTTTTCGCTCCAAGCGCTCATCGAGCTCACGCAGGGTTCGTCGCATGGACGGCACCAAGCGGCCCAACCGCTGCTTGGAAATATAGTCGGTGGCTCCGCGCTGCATCATGTCGACGGCGATTTCTTCCCCTTGCATGCCGGATACGAAAAGAAAGGGCACGTCGGGATGAAGGGCTCGAGCGAGGTCGAGGGCCGCCGCTCCGTCGAAGTCCGGTAAGGTCGTATCGGCGAGGATGAGACTGAATCCCCCCTGGCGGAGGGCCGCGAGAAAGTCTTCCCGCGTGTGCACGCGTTTCGCTTGGCAGGGGATGCCCGCGTGACGGAGTGTGGAGTCGATCAGTTCCGCGTCCGCCTGGTTGCCCTCAAGATGGATGAGTCGCAGGGGCTGAGTCATCGTATGGTTCGCGCTTGGAGGGTTATGCCGATCGCCCGGCCGCGCGACCGGCGCCCTCGGGAGGCGGCTCGTTGATCATGCCCCAGAACACACCGAGTTCTTTCACGGCCTTCAGGAATTGGTGAAACTCCACCGGTTTGACCACATAGGCATTAGCCCCCAGGGCATAACTTTCGGCCAGATCCCGTTCTTCCCGTGAGGATGTCAGCATCACGACCGGAATGGGTCGCAGGTCGGCGTCGTTCTTGATGGTGCGCAACACTTCGAGGCCGTCGACTTTCGGCATTTTCAAGTCGAGGAGGACGACGGCCGGATTGCCCTGCAGCCTCGTCTTGAAGGGACCGCGGCAATACAAGTAATCCAACACTTCCGCCCCGTCATGACACAGGATGACCTTGTCGGCCAGTTGATGCTCTTCCATGGCTGCGAGGGTCAATTCGGCGTCTCGCGGATTATCTTCGGCCAGCACAATGGGTTTGGAGAGCGTCATGTGGAAGGCCTCGCTAGAGGGAGGCTGACGTAAAAGGTGGCGCCTTTGCCGAGCGCCCCTTCCGCCCAGCTCTTCCCCCCATGTCGGTGGATAATTCGTCGGACATTGGCCAGCCCGATGCCCGTTCCTTCGAATTCGTCTGCGCGATGGAGTCGTTGGAAGACTCCAAAAAGCTTGTTCGCATACTGCATATCGAATCCTACTCCATTGTCCCGCACGAATAACACTGCTTCGTTCGGGCCGTCGCTCCGGCTGCCGATTTCGATGGTGGCGTTCGGCTGGGTGCTGGTGAATTTAATGGCGTTGGCGATCAGATTCACAAACACCTGTCGCAGCATCGCGGCGTCCCCTGTGACGTCAGGGAGTTGAGCGATTTTCCACGAGATGGTGCGATCTTGCAAGTCATGTCGAAGATCGTGCAGCACCGCTGCGATCAGTTGATCAAGATTGACCGTGCCGTGCAGCATTTCCTGCCGGCCCATGCGGGAAAAGACCAACAAATCGTCGATAAGTTGCCCCATCCGAGTGGCGGCCTCCGAGATCGTGTGCAGGTAGCGCTTGGCCTTGTCATCGAGGGAGACGGCTGTGGCCTTCGCCAGCAGGGAGGCGTACCCATCGATGTGCCGAAGCGGCGCGCGTAAGTCGTGGGAGACGGAATAACTGAACGCTTCCAATTCCTTATTGGCTGCCTCAAGGAGTTCTCCGCGGCGTTGAAGCTCTGCGGCGATGCGTCGGCGCGCGGTGATGTCATGCCGGATCAGGTAATACACGGCGGCGAGCAATACGAACAACAGGAGGGCACCGATGCTGAGCAGAATAATGCTGGAGCGGGTCGTGCTGGTGGATTCGATCACCCGTTGGGCAAGCGCTTTGTTCTCTTCCTGTTCCATTTGTGCTTGGAGTTTCCTCGCCGCATCGAGTGAGGCCTTCGCCACACCGGTCAATGCCATGCCCCGCACGCCCTCGAACCCTGTCTTGTTCCGTAATTCGATGGCGTTGCGTTCTTCCTGCAGTTGCTGGGTGATGAGTTGTGCCAGGTGTGTGACGTGGGCACCCTGGCTGCTCTCGGGACTCGTGAGTTCTCGCAGGTAGCGGGCGAATTCCGGTGCGCGCTCGCGCAGCGTGTTGTAGGCCGTGAGATAACTCTCATCGCCGGTGACGAGGAAGCGCCGGTGGCCATTTTCGGCGTCGTCCATAGCCTCGCCCATGGCGTCGAGCAACTGGATGAACTCGTGGCTGCGCTGGTCTTGGTGACCGTTTCGAATGAGGACGGTCATGTTGCGATAGGAAATAACAGAAATGACCAGAATTCCCGCAAAGACCAAGCCGAAGCCTGCCAGGACGCGTTGTTCGATGGAGCGTTGCTGTACGCTTCGAAGGATCGCAGTGAGAAACGAGTGCTGTACCACGGCTCCCGCGCCCGGTTGCGGGGAAGGAAGAGCGGCGTCGACAGCGGCATCGAGAGCCTGTTGGTGGTTGGGTTCGTCCATGCGCATCAAGAAAGCCCCTGGGATTCGCCAGGGCACAGGTGCGAGTCGTATCAGACAGGCCTCCTGTGCAGTCTGCGGACCGTAGCAGGTATTGTAGCAGAAGGCCTTGATACGCGAAGGGCTTTGATGGAAATCGGACGCAGCGACCGAGACGAAGTCTTAGCCTCCGAAGGGCGTCGCCGGAGGAGGAATGGATGCCGCCGGACCCAAGAGATTGGAGAACATCAGGGTTGCGGATACGGCCCAGTCGAGGAAGGGCTGAGGATAAATGCCGATCACCAGCGTTCCAGCGAGCCCGACATAGATCACCGCGCGCAGCGGGCCCGTGGTTTTGATCGGGGAGGAATCAAGGGGTTCGTTGATGTACATCTTCTTGACTACGATCAAGTAGTAGTACATCGACACAACGATATTGACGAGCCCCACGGTAATCAGCGTATAGAGGCCTTCTTTGATCGCGGCGACAAAGATATACAGCTTGCCGATGAATCCGGCGAGCGGGGGTACGCCGGCCAGCGAAAGCAGGAAAATCAGCATGGCAAACGCAAGAAACGGCGACCGCCTGTTCAATCCGCGGTAGTCATCGATCTCATCGCTGCCCAACGAGTTACTGATCGCCATAATGACGGCGAAGGCACCCAGATTCGCGAAGAGATAGGTCAGCAGGTAGAACAGAATCGAGTCTGTGCCCATTTTGGTGCCGGCAGCCAGACCGATCAGAACGTTGCCGACCTGCGCGATACCGGAGTACGCCAACAACCGCTTAATGTTTCGTTGCGCAATGGCCACAATGTTGCCGTAGGTCATGGAGAGGATCGAGGCCGCGACGATGAGCAACGCCCAGGCCGGCTTGAAGGTCCCGAGCGCGACAAGGAAGAGGCGCAAGAGGATGGCAAAAGCCGCGACCTTCGGTGCGATGGACAAAAAGGCCGTCACCGGCGTCGGGGCACCGTGATAGGTGTCGGGGATCCAGGAATGGAAGGGCACGGCCCCGATCTTAAAGCCTAATGCGGCAAAAATGAGGAGGAAGCCGATCACCAGTCCGGTGGTCGGATTGGCGCCGGTCATGTCAGAAAAGACCAGCTTTCCGGTTTCTCCGTAGACGAGGCTGATGCCGTATCCAAGCAATCCCGCAGCAAAGACGCCGAGAATGAAAAACTTGAGGCCTGCCTCGTTCGATGCCATATCGTCGCGTAGGTAGGAGACGAGGACGTAGAAGCCAAAGGTGGCAAACTCCAGCGTCACGAAGAGTGAGAGAAGATCGTTGGCCGAGGTCATGAACATCATGCCCAGCGCTGATATGGCGACGAGGAAATAGTATTCCCCCCGGAAAAACGAAAACCGGTGCACATAGTCGATCGAGAGGAGAATAACCAAGATAGTCGCCAGCAGGATCATGACTTTGAAGAAGATGGCCATGCGATCGACCACAAACATCTTGGCGAACAGCGTGCCGGTGATGCCGGTCATGTCGAACCATGCGAGGCAGGCCAAGGTCATCATCAGACCAAGGATGGTCAGATATGCCAGCTGTTCCTGCACGATGCGCTTGAAGGAAAAGTCCACGGCCAGCACCACGCACAGCCAGACGGTGAGAAACAGTTCTGGAAGCAGGAGTACGAGATCGCTGGCGGAAAGCGTTAAGGAGAAATTCATCGCGGGGTTACCTTCGCGATCGCCTCATGAGGAGCCGACACCGGCGCAATGGGCGAGCTGGCAAGTGGGATGTGAGTCGGCTGCTCGGCGACCGGCACCACTCTCGTGATACGGGCGATCAACGGGTCGACGCCTGAGCGAACGACCGAGTAGAGGTGGCCGGGGAAGATACCGAAGCTCACGCTGACCATAATCATGATGAGCAGTGGCATGCGGTCCACCACGGCGACGGCGTCGTGGGAGTGGCTGTATTTCTCGGCCATCGAGCCATAGAAGAGGCCGCGCATCATCTTGAAGAGATAAGCCATAGTCAGCACTATGCCGAGTACGGCGACGACGACCTGGAACGGGTATTTGTTCCAGCTACCGACAATAATCATAACTTCGGCAATGAAGTTCACAGTCCCCGGCATTCCTATGGAGGCCATGCAGCCGATGACGAAGGCGGCGGAGATAAACGGCATGCGGTTGGAGAGGCCGCCGAGTGACGGAATGTCGCGCGTGTGTGTTTGGTCATAGACCCATCCTGCCATGGCGAAGAGCATGCCGGTGGCCATGGCGTGGGCGAACATATAGATCACCGCTCCGCTGAGGCTGATGTAATCCAACGCCGCCATGCCCAGGAAGACGTAACCCATGTGGCTTGAACTGGAGTAGCCGATGACGTATTTCGTGTCTTTGGCATAGTAGGCGACAAGGCCGCCATAGATGATGCTGAAAATGCACAGGACGGCGGCGATCGGCATCAGTTCACGGGTCGTTTCGGGAAGAATTTCAAATGCCACGCGAATGATGGAGAAGTGCCCGAGTTTCATCAGCACGCCCGCGTGCAACATGCTGGTTGCGGCCGGTGCTGCCGCGTGTCCGACGGGGGACCAAGAGTGTAATGGCCAGATCGGAGCGATGGACGCAAATCCGAAAAAGATGAGCAACCAGATGAGCGTGGCCAACGGTCCGGAGAAATGAGCTTTTTCCCTGAGCACCAGGATATCGAATGTATTGAGACCGGAAAATTTATAGATGAGTAGGATGCCCATGAGTGCGGCGACGGCAAACGCAGAGAGGAAGAGGACCAGTTTCATGGCCGCATATTCCTTGCTGTTGGCGCCGAAGTTGAAAATGAAGCCGACGGAGTCCCGCAGTTTCAAGCCGTCCGGGTCGGTCATTTCTAGGTATTTTTTTGTGTGGCTGCCCCACATCCCCAGGAGCAGGTACATCGGAATCACGGACATTTCGTAGAAAAAGTAGAGGAAAAATAGATCGAGCGACATGAAGACGCCGATCGTGGCGGCAGCGAGAATCAAGATCCAGATGTAGAACTCTTTCATCCGGTCTTTAATGTGCCAGGACACGAAGATACCTGCAAAGAGCAGGATGCCAGAGGCAAGCACCAGCGGCGTGCCGATGCCGTCGACTCCCAGGTGGAGTGAGATGCCCAATTGCCGCGACCACTCAATCCGTTGGATGAACTGATACCCGCCTTTGATCGGGTCGTAGGCGTAAAATAGGTACACGGACGCCACCAACGTGACGAAGGCTGAGCCCGCCGCCACACCGCGTACCAGCGAGACTTGGCGGTTGGAGACGAAGATGAGCGCGAGTGCGCCGACGAATGGGGCGAATAAAATTATGAGGAGCGTGTATTCAGCCATGGTCTTACTTCGAGGGCACGTGAGTCACAGTGTTGACAGACGCCACTTTGGCGCGATCCAGCCGGTCGACAAGGGCCTGGATTGAACCGTTCATCATCCTCAAGAAGGGAGATGGGTAGAGGCCGATCCACAAAATCATAATGGACAGCGAAAGCGCGATGGTGATTTCCCGCATATGGAGATCCTTGACAGCGGCAGAGACGTGCTTTCCGACAGGGCCCAGCATGGAGCGTTCGTAATACCAGAGGAAATACGCCGCACCGAATATCACGCCCAGCACCGCGACCGCACCGAACCACCACTTGGCTTTAAAGGCGCCGAGGAGAATCAGGAACTCTCCGACGAATCCGTTCGTCCCCGGCAGTCCGATGGAGGCCATGCCGATCAGGAGGAGAAAGGTGGCTAAGAGTGGCGCTTGTTTGGCAAATCCCCCGAAGGATCCGAGGTTGGAGCTCTGTTGGCGGGTCGACAGGAATCCAGCCATAAAGAAGAGCCCTGCCGTACTGAAACCGAGGTTGATCATAGTCAGCAGGCTGCCTTGGAGGCCTTGGAAATTCAAGGCGAAGAGTCCGACCACGACGAAGCCAAGGTGGCTGATGCTGCTGAAGGCGAGCAACCGCTTGAAGTCAACTTGAACCAATGCCACCACCGCCCCATACAGAATCGCGGTGAGGGCCAACACCATGACGATGGCGATTACCCCCTCACTTTTCGATGCGTCAGGAACGAGTGGGAACGTGAAGCGAAGAAATCCGTAGGTGCCGAGCTTCATCCCCGCCAACATGACGGCCATACCGATGGGGCCTTCGACCAGGGCATCCGGGAGCCAGGTGTGGAAGGGGAAGACCGGAGCCTTAAAAGCAAATCCCATGAACATAAGCCAGAAAATCAAGATCTGCTGAGAGAGTGGAATCGGGACGGACAAGAGTTCAAGAAGATCGAAAGAATAGACATGGTCAAGGTGATGGGTGACGGCCCATTGGTGATAGTTGATGTCGAGCAGCGCGATGCCGACGAGCATGAAGACGCTGCCGAGCAACGTATAGAGCACGTACTTGAGCGCGGCATAGTGGCGATCGGCCCCGCCTCCCCAGAGCTTGATCAGGAAGTAGCTCGGGATCAGCATGAGTTCCCAGAACACGAAAAACAGGATGAGGTCGATCGACACGAAAATGCCCATGGTCGTGGTTTCAAGTGCGAGGAGGGCCATAAAATAGAGACGCACTTGGCTGCGGATCGTATCCCAGGAGTAGATGACGACCAAGACAGTGAGAAATGCCGTCAAACCCACGAAGAGCACGCTGATGCCGTCGACGGCGAGGTGATAGCCGATGCCGAGCGCCGGCAGCCATCGCGCATGTTCTGCAAACTGCATGGCTGCAGAGTCGGGGACGAATCGCACCAAGACGAGGCAGGCGAGTGCCAGTTCCACCAGGGTGATGCCCAAGGTCGTCGACTTGAGGAGGTCCTCGTCGTCGATCAGCCAGAGCACTGCCGCTCCGACCAAGGGGAGGAAGATCAGGTACGACAGAATGGGAAACCCGAAACTGAACTCTTCAAGCATCGTAATTCCAAGAAATCTGCTTCGTCAGCGTGCTGAATACCCAGTGGGCCCGCCTCCGGTCCAAATGAGTAAGATGAGGTGGACGAGGATGAAGAGTCCCGCCACGATGATGGCCGCATATTGATGGACCATGCCGGTTTGCAGGCGACGCCACGAGCGCGCCAGAATGTGATTGCCATAACCGATGATATTGAGGCCCGCGTAGACAACGTGTTTTTCTGTCCAGGTGATTGCTGCAGCGCTCAGGTCTGTCCCCAGGTCGATGCCGCGCACCAGTCCATCGATAATGGTTCGATCAAACCAATCACAGAGCTTCCCCAACTGCTTTGTGGGCTCTACGAACAACGTGTCGTAGAGCTCATCGACATAATACTTGTTGAGCAGCGTGGTGTAGGCACCGGGCATGCGGTCGGCGAGGGCCGTGGCGGCTGTTGTTGGGCCGCTATAGAAATAGTGCGCAAGCCCCCAGCCGAGGAGCGCGATAATGGTGGCCGTGCCCATCAGGCCGAACATGAGTGAGGGCGGCGTCGCATGCTCCTCGCCGGTCACGCCGGCGACAGAATGGAGAAAATGGTGGAACCAGCCGTTTTCAGGAGGGACACCGGGGAAACCTCCGATGACCGATAGGGTGGCCAGGACGATCAATGGCCCGATCATGACCATGGGTGATTCATGAACATGTTCGGCCGTGTGATGATCCAGCCGGGACGTACCATAGAATGTCAGGTAGGTCAGGCGGAACATGTAAAACGATGTCAGGAATGCGCCAACTGCCGCCATACCGTAGAGCAGGTAGTGGTGGTGAACGAAGGCATGGCCCATAATTTCGTCCTTGCTCCAGAATCCCGCCAAGGGTGGGATTCCTGCAATGGCGATGGTGCCGATTAGAAAGAGGGTATGGGTCCAAGGGATCTTGGATTTGAGGGCGCCCATTTTCCGTATGTCTTGCTCGCCCGAGAGCGCGTGGATGACGGATCCGGCCGAGAGAAAGAGTAAGGCCTTGAAGAATGCGTGGGTCATGAGGTGAAAGACGGCGGCAGTGTATGCACCAAGACCGCAACCAAGGAACATATACCCGAGTTGGCTGACCGTGGAATAGGCCAGCACCCGTTTGATGTCGGTTTGGACGAGCCCGATCGTGGCGGCGAACAGGGCCGTCAGTCCTCCGATCCAGGCGACGGTAGTCATGGCGATGGGTGCCAGATCAAAAATGGCGTGGTTGCGAACGATCATGTACACGCCGGCGGTGACCATGGTGGCGGCGTGAATCAGCGCGCTGACGGGCGTTGGGCCTTCCATCGCATCCGGCAACCAGGTATAGAGAGGAAGTTGTGCGGACTTGCCGACGGCACCAACGAGAAGACAGAGGGCGATGGCGGTCGCCATTTCTGGCGAGAGCTTGGCCGCGTTTTGCATGACTTGCGTGTAATCGAGTGTCCGGAAGTTCACGAACACAAGGAAGATAGCCAGGAGGAAGCCCGCGTCGCCGATCCTGTTCACCACGAAGGCCTTGGTGGCGGCCTTTGCGGCTGACACTTTGTCGTAGTAGTAGCCGATCAGGAGATAGGAACAGAGACCCACCCCCTCCCAGCCGATGAACAACACCACGTAGTTGTTGCCCATGACCAGGAGCAGCATCGACACCATAAAGAGGTTCATATACACGAAGAAACGCGTGAAGCCCGCCTCCCCATGCATGTACCCGACGGAATAGACGTGAATGAGGAAGCCGACGCCGGTGATGACCAGCAACATGATGCAGGTCAGCGGGTCGATCAAATAGGCAAGGTTGATAGTGAGGTCGCCGCCGAAGATCCATTTATAGGCAATGACTTCACGAGCCGCGCCCGTGCGGAGGGTTTCCGTAAACACTGCTAAGACGCAGAGAAAGGACATCAGGACCGATCCCCACGCGAAGCGATGCGCGAGATCGTGCGAGTAACGGTGTCCGAAGAGGCCGTTGACAATGACAGCCATCAGCGGAAACAGGGGGATCAATTTGACGATCAGATCAATAGAGTCAGACACGTTACCACTTCAAGAGATTCATTTCGTCGACATTGGTGGAAATTTTTCCGCGGAACACCACAATGATGATCGCGAGCCCGATGGCCGCCTCTCCCGCCGCAATGGCGATGATAAACAGGGCGACGATTTGTCCTTGCATGGATTCAAGATAGTGCGAAAAAGCGACCAGGTTGATCGTGGCCGCATTCAGCATGATTTCGACGGACATCAGCACGATAATGAAGTTGCGACGGATGAGTACACCGAGGAGACCTGTTGTAAACAGGATGGCACTGACAACGACATAGGCGGATAAGGGAATCATGCGTCCCGCCTTGTTTCTATTGATTTGGGAGTCTTGGCCAACACAATCGCGCCGACGATGGCCCCGGTCAGAAACACACCGATAATCTCAAACTGGAGGAGATAGTCGCTGAACATCTTGATACCGACGGCATGGGCGTCTCCGTTGAGGAGGACGGCAGCCGTTGACGCGTCGCCCCGTGAACCACTGAACGGAGAGCGGACCAACAGGAACACGAGATAGGCCAAGCCGATCGCCGCGGGAGCCAGCAGATAGGGAGTCTTGGCGTGGAAATACCGGTCGTCGGTTTTGAGGTTCAATAGCATGAGAACGAACAGGTAGAGCACTAAGATCGCTCCGGCGTAGACGATGACTTGGACCGCCCAGAGAAATTCGGCGTTGAGCATGACGAACAGGCCTGAGACGTGAAGGAGCAGCGCCAGAAGTGCGAGGCCGCACTGGACGGGGTTCTTGAGCGACACCGTGAGAATGCCGGCGACAATACTGACCACTGCGAAATACGCGAAAAACAGGAAAGCCATAACGGTACGGTTCAGCTCAAGTGTTTGGGTTGTGACTGTGTAGGTTTGAGGACTGATTGTGGAAAGTAATAGCGATACTCCCGACTCTCGTCCGAGTTTTTTTCTTGGTTGTGCGTATAGAGATATTTTTTAGCGTCGTCGAGATGGCGTGCGCCGACCTCGTAGAGGCGCTGCTTGTCGAAAAGGAGGGTGCGTTTATCGTGCGTGGAGAATTCGTACATCTTGGTCATGGCCAGTGCGTTGACCGGACAGGCCTCGACGCAGTAGCCACAAAACACACATTTGGTGATATCGATATAGAACTCACTTGCGAATCGTTGCAAGGGCCGCTCTGGGTCTTCCTGGCTGATGACCTTGATGCAGCGGGATGGACAAGCGGCCTCACAAAGATCGCAGCCGACGCAGCGGTCCCGTCCGTCGGCATAACGAAGCAACCCGAGCGCGCCGCGGTGACCATCAGGAATCGTGCGTTGTTCGCGAGGGTACTGGAAGGTGATGGGGCGGTGAAACATATGTTTGAACGTCACCTTCATGGCGTCCCATATTTCGTAGAATAACGCAGCATGAAGAATTTTTTTGGTCAACGCCCCGACACTCATTCCTGCCACCTCTAACGACATCAAAAAGACGAACGAGCTTACTCTTACGCACCGACCTTTTCAATCGTGACACGAGTCGATTTGAAATATGGCACTCCGGTCACGGGATCGGCCTCCGTGGTCATCAAATCTTTCACCGGCGGCTCATTGAAATGCTCGGGGAAGAAACAGGATCCGGCCTGAATGTCCGGGTCGGGCTTCACCCCGGCCTGCACGGAGCCTTGTCGAGACGTCAGTCGGACAGTGGACTGCTCGGTGAGCCCGAGTTGCTCCACGTCGGCCGGATTCATCCGTATCCGTCCGTTGTTGGGCTCGATGTTGATGAGTCCCGAGGCCTTGGTGGACATTTTCCCCGAATGATAGAGCACCTGCCCCATGGTGAGGGTAAACGCCCGGACATCGTCACCTGGAGTAGACTGGGCGACGGGGCGACGATAACGTGCTGAAACTTCGCCTGCATAGCCGTTCGAGAGATAGGCGTCTGGAGACGGCGAGATTCGCCGCGGCTGGCCGAGATTGTAGTAACCGGGCAGCAGCTTCATGATTTCGTTCTGCACATCCTGCGGAGATTGGTAGGGCCACTCGTAGCCAAGGCCGTTGGCCAGTGCGGTCATGATATGCCAATCCGGCAGGCTTTCGCCGACAGGATCGAGGGCCTGGCGCACGCGCAATACTTTCCCTTCAAGGCTGGTGAACGTGCCATCCTTTTCGGCGTAGGTGGCTGCGGGCAGCACGACATGCGCCATGTTGGCGGTTTCGGTCAGGAACGGGTCCTGGACGATCAGGAGTTGTAGCTTTTCGAGAGTGCCCTTCACGTTCATCGAGGCGGGCAAGGTGGCTAACGGGTTTTCTCCGATCACATACAGGGCCTTGATCTGCCCGCTCTGAATGCGCGCGAGAATCTCGAGCAGGTTGGCGCCGGTCCCGGTGGCGGGAAGGGTGACTTCCCAGGCCTTGCCGAATCGTTCGCGTGCACCTGGATCATCGAAGCGCGCCTGCCCGGGAAGAAATTCAGGCGCAACACCCATGTCGATAGCGCCCTGTTCATTAACTTCCTCGGTAACAGTGGTGACGCCTGATCCCGGCTGTCCCAGTTTCCCCGTCACCCAGGCCAGATCGATCAACTTGAGAACGTTCTGGTATCCATTCGGCCGACGAACGATGCCTTCAGCGCACAACGCAATGGCGCGCGGAGCTTCGGCAAATATGGTGGCCACCTCACGGATCTGAACGAGCGGAATGCCGGTTTGAGCGGAAACCTGATCGAGGGAAACCTGTGCGACCGCCTCCTTCAACGCCGCAAACGCTTGGGGGTGCTGCGCCGTAGTCGTTTCATCCACCAGATCTTGCTCGATGACGGCCTTGACGAGTCCGTCGATCAGCAACGGTTCCGTTCCCGGTTTTACCAAGAGCGGATGCGAAGCGAGTTGGGCGATGTTGGTTGTGGCCGAGTCTACGACGATCACTTGAGACTGGTAGACGCGGATGGCTTCCTTGATTCGGACGGCCGTCAACGGGTTGGTTTCGGTGATGTTCGAGCCGATGACAAGCACGGCCTTGGCTTTGGTGAGATCCTCCCAATCATTCAGCGGGCGGCCGATGCCGACGGCATGGCGAACGGCGTGCACATAATTCAGGTGCCCGTAGCGCGCGCTGCTGTCGAGTTGGTTGGTTCTGAGACCAGCCCGCATGAGTTTTTGGAACAAATAGAGCTCTTCATTCGTGCAGCGGGCGGTGATGAGCCCGGCAATCGACTCCGGACCGTGCTTGCGGTGGATGTCGGAGAGCCGGTCGATGACGGTTTGCATGGCGTCCAGCCAGGGCGTGTCCCTCAGGGTGTCACCAGAGCGGACCAGAGGCTGTCGAAGCCGCTGCTCGCTGGCGATGTACTGAAAGCCGAATCGACCCCTGACGCAGAGCCCGCCGTGCCCCTTGGCGGTTTCTGAACGATCCCCCCATTTATTCTTCCAGGAAAGCGGCGACGTGATGCGGACAACTTCGGTGTCCTTGGTTTCCAGGTGCATCTGGCAGCCGTCACCGCAATAGTTGCACGTGGTTGTAGTCTTCTTCATCTGCCAGGGCTTGTACAAATACTTGGAGTATTTGTTCGTGATGGCCCCGACAGGACAGACCGCCAGGCAGTCTCCGCAGAATTCACAGGCCAGCGGCTGATCGCCTTTGGCCACGACTTGGTTGAAACCGCCCTTTTTCATGAATTGCAGCGCGTCGATCATCAGCACGTCTTTGCAGACATTGATGCATTCAGCGCACGCGATACAGCGATTCATGTTGAAGTCCAGCACCAGGCTCCGTGTGTCCTCAGGGATGAACTTTTGTTTGGCATTCGCGAGATTGGTGACACCATGCTGGAAAGCCATGTCTTGGAGTTCGCAATGCCCGTCAGCGTCGCAGACCGGGCAATCCAGGGGATGGACGGACAGGTGTTTTTCAACCGCTTTCTTGCGCGCCGCGAAGAGATCGTCGCCGTCGGTTCGGATGACCATGCCGGCTGTAGCCTTGGCGGTACAGGAGCGAACCGGAGCCTTCTTGCCTTCCTGCATCACCAGGCACATGCCGCAAGAACCGAACGGATCAAAGGTATAGTGGTAGCACATGGCAGGGATGATCTTGCCTGTGCTGGCGATGACGTCGTAAAGCGAGACGCCGTCCTTTGCCGATACCGTTCGTCCATCAATAGACAGTTCGATGGTAGCGGCTTCGACGTCCGGATTGGTGGCAGGTTTCAGGCCCATGGTTCCTCAGCTACGATTTATCGATTCGGCGATCTTGCGAACGACAGGGTCGTCATTCCTCGGGATCGCCCCATGCGTCAACGGTCACATTCGCCCATGACGATGTCGTAGGTTCCAAAAATCGTCACGGCGTCGGCGATCATGTAGCCTTTCGACATATGATCGAACGCGCCCATATGTATGAATGACGGGGCACGAATTTTCAGTCGATACGGTTTGCCCCCGCCCGTACTCACGATGTAAAAGCCCAACTCTCCCTTATGCGCCTCGGTCCCGCAATAGATTTCTCCGGGAGGCGCATTGAACCCCTGTGAAAACAATTTGAACTGCTGAATCATGGATTCCAGGT
>WIAG01000150.1 GCA_014055495.1 Nitrospira sp. CR1.2
GGACTCATGCTGGGTGAGACGGCTGTCGGCCTCTATGGATTGGTGCAGCGCACAACCGCGGTGGTGGAATTGGCCTGGGCCTCGATCTCCCGGTTACTGATCACGTCCTATTCGGAACTCGGCGCAGACAATCAGGTCGCGGAGGTGGAAGTGCGGGTGTGGCGTGCGGCGCGGCTGACGGGCCTGATTACGACCACGCTGGCGGCATGCGTGTGGCTCGCGGTCGCGGTGATTGTCGGCAACACGACGCTGTCGAGTGACGCAATCCTGGCCCTGTCGTTGCTGAAGGTGGGGAGTCTGGCCATCGTCTTGAGTTCGCTGAAACGGCCGTTTGTGTCCGGCCTGATCGCGATCTACCAGGAGCGGGCGGTGTGCCGGGTGAATGTACTGTCTGCTCTGGCCGGTCTCGTCCTGGTGCCTGTGTGCATCGTCTCTTTCAACCTGTGGGGACCGGTCGTCGCCTGGCTGGCGTTGGAGGCGGCGGCCTGCGCGTTGCTGATGTCGCTGTTTGTTTCAGTCACTCGAACGGCTCAGGCGAATCAGGAGTCGCCGCTTGCTCGGCGTGCCGCGCTCTGAGCCGGCGGGCGTGGGCGTACGAACGGAATTCATGCGCGTGGCGATTGTTCATGACTGGTTGACCGGGATGCGGGGCGGCGAGCGCTGTCTGGAGGTCTTCTGCGAGTTGTTTCCTGAGGCCGATCTGTACACCCTGCTGCACATCAAAGGGACGGTGTCGCCCACGATCGAACGGCATCGCATCCGGACGAGTTTTATTCAGTCCCTTCCGCTGGCGGAACGGTTCTATCGCTACTACTTACCGTTGTTTCCCGCGGCGATCGAGCGGTTCCGGCTTGATTCCTACGACCTCATTCTGAGTTCCAGCCATTGTGTGGCCAAGGGCATTCATTCGCCTGCGGGAGCGAAGCACCTCTGTTACATCCATGCGCCCATGCGCTACGTATGGGATCAATTCGAGAACTACTCCGGCGGGGGGCGGTCCGGGTTGGTGGCGCGGGTGGGTATGGAGCTGTTTCGGGCCCGCTTACAGCGATGGGATGTCGCGTCCGCGGCACAGGTCGATCGGTTTGTCGCGAATTCGCGCAATATCGCCGGAAAAGTACAGCGGTATTACGGCAGGCCGGCGGCTGTCGTACACCCGCCCGTGGACTGGCGTTCCTTCCCGCTCGCCGAACGATCCGAGGAGTTTTACCTGATGGTCACGGCCTTCGCCCCGTACAAACGGGTTGATCTCGCAATTCAAGCGTGTAATGGTATGAAGCGCCGACTGAAGATCATCGGCAAGGGACAGGAGGAGGCACGGTTGCGGAAGCTGGCCGGTCCCACCATCGAGTTCCTTGGGTGGCAGCCGGACGAGGTCGTACGGGATCACTATGCGCGGTGCCGGGCCTTACTCTTTCCAGGCGAGGAGGATTTTGGTATCGTCCCATTGGAGGCCATGGCCTGCGGGAAACCGGTGATTGCGTTCGGGCGAGGCGGCGCGTTGGAGACCGTGCGCCCGCCGGCAGACCAGGTGGTTCTTGGTGGTGAGGGCTCGGAAGGAGAGCAGCCGAGTCACGATCATCGCAGCGGCGCTCCTACCGGGGTGTTCTTCTTCGAGCCTTCGACGGAGTCGCTGATTCAGGCGATGGAATCGTTTGAACGCCGACAGACCGAGTTCGATCCGCGTTCCATTCGCGATCACGTTGCTGCATTCGATCGGCAGTTGTTCAAGGAGCGCATGAACGCCTTCGCCATGGCGGCTCTTCACGGGCCTGCATTGTAGAGGGAACATGTTGAAGCGCCACTCGCAGTTTCTCAAGAGTCTGCTGTTCTGCATCGATCTGGGCCTGATCTGCGCCTGCTGGATCGGGGCCTACTACCTCCGTTTCTCCGAGATCATGGAGCCTGCGCCCAAGGGGATTCCCCCTTTGCGGACCTATCTGCTGTTGGTGGTCCCGATCATCGCGGTCTGGGGCATGTCGTTTCAGGCCTTCGACCTGTACCGTCCGCGGCGCATGGGGACACGCTTGTCGGAATTTCTCGACGTGGCCAAGGCGAATACCCTGTCGGTTCTCATCCTCGTGGCGCTGACCTTTTTCCTGCGACAGTATGAGTACTCCAGACTGGTCCTCCTGTATTTCTGGTTATTGAATCTGATCACGCTGGGGTTTTCCCGTGTGCTGTTCAGGGAAGCGCTGCGGTTCCTCCGCCGTCAGGGCTACAACCAGCGTCATGCGCTCATTATCGGCACCAGCCGATTGGGGCGGCGCGTGGTCACGGCGCTCGCCGAACATCCGGAGCTGGGTGTGAAGGTCCAGGGTTTCCTGAGTGCCGATCGTCGGATGGTGGGCGAGCATATTCACGATGTGCCGGTGATCGGCCAATACGACGACCTCCAGGTACGGGTGCAGTCGGGCGTCGACATCGTGTTTGTCTGCCTCCCTCCCGAAGACGAACAGTGGGCTGAAAAAATGTTCGCATTTCTGGCCACCACGATGGTGGAGGTCAAGGCGCTCCCGGCCATCTGTGAATTCGTCAGCCTGCGGGCGGAAGCCGAAATGTTCGAGGGGCTTCCATTGATTACCTTGCAGGGATCGCCGCTGCACGGGTGGAATCTCGTCATCAAACGAATACTGGATGTGGTCGGGGCCTCCGCGGCCCTCGTGCTGTTTGCACCTGTGCTCTGTGTGGTGGCGGCATTGGTCAAGCTCACGTCCTCCGGCCCGATCTTTTACCGGCAACTCCGGATGGGATTGGATGGGCGAGCGTTTGAGATGTTGAAGTTTCGCTCCATGAAGGTCGATGCAGAGTCGGAGACGGGGCCGGTCTGGACCCAGCCGAACGACGACCGGCGGACTCCGATCGGGGCCTTTTTGCGCCGGACCAGCCTGGACGAGTTGCCGCAATTCTGGAACGTGCTGCGTGGAGAGATGAGCATCGTCGGCCCCCGTCCGGAGCGCCCGGAGTTCATCTCCCGGTTTCGAGAAACGCTGCCGCAGTACATGTTGC
>WIAG01000151.1 GCA_014055495.1 Nitrospira sp. CR1.2
TCGCAGGTGACGCACATCAAGCCTTGAGACAGGAAGAGGCTCAAAGGGAGGCCGACGATGGAAAGACGCGCGGGAGCAGCCGTTTCCGGTCTTGTACTCGTGCTGCTGGCGGCCGTGGCCTGCGGCTTCGCAGCCGTGGAGGCGAAGGCTGAAACGATCGTTCGCACGACGAGCTATTCGTATGATCCCGCCACCGGCGTCCTGATGAAGGAGGTCGTCGAACCGGACAACGTGACGAACTGCGTGGCGACCGAATACGGCTACGGCGCGTACGGCAACAAGCAGACGGTCGTCACGCGCAACTGCAACGGCGGTCCGGACGAGGCCGCGGCCCCGCCAGCGGGTAGCGATGCGCTGTTCCTTGCGCGGACGAAGACGATCCTCCACGAACCCACCGGCCGCTTCGTGCAGCAGATCACGCATGCGCCCGGCCACGTCGAGACGCGTGCGCATGACGCCCGCTGGGGGGCGCTCACTTCGACATCGGATGTGAACGGCGTCCAGACGACATGGCTCCATGATGGTCTCGGCCGCAGGACGCGCGAGAACCGGGCCGACGGAAGCTTTACGGATTTCTCGTACGGTTGGACTGCGAGTGGCATGGAGGCCAACCCGTCCGCATCGGTCGGGTTCGATCGATGGTTCACGCATGAGATACCTTCGGATGCTCCGGATCGAATCAGCCTGTTCGACTCGGTGGGCAGGGAGCAGCGGGTCTTCCTGGCCAGGTTCTTAGCGTCGGAAAGCCAGTTTCACTATGTCGTGCGGGGGACCGACTACCATGCCAACGGGCTTCCGTATCTGAGCTGGCATCCGAGCGAAGCGGTCCCGGCGCCGATCAACACGGTGCTGCAGTACGACCCGTACGGCAGGTTGCTCTCGAAGACGGAGCCGGGAGGTTTCCTGACCACCTTCTCCTACAACGGCCGCTACAGCTCCATCGTCGATCCCAATGGCCGCACCACCACGAAGCTGAGCAACTGGCTGGGGCAGCAGGCGCAAATCACCGACGCCAACTCCAAGACGCTGGCCTACGAGTACAACGCCGTCGGCGATCTCGCGGTCACCGTCGACAGCGCGGGGAACCGCACCGTACTGACGTACGACGTCCGGGGCCGGAAGCGTTCGATGGCCGATCCGGACATGGGGACGTGGACCTACGACTACGATGCCGCCGGGCAGCTCATCCGTCAGACGGATGCGAAGGGCCAGGTCACGACCATGGCCTACGACGTGCTCGGGCGCATGGTGAGCCGCTCGGAAGGGACGTTCGTCAGCACCTGGTTCCATGACAAGAAGGCGGACAGCTCGAGCTGCGGTGCCAGCGTCGGGAAACTCTGCCAGACGCGGACGACCACCGGCTTCGATCGGGTGTTCACCTACGACGGCCTGGGCCGGCCGGCGACGGTGGCAACGGCCGTGGACGGATCCGGCATCTGGTATACGTTCGGCCAGAGCTACGTCAGCGGCACCAGCCGCATCGCCACGCGCACCTGGCCGGCGTCGAGCGCATTTCCGAGCGGATTCACGGTCAACTATTCCTACACCCCCAACGGGTACCTGCGCGAACTGCGACAGGCGAGCAACAATGCGTTGCTCTGGCGCATGGATGCGATGCACGCGGGCCGCCCCCTGCAGTTCTCGTCGGGCGACGGGGTGGTGCACGAATTCGGCTACGGCGCGACGACGGGGCGCCTGGACCATCTCCTGGCCGGCACGGGTGGCCCGAGCGGTGCATCGGTCATCCTGGACACCTACGGGTATGACAACGCGGGGAACCTGACCGGGCGCGGCAATGGAGCGGTGTCGACGTCGGAGTCCTTCGGCTACGACAACCTGAATCGGCTGAATGCTCACCAGATCATCGCGCCGGACCTCTCGCCGTCGGAGCAGAGCAGTTGGCTCTACGACGAGCTGGGCAACCTCAAGACCCGAACCCAGGCCGGGGTGTCGAACACCTACGACTATCCGCCGTCAGGCAGCGGCAGCGTCCGGCCGCACGCGGTCAGCACGATCTCGGGAACGGTGAACTGGGGAACCGGCTCGGCCGTGAACCCGACGTACCACTACGACGCCAACGGCAACATGGTCCGCAACGCCACGCGGACCCTGCAGTACACGTCGTTCAACAAGCCGGGCACGATCTGCGTATCGGACGCGGGCAACCCGGCGGCGTGTTCCTCGGTCACGGGCAGCCCGGTGGAGAGTTTCAACTATGACTCGTCGTACCAGCGGGTCAGACAGATCGCCAGCGCGGCCGGCACGACGACCACGACGACGTACCTGAACGGCGGGGACGGATCGGGGCTGGGGTTCGAGCGGGTGACGGTGGCGTCCGGGGCGGGGACGAGGACGAGGGACCGGTACTACCTGACGGCGGGCGGAAGAACGATAGGGGTGTACACGGTCGACTCCGGGGCGGCGGCGTCGCTGCGGTACTGGCACGAGGATGCGCAAGGCAACGTGCTGGCGGTGACGCAGGCGGCGGGGGCGGGGTTCGCGGTGTGCGAGCGGTTCCGCTACCGGCCGTACGGGGAGCGCAAGACGCTGCTGTCGACGTGCGATCCGGCGCTGCCGACGGAGAGGGGGTTCACGGAGCACGAGCACCTGGAGGAGTTCAACCTGGTGCACATGAACGGGCGGGTGTTCGATCCGGTGATCAGCCGGTTCACGTCAGCGGACCCGGTGACGCAGGCACCGGGGAACATGCAGAGCTACAATCGGTACGGGTACGCGTTCGGCTCGCCGATGATGGCGAGGGACCCGAGCGGGTATTCGTGGTGGACGAGCATCCGGGGGTACGTGGTGGCCGCGGTGGCGGCGTATGTGGCGTATCAGACGGGTATGTACATTGCGAATGGCTTTGAACACGCAGCGCTGCAGGGTGGCAGCTCGACGGCGTTCGCGACGTTTGCGAGTACGACGGCCGAAGGCTACGTGCAGACGTATGCGGCCAGTACGACGGCGT
>WIAG01000007.1 GCA_014055495.1 Nitrospira sp. CR1.2
CCTCCACCGGCATGGCATCGGCCATGCCCTTGCGGAATTCCGTGTTGGGTTGAGGATAGCCGAGGTTTGCGGCGACGAGGGGGGCATTCCGGCGGGCGATCTCCAGCATGGTGTCGGTCATATCGATGCCGATGACTCGACCGGAAGGTCCGATGAGACGCGACGCTTCGAAGCAATCGATGCCGCCTCCCGAGCCGATATCCAGCACGGTGTCACCGGTCTCCACCGTCTCCAGCCCGGCTGGGGTCCCGCAGCCGTAGGAAATCTTGAGCACTTCCTCCGGGATGAAGGTTTTGAGATGGCTCATGTCGTAGCTCGTCGGGCAACACATCTGTTCGCCCGTTGAAGCGGCTTTGGCGTAGCGCTCGCTGACTTTTTGTGTAATGTCGTCGGTGGGCATATCCCTCTCGCGTCTCCCTAGAATGATATGGAATGAACTCTATGTAACATATTTCGCAGGTGTTCGGCCAATGGGAATCAGGTCTGCCCGTGAGTCTGGCGAAGGCTTTCCCGCGCATTGGCTGCAGACACCCACGTTCGCTTCTCAGAGGACGATAGAGCCGCGTCGTCCCGTTCTCTCGTATGGAGGCGGCAAGCATGTGTGCTGACACATCCCACTCTACCGGGCATTTCCCTGCACATCTGTAGTCTGGATTACACACGCACCGTGTGCCGGTTTCCTTTGTCACATGTGAGCTGCCTTACAGATGGATGCCGCATTGGCAGGTAGGATCGTGACTGACAAGGTGTTTCTCTGGACTGAGAAGGGAGGTGAGATCATGCCGCTCGCACAATTAAGAGGTTCATGCGTCGTGTCGGTATTGCAGTAACCATCAGGACGCGCAAAAAGGTCGTTCAGCAAGGCCGCAGCAAGCGAAGGGGTGAATCGTACTTGCACTGTACGGTGAGCCTCTGAGAGCCGCGAGAACGCCGCTGGCGGACTTTTTTCGCATCCTGTTAGTGGGTATGTCAGCACGGAGCAGCAGACCGAGCTGATTCGGAAGGTGACGGACGCGATCGTGTCCGTGGAAGGAGAGGGGGTGCGATCCGTGACCTGGGTCATTCTTGAAGAGGTGCCGTCGGGCCAAATGGCGTCGGCGGAACACCTGTGACGACGAACGCACTGAGGAAGATGGCCGCGCAAGGCCGCTAACAATCACGTGTCGATGACGACAGAGGAGGGTTCAGATGAAGTTTCAGGTGCATACACGAGATTCAGCTCCGGAGGCCTCGCGCGCGACGTTGGACAGCACGGCAAAGCAATACGGGTTTCTGCCGAATTTATTCGGCGTCCTCGCAGAGTCCCCCACGGCGGTGCAGGCCTATGCGGCCATTAACAAGGCGCTTGAGCAGAGTGCGCTGTCCCCGGTGGAGCAACAAGTGGTGACTTTGACGGTCAGCGCCACGAACGACTGTGCCTACTGCGTGGGGGCGCATTCCACGGTAGCCCAGATGGTCCGTATGCCGGAAGACGTGCTCGCCGCGCTGCGGGATCAACGACCCCTGTACGACAAGAAGCTCGATGGGCTCCGCACGCTGGTCCTGTCCATCCTGCAGCATCGCGGCTGGGTACCGGAGGATGAACTTGGGCAGGCGGCGAAGGCCGGCTATACCCAGCGTCATGTCTTGGATGTCTTGACGATTGTCGCGCTCAAGACCTTGAGCAATTACACGAATCACATCGCGCACACACCGCTCGATCCTCAGTTTGCCCAGCAGGCATGGAAGGCGTCGGCTGCGACCGTCGGCTGAAAGGGGCACCACGCTGCGCGGTGAGCTGGTCTAAGCCGAAGAGGGGCCCGTGTCTCCACAGGCGCGGGCCCCCTCTGTCTCTGTCGAGCTACGGCATGCAGCTAATTGCGCCCCGTCATCACGCCGCCGTCGACGTCCCAGACTGCTCCGGTCACCCATTGCGCGTTGTCGCTGAGCAGGACATCGATGGTCTGGGCGACATCCTCCGCCGTGCCGATCCGGTGAAAGCTGTCGAAGGTGGCAAGCGTGGCGTCGATTTGATGTGGGTCGATGAAGGCCCCATACATCGGGGTCTTGACCACTGCCGGCGACACCGCGTTGACACGAATCTTGTGGGCGGCCAGTTCCGTCGCCATATGCTGCGTCAGCGCGTGCAAGCCGGCCTTCGCCATCGAATAGGCCGACGAAGGGGTCGCCTTGACGGCCTGTTGCGCCCACATCGACCCGATATGCACGATGGAACCTCCGCCCTTGGCCGCCATGTTTTGGCCACGGCTTGCGAGATGAAGAAGAGGGCCCGGTCGAGATCCAGGTACGTATCGTAATCTTCGCCGGTATGATCGAGAAACGGCGTCGGCTTGAAATAACCCGCCGCATTCACCAAATACTTGACGTGGCGGGAGTGATTCCCAATGTATGTGACGAGGCGCTGCACATCCTGAGGTTCATGCAGGTTCGCTTGGAACGACTCCACTGGATCGTCCGAGGCCAGTTCGCTTCGCGCCTGGTCGAGTTTGTCTGATCGGTTGCCCACAATCACTGTTGGAATGGTTCACTTGAGCAACAGTTTCGCCGTGGCAAGACCGATTCCGCTGGATCCTCCAACAATGAGTGCGATGGGGTGAGCGACTGGTTGCATCGAATGACCTCCTTCTTCGGTTATGGTAGAAAGGCTCCATATCCCGACGCAGCCTACAAAGGGGTGCGGCGTGACGACAGCGGGTACAATCCGGTGTGGTAGGTACCAATCGGTCTATCTTGAAGAGCCCGCGCGTGAAAAAATCTCTCGATAGTCGGCTCCGGAGCAGAGCGCCAGAAAGGTCGAAACGATCTATCGGTGTAAATGGTCGTTGACGGTCTATCGACTGTTGGCGAATGGGATTCATCGGCCGGGTGAAATGGTGCGCGGCGTCGAGGGACTGACGACCAAAGTGCTGAACGAATGTCTGCGACGAAACATGGCATTCGGGACCGACCATTGCCCGCACCACGTTCAATGAGAGTCCTCCGCGCGTGGAATATGCCGTCACCTTCTTCGGCCGGACATTCATCCGCATTCTGGATGCCCTCGAGCCGCTGCAAGACGAAATCGCCACAGAGGCATGAGAGCGGGGTAGGAGCGGGATTCGACCTGACGGCTCGGGAGGGGAGGGGCCAATAGCCCTGGCAGCTCGCCGGCCCGACCGTTGCTTGCATCGCTGAGGGTTTCGTGATAGCTGAACAGGTATGAACGCCGACGCTGCAGAGACGCCACGCCAGCATGGACCGAATGCCAAGGTCCTGGCCGCCATTGCCGCAGTCTTGGAACGCCACCCCTCCGTGACCATGGCCATGCTGTTCGGCTCTCTGGCTGCCGGACGAGAGCGTCCGGACAGCGACCTTGACCTTGCCGTGAGCTCCGCCGTGCCGCTTGCCGCGCATGCCCGCATCGAGCTGATCGACGAACTCGCCGAAGCTGTGGGGCGCCCCATCGACCTGATCGACCTTAGCCAGGCGCATGGGCCGCTCCTGCAGCAAGTGCTCACCACCGGTCGATTGATCCTCTGCCGGAACCGCACGGAGTACGCCGAGCTCCTGCGACGACTGGCCTATGAGGAGGCCGACGTGATGCCCTATTATCGACGGATCTTGGCCACGCGAAGGCAAGCATGGATTGGGACCTCATAGCCGCCAAGCTCGAATCGCTTCGACGTTCTGCCGAACGAATTGCCGGGAAGACACCTCCTTCTTCTCAGGAGTTGGCACAGAACGCAGATCTGCAAGACATCATTGCGCTCAATCTCCAGCGAGCCGTCCAGTTGTCTGTGGATGTGGCCTCGCATCTCTTCGCGGACACCGACATTGCGCCGCCTTCGACAATGGCGGAGCATTTTGATGCGCTCAATCGGTTGCAGGTCATCAGCCCCGCCCTCGCCGATTGGTTGAAGAAAGCTGTGGGATTCAGAAACCTCGCGGTGCACAGCTACCAAGCCACCGATTGGAATATCGTCTATCAGGTCTGCATTTGCCACCTGGGCGATTTCCGACAGTTCGCCAAGGCCGTCACCACATGGCGTGCCGCCCCCTGACGGTTCCGCCCCACAGAACTGTTGTGGGTGATGGAGTCCCATCTTTCTTGTATCCAGTGTCCGTAGTCCATCGGAGGGAGGGGAGCCGATATGGAGAACATGTCATGCGAGTACGTATAAGACCCCGTGATCAATGGTCCCGTAGTTACAACTCATTGAAACGAGGGCAGGTAGGGGGCATTGTTCGCGAGTAGTAACGGCGCGTCATATGGGCAGGAAGCAGTCGATCCGGTTCTTGTGCGGACCGGCCTAAACGTTGTTCGGCGGCATAGAACCATGAAGACTGTGATCATCGGCAACAGTGGTAGCGGCAAAACCTGGTTAGCTCGAGAGCTCGCCAAGAACCTGTTCGTGCCGGTGGTCCATCTCGATGAGATGTTTTGGGAGCCCGGCGGATTCAACAGAAAGCGCAACATCGAAGAGATCGCGTCTCTTGTTCATAAGAGCAAGTTGAGCACGGGCTGGATTGTTGAGGGCCTGTTCGGCGATCTCGCCGCGCATTACCTCGAAGATGCCGAAACCCTCGTTTGGCTGGATTTTCCCTGGCCGGTGTGTGAGGCACGGCTTGTGCGGCGTGGTTCTGAGAGCAAGCAGCACATGAATCGAGAGCAGTCTGAGCAAGGGCTGAAGGAGCTCTTGGCCTGGGCGTGCAACTACTACTCTCGGGAAGATATGCGGTCGCGTGAAGGGCATAAGGCGCTGTTCATCGCCTTCCCGGGAATCAAGGTTCGCCGGGAAGATGAGGCCGCGGTGGTAGGACTAGTGAAAGGCGCTCAACAAACCGCCGGAGCCGACGGCTTTGCCGCGGCTCCGTGGTAGTGCTAGGCCCAATCAAGGGAGCATCAGGCATGAGATTACGAACAGTCGCTCTCTTTGTGAGCCTCGCCATCCTGACATTTGTAACGCCGAGGCTTCTGCCGGCGGAGCCGTCGGTATCGACCCCAAGCCTCAACATGTCTCCCGACCTACAGCAGCTGTTCCAGGCAGAGATGCGGGAGCTGCTGCTTGGCACGCAGCGTATTGCGGGGGCGCTACCGGTCGCGAATTGGGACGGCATCGCCGACTCCGCCATGGCCATGCGAAATAGTTACGTGCTTGATCAGAAACTCACGACGGCCCAGAGACACGACCTCGAACAGCTCCCCGAGCAATTCAAGGCCTTCGATGAAGCCTTTCATCATAGAGCCGAGAAGCTCGCGCACGCGGCCAAGGCCAAGGATGCAGAGGCCGTCTCATTTCACTTCTCCCGGCTTTTGGATTCCTGCGTTGCCTGTCATGCGACCTATGCCAAGACGAGGTTTCCGAACTTTCGATCCGAGGGAGGAACTGAACACCGTCATTAGACCGGACTATTCATGAATACCTGCTCCGACGTCCGATCCTCTCGCCCAGCGGGGCTGTTCTCGTTTGGCCTCCTCGACGGACTGCAAGTACGCCTGCGTCGGCCTTACGTGCGAGCAGCCTCGGCGTGCTTCCGTTTCCAACGCCTCACGACGGCATTCATGAATAATCCGGGCTAGACCGCAAAGGCGCGAAAAGGGATCGGGAGTCTTTGGGTGGTGTCAAGCCGAGCGTTGGTGTGCGCGACGTACCAGCACGTCCGCTGCAGGGACGGCATGTTGCGCACCGCCTCGCATGAAAGACTCCCCTTTGTACTCCCGGCGTGAGGCAGCTCCAATGGGGAACTGACTCGCGAGTGTCGATGGAGGAGCGAAAGATCGTGGAGCGTCTGGCTTGCCGGCCGTGTGAGTTGATCGGAAGTCCGCTGAAAGCACAACGAAGAGGCGAGGCGGCCGGCCGGTCTCCGTGTTCACGGAACGCGCGCCCTCAGAAGGGCCTCGTTCGACGATGCCGCTCTTCACGTAACCATCCGGCTCCATAAGAAGACACGATCTTGCGTGTTGGGATTATTGACAACAGAGGCGTCTGTTGGCATACTCTCCAACGTGAGGGCTGTCGAGTTGTTTCGTCGAAGAATCGTCTACTCGGAGAACGCCTTCGCGGAGTTGATTCTCTGGCGAGTCCAGAAACCCATTGCCGGGTCGCAGCACTCATTCAAATACCGGCTCGCGTATGTCGTGAACGAAGTGTGTGTGCTGCGGTTTGACAATGAGACGGGCAAAGGGGATCACCGGCATGTCGGCAACAAGGAAAGTCCCTATGTCTTCACGACTCCAGAGAAGCTGATTGCTAACTTCCAACGTGAGATTGCGAGGTGGGATCATGAAAACGGTCATACTTGAAGTGCGGTCTCCGGAGGAAGGCATGGCTCAGTTTGCGCAGGCCTGGAAATCGGGCAAGTCGAATCAGCCGGCGCGCATCGGCTTTGCGACTCCTGAGCTGCTGTGGAAGGTACTGTCCGCTAAGCGCTGGGAACTCCTGAGGGCGTTGTGCGGCGCCGGGCCGGTTTCCATCCGCGAAGCGGCACGCCGCGTTCAACGGGATGTGAAGGCCGTGCACAGCGATGTCACGGCTCTGTTGTCCGCAGGGTTGTTGAATCGTACGAAAACCGGCGGCATCGAATTTCCTTACCAGGCCATAAAGGTCGAATTCTTACTCCAGGCTGCCTAACCTGCCGGGCGCACGTAGCGAACCCGTCACTCGCACGTGCAGCCCTGAGCCCGGTCAGACGTTGTAGGCTGGCATCGGCGCAGTCAGCGCGCAATGCTCTCGGAGGCACGTCTTGTATCCTGCAAGGCGCTGAGATCGATCCAGCCGGCGCATGGATCCCGTCACCGCCGACCAGGCCCCTTCTTGGATGATCATGCCCACTAGCGGTTTCTCGTCCTTCTGGTGCCTGTCGTCTTCCACGTTCGCTTGTTTCGACACGCCTGGTCGTGCGGGCATGCGACTCCATTGCCCACAGACGCATGCCTAGCGCCTCTTGATCCCCAGCGCCTCTTGATCCCCAGCGCCTTGATGCGTGACGCGAGCGTCGTCGGTTTCATGCCCGGCAGTGCTGCTGCCGCGCCATCCGGGCCGAAGATCTTCCCCTAGGTCAATTTGAGCGCATGGGCGATACTCCCCCGTTGCTTTCCAACCAATGGTGTCATGAACCATGCAGATGGATGAGCTAGACTCCTTTTGCATGGCCCGACTGTTGCGCTTCGAACATGCGGGGCGCCTATCACGGTACGGCCCGAGGCAATGCCTGCCACGCCTTCGTTCTCGACGACGAGGACGGGCGGCGGTTCTTGGGCCTGCTGCAGCCTGTCGTCGTCCGCTGCATCTCGTGCTGCATACCTCAAGCGAGGTCTTGCCATCCCACTATGCGTTTTACTGAAGGATCGATGCAGCCATCGCTCTTGCCCTTCGCAAAGCGGCACCGATACAATCGCCGAGAGAAGACGCCATGACACCGGACGAAGCCCGAGCGCACTACAATTTCCTTCTGACACTCTGCCTCAGGAAAGCCGAGTCGTTCGGCCCGATGGCGTTCACCTTCATCAAAGACCATACCTTTCCGACACTGGGGTTGAGCCCGGAAGAACGGTTCAATCTCTTCATCGCGGTCGCCGAAGCCTTTGCCGACGAACCGAAGCGGTACACGCACAAGCTCGCTTGTCTCCAAAAAGCCGCCGAGACGCTTCCTCGCACGAGGTTCTTTGATCCCCGTCTCCTTCAACAAATTCGTCAGGATATCCAGCGGTTACAAACCGAAGTGGATCTGTACAACGCGGCAATGAAGTCTGAACGCTCCTTCGATCGGAGTCCTGCCGTGCAGAAGGTCGTCATCGAAACCGACCTGCCGGATTACTTTCTGAACACCGCGCAGCAACGGGCGTCGACCTACTACCAGGAGAAATATCGCCTCACCAAGGAAGCCAAGGTGGCGCAACATTTTTCCAGTCCCGTACGCCGATTCGAACCGGACAACCGGCCCGTGCAGAAAGAGTTCCCCGGTGCCTGCGCCCCGTTCGTCGCTGCCCGGACAGGAGCCTGGCACGTCATGCTGCCATTCGATCTGAAGATCAGTCGCCTGCCGGACGATCCGCTGGATGCCGGTTTGCGAATTTGGTACGCCAAGGTCGGTTACTCATTCCCGCTTCGTTACGAGATGGGGCACCTTTGCAGCTACTACGACGATCAAGTCGTGGATGTCCGCATGGATGATCCCCACCTGCTCTTTGTATCGGTCTCTCCCTTGAAGGAGCGAAAGCTCGGCATAGTCGATCGCCCCGTCGATCCGGACGTGCCGTTTGAAATTGGATTGCCGCGCGCCTTCTTGGAGGGAACGACCACATTGGGCCCCTACGTCCAAGTGGTGTGCAACATCAAGGTCTGGTTCGATGCCGCTGCCGTCAACTTGCTCGTGCAAGGCGCGCCGGATTTGCACGAGTATGGATTGGAAGGCGGCGCCGGGCTCTTGACCAGAACCTACGCCTCGGAAAAGACCGCGGCCTACGCCGGAATGAGGCAGCAACCGTGGCAACAAGGGCTCAGCTTCAATTTCCTCAACATGCACCTCCAACTGCTCCCTGACGTTTCAACGGCATTGGTCCCGGCCAATACGCCGATTTTTTCGCTGTACCCCATCATCGCTCGTGGAGGCTACCAACTCGCCGACGCCCGTTCGCTCAGTGTTGGCATGAGTCAGCAGGCACAAGGAGAGTGAGCCCAGGATTGGGGCCCTATTTCGCTTCGCCTGCCTAAGTCACTCCTAGAGCAACTGAAGGCGCTCGCTCACAGGCGCGACGTGTCCTACCAAACCCTACGCCAGCTGTTCGTACTCGAGCGTGTAGAGTTGGAATTTCATCGCAAAACCGCGAAAGCCTCGTAGTATTCGCGACGCACCCGGCATCGCAACCACGAGCGGGGTGAAGCTCGTCTTTCGCAGGTCAGTGACGTAGAGGCGACAGCCTGGACCATCACCTCCGCATCGAATTCGCCGGGCCTCTCTGGAGTATGGCAAAGGCGGCTTTCGGCATCGCCACTGTTCGGCGATTGATGAGCAATAGAGGTCAAATCTTGTCTGGTAGGGAGTGTTGAGAGCAATTAAGTCAGCGCACTGTACCCGAGCGGAGAAATAAGTGTCGCCCCAGGGGGGCGGTCGCGACATTCTCTCCTCGTGCGGTCGCGAGGGGGAACTGCAGCAACGCCAAGAGGGACTGGAGGGCAACCCGACGGGATATCTCTCACGGGTGCTTCTTGAACAGGATGTCTCCGTAATAGGCCTCTGCCGACTCGCCGGTATTGTCGGTATCGGTCATGATGGCCACGCCGGAAATCGACGGGGGTTCCTCGCCGAACGCGCGCTTGTAGTCTTCATAGACATTGCGTTCCTCCGTGACCCAGGTATTGAGCTTAGTCGAACCGCTTTCCACGACGATCATGTAGACCTGATCGGTGAAGGGGTTGGGAACGGTCGTGCCGACCGGCGCGCGGCTTTCCCAGATGTAGTTGATGGCGCCGAGCGGCGGGTAGCGGCCATAGATCAATTTGGCCGTCTCGTATTTCGCCTTGCCGAAGAGCCCGACTTTCGCGCTGTCGTACTCAAACGTGACATAAATACGGGCGGGATAATCGTCTCCCGCCTTCTTGGCCACATCGCCCGCCTTGAGCACGTTGGAGACTTTCCACTGCCAGTGAATGATCGGATATTCCTTGGGGTCGATGCGAATTTCTCGCGTCATCCCCGAAGAGGATGCCCGGCTGGACGCTTTGACGACAACCTGTTCCCCCTCCTTCACAAGACCGTAGGTTGTGTGCTGCGGGATTTTTGGAAAAGTGAGCGGTTTCCAGCCGTCCGGCCAGGGGCCTCCTGCCGTGGCCGCCGAAAAGGCGCCGATTGTCTGCGTGCCCGGTGAGTTCGCGTCCAGCCGGTTCGGATCGCCGAGCATCAAGCCGACCAAGAAGAACGACGCGAGGCTGACGGTCAGGGAAGACGTCGATGGTGTCATAGTCTGCATCCTTTGAGGCCCGGGGGGTGAACGATGGTTCTTCTGCCGACGATGGGCAAAGTTAGCCTGCATGAATCGTGCGGGTCAGCGCCTCATCCATGCAAACAACTTGCTCAGGAACTCTCGCGTCCTCTGCGTGAAGTGGGCCTTTCGCCAGAGATTGATCACCTTTTTGTTGACCTCGGCCTGCGTGGGATAGGGGTGGATGGTGCCCGCGATGGCCTTGGCCCCTGCGCCCGTTTTCATCGCGACCGAGAACTCGCTGATCATCTCTCCGGCATGGGCCGCCACGATGGTCGCCCCCAGAATCTTGTCGGTTCCCTTTTGAATGTGGACCCGCGCAAAACCTTTGTCTTCCCCGTCCAGAATCGCGCGATCGACCTCGTCCAACTTGTAGGTATAGGTTTCGACGCCGAGGCCCTTTTCCTGAGCCTCCTTCTCGTACATGCCGACGTGAGCCACTTCCGGCTCGGTGAACGTGCACCAGGGCATGACCAAGGCATCGACACTGGCGTAGCCTAACCCGAGAGGATGCGGGAACAAGGCATTCTGGATGACGATTTGCGCCATGGCATCGGCGGCATGCGTAAACTTGTAGCGCGAGCAGATATCGCCTGCCGCGTAGATCGAGGGGTTCGTGGTCTGCAATCGGGCGTTTACCTTGATTCCGCTCTTGTCGTACTCCACTCCGGCCGTCTCCAGTCCGATCCCGTCCACATTCGGCGTCCGTCCGGCGCCGACCAGGATCTCGTCGACGATCACATCGTAGTGCCGACCATGCGAGTCGACGATCAAGCGTTTCCCGCCATCGGACTGCTCCACCCTGAGATCCTTTCCGCAGCAGAGCAGGGTCACGCCATCGCGGCGCATCTGTTGCTCGACGATCTCCGCCGCGTCGCGGTCTTCGTTCGGCATGATCCCGTGCATCGCTTCGACGAGGGAGACCTGACTGCCGAAGCGGGCGAACGATTGTGCTAGCTCACAGCCGATGGGGCCGGCTCCGATCACGCCGAGACGTCGCGGCAGCTCGGTCAATGAAAATACGGTCTCGTTGGTGAGATACCCGGTCTCCTGGAGCCCCGGTATCGGAGGGGCCGATGCCCGTGCGCCCGTGCAGACGGCGGCCTTCACGAACGTCAGGGTGCGAGTGCCCGACGGTCCTTTCACCTGGATCGTCTTGGGATCGAGAAATCGTCCGCTGCCGATATAGACGTCTACGCCCAGCTTGGCATAACGCTGAACGGAGTCGTTCTGACTGATGCGCGCCCGCAGTTTTCGCATGCGCGCCATGACGGCGCCGAAGTCGTAGGTCACGCCGGGCGGAACGTGGAGGCCGAAGTCCGTGGCCCGGCGGAGATCGGCCCAGGCCCTGGCTGCCCGGATGACGCCCTTGGACGGGACACATCCAACATTGAGGCAATCGCCTCCCATCAGATGCTTTTCAATCAACGCCACCTTCGCTCCCAGGCTCGCGGCGACGACCGCGGTGATCAACCCGGCCGTCCCTGCTCCGATGACCACGATGTTGTAGCGTCCTGTCGGCTCAGGATTGACCCAATCGGACGGATGCACATTGGCGACCAACTGCTGGTTGTATTCGTCGTGGGGCAGTACCAGGGACTGAGCGTGCCCGGTCATTCCGGAATCGCGTGGAGGCGGCTGTGTCGTCATAACGGAGCACCTTCGTTGTCTGTTGGGGAGCAATGAACTATCGCTGTTGTCGATGTGGCCGCGAATGTCTTACAAGTCATTGGCGATGAGATGTCCTTCAGGGAGGGCATACTGATCAGTTGGCGTCCGGCAGAGGCGCGGACGAACGAACCCGGAACGACGCCGAGCGCCGTGGTTGCGGTATAGGGTCCGGCGCCCACGCGGATCAATCCGGATACGAGGAACGGACACAGGGGAGCCGATCGCTGGGTCGGCCGATAGCTGAACACGTGCTTCGTCACGTCGTCTCTCAGGGGCCTGCGGGACTTCCCGACTGTGCGTTCCACCGTATCCTGTACCACATATCGGGCGGTCAAGACGTTAGGGTCGCGCCGGTCGCTGCCACGACATGGACAAGCAGCGTTCCCAGGGCAGCACTGAATAGAAAGCCTCCTGCGCGCCTGAGCGTGGCGGTTCCCGAAAACGGCAAGCCCACGACCATCGAATAGGTGACCATGAATATGCCGATCGTGGCAACGTTCGCCGTACCCGCAACGGTCAGGGGCTTGTCTCGATGGTCTTGCACGGGGCGCAGTGGCAAGAACCCCAAGATCATAGTGAAAGAAGGCTCCAATGGCCAGTTCGATTACCGGGCTGATGGTCACCTTGCCTGAAACCGGTTCCTTGATCGAGGTGCCGGATCAGGTGTGTCTCACCATGTCACCACGATACCTCGCCTCCCGCTTGTATTCTGTGAGCCAAGTCACAATTCGCAGGATGCGGAACGCGTCTTCCGGCGGCGCTCTCGACATCCGTGAAGCGTGAATCGTGAAGCGTATCTCGTCAGGAGGAACAACAGGGCTGTCACGGGCGACGAACGACGTGTCACGAACGAGGAATGATCAGGACGTCATTCTTGCCCAGTCTGCGGGCGAGAATGCGTCGTCGCCGATCGTCCCGCCGAGTTCAGGACCGTCCGTGAGCAGCCGGGATCACAAGCGTGACGTGATTCAACAGCGCGTGGCGCTCGTAACTGAGCAGATAGAGGTGAAGAAGCGACGGATCGTCGGCGTCCCAGTGGAGGAATGGCCCATCGACGCCGACGGCGTGGTGGTCGAGCCAGCGGTTCTGCGCGTCGAGGTGAAATCCATAGAAGGTGTGCCGAATCGGCGGTGACGCCACGACGTGATCGTAGGATTCAACAAAGCTGGGGTTGCCGATGCCGAGCGGTGCTCGCCAGCCACGATCGTATTCGCGCCGATCGATCCTGGGCAGCATGGACAGATCGAGTCCGCCGATAATGAGACGTGTGGCGTCTTGCGTTCGGTTGCTGCGGAAGACCAACTCAAGCTCACTCAGTGGCTTCGGGACACCCGGAATTCCGACAAGTCGAAACGCGGCCCCGGTCAGTTCGGCCAGGTAGTAGTGCAACTGCGTCTCTCGCGGGTGAGCGCGAGAGTACCGTCCCGGTGGAATGAAACCGGCAAACTGTACCGGCTGGGTGTACCAGTCGCGAAAGATGGCGGCAACCGGTGTCAGGATGTTCTTGCGCTTCCCGGCCTGCTCGCCCAGAGCCGGCACCGGTTCGTCCCACTGCGCCGTGGCGACGACCGGCCATTCCCGCTCGACGGTTCGCAGGCGGTCGAGGCGGATGGTCGTGCCTGCCGGATCGACCCAATGTTCCAGCGACCACCACTAGGACCAATAGGACAGGCCGTTGACCTGCTCGAACAGCTGTTTGTAGAGCCCGAGCGGGAAGGTGAACCACAGATGCTTATAGACGTGCTCCTCCCCCTCCTCCTCGGTGAACAACAGCAGTTCCCACAGTCCTGCGTTCAGGCAATTGCGCGCGAGATCGATGCGGCTTACGGCGCGCTGTTCAAACCCGTCTCCTCCCTCGTGCACTTGCACATGGGAAGAGGTGCGGGGAAACCGGACCTGTTGCCGGTTCCATTCACGGTCGATGAGTCCGACCTGCTTGAGATCCGGATCGACTGTGATCCAAGGAGGGACGGCTGCGACGAAATGCGCAAGATCGACATCGGTGAGCTCGATCGTTGTCGCTTGAGGGGAGGCCGGCTCCAGGAGAAATCGAAAGCGGGTTGATCCAATCGACTCGATGAGCAGGTGTGGGTGCGGATAGCCTCCGAAGACGCGACTCTTGTTCTCGGGATTGTCCGGATACTCCGCCGTGCTGAATGCCTTCAGGGCGACGGATTGTCGAGGTTGGTCATCGTAGCGATCGACCATCCAGGCAAGCCCGGCAGCCGGCAGGACGAGCAACACAAAGAGCAGGGCATATCGAGCGCGAATGGCCACGACCTTGATCCTCAGGGCGGATAGGCCGGTACCATACGCCGCCATCGAGCCCGTCTCAAGGGGGCTGCAGGTGTGTGAGCTGTCTTACCGTTCGGCAGAGCGGTTTGGGGTAGATGCCGATAGGCGGTGATCCGGATTGCGGCTCACCAGTTATGTTGGATCGTGTGGCGGGGGGCGATCATGGTCGCTTTTCTGGAAGGATCGGTGGATCGGTGCCGGTTATGAACGGACGGTCGGTGAGGAGCAGCGATCCTTGCATTGATGCCGTCAGTCACGTAGGGTAGCAACCGCTGCCCCTGCGGAGCCTCAAGAATGGACAGTCCACCCAGGCCCCTGAACAAACTCTGGTACCTCAAGCACATTCGGCTGTTCGACGGTATTTCCCCATCTGAAATGCAAGAGATGGAGAAAATCACCCGGATGGAAGAGGTTAAGAAGCGGCACCCCTTTTACCTTCCCGGCGATCCGAGCTCCAACGTGTATCTCCTGAAACGAGGGCGCGTCAAGCTGGCCAACACCGCCGCCAGCGGCAAGGAGGTGACGTTCGACATCCTGGAGCCCGGGGAGGTGTTTGGAGAGTTGGAGGTGTTGGAAGGGCTGCCTCGCGAAACCGCCGCCGAAGCGTTGGACGATGCCATGATCTGCGTGATACGCCGGGAAGACTTCGACAGGTACCTCGCCATGCATCCGAATATCACCGTGAAGCTGACGAAACTGATCGGCTTGCGGTTGAGGCGCATCCAAAGCCGCATCGAGGACTTGGTGTTCCGCGATGTCCCGGCGCGGTTGGCCCATTTGTTGGTCGAACTCAGCAAAAGCGACGGTGCGCAAGAGCCCGGCGGAATCCGGATCAAGGCGAAATTAACCCACCAGGAAATGGCCAACCTCATCGGGTGTAGCCGGGAAACGGTTAGTGCGACGCTGGGACAGTTCCGCGACGACGGGCTGATCAAAATGGACGGGCGCACCGTTATCATCCTCCAGCAGGCCGCGCTGATCCGAGAGGCTTCATAAGGCGTCATCCAGGAACCCTCGCCGCGAACGTGACAGGCTTGGCCCGAGATCCGTTCGGATGTCACCCATGCTCCAGTAGGCGTCGCAACAGCCATTCCGTTTCAGGAAGCCCGGTAGCGACCAACGTTTCGTCAACGAAGAAAGCGGGGAGCACGATGAGCCCCACGGACTCGCCGCTGACTTCCGCGGGCAGCAACTCAATGGTCCAGTCGGGGAGCTGTTGTCGAATCTCTTGCGTCAGCTTTTGTATGGAGTCGATGGAGATACAGCCGCGATGCACCAAGATCGTGAGGCGCGCCATGCGGCCACTCTAGCGGAGGAGGGGCCGGCGATCTGTAAGGGGCGTTACATCAGCACTGAATCCAAGAGGTTTGATGGCCGGTGGCCGTGCGAGGCGGCAGGGGCATCCGAGCGGTTGCCCCTGCCAGCATCCTGCTAACGGACCGCAACGGCTACTGCATCGAAGCCATCGGTTTCTCGACGATATCCCCTTTCATGGGGCCGAGCGCGCCCAGCAACTCGTTCTTCTCCCGTTCCGGCACTTTGAATTTGTTGAGTGTCGCCACCAGGTCGCCGACCAGCGCATCGAAGTCGCTGCTGCTCACGCTCATGCCGGCGTGCGTACTCTTCATGTCGCGGCCGGTGTAGGCGCAGGGACCGCCGGAGGCCTGGCAGATCTGGTCGACCAGCATCGATTTCAGGCGCGGGATGTTGGCATTGGCGAATTTACCGTTGATGCGAGTATCCGCCGCTACGCGACCGACGAAATCATCGACGACTGCGGTGATGGCCGTTTTTCCGCCCAGCCGGTCATAGAGGGATGTTTCCATCGAAGTATGACCGGACGGCGTCGAGCCCAGGCTGTTGCACGCTGAGACCGTCAAGGCAAGTCCGATGATCATGGCGAATGACGCGATACGCTGAGACATGATGGGTCCTCCTGGTTAAAAGTCTGTGTGGCGGGCCGTCGTGTCGGCCGCTCTGTCTGTGATTACGAAGGCGGGCGGCGATCGGATCTCCGGGCGGCGAAAAAAGTGTCGTTGCGCCGGCGTGGTCCCGGTGCTACAGTTCCGCCGGATTCAGGCAGCGATCAAACATCCAAGCGAAGGGGTGCGTTCGTAGCACTAGCAGGTTGCGGGAAAACTCGATTCTTACCTCATCGCGCGCGGTGAGCTCCACATGCCCTCTTGCGTCAGCACGCACTGCAGGATGCGCAAGAAGGGCCGTCCAGCAAGGCCGCAGCAAGCGAAGGGGGGAATCGTACTCTTGCGGTACGGTGAGTCGCTGAGGTTCACGCCGCGCGGAATAACGTGCGGCACGCTTGTGAACGCCGCCGAGCCGGTGAGGCGGCCGTGTCTTGCGAGAACGCCGCTGGCGGGATTTTTCCGCATCCTGGTAGACGAGGGCACCCGTGTGTGACACCCAGACCGTGACCCACGTATCATCGATTTACGAACAGGAATGGGCGGGGCTCCTCGCGCGTATTGCCGTCGGCGATCAATCCGCGCTGTCGGAGCTCTATGATGCCAGCAGCGCAAAGGTGTTCGGCCTGGCGATGAAGATCCTCGGAGATCGTGCGGCGGCCGAGGAGACGACGCTGGATGTGTATACGCAGGTCTGGCGGCGGATCTCGACCTATGATGCGAAGCGGGGCACGCCGGGCAGTTGGCTCATGACGTTGGCAAAACATCGCGCGATCGACCGATTCCGGAGCAGCTATCTGGAGCGGGGTAGGCAAGTGCTGCTCGACGAAGCCGCCGAGTTGCCTGGGCAGGAAGACACGCCGGAGCAGTATAGCGCGCGTTTGGAGCGGCAACGGTTGGTGCAGGGCGCTCTGGCGACCCTTTCCGTTGAGCAGCGCCAGGCGATCGCCCTGGCCTACTATTGGGGCTTGAGTCAGAGTGAAATTGCCGATCAGTTGAAGTTGCCGCTGGGGACCGTGAAGACGCGGATGAGGCTGGGGATGATTCGGTTGCGGGAAGCGCTCGCGCCATACGGGGAGGGGTTGTTGTCATGACCGATCCTCGGCACGAACAGGAATTGGCGGAACTCGCGGCCCTCTATGCGTTGGGGGCCCTCGGAGACGAGGGGCAGAGGGAGTTCTCGCGCTTGTTGGAGACGGCCTCGGCCTCGACACGCGAAGAGGTATCGTCGTTTGAGCATGTCGCGCAGGAGATGGCCTTCAGCGGCCCGGCTATCGCGCCGCCAGCCTCGCTCAAGGATCGGCTCATGGCGCGTATTGCGCAGGAACCGCAAGAGCCGGCTGACGCAACGGGCTTCACCTTTGTTCGGAGCAAGGGCTTGGCCTGGCAGGAATTGGCGCCGGGGTTGTCGATGAAAGTACTGTTTCACAATGCCGCGGCGGCGCGTACGACCATGTTGTTGAGGTTGGCTCCCGGCGGCACACTGATCGGCCACCGCCACCCGCAGCTCGAAGAACTGTATGTGTTGGAGGGGAGCTGCATCTGCGCCGGAGAATTTCTGCAGGTCGGCGATTACCACCGAGCAGAGGCGGGCACTGTCCACCCCGTCACGTCAAGCGAGGAGGGCTGTCTGGCCCTGGTCATGACCTCGTCGAAGAACGAGCCGATTCGGTAGCGGGCCGATCACGAGTCGATCGCTACGGCTTCTCACCCGAGGCTCTGAAATAGACCCACCAGTACAGGACCAGGTTCACCACCAGCACGAGCAGTCCCAGCAGGATTTGCATCTCGCGCGTCAGTGTTGCGGGGTACAGCAGGGGCGGGAGGGAGCGGCCGATGAAGTCGCCCTCCGTCAGCGACTCTCCGGCCATGTTGCGCAAGCGCTGTTCGATCGGCGTCAACGGGCAGACCCACCCGCTGAATTCCACCAGGGCGCCCCAGCCCACTGCCGGCAGATGCAGCCAGGCAAGGCGAGGCCAGTTGAGCAGGAGCAGCCCGCCACCGATCACGAAGAGAACAAAGGCCAGGTGCAGCAACAGGACCAGATCGGCGCCGATGCGATACCACATTGCCGATAGTCTGCAGCAACTTCTGGACGAACACAATGAGCGGCGGAATGTCTAAAACATCCGGAGGGTGGAACTCTGATCAGGCGGCGCGGGATACATTAGACGTCCATCCCGGAGCAGTGCGAACGTCATCAGTCGGTGTGGCTTGACCCGGCAACCGCCCAGAAGATGGGTGACCTCCCAGTCGCGTACGACAAGCGCGTCGGCCACCAAGGAACGATGGCAACGCCAGGGCACGGCTTCCGCGCACATGATGGCTGTACGTTCACGCCTGCCCTGGGCGATCAACTCGTCGAGTGCCTGGTCAAATTCCTCCGTCTGCATGTAATCGGCATACCCTCGAAAACTCGCATTCTTCCAGCCCTCGTTGGGCGAGTCAGACCGTGCCGTTCGACGCCCGCCGAGCGTCGGCATTTCTTTGTGCCAAATTCCCGCTCCAGGGAGGCTGTTAGCCAACGCAGCCGAATGAAAATGAGGATATCGCCGCGAACCGGGATACCGACGGATATCAATCAGTCGTTGGATGTCGTGGGATTGGAGGAGCAGGAGAAACTCTTCGCTTGAACGGGTCGAGTGACCGATGGTCCAGAGTCGTCGCGGCGGCGTGGTGAGGTCTTGGCTCATGAGAGGTGCGCGGGCACGTCCCGTCCCGAAGGACCGTCACGAAACGGAAGCAGCAATTGCGCGGTCGGTGGCGCGATGGCCCGGTGCGCCCAGACGTTCAACTGTTCGGCATCTTCCAGGATATCGACCGGCACTTCGTAATAATGTTTGAGCGTTTGGTTCGTCTTGGGACGGAACGGGCCCATGCCGCGCGCGCGATAGAGCGCCTGAGTCACGGCGTTGGTTTTGAAATACAGTCGGCCTTTGTGAATGATGCCAAAGAACGTTTCGCGCTGGTAGAGACCATGCCCGCCGAACATTGCTTTGCAGGTGAGCTGGGGGATCTCGCCGAGTTGGTCCAGGACAAAATCTTTGAAACTGTCGGCACGCATGCGCCACGCATCCTTCGCTATTCCCCCGTGGACGTCGATCGGTCAAGTCTGGCGGCTTGATGGTCCGGCGGGAGCGTCGTGAATCGTTGCATCGGCAGGGAGTCATCGAGTCTGGCTCCTCCGCCGTGGCGCACTGTGCAACATTCCGGCAGTCATTGCAATGCGTGGAGCGAGTCCCGGAGTTCGCGTACTTCCGTGGCAAACAGCTCCAAGTGCTGACTGCGTTGCGGTTGGTCATCTTTAAACTTCCAGGCGCGCTTAAACACGGCCCAGAGTTCCTTGTTGTGCGTGACAAGCAAGTCGTAGGCCGGCAGAGCACGCTTGTTCTTGTCGACGCAGCAGATCGTGTTGTCGAAGGCATGGAGCTGGTTGTGCAGAGCATCCAACGCTTGGTCCTTCCCTTTTCCCTGTTGGCCGGCCTTGGCAGTGGCCTCCATCATAGTGGTCAGGTTGATCAAGGTCTCAACCGTCGTGCCGCCCTTCGCCTTCTCGGTGAAGTCCTTGGCGTGAGGATAGAACAGATAGCTGCATCCGCCGGTTGTGAAGATCACGAATCCTAGAAGGCTGTTCAGAATGAGCTGTCGCATGACCACTCTCCTTTCTAGACGAGTAGGAACACGGGTTCTTGACAGGAGTGTGTCGCGGCAGGGTCGGTCGTTCAACTGGCGGTATCCCTAGTGTCGCTCCATCAGAAGTCCGACAGTCGAGAACTAGGGGATTGTCCAGTGGGGCCGGAGGCGGGGACCGTGCAGAGTAGGAAAAGCGGTTCACCTATCAGGCGGAGGATGCGTATGCGTACAGTCATGATGATGGTAGCGATGGTCGGTGTCTGTCTGTCGGCAGGAATGATGGTTTCAGCCGAAGCCGGCGAAACCAAGGCCAAGATGGAAAAGGCCAAGGGCGAGGTGAAAGGTGAGTTTGAAGAGATGAAGGGTGAGGCCAAGGCCATGCACGAAGAGCTCAAGGGCAACGACACGAAGGCGGAACTCGAACGCGCCAAAGGCAAGGTAAAAGGGGCCGGCGAGCGGGCGAAGGGAAAGATCAACGAGTTAAAAGAGAAGGCCAAGGAGTAGGCGGCTACGTCGGTTCGTCCCAGCCCGCCGGCTTCCACAGGCGGCGGGCGACGGATGGTGGCCTGTGCCCTTCCCTATCAAGGCTTTCTTGCGCTGACAATCCGCACCGCAATGGGCAGGGCGACGCCCTGCGGTCCACGGTAGTCATTCACGGCTTTGATGATTCCCCGTTCAGCCTCGGCCTGTTGTGCCGGCGTCAGTTTCGTAAACAGATTTTGAATCGGCGCCGCGATATCCATCAGCCCGCGAAAGAATTCCTCTCCGGACTCGTAGGCCACCTCGGCCGTAAATTCTTCATCATCCAACGGAGTGAGCCCCGCTCGCTGCAGCATGCCCGCCAGGTCGCCGGGTTTGGCCAGACGAAAAATCCCCGGTGCCTCCGGATCCGGCGGAGGGAGGGGGGTAATCGATTTGATGACATCCATGGGAATCCGAATGAAGGGATTTTTCTCAGGAGACGACCAGACTGCGGCCGCCACATACCCGCCCGGCTTCAACACGCGGGCGATCTCCGCAGCCGCTTTCGGAATCTCCGGTAGGAACATCAGGCAGAATCGGCTGATCACGGCATCGATCGAGCCGGTTTCGAACGGCAACGAGGTCACGTCGCCGGTGCGAAAACTGACCTGCTGGAGGCCGAGCGTTTTGGCTTTGCGTGCGGCGACGGCCAGCATGGATTCCGCCAGATCGATGCCGACGACCGTGCCTTCTGCGCCGACCACCTCGCCGGCCAGGATCGCCGGATATCCCGTTCCCGATCCCAGGTCCAAAACCCGCAGCCCCGGACGTACGCGGGCATCGGCAACCAGGCGGTGGTTGATGAACGCCATGGTGCGATTGAAGAACTGATCCCATTTGTCCCAGCCCGGTGCGACGCGGTTCCAATCCTGACGCTGGGCTTCGATGACGGCTTCCGGCGTTTGTGCTGGCATGTGCGGGACTCCTTGTTGTGTCCGGTATCGGCTACTTCACCCGTTCAAATGAAAAGATCTTCGGGATGTCTTTCCCCGCCTTGCTGAGGGTCCAGGTCTGCGTGATGTGATCGTGGTCTTTCACGTCGATGACGAGTTGTCTCATATGCACATCGGTCGGGTTTTTGAGGTTCGTGACGTCGACGAAGGCAAAGATGATGCTCTTGTCCCCCTCTTTGATGGCGGCGGCGCGCATGCGCGGTTGATTGTTGAGCGAGCAATAATGCGTCAACATCAGCTGGTCGCCGTCGCTGTAGTACATGGTCGTCATGGGCGGGCTGTCCGGCGGGGTCAAGGTTTCGGTCAGGGTGGTCCCACCCGAACTGAGGGCAAAGGCGATCTTGTGCGGCTTTCCTTCGGCATCGGCGCCTTTCCACTCTCCGGCAAGAAACTTCAAAGGAGCGAGGCTGGTGTCGGGCGTCGTGTCGGTGGCTGATGCGGAGATCGGGGCGAGGAACAGGGCGAGAATCACAAGAAAGCGCAGACTTCCATGCGGCATGCAACTCCTCCATCAGGGAAGACGATGAACAATAAATTTCAGTCAAGCATGTCTCCAAGGTCGAGATCAAGACTTTTTCCGTGACTGTTGCAGGACGACACAGATTTCGTCGCGGAGTGAAACGGAAATACACGTATTCTCCCCGTCCGTGGTGGCGGGAGTGAGAAATTGCTGACAGGATCCTGGTCCGCCGCCAGCGAGAAAGCCCCGTACGATGATCAAGGTGGTGACGAGGTCGGGGCATCAGTCCGGTGTAAGGATTCTCCCCCACCTCCGTCTGTAGTGGTGACGACAGGCATCACCACAGACATAGGAGGGTCACATGCTTCATGCTCACTCAACCGGCGCAACCTTGTCCCCCCACGGCAGTACCGCCCGACACCATTCCTCTTGCCAAGCCCATGGGGATGGGGAGGCGCCCCAGCATCATCATGACCATCATCACGAACAGGCGTCGCAGGCGCAGGGTCATGAAGCGGTCTCACTCAATCGCACCGCGCTCATGGCCACGCTGCATTGCTTGACCGGGTGCACCATCGGCGAAGTCGCCGGCATGGCACTGGGGACGGCGCTGGGGTGGGGCAATTGGCCTACCGTCGCCCTGGCTATTGCGTTGGCCTTTACCTTCGGGTATGCCATGACGCTGTATCCCTTGCGGCGGACCGGCATGGCGTGGGGAAGCGCCATCGGGCTGGCGCTGGCCTCGGATACGTTGTCCATGACCACGATGGAACTGGTGGATAACGCGATCATGCTGGTGGTGCCGGGTGCGATGGAGGCCGGCTTGCCTGATCCGCTGTTCTGGGGCAGTTTAACTCTGTCGCTGATCCTGGCCGGTGCAGCCGCCTTTCCGGTCAACCGCTGGCTGATCGCTCGTGGGCGCGGGCATGCGTTGGTGCATGGGCACCACTGCCACTGAGGTTCATGGAGTTGAACAGACGAACATGATACCTGCCGGTACCATCATCCGCAGCATCGCGATCGTGGCCACGGCCACGGTCGCCCTCGCGCTCACGGCTTGCAGCCAATTCGAGCCGCGTGACAAGCGGTTCTACTATCGCGCGATGTGGAATTTCGCCCTGCGGGAGGACCTGGCTGAACTCGACAGTGAGTTCAACGGCGTCGATTTCGGGCATTCCAATTTGTACGAGAATCTGTTGCTGACCGGCGGCCATGACGTGCCGGCCATTGAAGAGCAGGCCCGCAGGGAGACGCTCGCGTTTATTGCGACCAAACCCCGGCTGAATCCGAACGAGGAGGCGATCGCGCCGACGTACATGAAATTGGCCTGGCGCGCGCAAAACACCTTCGACGAAGCCCATGCCCTGCATCGGGCCACCTACGACGTCGTGGTGTCGGACGAACCGGACAAGGACCGCGCCATTCGTGACGTGCTGGCTTATTACCGGAACAGCGCCTATGCGATCACGTCGAAGCGGTTGGACCATCGACGGTTGGACCGGTTTCCCTATTCGAAGGCGTTCCGGACGCGGTTCCCGCTGTTCAATGCGACGATCTGGTCGTATCACTACTTGCAAGTCGCTGTGTACGATCCCTTGCAGGCGGCGACGGACCTGGCCGCCAAGACCAAGGCCGTGCGGCCGATCCTGACGACCTATCGGCGGTATCTTGAGCATCCGCCGGTGCAATGGACGTTCATGCCGCTCACCGCGGAACTGAGTCCGCAGTTTGCCGCGCGGTATCCGGACGTGGCGAATATTTTCGACAATCTCCATATGCTGCACGACAACATCAGCGACATCCTCACCAGCGAGCGCCTGCCGACCTGGGAGGCCAAGCGGCAGGAAATCTATCGTGTGGTGGATCACTATTACCTGGCCAGTGCGGATGAGACCAATCCCATGATCGTGAAGAGCGAACAGGAACATCGCCATTGAATTGTGTGGGACGACAGGTCAGCGGATTGGTGGCCCTGATTCTACTGCTGTGGCAGCCGATGCCCGCGCGGGCGTTGGATCATGACAATCTGGACCCCAACCGTCCGATCGGGATGGAAGATGCCTATGCCATTCCCAAAGGAGAAATCGGGCTGGAAGGCGGGGTGCGGTTCAATGACCGCCGGGAAGGCCGCACGCAGGTGACGTTTCAACCGCAAATCATCTACGGTGCGTTCGACAATACGCAGATTGAAATTCAAGGCGACCTGTTCACCGATCCGCGCTCCATCGTGGGCGCGAACAAGTCCGGGGATTTCCACCTCGGTGTGCTCTACAACTTCAATACCGAGACCCTGATCCTTCCGGCTATGGCCGTGCGTGTGGAGGTCGATCTGCCGACCGGCGTGAATTCAAAGGGAGTGGATACGCAACTCACCGGGATCGTGACTCGTTCATTCGGGAGGCTCCGGGTGCATCTCAATGCGGGGTACACCGTGATGGGATCGCCGGCAGGGCAGGAGCGTCCCGGCGCCTATCGAGCGGTGGCGGCAGTCAGTTATCCGTTGGGGTATCCGTACAGCTTCCGCGATACGCTCATCGCCAGCCTCTACACCAGACAATCGGACTTGCGTGGGCAACAGAATCACACCGGAATCGAGGTGGGCATCCGGCATCAACTGACCTCGCGGCTGGTGGTGGACGGCGGCCTCGGCACCGAATTCCTTGGGCCCTCCGAGCGGGCGGCGTTGCTGGGAACGATGGGGCTCTCCGTGGGGTTTTAGGGTAGGGATTAGCCGGGCAACCTGAGTGAGTCCCCTTACTCGCGCAACGCGCGGCCTCGGAAGGCCCTCGTTGGACGCGCGCAGTTGGGGGCTCACTCAGGCCGCCCCTTGAGGGAGTGAGGGGGAACTGGAAGGAGCATTCGATTGGGCTGCGCAGAGGTAAGAATACAGAAGGAGCAGCCGCCCCGTCCTTTTTGCTCGCAGACTGCGCAGGATCGGCATGCGTTCGCCTCATGCGCGCAATGAAGGCCGATGCGGCTACGAGAAGGAAAAATGAAGGAAGTAAGTAAATAGGCTATTCGAGTATCTTAAAAAGGTCGTCGTTGACAGCAGTCTTCACCGATCGGTAGGCTAGGAAAAACGGGAGGGTTGGTGATGGCACTTCTTCTCGCATTCTTTCTCATCTTTTCCGCAGTCATACCCGCAGCAGCTGTTGAAGGCACGCAGGCCACCTCCGCATTGGTGATCAAGGCCGATGTCTTGTATTGGGACGAGGGTGAGCTGGTCGTGAAGGAATTCTCCGGTCACGAGGAGCGGCTGAAGGTGACGCCTGAGACCAAAATCGAGGGCGTGCCAGGTGGGCGGTTGAAGACCGGCGACAAGATTGTGGCCCAAATTACCGAGGACCGCACAGCGGTCTCCATCAAGTTGCAGGTTCCCGACGGCCGATAGGAACCTTTTGTCAGCCACACGCTCGCCCAATGCCGATCGTGCATCGGCTCCACATCTATTTCCGGCCACCCGTTTCGGCCTTACACCCCGGAGCGCGGAACTTCATCCTGGCCGGCCTTCACGACGAACATGTCGTAATCGTAGATTGAGTGGTGGTGGACGATATCCCGCTTGCTAATCGAGGATGGAGAAGGCGCCGATGAAGTACGGCCCGTTTGCCGCCTGTGCTCCCCGAATCCGCACTTCGATCACATCTTGTACCCATCCGCCCACTAACCAAGGATTGGGGGCGAGGTTGGACCAGTACCACCAGCTGCCGTTCGATTTTTTGAACCAGAATTGAATCGGTTCTGTGCCGGCGACCCTGACGATCGGCATGTCGAAGACCCGGGGCTGATGCGTCACCCGATCTTCCATCCAGATCTTGATCCAGTGATCCTTCCCATGCGTACCGAGCGTTCTCGGCTCATGAATCCAATCGGCGGCGATGCAGTCATCACCGACCTTTCTGCCGTAGCCCGCGCCAGGCCCGTCGCCAGGATCGACGAAACAGGGCGCGAGCAGGCTCGGGCTATCAAACACCAGGTGAATATGGCCATAGGTCATATCGTCCACATTGATGTAATTGCCAAAGCAGCGATGACGATAGGTCCAGCAAGCCTGGTGGGTGGCATTGCAGGGTTGCAACTCGCCTGAATTGTCGATGCCCGTAGGGTATCCGAAGTTCCCTCTGGCCTGTCCGTAGATATAGGTCAAGGCGAATGTATTGTCGAAATCCACGACGCAGTCACCGAGCCATTCGTGGGCGTCAGCCGCTGTGGAGGCCAGTGCTAGTCCGCCCAGGATGATGGTTGCGCTGAGTATCATCGTGCCAAGCTGTATCCGCTTCATGGCCCGTTCCTTTCTTGTTCCTATGGGCATTGCGCGGGACTGTGAGTCGGAACTGTCCTTCTTCCCGGTCAATGTCCGGTTGCATTCTGTCCTACGGCATCTCGTAACCGCTGAATTGCCTGAGCACGCTCGGCTTCCGGCAGAAGCAGGGCTGCATGGTGATACCGATCCACCAAACGCTGCTTCTGCCGAAAGTGTGTGGCTTGGGTAATCTGGGTGAGCAAGCCGTTCACATCGACAGGCCCGGCTGAGTCCCGCTGATGCAACGACGATTCTGCCAACATGGCGCGCACTTCTTCATCACTCGCCCGGCGAGGGCCTTGCACCGTTTGTCCGGCTTCGCCGAGCGGTCCTCCCGGGACGAATTGGTGGGGAGGAGGTGGGACACAGCCGCAGAGAAACAGTATCAAGAGGGTGGGTCGTAGCATTGTGTCCTCCTTGGCTTCCGCGATCGATCCTGGAAGCGTGGACAACAGGTCTGCCCGATTGGAGAGTTGGCCGACAGCCATACAGGACGCAATCTTTGCACCATGGAACTCGGAACGCACCGTTGCGCGTAATAACAATCGCTTGGGTGCAGTGGCTGAGTGTGCTGGTATTTGGAGAAGGGTGAGACAGTATCGCATCGGATACTGTCCCGTATCCCATCCGATACCACTACGTAGTGTTGTTCGCACGGCGTGAATTCGTGGAGCAACAGATCCTGACGATTGATGGAATCGACAGTGGCATGTGGTTCGGAACGGACCGCACCCATTGACAGAATGATCTGAGTTACGTAGCCTAATGTACCATTCACTCCACCCTCCGACCCATGGCAGTTGCTGCTCGTCAGGAGGCGTCCATGTTTACTCCCTCGTTTCGTGTCCTCCTGTCGATCGTGGTTCCGGTGTTCGCCTGCCTGCTCGTCTCCTGCGTGTCACTTGAGTTCGACCGTATGACGGGAACGACATTCCCTCCTGCCCAGACGGTCAATGGCCAGGCGGTCACACTCGGGACGGTCTTCAACGATGCGGGTATCAGCCTCGATGTCGAAGAGGACGACACGGCAATTCAGCCGCTCAATATCGCCCAAGACGAGTGCATCAGCGATGCCGAACTCTCGACATTGGAAAACGGCCACCGCCATCTCTCGTTGTTTCCCGCGTCTGCCTGTCCCTTCGCCTTCTGCAATACGTACCACCTCTACGGCGCGGTGGTGGATCATTACGGCGAGGTACTGGATGTCTGTGTGCCTGAATTCATCCTGGGCAAGATGTGGCAGGGACACACCAGGTCGGCCTTCGCCGTTTTTTATCGCGCGAACACGATCCGGACCGACGGGGCCGCCTACTTTCGCACGACGGCCCATGAGATCGGCCATGCCTTCAATCTTCACCACAGCGACGGGGACGGTACGTCGATCATGACGCAATCCGACGATCTGACGGGCGATCCGGTGTACCGTTTTTCCGAGCAAAGCCGAGACCATTTGGCCAACCATCCGGGGCAGTGCAAATTCCCCGGCGCCGTCGCCGCTGCGCCCTTTACATGGGTCATCAATGATCATGCGGCCTGGGCCCATCCTCAGGAAGAACTCACGATTACCGACTGCCAGTAACACGAGAGGGCGACGTATGCGCCTCGATCCTGCCACGCAACTGCCTCGGAAGATGTTTCTCGTGTGCATCGTCGCGTGTCTGTTCCTGGCGGCGCGGGCGTCCGTTGGACTGACGCAGGAATCTCCTGGCTCGGCCACGCTTGAGCTCACCCTCGACATGGGCACCTCGTCGCTGAGTCTGGGCGAGCCGGCCTATGCCACCGTTCGGCTCGTCAATGTAGGCGCGAAGCCGGTGGAGGTGTCCAAGCTGCTCGACCCGCAAACCGGCGCGATTCAGATTGCAGTGTCGAGCTCGATTCGGCCCCGGTTCGTGTTTCTGCCGTTGTTCTACACAGATGCGGTGCATACCAGGACCGCCTTAGCTCCGGGCGAGTCGGTCGCGGCGGTGTTTCCGGTCTTTTATGGCGCGTTGGGATGGACGTTCGATCGACCGGGGGCCTATCGCGTGACGGCTGAATACCGACCTCAGGGGGGGGCTCAAGCGGAGTGGATCCGCTCGCGCGCGGCAAGCGTGACGGTGGTCGACGAACATGGAGTCGGCGCCTCCCTCCTGACCGGCTCGTCTGCGAGTGAGGAAGCATCCAAATTTTTGCTCTGGCAGCGGGGGGACCAATTGCAGGCAGGCCAGGCGCTGTTGACCGGGCTGGTGACGCAACATCCCGAGTCGCCGCTGGCCGATTATGCGCTGCTGGCGTTCGGGAGAAATCTGAGCCGGAGTTTTCGTAACTATGCCGTCGGTAAGATCCGTGAAGCGGACTGTGAGCCGGCAATGAGCTATTTTCAGAGGGTCCGAACGGAGTGGTTACCGCTCTTTTTGCAGATCCAACAACGTCTGGATGAAGCCCGATGTCTGATCAGACTGTCTCGTCCGGCCGAGGCGCGAGTCTCGATGGCGCGGGCCGAGCGGTTACGCGCCGGTCGGCCTGAATTCACGCTCCTCTTCCAACAAGCGATACGGTTGGAACCGGCCCTGGGTCAGAGCGTCGACCGCAATACATCGTCCCCGTAATCCTCCTCAGTGAATCGCGACCACTCCCTTTTTTTCTGCAACCCGCTGGGAACCGGCTTGGCGTCGGAGTATGCTCACGAAGAGATGTCTGCTCAATGTCTCAAGCACATGCCGTTCCGGTCCCTGAGCCGCCGACTGGCGGTCTCGGCTCTCTTCATCACCCTGTGCTGGTCGCCCGTCTCCGTCGGGGCAGCAGTCACGACGTTCATCGCAGAAGAGAATGCCTTCACCGGTCCGGAGCAGCTCGAAGCCGGTCGGCGCAGGGTGCGGCTTATCAATCGCGGCACAGACGTGCACCAGATCCAGTTCCTGGCCCTGCCTTCGGGTAAAACTATCGCGGCCGTCGAACGAGCCTTGGCTTCCCGGTCGCCAAGCTTGCCGAATTGGCTGCGGCGCCATGGGGGAGTGAATAGTGTCGCTCCCGGCAACGAGGCGTCCGTCGACATTGAGCTTGAGCCGGGAGACTATCTCTTGCTGTGCGGCATTCCCGACGTCGCGGGTCGTCCCCACGCCATGCGCGGCATGGTGCGGGCTCTTCGGGTGGTGGCGGCCGCGCCGTCCGGCGAACCGGCGCCGCGAGCCGATGCGACGCTCCGTCTGACCGATTTTGCATTTGCAGTGAGTGGTCCGCTGCAGGCGGGGGCTCGAACCGTGCATCTCCTGAATGATGGCGGGCAGGCTCACGAAGTGGTGATGATTCGTCTCGCAGAGGGCGCATCGGCGCGAGACTTCATTGAACGGTATCGACCCGGCGGACTTCTCAATTCCGCCGGTCGGGAAGCCGGCGGGGTGACCGGCATCGATCCCGGTCGTCAGGCCTTCATGCATCTCGATCTGGAGCCGGGGCGTTACGGGCTGCTGTGTTTTCTGGCAGACCCGGTAACGGGGGCTCCCCATTTTTCCCGTGGGATGTGGATGGACATCGAGGTGAAGCCGGTGCCGGTTCCACCGGAAGGTTCGTGACCGGTCGGGAGGTGAGGCGACCGGCGACGGGCGGTGCGGAGTTCACAGGGCTACTGCGGGCCCATGAGCTCGGTTCTCACTTCCGCCTGCGCAATCGCGCCGGTTGTTTGCGCTGAAGCCAATCACGGATGAGAGTTCCGATGACAAGAGCCGGTACCGCCAGCAGCCAGAGGTACCAGCTTGCCCAGAGCGCGGGGTCGTGCATGATCATGCCTCCTGTGTCTGCCTGACGAGAAAAGCAAGCCTCATACCGTTCTGCCGCATGCCGACAAAGAACGCCGTTCCCCGCTCAACGCCTCTCCAAATGCGGCGATCGTGAGTTCATGCGGAACGATGCCGCATAGCCATCTGCGCTAGGCAATTTTTGCCGTCGCAAAAACCTCACAACGCGTGATGCGGTTCCCACAGATGAGGAGTCAGAGGGACAGACGTCTTGCGGCACGGGGACAACGGGAGTGGAGTCATGGATCTGTCAGGTCACCAGCAGGCGCATTAGGTATGGCAGCCAGGGCAGCAGGGCGACGCCGCAACAAATCGAGAGCGCCACGATCGAGGTGACCAGATCTTCATCGAGCCCTGTGTTGGCGGCGAAGATCACGGCGGTGACGGCCGACGGCATCGCTGCGATCAGGATGACGATCGATCGCTCCATCCCTGTGAGACGTAAGACCGCAGCGACGGCCAGTCCCAAGAGCAGGCCGCCGCCTATTCGCATGGCCACGCCGATCAGTGCCAGGGACCAGGTACGGCGGAGGGCGGTGAAATTGATCGACAGCCCCAGGACCAGACTTGCCAGAGGTGTCGTCGTCCAATGAAGGGGCGTCAACACCGTAAGGAGCCAGGTCGGGAAATGCCACTCCGCCAGCGAACAGAGGAGACTGAAGCTGAGTGCCCATAACGGTGGCGAAGAGATGAATCGAACCAGTGCATATCGAAGGGTTGCCTCCTTGGTTCCGTGCCAGACGGCAATACCGTAGAGGATGGTGAGTGTCAGCGTGGTTTGTCCCAAGTCGAAGAGAATCGCGTGTGCAAGGCCGCGCTCGCCGAACGTGGCCAGCGCCACGGGATAGGCGAAGTAGACCGAATTGATGCAGCCGGTGCCGAGCAGGAATCCCCCGTGCGACGCGCGCGGCAGGTGGAGGAGGCGCGCCAGCGGCCAGGCGCACAGCAACATGGAGACGGTGACGAGGCAGGCTGCAATGGGCAGTTTCCACGCGCTGGGAGCCACAACGATGTGATCGAGCGACACGACAATGGTCGCCGGGAGGCTGATCGAGAACACGAACGCGGCGAGCCGCTCCGCATGGGGTTTTCCCAACAGTCCCGAGGACCGGAGCACGGCGCCGACCACAAAGATGGCGATGAAGGCTTGGAGCGTGGCGGGCATCGGAGGCAGGGTAGCAGAAAACCGCGCGCAAGAGGAGGCATGGCCGATGGGGCGCCGGGCCTGGTACCATGGCCCCGTTTATGACTCATGCACAGCCCTCACCTCACCCGCGACAAGCGGCGATGGCGTTTATTCTCGTCACGGTCGTGCTCGACATGCTGTCGTTCGGGATCATCATTCCCGTCCTTCCGAAACTGGTGGAGGAGTTCCTGGGGGGTGACACGCCGCGAGCGGCCGAAGTCTACGGCCTTATGGGCACGGCATGGGCGCTGATGCAATTTGTCTGTTCGCCGATCCAGGGCTCGTTGTCCGATCGATTCGGTCGACGCCCGGTCGTCCTGCTCTCGAACCTCGGGTTGGGCCTCGATTTCATTCTCATGGCGTTGGCGCCGAATGTGTCGTGGCTCTTCGCCGGACGGGTGATTTCCGGCATCGCCTCATCGAGCTTCAGCACAGCGGGCGCGTACATCGCCGACGTGACGCCTCCGGACAAGCGGGCGGCGGCGTTCGGCATGATGGGCGCGTCCTTCGGACTCGGTTTCGTCCTGGGCCCGGCCGTAGGAGGGCTTCTGGGCGCCGTCGATCCACGCTGGCCGTTTTGGGGAGCGGCGGCGACCAGTGTGCTCAATGCCTGCTACGGGTTTTTTGTGTTGCCGGAATCGCTTCCGGTCGACAGACGGGCTCCGTTCCAGTGGCGCCGGGCCAATCCGGTCGGCGCGTTGAGCCTACTGCGCTCCCATCACGAACTCTTTGGGTTGGCGACGACCAATTTCCTGATGAGCTTGGCGCATGTGGTGTTGCCCAGCGTGGCGGTGCTGTACCTGGGATATCGCTATGGGTGGGGACCCTCGGCGGTGGGCTTCACGTTGGCCGGCGTCGGCGTCTGTGCCATGATCGTCCAGGGGACGTTGGTGCGGCCGATTACGGCGCGCCTGGGAGAACGGCGGACGCTGCTCCTCGGGCTTCTGGCCGGGGCGACTGGGTTTGCGATTTACGGGCTGGCCCCCACACCGCTCATTTACTGTCTCGGCATTCCGGTGATGGCATTCTGGGGGCTTGCTGCGCCGTCAGCCCAAGTGTTCATGACGCGCCGTGTGCGCCCGTCCGAGCAGGGGCAGTTACAGGGCGCGATCGCCAGCCTCACCGGGATCGCCGGGTTGCTCGGCCCCACGCTGTTCACCCAAACCTTTGCGGCCTTCATTGGTCCACAAGCCGACTGGCACCTCCCCGGTGCGCCCTATCTGCTCTCGACGCTGTTGCTGCTGATCGGGGCAGTAACCGCCTGGCGCGCGACCAAGGGGGCTTGATAGATCAGGAATATTCGGCCTGTGCCCGGCCCGCCGATGTTCAATGTTCAATGATGCATGTTCAATTGAACATGGAGAACCGAATATTGAACATTCGCGAAGGCCCCCGCCTCGTGGACGTGTGCTGGCGGCCAGGCTCTCTGCCTACCGGATTCCATGCACGAACAACTCGCGGCTGCGATAGATCGCGATGGCCCGCGCATCGGCTTGGTCGGCTTCGGCCTGTTGTCCCAACTGCCGGTGGAGATCGGCGATGAGTGACCAGGCATCGGCCTCGCCGGAGGGGTCGCGGATGGACTGCGCAATCAATAGAGCCCGTTTCGCCAGCGCGAGACGATCGTTGAGCGAGTCCTTCCCCACGTCAAGCCGGGCAAGCCGGAGCTTGAGCATGCCTTCGAACGGCAGGTGATGTTCCGCTTCGGCGAGGGCCAGTGCCTCGAGGTAATGGGTCTGCGCGTCACCCATGTGCCCCAGCAGCCAGTGGGCGTCGCCGAGCGCGACCGTGGCGGTGAATTGTTGCTCGACATGCCGCCGGGTGCGGGCCTCCTCTGCCGCTTGTTGCAACGCGGAAAGCCCGGCGTCGGCTTCGCCGTCCACCACTTGCAAGAGCCCCAATTGCACCAGCGTGTCGTTCCGCCCCCTGGCGTTGCGCACGCGCGTAAAGAGCGCGGCGGCTTGGGTCAGGGCCTCGCGTGAGGCCTCGCGCTGCCCCAGCTGGGCCGCCACGCGTCCCGTGGCCAGCAACCCTTCGGCATGTGCGGAGCGATCGGCTGTCTGCGCAAACAAGGGCACCGCTTCCTGCAACGAGGCATAGGCCTCCTGGAGCTTGCCCTGGCGCTCGAGGACGCGGGAAATCTTCATCAGGGCCGTGGCGATGCCCTGGGACTGTTTCTTCTCCCGGAACTTCGACAGTGCCAGGCGGTAATAGGTCAGGCTTTCGGGGAAGTGTTCCTGCTGGTCGTGGACTTCGCCGATGCGCAGCAGTTCATGGCCCGAGAGCTGGTTGGGAGAGGCGGTCGGTAGATCCTGTGTCGGAGACGTCGCGAACGCCGGGAGCGTGGGCGGCAGGAGCCACAATAGAAGCAACCAGAAACCGATCATGACGATATCCCGTTGATAGGAGGAGCAACCCGCAGAATCACGCAGTCGATGCATCGCCTAACCTTGCACTCGCGTCGCACCGACGTCAAGTGAGACGAATGGCAGTGGGACGGTGGCTTGCCTGGTCCGCGTGAGAGGCATAAGATCGAACGTCCCACCCTATCGAGAGGAGGTGCTATGTCTACGACACGTGCAACTCTCACCCCGATGTCTCTCTCTACGCCGTCGTATCGAATGCATGCGGGGCCGTCGTCCGGGCGGACCATCGATCGTGGCCGAAGACGTCCGACCCGCAGGCCTGGTGGATATGAGCGACGAAGCCTCCAAGAGGGCCGGCCACGTGAGTCGGCTGTACGCCGTTCGCTTCTGAGCTGGCCGGGTCGGTTTGGACCGGCGAGCAGGTTGGTCTCCGAAGCCGTGGGAGGTGACATATGGGTCCGACCAAGGCAATCGTGAAAGAGCAGGCGCTCTATGACGCTGTGAGCGGCAAATTGATACAGGATGGGTTTCCGAGTGATCGGGCACTGGCAGAGTATGTGAAGCAACACTACCTTGTGCTGCCCGTGCATGACCATGCCGGCAGGCCCTGGGAGCTTGATGGGAAACCGGTGTACTGCCTGCACGGCGTGCACTACGAGACGGTGGATGATCGTCGGGTGCATCTGGCTCGATGCCCCGATTGCGGCGGCATGGCGGCCAGAACGGAGGAGTTCACCGTCGAATCCGATTGTCTTCGATGTGCCGCCTGCGGGCATGAGTTTGATGCGCGTCTGGAAATGATGGAGACGTAGGAGAGGGGCCTGCCTGCTCAATGTCTTTTGCTCGCGCAACGCGCGGCCTTCGAAGGCCCTCGTTGGACGCGCGCAGTGAGATACCGAGCAGGCAGGCCCCAGAAAGAGAGGGCTATCTGCGATACGCCTCAGCCATACGCTCTGACCCCGACGAGATACGGTTCACGTCTTACGTGCGACGCCCCACGTTCGACGCTCTACGATTGACCTGCCTTTCGGAGGAGCAAGAAGAAATTCAGCGACAGGAATGAGAACCGGTTATACTCGGTGCTTCCCCTTCTCATGGGGGGAGACCCGTGGGTCATACTAGAACTGGAAAGGGACGAAGGTTATGGCAGGTGCAACGGTGACTCGGCGACGCAAGAACGTTCCGCAGCAGAACACAAAGGCGCCTGCGAAAAGACCCAGGAAGGCTCGTGCGCAGGAGCCTTCCGGCGCGGTGATCGTGCTGTCGGGGGCCACGCCGCTGCGACGGCAGAAAGCGGCGGAAGTGTTGGCGGACGAACTGCAACTTCATCTGGCCAGCGTGGATCTGGCGGCAGTCGTCAGCAAACATGTGCGTGAAACGGAAAAGAATGTGAATCGCGTGTTCGACATGGCGAATCGCCACGGGTCCATTCTCTTCTTCGACGAAGCAGATGCGTTGTTCGGGACCGGCAGCCGAGTACAGGATGCGCGCGATCGGTTTGCACAGACCGACGTGTCGTATCTACTGCAGAGTATCGAAAAGCATCAAGGGCTCGTCATCCTTGCGTCGAACGGCAAAAGCCGGATCGAGGAGGCCTTTTCGCCGGAGAAGCCGGTGATCGTGTTGGGTGGGACCGCAAAAAGGAAGCCGTCGAAGACACCGGCTAAGGCGGCGGTGAAACCGAAGAAGAGGGTGGTGAAAAAGAAATAAGGTGGGTGGGCACAATACTGCCTGTTCGGCTGATCTGACTACGGAGCGGCTGCCAGCAGCGCGTGCTTTGCCGTTCGATCCAGTGATTTGATCGCGGCTTCACGCTGTAAGGCGGCACCCTTGCTGTCCAAGCGTTCGGTATATCGCACCGTAAAGGGCCCTCGGCGTTTCGTGTATTTCGCGCCCCTCCCGCTGGCGTGTGCCCGCAGGCGACGAGCCAAGTCGTTCGTGATGCCCGTGTAGAGGCTCCCGTCGGCACATTCCAAGATATAGACGATCCACGTCATGTGTGGTGAGGGTGAGGCAATCCGTTCGATTCCTTGGATGCGATGGGTCGATTGCGGAGCCGGCTCGATCATACCTGAAAGAGCGGTGGGTCGCGACTACTTGACGGCGGGGTTGAACACATCCAGGCCTAGGCTTGAGAGCAGGGCCGCGAGGAGGAGGGCTGCGAGAAGCAGGGCTGCGGCCATAAACTTCCGGTCTTTACGAGCCGAATCGTGGAAGCGGTAGATGTCGGATTTGCGCATAGGATGAGTTGGTACGATCCGTTCGGGTGTTGTTGCGGACGGCGTCGATGACGGGCTGTCGATGCCAATGGAGCTCGAATCGTTCCCGCACTATGCATGGTCGGCGTGGGAAAAGGAATAGGAGATTCCCTGAAACGGGTAAAATTCTCCCGGCTCTGAATGAACACCTGCGCCGCGGCTGCCCGCGCGTTGACAGGTCCGACCTCACAGCCGTAGCGTGGTGATGCATGTCCGATTTTGTACGCATCGATCGAGAGCTCTCAGCGGCGAGGGCGGCTTGGGAGCAGGGGGTAGAAGGCAAAGCGCGGGTCTGTGCGAGGCGGGCGGTGGCGTTGGCCGATCAAGCCTGGTTGGTGGCTGCAGGTGACCCGGTGTGGCAAGGAGATGCGATGGCACATCTGCGACGGATTCAGCAGCAGGCGGAGTTTTCGCTGCCGGTCAGGCAGCGGCTGAACGCCTGACAACCTCGGTCACTCGCCGGCACGACACCCCGTTTACCAACGATCCGGCCAGGGATGCCGGTCTTATCATCGCCCACCTGACCGGCCATCGCCCGAGCGGGGGGGCTCTCCTGAGTCCGGCCTCGGCGGTCGCCTCTTCCTTCGCATCGTGCAGGCGGACGGTTTGGAGCAGACTTTCCTCGTTGCCCGTCCTCATTTCAGCCGCCGGCAGCCCCTGAACACTTCGATACTACAGGACCAGATTGCCCATTCCCGGCAGGACGCGGATGAGGTCGAACTGCAGCTCCGGATAGGCGGTCAGTCCCTTGTGAACATAGGTCCGCCATGCGTCGTGGCCTCGGGTCGTACCGGATACATCCGCGGATAGCGCCGTGACAAAGGGACTGGTACACTCAACGTCCGATGTGTAGTGACGAAGAGCAAGGGCCCATCGTCATCGTGCGGCTGGAAACAACCTTATGGCGGTAGACGCCCCGATGCCGCACCAGATCAGCCTGGCGCCCATCGCCCTCTTCAAGCTTGTGAAAGGGTTGCTGGTCTTACTGGCCGGGTCAGGCTTTCTCCGGTGGATCGATCCTGAGATCGAGACCCTGCTCTCTCCCGTTCTGGACGCGCTTCATTTAAGCACGCACACCCAGTTTCTGCAGGCACTGGCCCTCACGGTGGATTCGTCGCCACGCCATAGTCTATTCCTGATGAGCCTCGTCAGCTTGTCCTACGCGACGTTGCTGTTCGTCGAGGGGTTCGGCCTGTGGAGCGAAACTTCGTGGGCAGCCTATCTGACGGTCATCTCCACCTGCCTGCTCCTGCCCAATGAGCTTCACGAGGTGGTTCGCGCTTGGTCGCTGTCCGGGCTGGCGGTAGTGGCGGTGAATATCGCCATCGTCGGCTATCTTGTGCGCCGTGTGGCAGAAGAGACCTTGCGTTGAGGCGCACGGGAAATCCGACCACCTCCACCGTTGTCCCCGGCCGCTCGGGACATTCCTAGCTGGCATCGTGCCCGTGCGGAGGTATACCAGCCACAGGACACAAGAGGAGGTCACGCCATGGCGGACGTCAATTCCATGTATCAGGCTCGAATGAGGAGCGACGACATCAAGGGTCACATCGAGAAACTCGAAGGGTTGGCCCACGCTCCCGTCGTGCAGTCGACCTTCGAAGCCTTCGATGCGGAGGTAGAGGCGATGCTTGCGACGATTTTCGGCAGTACGCACCAATACGTTGAGTCGTATAAGTACGCCACGTTGGGGGAGGCCGAAGCGATCGTGAACTTGCCTGAATCGGCGCAAGAGCCGCAGGCGCGGGATATCCCGAAGAAGGGTCTGCAACAGCGCCGCCAGCTCCTGCAAAGCATTCTGACCGAATTGCAGGAACTAGAAGCACAAGAGGCCGATGTGCTCACGGGAGAAGATCGCGAAGATCCTCCCGGTCCTAGCTAGCTGTCGTACGACGGACGTTTCGGGCGCGGAGCCGGTGGTCCGTTGGGCTACCTGGACTGGACTACCGGCCTCTTTCCAGAAGCGTAGCCAGATAGGCCACAAGGTCGCGAATATCGTCGTCGCGCAGGAGCGTTTTCGGGTACATCGCCGTGCCGGGGTGCCCCCGTTTGATCGAGAGAAAACGATCTTCATCGGTCTGCGATTTCAGGGCGGCAGGGTCCCGGAGATTGGCGGGCGGTGCAGGGAGTGCGTCCAACCGTTGAGCCAGGTCTTTCGAGATCGAGGGCCGTCGGTCGAGGTGGCCTTCAATGCCGTGGCAGATGGCGCACCCGCCGAGTTCATGAAAGAGTTGCCGCCCCTGTGCCGCGTCGCCTCGCAGGGGGGTAGCAGGCGCAGGCGTGGGATCGGCACGCGTGAAGGGGCCACGGATTGAAGCCAGGTAAGGAAGCAGCGCAAGAATGTCTTCGTCGGAGAGGGCACCCTTCGAAAGGGGGTACATGGCGGTACGGAGATGCCCGTGTCGGATGGCCTCGAATCGCTGCTTGTCCGTGGTCAATGTCAGTGTGTCCGCCCGTCTTAGGTCTGTAGGGGCGGGACTCAACCGCTGAATGTTCTCCCGGATATGCGAGCTGAGTTCAGGGGGGAATTGGTCTCTGTGGCCGTCCACTCCGTGGCAGGTTGAGCAGAGGCCCTTGCCGTTGAAGATCGCTCTACCCTGTTCGGCATCCGCCTGTCTGTTGTGCGGATTGGTCTGTGGCGGCGATCCGGCCCAGAGATGTGAACCGGCCACCAACCACGCTGTGAGACAAACTATCCCGCCGAGGGCCGTTCCAGTGCCGCTGCTTCGAATCGGCCGCTGACAGGGGAAGATCGGCATGGTCAGTGTCGGGTTAGTGTGACTGTCGAACCTTCTTCTTTCATCATAATCGAGGAAAGGGGTGGAGTGCCATGCCGGATTGAGGCGAATCGCGCTCCCCGCTGCCCCCGCGTGACTTCTCCGCGTCGGTCGATCCGGTCCGGCCCGCTACCTGTCCCCTAGCCCTTCGCCGCTCCTGTCCGCTCAGGGCGAAAGAGCCTTCCGGTTGAATTGATCAATACTACGTAGTACTGGTTTTACTCCGATGCCGCTATCTGAGCGTTCATTGTGTTTCAGTTTGCGACAATATTTGGAACTATTTTGTCTTGGGGGAGCGAGCCGCTTTGTCTTGAAACCGGGAAGGCCACTTGCGTAGAGTGCACGCCGTAGTTTGTTTCACCTTGATTAGGAGGATGCTATGCGTCGGAATCGCGAACGGTCTGTGTTCAGAAGAGCTATGGTCTTGGCCTTGCTGGTGAGTGTTGCTCCCGCTTTCGCGGCGGCTGCCGAGTGGGTGCATGAGGGCATGGCCGACGAAGGCAAGATGACGTTTGGTTTCCGGGTGGGCCCGAGTTTTATGACGCAGAGTTCCGGGTTATCCACGACCGGTCCGGCGCTCAACTTTCAGGGCATGTATGGCATCAACAAATGGTTTCGTTTCGGCATGATGCTGGAGTGGGAAAACCATGGGATTGATTCGCCCCGGAACGGCTCGCTCAATACGATTACCCTGTTGCCCGTGAATTTGGAATATCGCCCGGGACATATCGGCGCTCTTGTTCCTTATGTCACCAGCGGGATCGGGGTGAACATCAATACGAAGGATCAAGCAGATTCCTTCGCCTGGCGGTTCGGCGCGGGATTGGACTATCCGATGACGAGTCTCTTCCAGGGGGCGCCGAAAGGCCTGATGCTCAATATGGAAACCGCCTGGAAGCGGAATTCCGCCGACGGTGACGGTTCCTCGATGGGCTTGCTCTTCGGTGTACGCCACACCTTTTAAGCCACCTCTCGAACGTTCCCACAAATTTCAGGATGAGAATAGGCTAGACTTGGACGGTCAGCAGCGGCGCAGCCGTTGCTGGCCGGGCGGGCACTCGCCTGCTGACTCTCGCTGCCCCGTATGCGAGCGATCGCCGCTGGTCATTCCCGAACCAAATGGCGCACCCTGCCATCCTGACTGCTGAGCATGTGAATGGTGTGAGTAAGGGCTGAGGAGGAGGTTGTCCGGTTTTGCGTGAACGGGAGGTCCGAAGTGGGGGCTACGGACGGAATCGCCTCGCGATCAGCCGCCGGTGGGACCCTGCCGAAGGTAGGCGCGGAGCAGGTCTCGCCAGGTCACGATGCCTTCGAGAGCCCCATTCGCGGTGACGATAGGGAGGCAGGACACGCGATGCTCGAGCAGCAGTCGTGCCGCGACTTCGACGGTCGTATCGGCGGTGATCGTGATCAGCTTCCGGCTCATGATCTGGTGGGCCCGTTTGTTCAATGTCGCCCGGTCGCGATCGGTTTCGGACAGTGTCCCGACATGAGGGCTCACGGCCTTCAGCAGGTCGCGGTCTGAGATGATGCCGAGCAGGGTCTTGCCCTGCACAACCAGCAGGTGATGGAAATGGTGTTCATGAAAGAGCTCCCGGGCACGGGCAAGGGAGTCGTCCATGGTGACGGTCACGGTTCGTGTCGACATGATGGCACGAATCGCCGGTTCTGCGATGATCTCGGAGAGCGTTCCCGAGCAAGGCAGGTGAGGGGACTCGGTGAAACCTGGTTGGGCCATGGACGGACCTCGGGAACGGGCAGCGAACGTGGGCTGCGGGGTGCATTCCTGTCCTGATTCCTGTATCGGCAGCCGGGAGACCATTCTTGAGACACAGTGGAGCGGCTCTCGTCGAAACCGGGAGATCAGACCGCCCATGGTGAATCACTCGTGTGCCATGCGATCGAGCCCGGGCCGCAGGGTTCTTCCGCCGGCTGGAGTCTCCTTGCTGTTTCCTTCCACCGCGATGTGTTATAAGCTGTCTATTTCTCTGCCGGATACGCTTGCCTTTGTGCGGGTGTGTCATCGAATTAATCCAGACCTTGCCGGATCGTACGATCGTCAGACCGTCAATTCCGAAGGCATGTACAGGGGGGACTGAAGCAGGATGAGCAAGAAGGAAATCGATGCGGCGCGACGACTGATGAGCCTGATGTTCAAAGCGCATCCCTGGCACGGAGTGTCGATGGGAGACCAGGCCCCGGATCTGGTGACGGCCTATATCGAAATCGTGCCCAGCGATACGGTGAAATATGAGGTGGACAAGGCCACGGGCTTTCTGAAGGTCGATCGTCCTCAGCGGTTTTCCAACTTCTGTCCGGTGTACTACGGCCTCATTCCGCAAACCTATTGCGGCGAGCGGGTGGCGAAACTGTTCGGCGCGCGCGCTGGTCGGCCGGATATGATCGGCGACGGCGATCCCCTCGATATCTGCGTGCTCACGGAGAAGGCGATTCCCCACAGCGATATCTTGTTGACCGCCCGGCCGATCGGAGGGTTCAGTATGGCGGACGGCGGCGAGGCGGACGACAAGATCATCGCGGTCATGCGCGACGATGCCGTCTACGGGACGCTGACCGATCTCAAGGAATGTCCCATGACCCTCCTCGATCGGTTGCAGCATTATTTTCTGACTTACAAGCAGGCGCCGGGGTCCACCCTGCACAACAAGGTAGAGATCACGAGCATGTACGGCCGGGACGAGGCCATCAAGGTCATCCATGCCAGCCACGACGACTACAAAGCGAGATTCCCTGAGTTGGAATTTATGTGGCCCCCCAGCATGAACAGCTAGCATTACCAAGAAAGGTTTAGTCCCTCCTCATGAAACACACCACGACGCCATCGCCGACAGAGCCGGCCGCCAAGGGATTCTCCCCCGGTTTTGCCGCGCTCGGATTAGAAGCCTCCCTGTTGACCACCCTGGAAGCGCTGGGCTACGAAGAGCCGACTCCGATTCAACGTGAAGCCATTCCTCCGTTGCTGGAGGGACGAGACTTGCTGGGGCAGGCCGCCACCGGTACCGGAAAAACAGCGGCGTTTGCCTTGCCGCTCCTGCAGCGGATCGCCCACGGGCCACGGCAGCGCCCCACCGCGCTGGTGTTGGTGCCCACCCGGGAACTGGCCGTGCAAGTGAGCGAGGCGGTGCAACGCTACGGCAAGGAGTTGCGCATCGGTGTGCTGGCGTTATATGGCGGCCAAGCGATGGGGCCGCAGCTCCAGGCCCTTAGGCGTGGGGTGGAAGTGATCGTCGCGACGCCCGGCCGGGCGCTGGATCATCTTCGGCGCAAGACGCTGAAACTGGCTGACCTGCAAGTGGTGGTGTTGGACGAGGCCGACGAAATGCTCGATATGGGCTTCGCCGACGACCTCGACGCCATTCTTGAGGAAACCCCGGCGACCAAACAGACCGCCTTGTTTTCAGCGACCATGCCGCCGCGGATTGCGTCCATCGCGCGACGGCATTTGAAGAATCCCACTGAGGTCACGATCGCCCGCGAACCGGTGAAAGCCGGTGCCACGCCGCGCGTCCAGCAAACCGCCTACGTCGTGAACCGTCCCTATAAGGTGGCCGCGCTGGCCCGGGTGCTGGATATCGGCTCGCCCAAGTCGACCCTCGTCTTCTGCCGGACGCGGTTGGAGGTCGATGAGGTGACGGCGGCGCTGAACGGTCGCGGGTACCGGGCCGAGGCGATTCATGGGGGCATGAGCCAGGTGCAGCGCGATCGCGTCATGCAGGCCTTTCGCTCAGGGCAGACCGAACTCCTGGTGGCGACCGATGTGGCGGCCCGCGGACTGGATATTCCGTCCGTGTCCCATGTGATCAATTACGATCTGCCCTCGTCTCTGGAGGTCTACGTCCACCGGATCGGCCGGACCGGCCGGGCCGGCCGGGAAGGCACGGCAATCACGATCATCGAACCCCGCGAACAGCGGTTGCTGCGCGCGGTGGAACAGCATACCAAGGCCAGAATCACGATCGCGCCGGTGCCCTCGTTGGGCGATCTGCTGGCCAAACGGTTGGAGCGAACGAAGGCATCCATTCAGACCACCTTGGGCGCGGGTGGGCTCGAAGATTTTCGGCGAGTTGTCGATGCCCTGTCCGCCTCGGCCGATCCGGCGGATATTGCGGCCGCCGCCATCAAGCTGGTGTATGGTTCGCACGGGGGTGATCAAGCGGACGAGGAAATTCCGGCGGTGCAGGTCAGGGCGCCAGAGCCCTACCGGACGTCACGCCCATCCTACGGTTCGGCCCCTCAGTCGGGGGATCGCGGGCGCGCACCGAGAGGCGGATCCGGACGTGGGCGCGCAGCGGGAGCGGTGCGGGTGTATATCGGAGCCGGTCGAGCCATGGGAATCCGGCCGGGTGATCTGGTCGGCGCCATCGCCAATGAAGCCGGAGTGCCGTCGCGCCTGATCGGGGCCATTGAAGTCGAGGAGCGATTTTCCCTCGTCGATGTACAAGAAGAGGCGGCCCGACAGGTCATCGAAGCCTTAAGCCGGACCAGGATCAAAGGCCAGAAAGTGGCCGTGCGGTTGTTTCGAGACTGAGCTGGCCTGGGCATCCAGGGATGCCCAGGCCCTGGTTATCACTTCGCCTGTACGTGAATAGTGACCGGCACCGGGTTCGCAATCGTGTCGTGAATCGGTGAGAATTTCGCCAACTCCCGCAACTGCTCGGGGTTCGCGTCCGATTGGACGGTGAACGTGACCCGAATGGCTTGATACCCGGGGCGAACTTGGTCGGACAGGCCGAGAAAACCCTGCAGATCCAGATCCCCTTCCAACGTCGATTCCAGCGACTCAATGTGAATACCGCGCGCGGCGGCATGGTAGACCATGGATGTGGTCAGGCATGCCGCCAGCGCGTGCAGCAGATACTCCGCCGGGTTCGCCCCATGGTCTTCACCCAAGAGCAGGGGCGGCTCATCCGCATCGAGCACGAAGGGCTTGGTGCGCCCCTCGTCCTCCTGCCCTGCGCCGTAGAAACTCTTGATCGTCGAGCGGTTGTGGCCGCCGTTGATCCATTGGTTCTTCGCGCGAAACTGAAACGTGGCCAGACTCGGTTGTTGTTGCACCGCCTGTGCGGTCGCCCCCATTCGGTCGACATCCACGCCGTTGACGGTTGCGGTGATGGTTGTTGGTGACATGGAATCCCTCCTTGTTTGTGAGTGAGCGATGATGGCTTGCCGAATCAACAGCCGGTCGGCATTCCGGCATAGTCTTTCCCAATTCATTGCGGCACCCGTTCCAGCGAGAGTCGGCCGAAAATCGCCCCGCAGGGCGGTACGGCCGTCTGCTGCGAGAAGAAGGTTCGGTGCAGCATCGCCCAGGTCAGCGGCTGCCGACGATTCCACGGCGCCAGGGAGAGGGTGCGGGCCAACAGGCAGTACCCGACCAGCACCCGTGCCGTCGTGCCGACGAGCTGGATGAGGTGTATCCACTGCAGCGGCGCCCACAGCCCGGCCGCGAGCAGCATCACGTAGGCGACCCGGACCTGCAGTGGAAACGCCGTCACGTGACCGACCAGGCGACACACGTGCACGATCTGGATGAGGCAGAGCGCCATGGCCAACCAGATGCCGGGTGCCCATCCCAGCAGACTGCTTCCCAGCAGTGCGACGGTGGTCAACCAGTACCACCACCCGATGTCCTGCCTCCTATTCATCCTGTCCCTCCCGCCATGTGGGTGCATCGTGATCGATGCCAGGCCTATCAGCAGGAGTGATGCCAGAGGGTGACCGGAGCGGTTGCGTAGATAAATCAGCTGGTTATGCAGGAGAGGCTTGGAACGTGGGATGCGGGATTTCGTGTCTTGCCAAATGTCACGAGGCTCGTCGCGAGATTTCGCGATGAGGCAATGGTCAGCGAGGCTTGCGGATACCCAAGGCTTTCATGCGGGAGGCCAAGGTAGAGGGGTTGAGTCCGAGGCGTTTCGCTGCGCCCTTTTCGCCGGCTACGATCCATCCGGTCTTCTCCAGGGCGCGCAGGATGTTCGTTCGCTCCAGCGATTCAAACTCCTCAGCAGTGAGAATGTTGGAAGCCTCCCGTCCTCCGCTCGATGTGGGTGGTCCCTCTGAGGGGGAGACGTCGGGGAGGGCGCGCGCCAGGTTCAGTTTGCCGTCGACGGCGGTGATCACGGCACGTTCCATCACGTTCTGCAGCTCGCGCACATTGCCGGGCCAGCTATACAGCCTGAGGCGTTCGGCGCAGCCGGCGGTCAAGGGGGCGAGCGTGCGACCCATGGTGCGGGCACAACGTTGGGCGAAGGCCGAGGCGAGCCGCACGATGTCGTCGCCGCGCTCGCGCAACGGCGGCAGGGTGAGGGGAAAGACGTTCAATCGATAATAGAGATCTTCGCGAAACTGCCCGTCCCTGATCGACCTCGAGAGGTCACGATTGGTGGCGGCCAGGATCCGTACGTTCACTTTTTTGGTGTGAGAGCTGCCCACGGGGTCGAACTCGCCCTCTTGCAGGACACGGAGTAACTTGGCTTGAAGGTCCAGCGGCAGTTCGCCGATCTCGTCGAGAAAGATCGTGCCCCGATCCGCCAGGGCAAACCGGCCCTCCCGCTTCTTGGTCGCGCCGGTGAACGCGCCGGGCTCGTGGCCGAAGAATTCGCTTTCCATCAACATGGCAGGGATCGCCGCGCAGTTGACGATCACCAACGGACGCTCGCGTCGCTGGCTGGCTTGGTGAATCGCGCGCGCGACCAATTCCTTGCCGGTGCCGGTTTCGCCGACGATCAGGACCGTGGCGTCCGTCGGCGCGACCTGTGCGATGTCGTCCAGCACCCGGCGCAGGGCCGGACTCTCGCCGATCAGTGTGCCGGGATTCAGTGACTGGAGTTCTTCGCGCAGGAGTTCGGTCTCCACCGTCAACGAGCGAATTTTTTGTTCAGCCTCAATGCGGTCGCGCACGTTGCGGAGGATCACGGTCGTGGCGGTGCGGCGGCGCAATTCAAACCGGGAGAGCGTGGCTTCCGCAGGAAAGGAACCACCTTCGGGGCAACGGGCCGTAAGTCCGCCGGGAATCCACAGGGAGCGTTGTCCTTCGGGGCGGCTGTCCAGTTCGGCGATGAGGTCGGTTACGCGTCGGGCGTCATCGTCGCTCATGAAGCGTCGGAAGTCCTGACCGACCATCCGGGACCCGCTGCAACGAAACACCCGTTCGGTGGCCGGATTGACGCGGGTGATCAGCAGTTGATCGTCCAACTCGATGATGGCGTCCATCGCGCTTCCAAGGAGGCGTCCCACGGTTTCCTCCCGGTCCCGCACCTCGGCCTCGGCCCGCAGGCGCCGCAGTTCGGCGGCCGCTCGCGCGGCGAAGATCTGGAAGATGGCATGGATGCGCGGTTCTTCGGGAATGGGGCGGCGATCGATGACGGCCATGTGTCCCAAGATGGCGCCGTCTTGATTCTTGAGCGGCACCCCCATATAGCTGACGGCCCCGGCCTGTCGCAACTCCTCTTCGTGCGGATAGATCTCCAGAATACGGTCGGGGAAATGGACCAGGGTGGCGCTGTCGATCACCCGCTCGCAGGGCGTGCCGGCGATGTCGACCTCGTAGTCTTTCACCCACTGGCCATCCATCCAAAAGGCCAGGGCGCGCAGGCGGCGGGATTCAGGAAAATATTCCGTGACCCAGGCTCCATGGGTGCCCAACACATCGGCGAGGTTGCGGACTAAGGCGGCAAAAAAGTCGTGGCCGGTCTCGGTTGCCGTGCCCTGCAGGATGGCGCGTAAGACGGCGTCGGCTTCCAAGGCATGGAGCGGCTGGGTGGCTGTGGTCGGTTCGGTCGACATGGCGTAGTGTCGTGAGTATGCGACCACGGCGGGGGCGTTTCAAGAGTGGCGGCGGCTCCGTCGGCCTCTTGTTGCCCGTCTGGTTTTGCGATACCATCCCGCACAGATATGATGTGTCTCTCCCATGCCGTGGGCGGCTGCCTCCGTGACGTGAGGCCCTGTCGGCCGCGTGTGCGCCACACCTCATCTTCATCGTCGTGACAAGCGGATCGTCCTCGTGGAAGCCCCCGGCTACGGACCACTGCGGATAGGAAATCAATGAAACGAGTAACGGTCGGACAGATGCGCGGGATGGCGCGGATGCGGCACAACGTGTTGATCGAGGTAAGAAGCCGGAAGAGACTGGTGGTGTCGTGGCGGTAACCCTCGCTCCCTGGAAAGCCGTGCTGCGTGACTGGCAGGCTCGCGCCGTGGCCGATGTGTTGGCACAGCCGCGCGAGGACTACCTCGTGACGGCCACGCCGGCGGCAGGCAAAACTCGCTTTGCGCTGCGCATTGCCCATCACTATCTGGCTGCTCGCATCGCCGGACGTGTGCTGGTGGTCTGTCCGACCAACCATTTGCGGACACAGTGGGCCTCCGCCGCCGGTCAGGTCGGCATTCAGCTCGATCCGGCCCTGTCGAACGAGCAGGCGATGGAGGCACGGGACTATCACGGCGCGGTCGTGACGTATCAACAAGTCTGCTTGGCGCCGGACGTGTTTCGCCGTGCCTGTCGGAGCCGCAAGACGCTGGTCATTCTCGATGAGCTGCACCATGCCGGGGACGGCAAGGATTGGGGCAAGGCCCTGCGCGAATCATTCGGAGAAGCCGTGTTCCGCCTCGCTCTGTCCGGCACGCCGTTTCGGTCCGACAATAATCCCATTCCTTTTGTCCGGTACGAGCAGGGTGAAAGTCAGGCGGATTTCACCTATGGCTATTCCCATTCCATCCGTGACGGAGTGTGCCGGCCGATTCTCTTTCCGAGTTATGAAGGGGAACTGACCTGGTTGTCCGATGGACGTGAGCATCGTGCCACGTTCGAGGATGGGTTGACGTTCGAGCGTCAGCGAGAGCGGCTCAAAACGGCGTTGCTTCAGGAGAGCTGGCTGGGGCCGGTGTTGAGCGATGCCCATGCCGAACTGCAACGACTCCGCAAACAAGAGCAGGCGGACGCGGGCGGCTTGATCGTGACGATGAGCCAAGATCATGCACGGCAGGTGGCCGAGCTCGTGCAGAAGATCACGGGCGCACGCGCGCTGGTGGCCGTGTCGGATGATCCCTCCGCCTCCAAAACCATCGAGACCTTCGCCCATCACAAGCAGCAGCAATGGTTGGTGGCGGTGAACATGGTGAGTGAAGGCGTCGATATTCCGCGTCTCAGGGTCGGCGTGTATGCCACCAACGTCTTGACCGAGATGTATTTTCGCCAGGTGGTCGGGCGGTTCGTGCGTATGCAGGAGAAGGTGCCGAAACCTCAGCGGGCCTGGCTCTATTTGCCCAAGGATGCGACGCTGGTCCATTACGCCAAGCGCATCAAGGTTGAGCGGGACCATGTGCTTGAAGACATCATGCCGGCCGTCCAGCGGACCCTCTTCGGGACGGCCGCGACGTCCTTGAAGGAATACATCCCACTCAATGGTGTCGCTCGTCTCGATGCCTTGATCGGTGCCGATGAGGGCGAGCTGTCGGGCGAGGGCAAGGGGCAGCCGGAACCGGCAGTGGCGCTACACGACCAGAAGAACAGCCTGCGGGACAGGCATCGTTTGCTGGTCGGCGCCGTGGCGCGAAAGTGCGGCGTGGATCATCGGCAGCTCAATGCGGAGCTGATCAAGCGGACCGGTGGACGAGTCGATCAGGCCACGATTCCGCAGTTGGAGCGGCGTATTGCCCTCCTCGAAAAATGGCGCGATTCCGGCTTCGATAAGAAGCGATAGGCGCCGGTGGAACATAATGAGACGAAGCCGTCACGCGGGCGAACGACGTCCTCGCCGGTGAATGGGAAAGAAAGGGAGCCAATGGTTGAGATCAGAGCGAAGAAGGCGGCCAGGAAGCCTGTAACGAAACGAGCGACGAAGACGGTGACCCCATCGGTGACGAAAACGGCCGCCCCTGCGCGGCGCAGCCGGTCCGCTCGCGCGAAGCGGCCGAGCGTGTCCGTGGTCGTGCTCTCCGGCTCGACCCCGCTTCGCCGGAATACAGCCGCGGAATTGGTGGCGGAGGAGTTGCGACTCGACCTGTCGAAAGTGAATCTGTCCTTCCTGGTGAGTCGGCGGGTCGGGGAAACGGAAAAGAATATCAATCGGGTCTTCGACGACGCGGAGCGCAGCGGTTCCATCCTGTTCTTCGACGGGGCCGATGCGTTGTTCGGTCTGCGGCGCAGTGGCGCACATCAGCATGCGGATGCCGGTGCTGCACATCTGCTGCAACGCATCGAAGATCATAACGGACTGGTCATTCTGACCACCAACGGGAAAAGCCGGATCGATCAAGCCTTGTCGCGGCAAGCACAGGTATCCGTGATGGTGGGCATCAAGAAGCAGCCAAAGAAGAAGACGGGCTGAGGAGTCGCCTGTCCGATAGCCACCTAAAGGACGGGCCCAAAGAGCCTATCGCGTATAGTGGAAGGCAGGAAATCGAGCGGAGGCGTATGTGCCCTCAGCCATCAGCCATTCGCTCTTAACACCACGAGATACGTTTCACGAATCACGCTTCACGAATCGGCGAGCGATGCGAGGACGCGGCTGACAGAATTTTTCAGCATCCTGTGAGGACTACTCCGTTTCTTCACTGGCCTCCAGGCACTTCGTGCATTGCTCCAAGTCCGGCACGCCATGGGCACTGCAGAAGTGCCGGTGGCAGAGGCCGCAGAGCATAAAGGTCATCTTGATGCGGTCTTCCGCTTCGCAGTAGTAACAGTTTTTTGCGGTTCTTGCCTTCGGCATAGTCCTTCTCCTTGAAACCGGTGTCGGCCTCAGTGTGTCTCGTGAATATCCGGCAGACCGATCGCCGATCGCGTCGATATGCCCCTCTTCATCCGCGGCGGTCTCGCTGCACGGCAGGCGCGGGAACCTCGATCCCTATGTGGGCGGGCAGGGCACCTAGGCCGAGTGAACCTGAGGCGCTAAGAGCAACAAAAGGTGTGATCGTGCTCGCGTCAGCTTTCCGGAGTTCGCCGGGGTGTTCCGGGGGATGCTGCATCCTTATAACACATTCGAAGATTGCCGTGACGGCTGGGGTCGAGGCAGGAGACGATAGTGTCACATGGGGGGTGGAACACCAGTGGGGGAGGTCTGTTGTAACGCGTGGTGGATTGCCTCAGCCGCCGCGCGATTGCCCTCATCCGTCCAATGCGTGTCGTCCGGCAGGTATGTCGGAATGCCGGAGTGCGCCGCGGCTTTCAGAGCCGGGGTCAGATCGACAGACTCGATGGGTGGATCCGATTCCGTCAACAGCTGCTGTAAGCGGGCGGGTACATCGCTGACATGCCATCGGCGAATCGCGGCGGTCGAAAAGGATACGTTGGGGAGGTCATGGTAGACGCGGAACTTTTCCGGCACAAACGCCACCAGGAACCGGATATTCCGGTCGCGGCAGAGTTGCGCTGCGCGGATGATGGGCGCAATGGCTTTGTGCAGGGCCGTATCTGATACGCGCTCCACTTCGGCGGAGGCAAAAAATACAGTGCTTGTCCGGTGCGTGGCGTCGAGAAACTCGGCTCGGAGTTCCTTCAAGGAGTCGTCCGGTGTGCATTGGTCATCCGAACGGAACAGCAGCGCCGAGACATTTCGGCTCAATGATCGAAACCAGAAATCCTGCCACCAGTCGTTGCCCGACCTCAGCACCTTCTCCTCGTAACTCTCCGCATCGGAGAAATCGTTGCCTTCGAAAAAGGCCCAGACTACGACTTTGGGTGCGAGTGGGAAGCCGAATCGCTGTAGGACGAGCAGTTCCTGCTGGGGACCGTATCCTGAGTGTCCCAGATTGGCGACCGATTTGCCTTGCAGTTCACTGAGCCGCGTGGTGATCAATTGTTCGTCCGGCGTGAAGTAGCCTTCCATGTAGGAGTCCCCGACCACGACGATCTCGGCCGAGTCGAGGTCGCGGGCATTGCGAAATCCGTCACGGTCGTAACGGACGGCGACCCTTCGGGCGGGATCCGGAGGGATGCAGAGTGCTCGACCGATGTTTCCCTGGTACGGTGCTTCGTACTGGTAGTGCGGATCGTGTCGCCACAAGAGTTCCTTGTCGAACCGTCGCCCCGCCACGCTCAGCGCCGTGCCGGATTCGTATGAACCGAAGAGGGCGCGATAATCGACGAGGTCGAGCAGGACGGCTCCTTCGGCGAGCACCCAGCAGAGGACGAGAGAGCCCGTTGTCAGCAGGAAGCGTGTTCCTGTTTCCGAAAGCGGCATGCGGCTGAACATGCCGTACACCGCCCAGCCGAGCAGATAGGCCGAGAGGACATTGTCGAGGAGGTGCCGGATCGTCGTCACCCCTGTGAGCAGGAGGATGGCATATCCGGCAACGAAGACGGCCAGTGTCGCGAGGGCGATGATGCTCCGGCGATCGTCGTGTTTCGTGACCACGTGCTGCGTCATGATGGTGCGCGCAAAAACCGAGTGCCTGATGGTGCATCGACCGGTGAACGGTCATTCATGGCATGTGTAAAGAGCACCGGCAGGAGTGTCCAGTCATACTGGACACTCCTGCCGGTGTCAAGAGACAGGCCGCCGCGCATGGTTGCGGGTACGACGATGCCGGATCGTGAATTGGAGTGGCGTTCGGCCGTCAGCCTTCCTGGCCGGCGACTTCTTCCCGCAGGAGAAACTTGATGGAGGGATTCGATTTGATGCAATAGGCCAGCAAATGTTCGGTGGTAAACAACATGACGCCGCGACCCTGCTGATCCACAAGGCGAACGGTGTCGGAAGGCCAATAGACTGCGGCGATCGCGGCGGGATCGCCGACGATCCAGCGGGCCATGGTGTGGGGCATGCGCTCGACGGAGGTTTTGACGCCGTATTCGTGCTCCAGGCGAGACATGACGACATCGAACTGCAATTCGCCCACCGCGGCCAGTACCGGTTCGCGGCGCACGTGGTCCGGTGAATAAAAAATCTGCATGACCCCTTCTTCTTCCAGCTGCTTCAGACCCTTTTGAAACTGCTTGTGCTTGGAAATGTCCTGGGTGCGTAGGAGGCCGAAACATTCCGGGGCAAAATGCGGAATGGGATCGAAACTGAGCTTGGGATCGGAGGTCAACGTATCGCCGATGGTGAATAGGCCGGGATTCACCAGGCCCACCACATCGCCGGGGTAGGCCTCGTCGATCGTTTCGCGGTCGCGACCGAACAGCCGGTGCGGGCGTGTCATCCGGATTTTCCGGCCCAGGCGGGCATGATGGACCATCATGTCTTTTTCGAAGCGCCCGGAGCAGATGCGGAGGAAAGCCATGCGGTCGCGATGTTGCGGGTCCATGTTTGCTTGAATCTTGAACACGAAGCCGGAGAAGGTCTCATCCGTGGGTTGGACCATGCCTTGGGCGCTGTGCCGCGGGCCGGGAGGGGGCGCAAGGGTGGTGAAGGCGTCGAGGAAGGGGCCGACCCCGAAGTTGGTCAGCGCGCTGCCGAAGAACACCGGCGTGAGTGCACCGGCCAAGAAGCGGTCGCGATCGAACGAGGTTCCTGCGCCCGTCAGCAGACCGATCTCTTCTTGCAGCGGACCGTAAGCCTCGCCGAGGGTTTCCGCCAGTTTTGGGTTGGGGAAGGCCTCCACTGTCATCGGGGCGCGCCGTTGGTTGTGCGAAGTGCGCTGAAAAAATAATACCTGGCGTTGTTGGAAATCGTAGACGCCCTGAAAGCCGGACCCTTCGCCGATCGGCCAATTGAACGGGACTGCCGTCATGCCCAACGTGCGCTCGATCTCATCGAGCAGGTCGAAGGGGTGACGTCCGGGCTGGTCCATTTTGTTGATGAAGGTCAGGATCGGAATGCCGCGTTTGCGACAGACGGCGAAGAGTTTCTTGGTCTGAGGTTCGATACCCTTGGCCCCGTCCAGCACCATGACGGCGCTATCCACCGCCATGAGGGTCCGATAGGTGTCTTCGCTGAAGTCCTGGTGTCCCGGCGTATCGAGCAAATTGATGCGTGCGCCGCGATAGTCGAACTGCAGCATCGTGGAGGTAATCGAAATACCGCGCGCCTGTTCGAGTTCCATCCAGTCCGATTTGGCTTGACGTTGGGTGGAACGGGCCTGCACGGCACCGGCCAGGTGGACCGCCCCGGCATACAGCAGCAGTTTTTCGGTCAGCGTGGTCTTTCCGGCGTCCGGATGGGAAATGATGGCGAACGTGCGCCGACGCAAGACCTCGCGCCGCAATTCGTCGGCTGCGGAATGCTCAACCGGCAGGGACATAGTATTTCTCTTGGTGTGTGAGAGCGGCCAGCGGGCAGGGGATGGAGTATCGCCCCGCGTCGCTGGAAGTGAACGCTCTCTTTTAGCAGTCGGAATGGGGCGGGGGCAAGGAGGGGGAGGAGCGAGCGCCCGACTGCACGCCCCCGGGAAGGAGGAAGGCGTCGGGCGAGAATACGCGCGATCGGCATGTGCCGGCTCGCGGGCGCGAGTCCACGAATTACGAATCACGAGAGGTGCTGGGTTCAACGAGAGAACGCAGTGTCTGCCCGGTAAGGGCCTGCTGGACGGCGGCATCCCGTCGTCGCAGCAGTTCGCCAATCTGATCGCCGGCGAGCAGCGGGACAATCCTGTCGGTGGCTGGTCCTCGGTAGGAGCTATCCAACACCTCTTTGACTGTGATCAGTTCTGGGGGTTTGGTAAGACTGATCCCTTCGGGTTTTGCCATGAGACCGAGCAGTCCTGCCTCCTCAAGGTGTTCTACCTGTTCCTCCACAAGTGATACGGGGAGATGGAGTTCGACGGCCAACTCATCTACTCGCAATGGGCCGTCCCCCTTCACATATCGGCGAGTTAGAACCACTAGCAGACTCAAGGCCAAGCGCTCTCGAAACGAAGGGGTGCCTTGCTGCCAAAGGAGACGGGATAAATATGCGGTGGGATATTGATGAAAAAACGAGAACTGCGCTCCGATGAGCAGGATCAACCATCCGACGTAGAGCCACAGTAAAAACAGGATCATCACCGCGAACCCTGAATAGATTGCGCTATAGTTGGCCGATCGCGTCACGAATGTGGCGAAGAGGTCTCCAGCGAGTCCCCAGAGCAGTGCGGCCGTGATGCCCCCGACTAACGCCGAATCGATTCGTACCTGTGTGTGGGGTATAAATTTATATAGGAATGTGAACAGCGTGGTCAGAATGGCAACAGGCAACAATTGACTAGCCCACACTACCAAATAGCCGAACGGTTGGATCTCCAAGACGCGCTGCACCAAGGTATGACTATGGATCGATGCCAGCAAGCCGAAAGCGGTGGCGACCAGTAACGGGCCGACCAAGACGACGCTCAAGTAATCGGTGAACTTCCTCCCCCACGACCGTCCTTCCCGCACCAGCCAAATGGCATTCAACGCCTCCTCGATTTTGTCGATGAGCGAATAGGTGGTGTAGAAAAGCCCCGCCACGCCGACAATGCCCAACACGCCGATCTTGAGGTTGTCCACAAAGCCGATGATCTTGCCCGTGATTTCCTCCCCGTTCGTGCCCAGTGGTTCCAATGCCTGGGCCAGGACCGGTTCAATTTGCTGGTGGACTCCGAAGGCTTTTAATACCGAAAACATGACGGCGAGAAAGGGGACGAGGGAGAGGAGCGTTGTGTACACCAATCCGGCGGCCCGGGCATCAAGTAGTCGATGGCGAAACTCCAGTGCCACGGCGATCACCAACCGCAAGGCATGAATGCCGATGCGCTGGAGGGTGGGCACGGAGGCGGGATCGATTGTCCACAGGTCTGCCTTGAAGAACTGTGGGATTCGTGACAGTTTCGTCATTGTGTATCGAGCGCCTGTGGAACGCCACTGTACCGCAAACCACTGTGACTGTGCACGTCGCGTGCGTGGGCGGGTTGCTCGTCGGCCGGCCTGTTGAGATGAGCACGGTAGGTCGTATCGCTTGTGATATCGTCCGGTTCTCGGTGCGGATGGAGGCGTCGAATGGCGACAACGGATCCACGCGCCTCGCTCAGATCGTCAGCGGCTGCCTCAGCGCGTGCAGGCCTGCCACGCTGGTAGTCTTGGTGAGAGTCGAGGCAGTCGGAACTTGTGGTATGGGCTGGTTCGCTGCAATCGTGCACCTCGCTCAGCGTCAAGAGGCTGCCGCGGAATGAGGAAGCGATGACCAAGGAGCAATGCCAAGAACTACACAACATCGTCAAGACGCTACGGCATCTTGCCGTCGATATGATGACCCCGGCGCAGTCGATTTCGTTCAAACCCACTTCTAAGTTGGATCAGCAGGGCCCTCTGTTGTCGGCACCGAGCAGTGCGGTATTTGCTCAGTGGATTGGTCAGCGTGCCTTTCGGGCTTTCCTTGACTCCTTTGACGTCTTCTTTCACTTGACCGACGCCCTGCTTGGTCTTGTCGATGTCCAACTTTTTAGTGTCTTCTTTCGTTTGGGTCGCATCGGTTTTCAGTTTACCGGTGGTTTCTGTCAGCGACTTACCCGTGCCCGTCATGGCTTCTTTGCCTTCCGCAACCAGACTGTCGGCATGGGCCAATGGCAAAGAGGACGAAACCGCGCCGGCTCCGAGACCGGCGGCAACCGCGATGGGGAGGATTAATGACTTCTGCATGACACTCCTCCTTGGTGAGCGGACACGATGTACTGCATGGGGATGCGTGGCCTGCGCAGATGGTCGGCCTGCTCAGGCCGAGGCCAGGCTGCCCCTCAGCACTATAGCAGGATCGCTGAAGTCTTGTTTCGCGATTATGTTTAAGCAGGTAAAACATGGACCTGCTGCCTCCGGAAACGTAGAATGCAACCGTTCATTCATCTGGCGATGGATCAATGGGCATTTTGAATGGGAATCGCGATCAAATCTCTTGGTAGAAACATTTTTGATCAGCTCATCGCGTATCCGTAGCGTTCCGCAAGACTGCTATCAGCCATGCAATTACCCGATGGGCTCTACGACCAACTAGTGACTGAATCGGTGGCGCAGTTAATTGCTGGCCTTCCAGGCGCGTCTGGGCATACATGCTCAACACTTCCGTTGGAAGAAGCATCAGAGAGAATTGCGGATGCTCTTGCTAGACAAATGACACGCTTGTTAGATGACCTCGGCGGGCAAGGGGCAGAGAAGGCAAAACGTCAGCTAGATTTCGTGAACGCCCTACTGGTTCACCTTAGGCGGCAGGTCTCAGCAGGTGTGGACCCGCTGGTCGAGCCACCTCAGATACTCCGAGCCATTCATAGCATCGGTGCCACACCGGAACTTCCAGCGACTGGACTTGCCATTCCTTGGCTGTTTACCGCGGGCAAAGGTTCCCCATCCCTCCTGACCGAGCTTCGCCGTGAGATCGCTTGCTGCGACCAGGTGGACATCTTAGTCAGCTTCATCACAGTAGCGGGTGTTCGAAAGTTGTTTGACATTCTCCAGGTGGTCACAGCTGTGAACGCTGTAGGCCTGCCACGAACGCGTCTTCGAATCCTCACGACCACATACACTGGCGCGACCGAGATGGAAGCGCTGGATTATTTCGCACGCTTGCCAGGCTGTGAAATCAAGGTTTCCCTCGATGGAAGACGGACACGCCTCCACGCAAAGGCATGGATATTTCATCGCAAAACGCGGTTTGGTTCCGCGTATGTCGGCAGTGCCAATCTATCAGGCTCGGCGCTGCTCGGCGGACTGGAGTGGACGGTCAAATTCACGGAGCAAGGACAGGCTGGACTCTTTGCTCGCGCCCAGGCGCACTTCGAGACACTTTGGAACGACGGTGAATTCCAGCAATATGATACCGAAAACCCGGACCATCGCTCTGAACTCTCGCGCGCCCTCAAGCGGGAGGCGGGTGACCAGATTTGTGCCTCAACCACATTCTTCGACCTTCAGCCGAAGGACTATCAGAAGGACATGCTGGAGCAACTCACGCTGGAGAGGGAGCATGGTAGGTTTCGCAACCTCATTGTTGCCGCGACGGGCACCGGCAAGACAGTAGTTGCGGCGTTTGACTACCGTGCAGCATGCCAAGCTATGGGCGGACGTCCCAGGTTGTTATTCGTCGCCCATCGTAAAGAGATTCTGATGCAAGCTCAGCGAACTTATCGGGAGGTGCTGCGGGACCATTCCTTTGGTGAGTTGTTGGGGGGTGGTTCTGAGCCGCAGAGCTACAATCACATATTCGCCACTATCGACAGTGTGTGTGCACGCGATCTGGTGGCAAGATGCGGACCAGATTATTGGGACACGGTTGTGGTTGATGAATGTCACCGGTTGGCGGCGGACCGCTTCGATATGTTCGCGAAGGCGGTTTCCCCCAAAGTGATGCTTGGCCTAACTGCCACACCCGAACGTTCAGATGGAAAACCCATTTTCCCCTACTTCGACAATCGCCCCGATGGTTCGCCTGCCGTTGAGTTACGTCTCTGGCATGCCCTGGATCTCCAACTACTCAGCCCGTTCGAGTATTACGGCTGCGACGATGATACCGATTTTTCGGAGGTGCCTTGGGATAAACCTGGTGAGCGAGAAGTCATTGATAACCTTGTGACGGGGAATGACACCCGTGCGAGACTCATCGTTAACGAATGGCGGCGACTGACTGGCAACCCCAGACGGAGCAAGGCCCTTGTCTTCTGCGTGAGCGTGGCACATGCCGAATTCATGGCGCGGAAGTTTAACGAGGCCGGGCTGCCTTCGCTCTGCATCGTTGGCTCAACCGATGCAGATGCCCGCCGCCAAGGGCCAGAATGTTTAGCGCGTGGCGAACTCTGTGCACTCGTGACGTGCGACCTCTACAACGAGGGCGTAGACTTGCCTGCGGTTGACACACTCTTGTTGCTTCGCCCCACACAAAGTCCCGTGCTCTTCCAGCAGCAGATTGGACGTGGCCTACGTCTTCATGAGGGCAAGCAAAGCTGCCTTGTCTTGGACTTTGTTGGCCGATACCGCGAAGAATTCCGGTTCGATCGGTTACTTTCGGCGATTACCGGACTATCGCGCGGCCAGTTGAGTGACTCAGTGGAGAAAGGATTCAGTTCCCTTCCACCTGGCTGCCTCATTCAGCTACAACAATTCACCAAAGAGCAAATCCTTCGGAACCTGCGGACAGCCATGACCCAGTCGTGGCGACGACTTCGCGGGGAGCTTCTGAGTTATGCTGCCCTGCGTGGACGGACGACTGTCAATCTTGGGGATTTCCTGCGAGAGCAGGCAGTGCAGCTCCATGAAATTTATCGCAGCCATGGCCGTAGCGGCTGGACTGCCTTGCAACGCGACGCTGGGCTAGTAACCACACCGGAAGGTCCAGAGGACGAATACTTGGGCCGCCGCTTCTCGGAACTGTTGCACTGCGATGACCCCGAACAAACGGACCTTCTTGTTCGCGTCAGCGAACCTACCGTGCAATATCATGCCCTCAGTGACCGCGAGCGTTGTCGACTTCAAATGCTCGCATATCAGATCGACGGTCAGCATCACCAGGTGGGTGCTGGAAACGCCTTCCTCGCCAGACTCTCACGGGCGCCAGAAGTCCATGCTGAACTTGGTGTACTGGGTGCTATTCTTCGGGCTAAAGGCACTCTACGCTTCCGCCCGGTACCCGGGCTAACCGATCTGCCGTTGTGCCTTCACGCGAGTTACGGCATTCGTGAAATACTAACCGCAGTCGGTTGGCTGACCGCAGAAAAAAGAATTCCATTCCAAGCGGGTGTACTTCCCTTGCAAAACCGGAAGGTGGAACTGCTGTTTGTTACTCTCGATAAGTCAGAGGGTTTTCACGATCGAATCGCCTACCGTGATTACGCTATCAGCAGCGAACGATTTCACTGGCAAAGCCAGAATTCGGCCGGGCCCGATACGCCAGCCGGTCGGCGTTATCTTGAGAGCCCCGGAAATGGGTGGACATTCCAACTCTTCGTCCGTCGAAGAAAAGGGGAGGCCTATCGGGCTTGTGGTCCGGTCACAATCGAGAAGGCGGAAGGAGAAAAACCGATGTCCATAGAATGGGAACTCGGGGTGCTTCTGCCGATCCATCTGTTTCAAGAATTCAGCATCCTTAGAGGACAGTAACGTGCATTGTGATTTAAGGGGCGAGCGAGTCTTCTGGCAGACGGGCTTGTCTTTAAGCGTACAGGAGGGGTGTGGCCTTCTGGCGAGTTCTTCGTGAACCTAGCCGCGCTCACATGATAAACAGGCGGATCATTATCTTTACCAAGAGAGACATCTTGCCAACTAATGACGAACGGGCAGAACGTGCCAGGGAAGTTCTAGAAATGTACGCGGTACAGTTTGGTGATCCTTACGATCCACGCGGGACTTTGATCGATGTGCTGACAGATCTTATGCATCTGGCAGCCCAAGAGCCTGGGGTAGCCCTGGAATTTGACAGCAGCTTAAAAATGGCCCAATTTCACTTTGAGGCTGAAGCGGAGGAATGCCTGGATACTTGACTAGTTGAAATTTGGTAACCCTCTCCGCATGGAAATGTTGCTGAACCTTCATCTTCTAAGATGGTCTGACATACGCCTATGCCCACCTCCCATCCCCGCGATCCGTTGCACGGCATTACGCTGGAGACTATCCTCACGACGCTCGTTGAGCGCCACGGGTGGGCTGAACTCGGCCGTCGTTTGCCGGTACGTTGCTTCCTGAATAATCCAAGCGTCAAATCGAGTCTGACGTTTCTGCGCAAGACGCCTTGGGCGCGCGAGCGGGTGGAGGGGATGTATATCGCGGAGCAGCCCTGATTCTGAGCCGTCCGCTTCTGCCGGTTACCTAGCGTCTGCAATCCGATCGCATCATACAAGGACATCACACTGACATGGCCCCGAACGCGACGATCTTCAAAGCAGTCCTCCACATCGCCGATGTGGATCGCCACTATTACGAAGACCATACGGTGACCCTTGCCCGGCATCCGTCGGAAACCGACGAACGTATGATGGTCCGCCTGCTGGCCTTCGCGCAACACGCACATGCGGATCTGTCGTTCGGCCGTGGAGTGAGTGCCGAAGACGAGCCCGCGCTGTGGCGGAAGGATGTGACAGGTCTGATCGAGTTATGGATCGAGGTGGGATTGCCGGATGAGAAAACGCTGCGCCAGGCCTGCGGTCGCGCCAGGCAGGTGTGGGTCTATACGTATGGAGGTCGCGCAGCGGATCAGTGGTGGAAGGACCATGCGGCCGGGCTTGAGCGGTTGAAGAATCTCACGGTCATGAATCTCTCGATCGAGGGAAGTCGTGTATTGGCCGGGCTGGCGCGACGCCAGATGGACCTGCATTGCACCATTCAAGACGGGCAGGTGCTGATAGGGGACGGGACGAATGCCGCGCAGGTGGAGGTGACGGCGTTAACAATGCCTCAATCGCCGTGAATCGTGAAGTGTATCTCGCGAACGACGACATACGAGCGACGAACGACGAGTTTTGGAGCATGAGAGCATGAACGAGAAAAAACGCATTCCCACCGACGGTGAGCCGGTTCAGTGGAACAGTCCGTTTGCGATCTTGAAGAATCGTGAACTGTCGCCGACTCCGGCACGTGAGAAGGTCGATCGGCCTGCCGTGCCGCAACCGTCTCCGGCGAAGAACCGCGGGCGGGTGGATATCGTCCGGCAGACGGCGCATCGCGGAGGCAAGACGGTGACGGTGGTCACGGGCTTTGTCGGCATCGGCCAGGTGGAGAAGGAACGATTGGCCAAGGAGATGCAGAAGGCCTGCGGCGTCGGGGGCACGGTGAAGGAAGGACGGATCGAGATTCAGGGGGATAAACGTGAGGACGTCGCCCGCATCCTCACCAAGGCCGGATTCCGGCCGGTCTTTGCGGGCAGGTAACGGGCCATGGCGGAACCGCTCAAGAATCGTTTCGGCGCCGAAGTACCTCGTGCCATCGCCCGGATGATCGCGGCCGTCTTTCCTCGATTTGACGAGAAGGCGTTCGTCCGGTCGACGTTGGCCGGGTATGACGATCTCGAACTCATGCCGCGTGGGTGGAAAATCGCGCATGAACTGCGCCGCTTCATGCCGGACGACTATGAGAAGGCGGTCGAGATTCTGCTGGCGTCACTCGACCAACAATCGGAACGAACCGTAGCCCCGGGCATGGGTGGTTTCCTCTTTCTCCCGCATGTCTTCTTTGTGGCCGAATACGGACTCGACCACTTCGAAGCCTCCATGCGCGCGCAATATCTGCTGACACAACGTTTCACCGCGGAATTCAGCATCCGCCGGTATCTCGAACGGCATCAGGAGGCCACGTTGGCCCGCCTGGCTGAATGGGCCACCGATCCCAGCGAGGATGTCCGGCGGCTGGTGTCGGAAGGTACACGCCCCCGGTTGCCCTGGGCCTCAAGACTTCGCGCCTTCCAGGCTGATCCGCGACCGGTGCTGGCTCTCTTGGAGTGGTTGAAGGACGATGTCTCGCTCTACGTGCGGCGGAGCGTGGCCAACAATCTCAATGACATCGGCAAGGACCATCCTGCCGTCTTGGTCGAGACCGCTCAGCGATGGCTGGTGGATGCGACAGAGGAGCGCCGCTGGATCGTTCGCCATGCCTTGCGGTCGGCGGTGAAGCGGGGGGAAGCAGGGGCGCTTGGTCTGCTGGGATTCGGGGCGGCGGCACGTGTCTCGGTGGAAAGGGTGCGCATCACGCCGCGTCGCCCGGCGATCGGTTCGGCTGTGACGCTGACCTTTGACATTGCCGGCCGCGCCGTTCGTGTGCAACGGCTTCTGGTGGATCTGCGCGTCCACTATATGAAGGCAAACGGTACGACCAGTGCCAAGGTGTTCAAGTTGAGGGAACTGGATTTGGCTCCGCGCGGTGTGGGGTCGTTCAGCAAACGGCTCTCCCTCGCGCAACTGACGACGCGGAAACACTACGCCGGAATGCATCGAGTCGAGGTGCTGGTGAACGGACGCGCCTATCCCCTGGGGGCCTTTCAGCTGGTCGGGAAATAGGCTGTCCGGGCGCGGTTAGCAGGTTGCGGAAACAGTCGCTCTTTGCATCGTTGCGCGCGCCGGGCGACACGTGCCGTCCCGCGTCACCACGCACCGCAGGATGCGCAAAAAGGCCGTCCAGCAAGGCCGCAGCGAGGTCCGCGACGCGAAGAAGAATGAGCGCACGTTTGCGGACGGGCGCGAGTCGGTGAGCGCCCAGTGTCCGCCAGGGGCGAATCGTACCCTTGCGGTACGGTGAGCCGTTGAGTGACGCGAGAACGCCGCTGGCGGACTTTTCCCGCATCCTGTTAGGATCGGGCGATCTGTCGGGGGTCCATGGTCTGCCCCGTCATCGTCCCCTCTACGCTCGCCAGATACGCCTGCGCGACCATGTCGGCAGGGATACCGATCGACGGATCCATCCCTCTGGCGATCAGCGTTTCCGTCACCCAAGGCGGGCTCACGACATTGACGCGCAGGCTTCGCGGCAGATCGAGCGCGGCGGCGCGGGCAAACCCCTCCAGGCCCGCATTCGCCATGCTGATGGCGCAACTACCTTTCATGGGTTCCCGGCTGAGCACGCCACTGGTGAGCGTGAATGAACCGTGGTTGGTCACGTAGGCCTTCCCGATGCGCACCAGATTCGCCTGGCCCATCAGTTTATTCTTTAAGCCGATGAAGTAGTCGTCGTAGGTGAGGTCGTCCAGGCTCGCGAACTTGGCAACCCCTGCGGTGCTCACGACGGCATCACAGCTGCCGACGGCCTTGAACAGGCTGGTGATGGAATCCGGCGAGGCCAGATCCACCTGATACGTACCTCGTGTGTGTCCCACCGTGACGACATCGTGCCGCGTCGCAAGCCGCTTCACGACGGCCGATCCGATGGTGCCCGTTCCTCCGATGACGATCACGCGCATGTGCAACTCCCTTGTTCGCGTTTGTGCACATGGTAGTCAGTCGGCGATGCCGGACGCAAGCGGCAGGTGTCGCTCACTCCGGACTATCGATCACATATTGCGGTCGGGCCGACGGGTCTGTGGCTGGTTGAACGTAGCGGCAAGGGGGAATGTCCGCCTGTAATCGCCGCAGGAGTACCGTGATTTTCATAGTGGACGGGACGTCACAGAGCCAGACGTGCATGCCGGATTCGAGATCGTCGAAATGCCGCTGCACCACAAAACCCGGCTTCTCCATGAAATAGGCCGAGAGAAAGCCGTTGATGGCCTGGACGGTCCAGGGATGTTCTGTGATGTACCGGGAGGTGAGCCGAAGTTCGACGACCTGATTCGCCTGTCCTGCATCCATCTCGACGCTGCTCCTTCTTGAAGGTGACGGCGCACTCTAACAGGTTGGGGCGAACGGTCGCCAGCGGCCGACACACTGAGTCCATGTCAGCGCGCCAGGATTGGCTGGGTGGAGCATTGAGACCGCCGCGAGAATCTGTGTAAGGTACGGGATGGAGGACTTCACGTCATGCTGACTGCTTACAATCAGGTGTCGATTCCCTCGTTCATGTACGGAACCGCCTGGAAAAAAGACGCGACGACACCATTGGTGCAACAGGCCGTGGCTGCCGGATTTGCCGCGATCGATACGGCCAATCAGTTGATCCATTATCAGGAAGCGCTGGTCGGCGGGGCGTTGTTGGAGTTGGCCAAACAGGGCACGCCGCGTGAGCGGTTGTTCGTGCAGACCAAGTTCACGCCGGTGAACGGTCAGGACCACCGCACGCCCTACGATGCCCAAGCCGATCTCACCACCCAGGTGACGCAATCGTTCGACAGCTCGTTGGCCCATCTTCACACGGACTATCTGGACTCCTACGTCTTACACGGGCCCTATTACCGGCGTGGGTTAGGAGCGGAGGATTGGGAGGTTTGGGCGGCCATCGAAGCGCTGTACGATGCGGGCAAGACCAAGATGATCGGCATCAGCAACGTGTCCGCCGAACAACTGGCTCTCCTCTGCGCCAAAGCGAGACATAAGCCGATGGTTGTTCAGAATCGTTGTTATGCCGCGCTGGGTTGGGATCAGGACGTACGGGAGATTTGCCGCGAACAGGCCATCATCTATCAAGGGTTCTCGTTGCTCACCGCCAATCGCGAGATCTTCGCCGAGCCGGAGGTACGGGCCATGGCGGCCAAATACGGGGCAGGGCCGGCGCAACTGGTGTTCCGCTTCGCCATGCAAATCGGTATGCTGCCGCTCACCGGCACGACCAATCCGCAGCACATGAAGGACGATCTCCAATCCGACCGGTTCACGATCGAGCCGGACGATCTGCGGCGACTTGAGACGATCGGGATCTAGTCAACCGCCGGCGCCGACGATCTGCGGGGCGGCGTGCGATCGGCGGAAGAGGACTCTTGTTGCGAGATGGAAGGGCTGCACCAACTCGAAATCATCATCATGCTGTTGGCGGTGGTGCTCGCGTTGACCACCGTCGCGCAGAAGATTGGTATTCCCTACCCGATTTTCCTGGTGCTTGGCGGACTGGTGTTGGGGCTCATGCCTGGCCTTCCGAGGGTGACCCTCCATCCAGACCTTGTGTTTCTCGTCTTTCTCCCGCCGATCCTGTGGGCGGCTGCCTATTTCACCTCCTTTCGTGAGTTCCGGCGGAACCTCCGGCCGATTTCCCTCCTGGCCATCGGCTTGGTGTCGGCGACCACCGCCGGCGTGGCGGTGGCTGCGCATGCGCTCTTGCCCGGCATCGGCTGGGCGGAAGCGATTGCGCTGGGTGCGATCGTCTCGCCGCCCGACGCCGTGTCCGCGACGGCCATCGGTAAACGGTTAGGGATCCCGCGTCGTGTCGTCACCATTCTGGAAGGTGAAAGTCTGGTCAACGACGCCACGGCGCTGGTGTTGTATCGGGCGGCCGTGGGCGCGGCGATGAGCGGATCGTTTGCGCTCGGCCATACGCTGTACGAGTTCGCTTTCGCCGCACTGGCCGGTGTGGTCATCGGGATCGGCGTAGCCTGGATCACGCGGTGGGCGCTCTGTGCGATGGAGGATGGGTTTTCTCAGATCGGCGTGACGCTGCTTGCGCCCTACATCGCCTGGGTGTGCGGAGAGTTGGTGGATGCGTCCGCAGTTCTCGCTTGTGTCGCGGGCGGGCTGTACCTTCGTCAGTCGTTCAGCGGTGCCGTGTCGCCGGCCACGAGATTGCAGGCACGCGCCGTCTGGGATCTGCTGATCTTTCTGCTCAATGGCGTCATCTTCATTCTCATCGGGCTGGAGCTGGGGGTGCTCCGCGATTCCATGCCGGCGGGACAGTTTCGTCCCGTCCTGATTGCCGGGCTGGTGATCAGCGTGACGACCATTGTGGTGCGGTTTGCGTGGGTCCCCTTGGCGGACCTCATCCCGCGTTGGCTGAGCGCAACGGTCCGTGCGCGCGATCCCATGTCTTCCTGGGCAGAGATCTTTCTCGTGTCCTGGACCGGGATGCGCGGCATTGTGACATTGGCGGCGGCGTTGGCCCTTCCCGTGTCGACCGGCGCCGGGACGCCCTTTCCGTACCGGTCTGAAATCATTTTGATCAGTTTCATGGTCATCCTCGTCACGCTTGTGCTGCAGGGACTGTCTCTGCCGCCGATCATCCGGCTGTTAGGGTTTCAGGAGGAAGACGACCTGAGGCAGGAAGAAACATTGGCACGGGAACATGCGGCAACAGCGGCCCTGACTCGACTGGATCAGGTGGCGACGGAAACCTGGGCCGTGACGGAGCAGGTGGAACGTGTCCGTCTGCGGTATCTCCGGCGGCTGGAACGGCTGACCCAGGCGAGTCTGCTCCAAGAAGAGACCTCCGGTTCCGAGACCGTCTCCTTCCAACGGCTTCAGCATGAGGCTTTCACGGCTGAGCGTCGGGCCCTGATCAGCCTCCGGAACAATGGCACGATCAGCGATGAGGTGCTGCATCACCTGGAACAGGAACTCGATGTGGCCTCCCTTCACCTGGGCGTCGGCGAGCGACGCATGAAGAGGATCCACAGCTAGACCCTGTCATGCCGGGAGCTCTCCCGATCCGAATCGCATCGACCCCAGGCCACGTGTGTTGTGTGGGCCGCTCCCTTCCCTGTGACACCTCCGGCTGACCACCGTCTTTCGTGGTAACCCCTCAGAGGACTGTGTTCTGAGCTGACGAATCCTCGATAGTGCGCCTCGGCGAGGTAGTCGGCGGTGTTCACACAGATTTCATTGTTCCCGGCAAGCGCCGGGAATGGGAGGAGGAGTCCACGATGTGGGGCATACGGGTGGTTGGAGCGGTGGTGTTGGCGTCGATCGTCGGAGGGGTATGCGGCATGGCCCGGCCCTCCCACGCGGAGGAGGGGAACGTCGGCACCGAGGACCCGGAGATTTCAGCTGTGTCGCGCTGGGTGGTTTCCGTTCGAGGTGGAGCGGTTCAGGGAACGCAGGATCATGTGTCCAATGGATCCCCCGCCCTGGGGGGTGCCGGGAGTGTTCAGCTTCTCTATCAATTCAACCCGCACGTTCGGTTGGGGTTGACTGTCGATGGTCAGCAGCAGGCACTCAATCTCAAAGGCGGGAATGGCACCTTCGGTGATCTGTTCACGGTGGCGGTGATGCCGACGATGGAAATGCGTCCCTTTCTCACCACAGCGGCCATTCCATACCTGTCCGTCGGGCTGGGCATGAACTTCAATATGTTCTCAACCGAGTCCGGAGTCCCGGCGCTCGATTACAACAATACTTTCGCCGCACGCATCGCCGGTGGAGTCGATGTGCCGTTGACGGCGCATTGGAGTTTCAATACGGAAGTGGCGTGGCGGCTGAATAAGGGAGAATGGACGCAGCTCGGAGGAAGCGGCCGGTATGATGCGACGGCAGTGCTCGGGCTGGTCGGCATTCGCTATCTCTTTTGACTTCCATCGGACGACAGGAAGCCGCTGTCGGTGTCGTCGGCATTTGCTGCAGAGGGCTCCGACAGCCACGCAACAGTTTTCCCGCCTTCAGCTGAATCTCACCCCGGTCCTTGACGCGCGACGCCACTCTCGGTAGGGTCGCGCCATGCCGATTCATCTCGCCACTGCAGAGCCAGTCGATGTGCCGACCATTGCGAGGCTGGTCGGTGATTTGCTGCGGGAGATTATGGTCGCCATCGGGACACCGGCGTTCGCCTTCTCGTTAGCCGAGACGGAATCGCGCGCACGAACCTGGCTAGAGGACGGAAGTTATACCGTGCTGCTAGCACGCGACGGCGAGACTGCGGTCGGGTTGCTCACTCTTTCCGAATGCCGGGCGTTGTACGCGGAGGGACGGTTCGGGATCATCCCGGAATTGTATGTCTGTCCGGACCGGCGGTCGCAGGAGGTGGGGCAAGCGTTGGTCGCGGAGGCGAAGCGCGTGGCCCGCTTGAAAGGATGGCTCAGACTGGAAGTGACCACGCCGCCGTTGCCGCAGTTCGAACGGACTCTGGTGTTTTATGAGCGGCAGGGGTTTTCTGTGTCAGGCGGCAGAAAGATGAAAGTAGATCTGCGATGAAGCCGGTTGTGCAGGAGGATCGGACCGGTTGTGGTATTGCGGCGGTGGCGGCGCTTGCGGGTGTGTCGTATGCGCGCGCGAAGGCCGTGGCTTCCTCGTTGGGCATCTCTGCTCAAGATCCCACACTCTGGTCGGAGACGTTCTCTGTGCGGCGTCTGCTGCTACCATTCGGCTTGCGTGCCGCACAGACGACCAGTCCGTTTCGATCGTGGTCCGACCTGCCTGATTGCGCGCTGCTGGCCATCAAATGGCATCTGGAGGGGCGTCGGTCCTGCTGGCATTGGGTCGTGTGTGTGCGTGAGCAGGAACGGAGGTATGTGCTTGATTCCAACGCGTCATTGCGCAAACATCTGCGACTGGATTTTTGGCGCATGCAGCCGAGGTGGTTTCTCCCTGTCACGCGTCAGTCCCGCAACAGGGTTCACCCGCATGCGCGGCGTCGCGGCGGATGAGTGCGCTTCCCCCTCCATCCATGGTAAGACAGCAGCGCAATCCAGAATAGATAGACGGGCATTCACGGGCTCAATCGACCAATCGTATGCACATTGTCATTATCGGTGGAGGGCCGGCCGGGCTCATGGCTACCGAAACAGCGCTGGCCGGGGGCGTGCAGGTTTCGCTCTACGACTCCATGCCCTCCGTGGGCCGGAAATTTCTCCTGGCCGGGAAGGGTGGGTTGAATCTCACCCACTCCGATCCGGCGGATCTCTTCGTCTCCAGGTATGGCGAACGTCGGGCGCAGGTCGCGCCGTGGCTGGCCGAGTTCGGCGCCGATGCGGTTCGCGCCTGGGCTCAGGGACTTGGGATCGACACGTACGTCGGGTCTTCGGGCCGGGTCTTCCCCAAAGATATGAAGGCTGCCCCGCTGTTACGCGCCTGGCTGCGGCGCCTGCGGCAGGCTGGTTTGACCATTCACGTGCGGCATCGCTGGTGCGGCTGGGACGAACACAAGGCCCTGCGCTTCGAAACGCCGCAAGGGCCGACATCCGTACGGGCGGATGCCGTCATCCTCGCGTTAGGAGGGGGCAGTTGGCCGAATCTCGGCTCGGATGGGGCGTGGGTGTCGGTTCTTGGCGCGCGCTCGATTTCCGTCGCCCCGTTGCGACCGGCGAATTGCGGGTTCGATGTGGGATGGACCGAACACTTTCGCACCAAGTTTGCGGGGCATCCGGTGAAAACGGTGGGCGTGGTGGCGAAATCACCGACCGGCGCGGTCATGCGTCGCATGGGCGAATTCGTGATCACGGAGACCGGCCTCGAGGGCGGCGTGATCTATGCCGTCGCGCCGTTCCTGCGGGATGAAATCGAAGCAACCGGCCGGGGCACGCTCCGACTGGATCTGGCACCCGATCGTGAACTGCCGCGTCTGATCAAGGATCTGTCCCAGCCGCGCGGCAAGAAAACGATGGCGACCCATTTGCAACGGCGTGCGCATATCGACGGCGTGAAGGCCGGGCTGCTCCGCGAAATCGTTTCGAAGGACGATTTTACGGACCCGACCCGCCTGGCGACCGCGATCAAATCGCTGCAGATCACGGTGAAGGCGCCGCGTCCCTTGGCGGAGGCGATCAGCAGCGCCGGCGGAGTGGAGTTTAAGGCGCTCGACAAACGGCTCATGTTGCGCGCCTTGCCGGGGGTGTTCTGCGCGGGAGAGATGGTGGATTGGGAGGCGCCGACGGGCGGGTATCTGCTCACGGCCTGTTTAGCCAGTGGTCGGACCGCCGGAGCGGGGGCCGTGGCCTGGCTTGCGGAGCGTGCAAACCGTGGTCGGTCGTAAGGTGGCAGGCGGGGATGTGGCCCTGATCGTCCCGGGCATCGGTGATTCCGGGCCACAGCATTGGCAAACCCTATGGATGCGGCACCATCCCCATTGGAGACGGGTGCGGCAGCGTGATTGGGAGCATCCGCTGCTGGAGGAGTGGCTGCAAGGACTCGATGCCGCGATGGCCGAACAGCCTCAGCCTACGGTGCTGATCGCTCATAGCATGGGCTGTCTGCTGGTGGCGCATTGGGCGCAACGGTTCTCACTGCCCGTGCATGCGGCCTTGCTGGTAGCACCTCCCGATCCGGCCGAATCGGCGTTTCCCATCACCGCGCAGGGGTTTCAGACCACGCCCTCTGTCAGACTACGATTCCCCAGTCTCGTGGCCGCCAGTCACGATGATCCCTATGGATCGATCGAGTATGCCCGGCGCTGCGCGGGACAGTGGGGCAGCACATTCGTCGATGTCGGGGCGGCGGGCCATATCAATGCCGAGAGCGGTCATGGCGACTGGCCGGCCGGGCTGGTCCTCTTGGAAGGCCTGCTGAAGTCGTCGTAACCTGTTCGATCTCAGCGTTCGTCTCTCGTGAAACGTGCAACGTATCTCGTCCGAACGAGCCGGCCTGTGGCGAAATACGAGATACGAGCGACGAGATAAGGCTAGCAGGCTGTGGAAAAACTCGATGATTGCGTCATACGTCGCATTTCGCACAGGGGCTGTCTCGCGTCAGAATCGCCCGCAGGATGCGCAAAAGGGCCGTCCAGCAAGGCCGCAGCGAACGAAGCGGCGAATCGTACTCGTGCCGTACGGTGAGCCGCTGAGCGATGCGAGAACGCCGCTGGCGGACTTTTTCCGCATCCTGCTAGAGCAGAATGCGCCGGGCGTTCGGGCCGGCCAGCGTCTCAGTCGTGAGATTCCAGTCGATCAGGAAAATGGCGGACTGCTCGCATGACAGGGAGAGGAGCCGCTTACCCCCTTGTGCCACGACGCTTTCGGCTCTCCTGAAATCCAGCGTGCGGTCCTGACCGGTTCGATTGCAGACGAACAACGGCAGTCCCGTGTCTTTCGTGCAGCGTTCCCACTCGCCATTCGGGCCGTGCAGGCCAGGCGCCCAGGCAGCTGAAGAAGCAAGAACCTTGGCTCGCTGAGCCTTCAGATTCTTGGCAATCCCAGGAGTATAGGCATCTGCGCAGATGAGGAGGCCTACGCGGCCGAATGGCGTCAGGCTAAACGCCGTCGCCTTTGTGCCTGGTGTGGACCAGGCTTCAGATCCGACGCGCAGGGCATTGATCTTCCTGTGGCTGCCCGCCATGCGACCGTCTGGGCCGATCGCAAAGACCGTGTTGAAGAGGTGCCGGGAATGTGGATCTTTTTCCGGCTGTGAGAGGAACAGGGTGACGCGGAGCTGGGCGGCGAGCCGGCAGATCCTGCTCATCCAGTGGTCCGGTTGCGGCTCGATCCACTCAGTTCCAATCTGGTCGGCAAATGTGTAACCACTGACGGCCAGCTCCGGGGTGATGATCCACGTGGCCCCTAAGGATGCGGCGTTGCAAATGGCGGTGGTGATGAGGTGACGGTTCTGCGCCAGTGCCCCCGGGACGGGGGCCAGGTGCAAGAATGCGATTCGAAGAAGAGAACCGGCCATCAATTCCGTATCACGATGAATCTGTGGAAGGTGGTTGTCGGTCCGGGAGTGTAGCATACCCTGTTCGTGCGCATCCCCACTGCGGCCGGCTCACTGGAATCCTCATGCCGGACAACCAGTGCCGGACCCTCCCCCTGCCTCACTCGAGTGCGGCCGCTTGTGTCTGCCTCCTTCGCTGCGTACAGTGGAGCGAAGGAGTCGCCCGGCATGAATCACACCATCGTCCCGCCCGTACTCAAGCGAGCAGCACAGCTGCTCCTATACATGGTGCTTTTCCTGGCGATCCTCTGTGTGGGTGCGGTCCTGGCTCTTCCATGGCTCGTGAGTCGTCCGGCGAGTATGGCGGCATTGCTTCAGGAGATCGAAGCGCGGACAGGACATCGGATTTCCATCGAGCAATCGCATATTGAGATCTTTCCCTCGCCCAGGCTGGCACTGATGCATCCCCGGCTCTACGACTCCGTTTCCAGCATGCCGCTGGTGATCGCGGAGCGGGTGGAGATCGCGCTGCAGTGGCTACCGCTCCTGGAGGGGCGCCTCGTCGCCAAGGATCTGGTCATCGACCGACCTCAGGTCACCATTCGCCGGTGGCCGAATGGGAACTGGTCCCTGGGCAAGGATGATTCACCCGCGGATTCTTCGGATTCGACACGGCCGTTCGCGCTGTTCCAGGTTGTTCGGAATCTGTTCGTGATTCACGGAGTCGTGACCCTTGTCGATGAATCGGCCTCCGCGCCCGCTCCGCTCCATATCACTGTGACGCAGGGAGCGTTAGCGAGTGACATGATGGGGCGCCGTGCGATGCTGCATCTGTCCGGTGAGATTCCGCAGGCGCGTGGGCAGGCGGCATTTCTGTATGAGGGTTCGTTGACGCAAACCGACGAGGGAGGAGGAATACAAGCAGAGGGGGATCTGCGGGTTCACCGACTGCATGTGCGTGACGCGTTGGCTTACTGGTTGGGCGACGGCAGGATCTCCGATGGTTTTGCGCAGCCTGCCCAATTGACGGCGCACCTGCGCTGGGTGCCGAGGGCGGCGGGGTCTGATCTGCTCGCCGACGACGTGAGGGCTGAGCTTGCGGATGTATCCTTGCAGGGTTCCTTGGCGATTCTCGGTATCGGGACCCCACAAGCACGATTTTCGTCCACCATGTCCGCGCCGCCGGTGGCTGTTACACGCCTCTTGAGTGAACTGCCGTCCGCCTGGATATCGGATCAGTTGCGGGCGCAGTTCACGGACCATGCTGTGGAAGGAGTGATCACTCTTCAAACCTTGTCGATCGCCGGTGAACTCAATCCCGGGGCACGGCCGCGCGTCAATGGTCTCGTGGCTATTCGGAACGGCCGGTTCACGCTTGCTCCCCAGTACCCGCCCGTGGAGGCCCTTTCCGTAAATATAGGGTTCGATGCCGATCAACTCCGCATGACGGAGGTGCGCGCGCAATGTGGCCCTATCAGGCTGACGGGGCAAGATTTGCTGATCACACAGTGGGCGACCGATCCGCATATCGATGTGAAAATCTCAGGTACGGCACCGGTGGCAGGGTTGGTGGAGACGGTGCGCCGTCTGGATGATTTTCCGCTGTTGCGAGACTTGGTGACGGAGCTGGCGCAACCAACCGGGGATGTCGAGATGATCGCCCATGTGATGGGGCGACCGCTCAGTGGGCAACCGCTCGCGCTGGTTGATGCCGATCTCCGGCTGCAGCGGGGCGGAGGGCGCAGTGCTCTGTTGCCGATGCCGGTTCGACAGGTGGAGGCGCATGTCACCGCCACGCCGACCTTGGTGGCGATCGAGCATTTTGACGGGTGGATGGGGCCGGCTACATTCCACATGCAGGGTTCAGTGACGATGGCGGAGGGTAAAACCTATTCCAATGTGACGCTGGCAATGAGTATGGAGGCGTCGGAGGTCCAATCGTGGTTGGCGGAGCGAGCGGAGGAAGAATTGATTCCCGAGCTGGACGGCACCATTCGCCTGCGCGCCGCCTTGACGGGTGTGGTCGGAGCCCCGCGAATCAAAGGCAGCATTGATCTCGGGCAGGCCGGACTGCGCCTGCAGAACTGGTTCACTAAGCCGCCGCAGACTCCGGCTGCGATTGACTTTGAAGGGCAGCTCTCGCGAGACAATCGGCTGGAGATTCGACATGTCGGGATCACGTTGCCTCCGGTCGCGGTTTCAGCATCCGGGGCGATCCATTTTGACGGGGAGAGGGAGTTTTCGCTGCATGTGTCGTCGGGACGGATTGTCGTCGGCAAACTGCCGAAAGGCATCGTTCTGGGACCTGTTCGGGCAGGAACAGTGGATGCCACCCTCAATATGGATGGCCGGATGAACGACCGAGCCTCCTGGCGCACATCCGGACAGATTACATTCGATGAGGGGACGATCAACGTGGAGGCTCTTAACGAACCGATTCGAGACGCATTCGTGACGCTGCGTTTTGATCAAGACCGGATTGATATTACGCGTATGACCTGTCACGTGGGTGCGAGCGATCTGCGAATCTCCGGCTCGATCGCCCAATGGGCAGACTACCCGAGGGCCCGGCTCGTCGTGGAGTCGTCTGAAATCGATCTCGCCGTCTTTCACGTGTCTCGACCACGCCCGTCGCGAGTAGCCCGCCGGCGATCTTCGAGCCGCCTCTGGTCGGCCGCGACGCTGAACGCGTTTCTGTTTATCGATCATGTGTATTACAAGAAGTTCCTGCTCACCGACCTCTCCAGCAAAATCACCTGGGAGCACGGACTTCTGACAGTTGAGCGGATCAGCGGGGACACGAACGAGGGGCACCTCGCGGGCCAGGTGAAGATCCGCACGAGAAACGGGCAGATGGAACAGGCCCGCAGCACCTTCCGCGCCAGCGGTCTTCCGGTCGAGCGGGTCTTGTCGCCGTTCCAGGACAAGCCGGTCGTCTCGGGGTGGCTGACCACATCGGGGAAAGTCCAAGCCGAATTTGAGCGAGGTGCGCTGCTCCCTGCTAGCCTGACTAGTCGCCAGCTGCTTCAAATCCTCGTCCAGGACGGACGGCTGTATCAGGTCCCGGTCCTGTCTACCCTGCTGTCAGTCTTGAACCTGCCGGTTGTGTTGCAGGGACAGGTGAATCTCGACGAAGATGGGTTGCCGTTCGATCGGCTGAAACTGACGGGTTCGCTGAACAACGGCGTCGTCCACACGAAGGAATTCTTGCTCGACAGTCCAATCCTCAAGATCAGCGGAACGGGGCGATATGACCTCGTGGCGGATGAATTCGATATGGTGCTGGCGACCAGCCCCCTCGGTTCTTATTCCGATATGTTGAAGCGCATCCCGCTGTTCGGACAGCTCCTTGCCGGAGACCGCCAGGGGTTTGATACGGCTGTGTTTGAGCTGAAAGGATCGACGAGCGATCCGCAGTTGCGGTATCTCCCCGCAGAATCGTTGATGACGGGAGTCAAGGGCACCGCACAATTGGCATTCGATATTTTGGTCAATGCCATTACCCTGCCGCAAAAGGCCTTTTCGATGGTGGAAGAAGAGATGACCGGAGGAGAGGAAGAGGAGTTTTGACGCTCGGCCAGTCGAGACTCGTCACGGCGCAGGGGTGGCGCGAATCTCCAGATCGTTCTTCACCCGCCTCACCCCAGTGACCTGCCGCGCTAATTCAGCGGCTCTTGCCTTGCGTTCGGCCCTCTGCACGGTGCCGGTCAGGGTTACGGTTCCCCCTTCTGTGGTCACGATGATGCCGGACAACCCGCCTTGCCGATCTTCGGCGAATTTCGCTTCGACATTCGTGGAAATCACCGCGTCTTTCGGTGTATCGGGCAAGGTGGAGGAAGCGGGCAACAGACATCCGGCAGAGAGGCCCAAGAGAAGCAACGGGAGCAGCAATCGATGGAATAGGCGCATGGACTCTCGCGGGTACTGGCGACTCCCTTGAATCTGTACGAGATTTTGGCATAGTGACGGCGCCGGTTTCCATGCCAAGTTTTCCGATTGCGCGCCCTCTTCGCAACGAGCATCATGCGGCGGCAGGACTCAACCGATTGTCGACGAGGTGCAATGGCAGAGCCGGTGGCGGATTTGTGTGTGATCGGGGCGGGGGCGGCCGGGCTGGCGGCCGTCATTTTTGCGGCAGAGCACAATCCAGCCATCAGGGTCGAATTGTTGGATGGAGCCAAGACCATCGGGGCCAAGATCCTGGTCTCCGGCGGGGGGCGCTGCAACGTGACTCATGATGTGGTCACGCCGGAGGATTTTTTCGGCACCCGGCATCTCGTACGCAATGTCCTGGCCGCCTTTTCGGTCCGTGAGACGGTCGAGTGGTTTGCTTCACTCGGCGTGGAACTGAAATCCGAGGAGACGGGGAAACTCTTCCCCGTGACCGATAAGGCGCGCACGGTGCTCACGGCGTTGCAGACGCGCGCTCGAGACCTCCGGGTTGTGCTGCGCACGGGGCATCGCGTGTTGGCCGTCACCAGACTCGATACATCCAACGTCACCGGCACAGACCAGTCGGCCCGCTTTGTAATACGCCACCGGGAGGGGGAAACATTGGCTCGGCGTGTCATGCTTGCCACCGGCGGGCGATCGTTGCCTCGGACGGGGAGTGATGGGGCAGGGTACGGACTGGCGCGCGCCTTAGGCCACCGGGTGACACCGACCGTTCCGGCGCTGGTGGCGTTGGTATTGGATGAGCGCTGTTTCCACAAGGGATTGTCAGGCCTGTCCCACGAGGTAGAAGTGGAGACCGTCGTAGAAGGACGGTCGGTGGATCGACGGACGGGGAGTTTGCTCTGGACACATTTCGGGATCAGCGGGCCTGTGGTGATGGACGCGAGTCGATTCTGGTGCCTGGCGAGGGAACGCGACGCGAGGGCGGAGGTCTATGGGAACTTTTTGCCCGGCAAGACGGTCGATCAGGCACGCGAATGGTTTTTGGGGCGGGCTGCCGACACGCCTCGGCGGTCCCTGGTGAAACTCGTTGCGGAGGTCGTGCCTGAGCGTTGCGCCGAGGCGATCTGCGTTTACGCCGGTGCGGACTCGCAGCAGGCCTGCGGTCAGGTGCCCCGTTCGCTTCGCGATCGTCTGCTCGCTGCACTGACACGGTTCCTGTTTCCGGTCGTGCGGGATCGTGGTTGGAATTTTGCCGAGGTCACCGCCGGCGGAGTGCCGTTGGAGGAGATCAACTTCCGCACGATGGAGTCGAAGCTGGTGCCGGGGCTCTATCTGGTCGGGGAGGTGCTCGATTGCGACGGCCGGATCGGCGGGTTCAATTTTCAATGGGCCTGGGCGACCGGACGGGTAGCAGGTCGCGCGGTCGCGGCGAGTCTGGCGAAGGAGTTGTCTCCCTAGCCGGTATGCGAGTCAGCGGAACTCATACCCCACACCGAAGATCACGGCTTCGTCGGTGGTTTCTCGGCCCGGCGCAGGTTGCGTGTTCAATCGCAAGTCGTATTCCACGTTGAAAAAGAGATTCTTGTACACGGTGATGCGGACCCCCTGGTCGGCATTCACCCGGAAGGCGTTGCCGGCATTGAGGTCGTAGAATGCTTCATGGCGATGAAACACCTTGACGCGGTCCGGCCACAGGGCGTGCTCCCACCGCACGCTCCATCGCGCGGAGGGGGTCTGCGTATTAGGGCTGTTTGTAAAATGTTCGCCCACATGCGCGAGACCGACGGAAAGCGCCAGGGTGGTGCGGGCCGTTTCGTAGAACTGGTAACCCAGACCGCTACCGATCGTGGAGCGGAGTTGCAGGTTCTGCAGAGTGTCTTTTTCCAGCATGCCGAACGTTTCAATGAAGATCTGCTTGCTGACGAAATAATTGTGTTTCAAGCTCGCGAGCGAGTTGCGGGCTGTGATCTGGTCGCCTGCCTGCCCGTAGTTGTATTTGCCTTCGAGTAACAGCCGCTGGCGATAGGCTTGAATGGTCAGACGGGCCGCGCTGTTGAGGGCTTTGGTGCTGCTGTTCCCGGAAGTGCTGTTTCCGCCGACCGTGAGGGTGCCCGTCACGCGGAGCGCCTCCAGATTAATCGCGGTCACGTCGGTCAGCGGGACGGGGCCTTCCGGTCCGAGCTCTCTGGCCTCCTGGAGGTCTTGCGACCCGTAGAGAAAGTCGCGCAGCACGTCGTGTGAGGCTCCCGGTACCAGGATCTTGAGCGGGCTTGTCGATGTCAGGCGTTCGACTTTGCCCCAATCGAGCTTGATCTCACCGCCGTATTCAGTCTGGAGGGTCAACACCCGCTCCTCCATTTTGACGATCGTGCCAGTCAGCCGGTCCCCGTTCTGCAAATGAACTTCATCGGCCCATGCGAGACCGCACCAGAGGCTGCAGAACAACAGTGCGCCGTGCCGAAGCAGGCGGCGATAGACGTCGTGACGGGACATGGATGTGAATGGGTTCCGGCGGGCACGCGACTCCCGGCAAGAGGCCGAGGGGGCGCGTTCCGTTCACGCAGCACCCTACTGGAGGGTCTTCGGGAGTTGCAAGCGGGTGTGGTGAAAAAATCGTCGTCCGGCTATTTGGCGATGGTGATGCCGGGGACGCCGCTGCGAGGCACTTCGGTCACGGTCATTTGAAACAGTTGCGTCAGTAGCTTGAATGCTTCACGATTCCACCGGCCCAGCGGGCCCTCTCCCTTGACGGCATAGTAGCGCCCATGAGAGCGAACAAACAGATCCGAGGCCTCGGGCGCCCGGTCTGAAACCAGCAGTTCCATCGTGTGGATGGGGTTTTCCGCTACCGGGGGCGTTCGAACATCCTTGTCGACGTCGTACTCGCGTTCTTCATCGACCGAGCGGCTCAAAAAATTCAGCATGGCGTTGAAACTGCGCAGTCTGAAATCTCCGCGCATCGGCCATTCCCCGCCGACATGTCCCGGCCGAATATCGAAGGACACATCGTTTGCGGGCCGTTGGTCGGCGGTTTCGTGCAATCGAATCCGTTCCGCCGGCGGAAGGGTCGCGGGATCGTAGTTGGTGATGAGGATGCGACCCGAGACCGGCTTGCGGAGGACGTAGGCGCGCTGCTCGGGGAGATAGGTGATCAGGTATTGCTGTTCCAGCGCGGCAAAGCCTTCCGCCGTGACGGATTCGCCGGGAATGGTCCACGTGCGCTCGAACGTCATCGCTTCCGCATAGAGGCGGTTGGCGTCTTGAATGGCCGACAAGTGCAAGACCACTTTGCGGAACATCTCGTAGTCGTCTTTGTCGGATGGCCTGTTGCGGTAGGCGATTTCCTCGCCCTGGTGTTTCAGTCGCAGTTCCTTGGCCATGAGCCGCAAGAGGAGATCGATGTCGACGCCTTGCCGGAGCAGCAGGGTGAGTTTGCTCTCCTGGAACGGGGCCAGGAGCCGCTTGGTGAATTCTTCCCCCTCGATCGGGGCGATGCTGATGGTGGGGTTCTCCGCGACGGACCCGCCGAAGAGGGGCACCAATGTCCGGCCGTGTTCGCCGGTCAGGGCCGGAGTGGCGCCGGCGTTGAGGCGGAAGTCGAACGTGGCGGCCACGTTGGCGACACCGGTAAAGTGAATCGGTTCGTGATGGTGGGCCCTGGCGATATTGATCAGCAACTGCTTCGAGATCGCATCGGTGATCGCCTCGTCATAGGCGAGGACCGCTCGGTTCAAAGTAGGAGGGGACAGGCACCCTGCCGAGTTCAGGGCGGCGACGATGCCGAACAGGATCGCCAGTCGTCTTGTCATGGTTTGGTTCGGCATCGATTCCCCACCAGTGGATAAGTACCGGGCGTTCTAGCACACTCGATTTTGGAAGCCTAGCGGAAAGCTCGGTCCGTCAGTGTCCGGCGGATGGAAGGAAGGACAGGACGATGGAGAGCGCGATCAGGACAATGATGATCCATTCCAAATACTCCATCCGCTGAGTCGTCGACCGATCGGCCATTTTGCCGTAAATGCTGTCCAGGGTTTGCAGTTTCCGCAGAATGCTGGCGTCCCACGCGTCGAGATGGAACCGTTGCGAGGCCAAGCGGTACACACGGGCCAGGTATTGGTCCCCGAGCAGTTTGAGCGTGTTCGCCACCCGTTCGAAGAGCACGGCGCTCTCGACCTGCAATTGCCCGATGTGGGTCACGGCTCGTTCGTGGGAACCAGGCAGCCAGAGTTTGCGGCCGGGCCTGCGCGTGAGCGCCTCATACCCTTCGTCCAGCGCCCTGTCGAGCTGTTGATCCAGTGTGCGCATCTCGAGCAACTCGACGTTGACGAATTCCAGCACCGCCCGCACGTCTTCCATGCTCTGTCCGAAGATGAGGGCCGCATTCCAGTCGATGAGGGCGAGGTCGCCGCGGCTGAATGCGATGCGGCAGGACGTCGCCTCATGGATCTCCTGGTCCGACAGCGGCGTGGCCTCGCTGCGAAGCACGCGGGCGAACAGATGATCGTAAAGGGTGCCGAGCGTGTGGATGTCGGACGGAGTACAACGTTCGATCGCAAACAGCAGATAGTCTTCGACGTCGTTCGACAACGTGGGCCGCTCGACGGCGGGCTGAATGTCCCGTACCAGTTGTTCCAATCGCCCACGAGACTCCGTCCGCAGAGTGTCGTTTTCGTACAGCGCCTCGCTCAACCCTAACAGGCCCTCGAAGGGCCCCTCGATGGGAATGCGGTAGATGACGGTCACGGCGCCGAAATCGTAAAGCATGACCTCGACCGTCGCTTGTGAGCGATAGGCGCCGAACTCCAGGACCTGTCCGTCCTGCGTGAGGCGAAGCGGGGCCGGGCGATAGTCGAAGTATTGCGGGGCCCGGGCCTTATGGCGAATGCGGCCGCGCTCTTTGATCGCCGTGATATGCCGTACCGCTTCGTCCAGGTGGATGGCCAGGCCGATATCGTAGGTGAACAGGGCGTAACAGGTCCCCTGTTCGATCAGAAGGGGTGTTGTGATGGGATTCGGCATCGGCTGCTCGTTGCTCGGAACGTGCCCTATGATGAGGTGACGATCGGCAAGACTGCAAGTGTGCGCGCGGGTGACGGCATCCAGGCGTTGCAGGCCGGGCTCGGTCGAGAGAGTGAGTATAGAGGAGGGCGGTTACGGGAAGGTTAAGTCTCTGTCAAGATTGCCGATGCGGCTGGCACAGGGCTGCGACCAACGGGTATCCTGACACACAAGGAAGGCCAGCGATGATACACGCGATCCTGTTCGATTTCGACGGTGTCTTGTTCGACACGGAGCCGCTGCATTTCGACATGTTCCGAGAGGTGTTGCGCATGGAGGGGATCTCGCTGGCGCCGGACGCCTATTACGCCCGCTATGTCGGACTCACCGATCCCGCCTGTTTCCGCGCCGCCTTGGCTGATTACGGAAGATCTCCGGTTTCCTCCGAGACGGTCGCGCAGTTGGTGCGGCGCAAGACGGAGCTCATGCAAGCCGCGCTGCGAGCCCAATTGCCTGTGGTGCCCGGTGTCAGGGACTCGGTTCAAGCGGTTGCCTCGCAATACCGCACGGCCGTGGCCTCTGGGGCGTTACGGGAGGAAATCGCCTTGTGTTTGGAATTGGCCGGCATGACGTCGATGTTTGAGCATGTGTCGGCCGCACAGGATGTGCACCAAGGGAAGCCGGATCCGGCACTCTACCTCCATGCGCTCGCTGCACTGAATCGGCGCTCCTCCTTGCGGGCCGACGAATGTGTGGCCGTCGAAGATACGCCGCACGGCATTGAGGCCGCCCATCGGGCGGGGATGCGGTGTATCGCGGTGGCCACGACCCTGCCGGAGTCTCGCCTCTCGGCGGCCGATGTCGTCGTTCCCTCATTGCAGACGACGACGGTCGAGAGCCTGCTGCGCCGCTTGGCGTGATGACGTCCTCCTTCCTTCTCCCGGCCTATCTTGTTACACAACATTTCCGTGTCGGTGAACTGTCCGTAACAGATCGGCGGTACGCTCGAGCCATATCGGCACGAGAGGTCAGCGGACGATCACCGGGAGGTATTGATGAGTCGAACGACGGCGATTCCCTCCGATTCTTCTCTCCATGCAGCGGAATCTCGCCATGAGCTTCAGCGACAAGCCATTCAGTTTCTTGCCGATCTTCCGGCGTTGCCTTTTTCCCACGACGACATCACTGCCGGTTCGGAGAGCGAGCTTCAAGCGGCGGTCTGCGGCCGTTCCGAAGACGTGGATCTGCCGCGAACGATTCATGCCTCGAACTATGTGAAGAATATCCGGGAGCGGACTGCGGCCGGGGAAAGTCCCCGCATCCTCATCCGTCAGTTGCAGGAGTTGCTGACGTCGTCCGACGCGACCGTCTGGGAAAACTCATGGGTCCGTTTCCCGCGGCGTTGCCTCAACCGAACAGCCGATCACCTCCTGGAGCGAGACTTGGCGGCCGATAAACGCGACCCGCGAGGGCCTCGTCGTGCCGATGTCGACCGGTATCTGTCGGTCGAACAGGGAGAGGAGTGGGTCCGGCTTCCCATCAGCTATCTCTTGACGCTGACCTTGGCCGACGTCCTCGGCGAAATCGAACAGCAGGTCCCGGCGCTGGCGAGCGAGAGCCGGCACTTGCTGGATCATTTCCTGAACGATAACAGTTCGCCGGAAACCTTTTCCTTCTACGTGTCCCGTATGGAACCCTCCAAGGGAATGGGAGCAGGGATTGCGCGGGAAACGGCGATTCGCTTTCTGCTGACCCACTTGTTGGTGCTCTATGCCAATCGGCGATTCGGACTAGAGGAGAGCGGGCAATCTGTTCTGGTGTATGCGTCGCCTCATCCCCCTTTGCGGCAACGACGACTCAATCATCTCGTTTCCGACGCCTTCTATCGCGAACTGTTCATGAACCCCTGCCTCTCCGGATGGGAACGAGGCGAGGAGAAGTCCCGCTATATGGGGCTTTGCCACGAAGTGTTGTCGCGCAGCCAGCTGAATGCCGTGCTCCGATTGAAAGATGCCGGCATCATCACGCGCAATCTGGTGGTGTTGCCGTCGACCTCGAACATCAGTCTGGCCAACAACGGTACGCACTTGAGCCTGGGTAGTCGACGCGTGAGTGAGGTGTTGCGGGCCGGCACCAAACGGTATACCCCCGCGCACGAGAAGGTGGTGGGCGATCTCGTCATCAAGATTGCGGAACATTTTCTCCCGCTGTTTGTCGGGACCTATAGCGCCGCGCCCTACCGCATGAATTTCCGCGATTTCCATCCCGAACTGGCGCTGGGATTTCTGCCGCACGAACTGGACTTTACCCATTTGCGCATGTTGTGGCGGCGTTGGAAGAAAAAGGCGAGGTTGTCGGTCTTCGGTCGGGCCATCACGCCGGTCGGCCCCTTGTGGTTGGATCGTGCCCTCAGTGCGCTCTTCCAGTTGCGCGGGGACTATGTGCCGGATTTCCGGTTGATCGACTATCTGGTGTCCCTGTTGTCGACCGATCAGAGTCCTGCTCTCGACGGCCTGCTGGGGAATGAGTTCCGGCTTAAGCGCGATCTTGGGCAACTCGGTGTGTTCGACGAGCGGATGTCGCTCTATCTCTGTTACAAGCTGCGCGCAGAGTCGGTGATGGGATTTTCCGGCTTTGAAGGTCGGCACTACAGTCTGTTTTCGAACCATTTGGAAGATTTCGCCGATGCGGCAAGCTTGCAGGCCCTGGTCACGGCGTTGGCCTTTCGGTACATCGCGACCGGTCAGGTGACCCACGAGGATATCCCAGACGATCCGTTCAGTGAAAGTGAACGGCGGCAATGCATGTTCGCCCCGGCCATCGGGATCGCGACCGTGAATGTGCGCGAGGCCGGTCCGAACCGGTTTCTGGCGCGTATTGTTGGCCGAACGCAGAAGACCAGAAGCAGCCGACGCTATGCGGGACACTTTCGAGTCCGGATCGAGGACTATCGGTTGGCGCTCCTGTCGACGATCGAAGAGGATGCGCCGGAACTCATCGAGGCGTTTCAACTCCGAGACCACCTGGTGCGACTGCGTGAACGACTCCTAAACCCGGATCGCTGTGGCACGGCCGGGAAGTTGACCAGGGGGATTGTGGAGGTGGCGGGAGTCCGGTATCCGATGCAGTTGTCCGGCGAGGAGTTTGCCCAGGCGGCGGAGGGTTATTACCGTGGTTCGTTGCGTGCACAGTATGTGCGGGAAGCCCTGACCTGCGTCGAGGAGGATTTGCGTGCGATCGACCGGGCTGAGTCCGAAATAGATCGACGGTGCAGGGGAATGGCGACCGCGCTGGTCGGTCCCCGTTCGGCAACCGAGGCGCTCACGGAAGCGGCGCCGGAACTCCTGTCGGGATCCGCCGGTAGCCAGGCCCTGCTTCGTTCCCTGGGGCTCTGCCTTCTCGCCATTTCGCGATCCCAGGCGTTGAGCAGTCATCGGGACGAACGGTCGTTGGCCTCGTGATGACGCCGCATCAATATATCGATCGCGAGACGGGCCTGGTGAGGACCGAACAGTTCCTCGGCGACCGTTGGCTCAATTGGGCCTATCGCGCCTTGTGGGAGGATGCCGCATGGTTCATGAGGGCCCTGACGTCGCAGCGGATGACGCAAGTGTTGGGGTTCTTCAACTACGACCGGCCGTTTACCGCGACGCAGGAGGCGGTGACACGTTGTGCCGGGACGCTGGGTGTGGACCTGTCCGAGTGCCTCGACGATCCGACGCGACTCAATACGCTGCGTCGGCTGTTCCAGCGGCGGTTGCGGTATTGGCAGGTGCGGCCGATGGACGCCGATCCACGGGCGATCGTCTCTCCCGCGGATGCCCGGTTGCTACTCGGGTCGTTCGCCGACGACTCGTCGCTGTTTCTGAAAGGGAAATTTTTCGACTATGACGAACTGCTCGGCTGCGATCGGGCGAACTGGCGGGATCTGTTTCGCCGGGGCGATTGGGCGATCTTTCGCCTGACTCCGGACAAATATCACTACAATCACACGCCGGTCGCGGGGCGGGTGCTCGACTGGTATGAGATCCCCGGGCGCTACCATTCCTGTAACCCCGGGCCGGTGGTCGTTGCGGCCACGCCGTACTCCAAGAACAAACGTGTGGTGACGATTCTCGATACAGAGGTGCCCGGCGGCTCGCGCGTGGGCATGGTGGCGATGATCGAGATCGTGGCCTTGATGATCGGACAGATCGATCAATGTTACTCCTCGGTTGCCTACGACGATCCCAACACGATGCATGCCGGGATGATGCTTGAAAAGGGACGTCCCAAGAGTCTCTATCGGCCGGGGAGCTCGACGGACGTACTGCTGTTCGAGCCAGGGCGGGTTCAGTTCTGCGAGGACCTCGTCCGGAATCGGTTTCGCTCCGGTGTCTACAGTCGGTTTTCCCAGGGATTCGGTCGCGCCCTGGTCGAGACGGATGTACGGGTGCGCTCGACGATCGGGTGGCGAAACGGAGGATGACAGCATGGCCGTGAACGAGCTTCTCGCCGCTGGACTGGTCGCCTTTTATGCGGCACTGTTCTGGTGGGCTTTTCGCGTCTTGCCGGGAGAGGGATGGCAGTTTCTCGCTGCGGTGCCGCTCACCAAACGGCCGGACGGGCAATGGGTCGGTCTCAACCTGACCTATTACGGCGCATTCACCGCCAGCGCGGTCGTGTTGGCGGTGGTATGGAGCGTGGTGCTGATGAGCAGTGTGGGCCTGTCCCTGAGCAGCATCCTCACGCTGGCCGTGATTGTCCTGGGCGTCTGCGTGCCATCGGCAAAGGGGCTGGCGCGGCTCATCGAAGGCAAAACGAATACCTTCACGGTCGGCGGCGCGTCCATGTTCGGCTTGTTGATTCTGCCGTGGGTCGTCATGGCGATGAATGTCGGACTCGGGGCATTGGGAGAGGACGCAGTGCCGATGACGGCGGTCCTGGCAGTGGTGAGTATCGCCTATGCATTCGGTGAAGGGACCGGACGGCTGGCCTGTTTGAGTTTCGGTTGCTGCTACGGCGCTCCCCTCGAGCAGAGTCACCCGTGGCTCTCCACCTTGTTTGCTCATCATCATACGGCCTTTGTGGAATCCACCAGAAAGGCGGCCTATGAACGGAACCTGGAAACCATTCCCCTGATCCCCATTCAAGCGATGACGGCTGCCGTCTGTGTGGGGGCGGGAGTGATCGGCGTATGGCTGTTCCTGCGAGGGCAGATCCTCACGGCATTTCTTGTCGCCGTCCTGGTCACACAGCTGTGGCGAGTCGTTTCGGAGTATCTTCGCGCCGATTACCGCGGCGGGCGCGCCTTTTCGCACTACCAGTGGCTGTCTCTCGTCGGACTTCTGTATGCCGGCCTGTTGGCCTTCTGGCTGCCGGATGGGCCGTCTGTCCGTCCGGATCTGCTGCGCGGGGTCCGCACGCTGTGGCAGCCGGGTGTCTTGATTTGTCTCCAGATCTTGTGGGTCGTCATGTTCCTGTTTACCGGCAGGAGTCGCGTGACACGATCGACGCTGTCGATGCAGGTGATACAGGATCAGATCTGATCGTGCGCCGCCACCTAAGATCTCCGCAGCTGCTTATTGCCGGGCTGGCCTGGTGCCTGTCGACCTATCCGGTCATGGCGGGCCAGGATGTCCTGCCTCCCGACTATCCCCAATCGATCGAGCGTGATCTCACGGCAGTACTGTCCCGGCTGTCTGCGCAGGGCGATGAGCCGATAGCCTTGCTGGAGGGGGCTGAGCTCTATATGCAGATGGCCGACGATCTCTTCAGCGAGGACGGGCCGCGACAATCGGCCTATGAGGCCGGTGCGGCGCTGGCCAAGCGCGCACTCGACATCGATGCGCGTCAGGCCCATGCCCATTTTGTGTATGCCGCAACCCTCGGGAGTGCCGAGCGATTGAAGGGGCTCGCCAATGCGGGGCTGGTGCTGAACGATATCAAGCGCCATCTCCGGGAGGCGTTGGCCATCGACCCGACTCACCCGCAGGCGCTCCAGATGATGGGCGGGCTGTATGCCGAGCTGCCGTGGGTGCTCGGCGGGAACGAGACAGAGGCCGAGTCGTACCTGCGTCGTGCGATTCAGGCGGATGGACGCTACACGAACGCGCATCTGATCCTTGCCCGATTGCTCATCAAGCAGCGCCGCTTTGCCGAGGCGCGCAAGCATCTGCAGGCTGTGATCGATGTGCAACAGCCTCACTATCCCTACAGTTGGCTGCGCTTGTTTAAGCCTGAAGCCGAGCGCGTGCTGAAGACCTTGCCTCCCTCATGAGATCGTCGCCTTGCCCGTGCCTGCCGCATCGTACCATCCGGCCATGTTCAGGATGAGGAAGAGGCGAATGTGCGCCGTCATGCCATGAAAGACGGACGGTCCGCCGTGAGTAGGCGGGAAACTGTCTTGCCGCCGGGCGGATCGCCGTCCGTCCCGGCGGCCTGTGGATGATGTTAGGCGAGATGTCGGAAGAGCCAGAATAGGGTACCTGAGAGCACGATTGACGCCGGCAGCGTCATGATCCAGGCGAGTGCCAGACTCCGGACCGTCTGCCATTGCAACCCTGATCGATTGGCTGCCATGGTGCCCGCCACGCCTGAGGACAGCACTTGGGTCGTGCTGACCGGCAAGCCGAAGAGGTCCGCGGCGCCGATGGTGCTCATGGCAACCAGCTCGGCGCTGGCGCCCTGGCCGTAGGAGAGATGCGTTTTTCCGATTTTTTCCCCCACGGTCACCACGATGCGTTTCCAGCCGATCATGGTGCCCAACCCCAGCGCAATCGCCACGGCGGCTTTGACCCACACGGGAATGTACTTGGTGGCGTTGTCCAACATGGATTTGTAGTGGAGCAGGATGTCTCGATCCGCGCGCGCAAAGGCCGGCTCGCGGGTCTTGTCCATCCAACGCAGCGATTCTCCGAGAAGGTACATGTCGTTGCGCACGTTGGAGGTCTGTTCCGTCGGTATCTGGGCGACGGTCGCGTAGGAGGCGATCTGTGTGCGCACCATGCCGCTCAATGCGCGCAGGGCCGGCAGGGTGTCCGGGCGCACCTCGTGCGTGCGGATGTACTCCGCGGCGGTGTGTCGCGGGTCGGCCGGGGCGACCGACGACTTGGCGTACCGCTGGAGCACCGCTTCCGATTTAGTCGACGCCTCCACGAAGGCGGGCGTGTACGACACATCGACGGTGCGATTCAGCGCATAGACCGTCGGCACCGTGCCGATCAGGATGAGCATGATCAGGCCCATGCCCTTTTGCCCGTCATTGGAGCCATGGGCAAAACTCACCCCCGTGCAGGTAAGAATAAGCAAGCCTCGGATCCACAGTGGGGGCGGCGTTTTGCCGCGTGGCGCTTTGTACAACTTGTCGATGGGAATGGTCTTCATGGCGATCAGGAGGAGAAAGGCAGCCGCTGAAAAGCCGATGAGGGGGGAGAACAATAGAGATTTTCCCACGTTGAGGGCCTGTCCCCAATCGACGCCGCTGGTATTCGTGCCGCCCGCGGCCATCAGCTGGTTGGCGATGCCGACGCCGATGACCGACCCGATCAGCGCGTGCGAGCTGGAGGAAGGCAATCCCAAGTACCAGGTGCCGAGGTTCCAGAGAATCGCGGCAATCAGTAAGGCAAACACCATGGCAAACCCCGCGCCGGCACTCACCTGTAGAATCAACTCGACCGGCAGCAAGGCGACGATACCGAAGGCCACGGCGCCGGACGCCAGCATGACGCCGATGAAATTCCAGATGCCGGACCAGACGACCGCGATGTGCGCAGGCAGGGAATGCGTATAGATGACCGTCGCCACTGCATTCGCCGTGTCATGGAAGCCATTGACGAATTCGAAGCCCAGGGCGATGAGGAGCGCAAATCCGAGGAGGATGAAGGGCCAGATCGACGAGGCGCGGACGTTGGACAGGTCTGAGGTCAATTCACCGGCGATATAGATCCCACCGATGGTCAGGAGCAGTAGGATAAGAAAGAGGCCGATTTGCGAGCTGTTTTCCTCGAACGACGCACTGAGCGGTCGGTCGGCAACGGTTTCGACGGTGTCGAGGGGCGGCGGTGTCATGGAAGAATCCTTTCCGCTGAACGGGTGACACGTGGCACCTTAGCCGCCACACTGTGCCAAGACGCCGTTACGCAGGAGTGGACATTGAATCAAGATTCCGTTAATTCTGTTGGGTCACCCTGCGCTCGCCTCCGGGCGGGGAGATCGTCTATCATCGGGCATGGTCGGAAGCACAATCAGAATGAAGGTGAGTCGAACCGGGCGTGCTGTGTTGGCCGGATTGCTGGTCCTGGCCATGAATGTGGCCGGGTGCGGGAGTTCGGCGAAGCTGATGTCCGGACTGAGCATCGAAGAGCTGAAGCCCGTGCCGGGGATTCTCTCGAGTGCGAAACTCCTGAAAGGCACGATCCGTGGCATCACAGGTGATCGCGTGGAGGTTGATACCGGCGAACGGACGCCCCGGTATCTTTCCCTCGAGGCCGGTGGCGATGAAGCTCGTGGGTTGCAGGTGGGCGGGGCGGTGGAGATCATGGTCAACGACCGGGATGACATCGTTGCCTATCAGCGTCCTGCGGACACGCCGCCGACGAAGGTGTTTCGCGGATCGTTGGGTAAGGTGTTTAATCCGGAAAAAGAACGCGTGACGATTCGTCTCGACACCGGACGGGATGTGGGGTTCTACGCCCGCGCGGTGGCGATGGAGAAGCTGGCGGCCCTTGAGGTCGGCGAAGCGGCCGATTTCGCCGTCGATCGAGCCTATTTGTTGGTCGATGTCTTGTCGCTGGGAAAGCCGAGAGAACTGACGTTCGGCTCTTCGACACGCGCGCCGCAGCGGCGTGTCGAAGGTGCGTTTGTGACGATCGGCGACGGACGGATGCGGCTACGGATGAAGCTGGACGACATTCAATCCTTCCCGGTTCGGCCACTCCTGCAGCCGGCAATCGAACAGCTGGATCCCAACGAGACCGTCGCGATTTTTCTCGACGGACAAGGACATGTCACTGATATGGTGCGAGTCGGCCGCCGGTGATGCCGTCAGCGGCCCGTGGGGAGCTTGACGATTCGCGTGATGATCCAGTCGTTGAGCCGATCGGGTAACAGAAGCGCGAGATACGCCCGAATGGCGGCATCTGAACCGATGAGATACCGGGTTTTCGGCCAACGGGATCGAAGCGCATGCGCGACAGCCGTGGTCACGGTACCGGCGGGCTGAGCCTGTTCTCCGGCCGCCGTGGCGGCGTCCTTGATGCGCGTGAACCCTTCCTTGTACATATTCTTGAGGTCCTGGCTCCAGGCGGCGTCCCACGTGTCGACCTCTTTTCGCGTTTTGCTCCAAATGGGTGTGGCGATGGCGCCGGGCGTAATCAAGGCTACGCGGATGCCCCAGGGCTGCAGTTCGAGGCGCAAGGCATCCGTGATCGCTTCCAACGCATGTTTCGAGGCGGCATAGGGAGCCATGAACGGCATCGAGGCGCGTCCGGCGATCGAACCCATGTTGATGATGCGCCCTCGTCCCGTGCGGATCAACGGGAGGAACGTTTGTGTGACGGCGATGAGGCCGAACACATTGACCTCGAATTGCCGCCGCCAGTCGGTCAACGGCAAGAGTTCGATCGGGCCCGCCACGCCGATGCCCGCGTTGTTCACCAGGCCGGCCAGACCGCGGTCGCCCACCATTGCGGCGACCGTATGGCTCGCGGCGGAAATCGAAGCGGAATCGGTGACGTCGAGCCGGATCGGCATGAGGCGCGGGCCGGCCTGCTGCTGGAGTCGCTCGCCGTCGGCGGGGTTGCGGATGCCGGCGAAGACACGGTAGCCGAGTTTGTCCAATGCGAGTGCGCAAGCGGCCCCGATGCCGGTCGAGGCGCCGGTCACGACGACGGAGTCCGATGGAGAAGAGGCTGAGAACCAGTTCGGGATCACTCGCATTCCTCCTGCCTGGGCGCGTACCCTACCATACTTTACGGCCGGACCCTACAGTCGGATGCATGGGTGGAAGGCGTGTAGCGGCGCGTCTTCGGCGTCGCGCAATCCGGAGCGTGATCGATGAAAGGAGCAGGCATGCAACGAGAGAAATGGCAACGGTCGCTGCTGGTCATGACGGCGCTGAGCCTGGCGGCCTGCGTGTCTTCTCCGGGCGGCGGGTCCGACCTGACGGCCGCCACCTCTATGGAACATGTCGTGACCGTGCATCCTCGTGAAATCGACGAGGTGCTGTACAACCCCGGCATGGGGTTTGCCGATTTTCATTTCGGCTTCGGACATCCGCCGCAAGCCGATGAGCATCCCCATACGACGGTGGCCTATTTTCGCTGGCCATGGGCGGAACTCGAACCGGCGGACGGTCAGTACAACTTTGCCTTGGTCGATCGCGTGATCGAGCAGGCGAAGGCCAAGGGGGAGACACTCGCGATTCGCATCGTCTCCGAGTACAAGACCGGCACACCGCAGTGGCTGCTCGCCAAGGGTGTCGCCAGCGTCAAGGAGTCGGACGGCATCTTCCCCGACTACAATAATCCCATTTTCCTCGACTATCACGAACGGCTCATCCGCGCCTTCGGGGAACGATACGGACGTTCGGTCGACATCGATCACGTGGATATCGGTTCGGTGGGATGCTGGGGAGAATGGAACACGGCCTGCTGTGAAGGGGCGGAGACGCAGTGTAAAGCCTATTATCCAACCGAAGCCAACCAGCGTGCCATCACCGATTGGTATCTGAAATATTTCGCGGGAACTCCGCTGGTGATGCTGCACGGAGGACAACTGCAATATGCAACCGCGCGAGGGGCCGGCTGGCGTGCCGATTGCTTCGGCGACTATGGCTATTTTTCACCCGATTGGAATCATATGGAGCAGGCCTACGCCCCGGTCCTGGAGGCGCAGGTGGTCGCCGATGCCTGGAAGCATGGGCCGGTGCAGATGGAAGTCTGCGGCTATATTCATGAATGGTATGAGCGAGGATTCGACCTCGACCGGATTCTGAACAAGGGATTGGAGTGGCATGTCTCCGTACTCAATGCCAAGTCGAAACCAGTCCCTGCGGCCTGGCGGCCGCGCATCAACGAGTTTTTAAAGAAGATCGGATATCGATTGGTGCCGGCCGAGATCATGCATCCGGCTGAAGGGCGTGCGGGGGAGCGCCTGCTGCTGCGGTCGCGCTGGGAGAACAAGGGCGTGGCGCCGGTCTATCATGCCTGGCCCCTGGCCTATCGGTTGCGCTCAGACTCAGGTCAGGTGGTTGCCCAATGGACAAGTGTGGCCGATCTGCGGCAATGGTTGCCTGGTGCGCCGATCGAGGTTCGGGATTCGGTGCTGGTGCCGGCTGGTCTTTCCCCAGGGATCTACGCGCTCGATCTGGCCGTGCTTGCCGAAGATGGCCGCTCTGCGCATGTCGACTTGGCGGTCGAAGGCAAACGGGCGGATCGCTGGTACGAGGTGTCGAACGTCACGATTCGCTAGGCTGGGGAAGGCGAAGAACGTCCTGGAAGAAGTCGGTTGAGCTTGGAACGGACACCTGCGGGGATGACGCTTACGCGACCAGCACCTGCGGCGCAGGATCGAGTTCAAGGATCGTGATGACCCGGTTGCCTTTGCCTCGATATTCGATCTGGTCGAAGCTGAGTTTGTTGGCCATTGCGATGCCACGACCATGGGTATCGAAGGCGCGTTCTGGGTCGAAGTCCAAATATTTTTGCCAGTCGAAGCCCTTGCCTTGGTCGGTGATTTGTAAGGACAGCTTGGTGGATTGCCGGGCAAAGTGCGCGGTCGCCACCCGGGATCCATACAGCGGGTCTTTCAAGCGACGTGCGATTTCTTCATCCAGTTTGTCTTCCTCGATAAGTTGCGTTTTCTGCGCGTACCCGATTTCCAAGTTGCCATGCTCGACGGCATTCAAGGTGAGCTCGAGGATGCCGGTGACGACGCGGTTTGGATCCGGATAGGCATGGGCCAGCAATGTGGCGAGGTTCTTGGCTTCCTCCGGCGATCTGAACGTGAAGGTGGCCGACTCCAGTAGTCCCATGGTGCCGGTGGTGCGGCGGAGGTCCTTGCGCACCTCCAAATAATTGCTGTGATCACGCACGGCCGCATCGACGATCGCCAATAGCGTCGCTTTATCGTAGGGTTTCACCAGGTAGTAGTAGGCGCCGGCTTGCAGTCCCTCAAGTATCTGCTGTTGGGTCCCGGCCGCGGTTTGCATGATCACCGGGATCTGGCTCAGGGCCTGATGCTGCTTCATGCGCAGGAGGACTTCCATCCCGTCCATCTCCGGCATCATGCGATCGAGCACGACGGCGTGAAACCGATCCGGTTCCTGTTCCAGGAGTTCCCACGCGCGAACGCCGCTCGCCGCTGTTATGCAGATATAGTCTCTCCCGCGAAGATGGTGATTGAGCAGGTCGAGATTGACGGGCGAGTCATCGACCAGGAGGAGTTGCGGAAGGGGAGGGAGCTGTACATTCGTCAGCATTTACGGCGACTCCGGCTGCCGGTTGATGTGTACATGGGGAGCGAATCGCCTGCGTCTTCAGGCGCACACCCCCGGTCCTGGCCTCTCTATCGGCCGGGTTCTTAGAATACTTAATGGCAAAGCGGGAGAAAATGAGAGGAACACGTCCGCCGGGGGTCCCCGACGGACGTGTTTTGATGGGAGAGGCTATTGCTTCACGATATCAAGCAGTTCCACTTCAAAGACCAGGGTGGCCCCGGGCTTGATCACCGGAGGTGATCCACGGTCGCCATAGGCGATGCCGGAGGGGCACACCAGCTTGCTCTTGCCGCCGACCTTGATCAACTGCACCGCTTCGGTCCAGCACTTGATGACCTGGTTCAACGGGAACGTGGCCGGTTCGCCGCGTTTGACGGAGCTATCGAAGACGGTGCCATCGGTCAGGGTCCCGTGATAGTGCACTTTCACCGTATCCGTGGCTTTCGGGGTCGCTCCCTTGCCTTCCTTGATGGTCGTGATAATGGCGCCCGATTCCGTCTTGCGGGCGCCCGGTTCTGCGGCGGCTTTGGTCAGGAACGTCGCTCCGGCTTTCTTTTCGACGTCGGCCAGCGCATTGGTCCGCACCTGCTGCATCTGCTGAATCTTCGGCCCGTACACGTTCAGGTCGACCTTCTGCGAACGTTTTAAGACCCCGTCGACCAAACCGGACTTGACGAACTCCAGTTCGGATTCATTCAACGTGAAGGGCGTGAGAGATTGGCTGATGGCCACACCGAGGGCATACAACGTTTTCTGCTCGTCGTTGGCCGGCTCAGGGGCGGCAGCCCAACTGAGTGAGGACATGAGGAGCACGACTGCGGACACGGCACCGGTCACATGGCGCATAGAAGTTCCTTTCTGCTGAACAGCATGACTGTGTTCACCATATGCCAGGGAGCCTGTGCGGCTCAAGATAATTCTTGGGCAGGCTGCTGAAAACGGCCTCCCGCGTCGTTCTCGGCTCGTCAAAATCCTCGACGTACCCCTGTGGGTACGCCTCCGGTTTTGACTCGCCTGCGGCCTAGCGGGACGTCGTTTTGAGTAGCCTGCGAAGATTACGCAGTCTTGTCTGTAGCCTTGCCGAATGGAAGGCCTGTCCGGCGTCCGGGATGGGTAAGTATGTCGTCTGTTTCAACAGCCTGACTGGGAGGTGCGGTCAGGAGAGCGCGTCTCTTCCGTGCGGGCTCTCCAGATCCAGTTGCGGACCGATGGGCACGATGCGGGTGGGGTTGATGTCGTCGTGCGTCATGTAGTAGTGGCGCTTGATATGGTCGACGTTCACGGTGTCCGCGATGCCGGGCACCTGATACAGGTCTCGGAGATAACCGGACAGGTTCGGGTAGTCCACGATGCGCCGGACATTGCATTTGAAATGGCCGTGGTAGACGGCGTCGAACCGGATCAGGGTGACGAAGAGCCGCCAGTCGGATTCGACGAATTGCCCGCCGAACAGGTAGCGGCGCCGGCTGAGTCTCGTCTCCAGTTGATCCAGCGCGGCAAAGAGTGATCGAGCCGCCTGTTCGTAGACCCGTTGAGACGTCGCGAATCCCGCGCGATAGACGCCGTTGTTCACCTGTTCATAGAGAAAGGTGTTCATCTCGTCGATCTCCGGGCGGAGGGTCGCCGGATAGAGATCCAGCGTGCTTGCGGTGAACTGGTTGAACTCCCCGTTGAGCATCCGCATGAGATCGTCGTCGGAATTGCTCACAATGCGCTTGGTGACGGTATCCCAGAGGACCGGTACGGTGACACGCCCACAATAGGCGGGGTCGGTCAGTTGATAGGCTTCGCTCAAGAAGTGAAACCCATTGATCGGATCGGCAGACCGGCCCTGCTCATCGAGAAAAGACCATCCCTGTTCATCGCGGAGGGGATCGACGATGGTCATGCCGACCACCGATTCCAGCTGTTTGAGTGCGCGGACGATGATGGTGCGATGCGCCCATGGGCAGGCCAGCGACACATAGAGATGATAACGTCCGATCGCGGCGGGGTAGCCGGATCGGCCGTCATCGGTCACCCACCGGCGGAACGCGTCGTCCTGTCGTTTGAATTCGCCCGTCTCGGTCTGTTCATTTGGAAATTGCGCGTGTCCGGTCATGATGTTGTGCTCCTTGCCGGCCCACCTTAGTCGCAACAGAACGGAATCGTCAATCGATGCAATGATGCGTTACTCCTGAATGTTATTCGGACCAGAGGCTATTGATCGAGCGGCGCGGCGGGGCGGGAAGCCGACAGATCCCATCCGACGGAAAAGAGCAGGAGCAGTCCGGCGGCGGTGGTCTGTTTGGTGCGGGCGCTGGTTTCCCGGGGAGGCAAGGGTTGGTTGGCCACGATGCCGTCACCCAGCACCCGCGCGTCCAGATCGAGCGCGCCGCCGATGCCCAGGTTGAAACTATAGCGATCACTCCGATGCGGCCTGTAGCCCAGCATGAGCCCGCCTCCCACGGCATCGATGATTCGTGAGCCCGGGGCGACGGCGAGAAACGGCCCCCAACTCCAGCGTTGCTCGTCCCAACGATCGATCCACACATGCAGTTCCGGCATCACGCGCAGCAGGTCGTTTCGTTCGTCGTCGATGCGGGCGATGCGGTTTACCACGCTCACGGATTCCACTCGGCGAGGACCGAGGTTGTGAGTCCAGCCGAGGGCGAGTCCGATGCCGATGCGCTCAAGTACCCGGGGCGATGCTGCTCCCGTTGCCTCTGTCGGCTCAATCCGGCTGGAGTGTGGCAGGGGTGGTGTGGTTTCCGCCCGAGGAGTGGCAGGGGCGGCCGTCGTTGTGAGTCCGCCGGAGGGCGCCGACACGGGTGCGGGCAGGACGTGAGGGGATTCGCCGGCGAGGACGGTTCCCGTACGAACTGTCCGGCGGAATGCCTGTTCGCGGACAGGAGGGGTGGGATGGGGAGCGTGAGCCTCAGGACCGGAAAGAAATGGCTCCGATGTTCGAACGGCGTCTTCGGCAGGTGAACGTGCCGGAGCGACGGCCGGTTGACTTCTCTCCACCCTCCACGCTTGTTCGGAACGGATCGGTGATTGGGCCGGCGGCGAGAGGGCAATCATCGACATATCGGATGTAGGTTGGACGGTCTGTTGTGTAGCCGGGGTTTCTGGTGCCGGTTGACCGATCGTCGACGAAGCCGCCGCCCTCGGTTCAGGATCCGGCGCTCCTTCCGCTGCTGCCGTCGGGGTAAGGGGATGGGATGGGGTCGAAGGGTTCGGGGCGACATCCGGCTTCGCGCCTGCAGGGAGTGCGGGAGATACGGCTGCCGGATTTGTTGAAAGAGTCGATACGTTCCGTTCCTGCTGCGTTCCGGCCTGTCTCGGCGAATCGGTGGCTGTCGGAGATGATGATAACCGTTCCCGGTGTCGATCGTTCTGCTGCGAATCGATCTCCTCAAAAGCCTCGAGGGTGCGTTCCTCAGAGATGCCGTTGGTCGGCGTGGTGTTCGGCGCTTGTTCGGGCGGTCGAGTTGGCATCACACGTACCGGCAAGTTCGTCATCGGTGCCAGCCTGGCCTCGACCGGGGTGGGGGCCGGGATGAAGGCCTGTTGCAGCGACGCATTATCATTCTCCGCAGCCAGGACCCTCGGCGTTCTTCCGCCCTTGTCGCGGGTATCAGGATCCGCTCCGGAACGGAGGAGGCGGTCGATCACTCGGATTTGTTTGGACAGTCGATCCGTCTTGGATTCGCCGCGCGCTTCCCAGAATCGTCTGACGGCCTGGTGCAGTGGCGTGAACCCCAGGCGATTACGGGCGGATGTTCCGGCACCCGCAGCCAGCAGCGCGTCGACGCAAGGTGTGTGGCTGTGGAAACTGGCCTCGTGCAGCGCGGTGTTCCCGTTCCGGTCCGTCGCGTCGATCTGTGCGCCTTGCTTCAGGAGCAGGCTGACGAGCGCGAGGTTGCCCAGGCGCGAGGCTGTGATCAACGGTGTCGCTCCCTCGGCGTTTCGTGCTTCGATATCCGCTCCCCGATCCAGCAGGATTTCGACCCTCGCCGGCGAGCCTTCGGTCAACGCTGTATGGAGGGCGAATTGGGACGGTGTGTTGCTGAATGGTGTCGTGCCCTCGTCTTGCGGTCGTGCCTCACCGAACGGCAGACATCCGAGGGTGAGGAGCAGGGTAGCGCAGGCAATGCCGGTGCTGTGGTGCAAGCGAAACACGGGTCCTTCGCGCGATGGCTCGTGCTAGTGTAGTGCCGAGTGTATGGTTTAGCATACAGTCATGAATGGAGTCACCAGCGTTTGCATGAGGGGGCCGTGCTCGTCAGGCGGCTGACGGGAGCGGAAGCAGAAAGGCTGTCGACGGCGTTTACCAGTGCCGGTGCCACCGTCCATAGTAGGGCCGATAGAAACGCGGGCCCCAGGCATAGGGGCGAGCGTAGAACGGTGAGCCGTAGATCCACGGACGTCCCAGGTACAAACCAAACCCGACGGATGGGTAGCTGTAGAGCGGCCCTGGCGTCACGTAACTGTATGTTGAGACCGATGAGGATCGCTCCGCCATCTGTCGCTGCAGGTCGGCGGTCATGGCGTGTTGCCGGTCGGTCTGCTCCTTCAACTGGCCTACGGTGCTCTGCTGAATCCGGACTTCCGCCTCCAGTTTCGAGATCTTGTCGCGCTGGATCTCGATGAGCGCCTGCAAACATCGGGTATGCGCATCATCCGTATAGCTGGAGCATTCCCAGGGGCCTGCGCTGTCTGCCGCGTGTACGGGAAAGGCGGCGAGTACAGCGCTCAATCCCATGACGAGCGGGGCAAGCCAAGTTCCAAGGGATTCCAATCGATGAGTCAGACGACGAACCATACGATTCCTCCCTGGCGAGCTGTGGTTAGCCTAGCATGGCCTTGAGAGTGAAGACTAGACTCCCCAATATAGTCGGGGTAACGCATTATCGGCCCAATGGTTGACAGGCACAGGTGAGAGACGGGGGCGAGCTGATCTATCATGACCAGTGAGAAGGGAGAGACACAGATGAAACAGAAGCAGGTCATCGCCGTGGTCGGGGCGACCGGCATGCAGGGGGGTGGTCTCGTCCGGGCCATTCTCGCTGATCCCACCAGCGGCCTGGCGGTGCGCGCATTGACGCGGGATGTGAATTCGGACAAGGCCAGGGAGCTGGCGCGACTCGGCGCTGAGGTAGTGGCGGCCGATGTGCATGACGTGGAGAGTCTGAAACGGGCATTTGCCGGAGCAACCGGGGCGTTTTGCGTCACGTTTTTCTGGGCGCATTGTTCCCCTGAAAAGGAGTACGCCGAAGCCGAGGCAATGGCCAAGGCTGCTCAAGCGGCCGGAGTGCAGCATGTGATCTGGTCCACGCTGGAAGATACGCGGCGGTGGGTCCCGCTTTCCGACAACCGGATGCCGACGCTCCTGGGGAAGTACAAGGTGCCGCATTTCGATGCGAAAGGTGAGGCGGATGAGGTGTTCAAGCAACTCGGCGTTCCGACCACGTTTCTGCTCACCTCGTTCTACTGGGACAATCTCATCCACTTCGGGATGGGGCCGAAGCCGGGGCCGGACGGCATATTGGACTTTACGCTCCCGATGGGAGAGGCCAGGCTGCCGGGCATTGCGGCGGAGGATATCGGGAAATGCGCGTTGGGAATCTTGAAGAAGCGGGAGGCCTATCTCGGGAAGACGGTCGGCATCGCGGGAGAGCATCTGACCGGCGCGCAAATGGCGTCCGCCTTGACCAAAGCGCTCGGGCGGGAGGTGCGGTACCAGGCCGTGCCGCCGGAGGTCTATCGAACCTTCGGATTTCCCGGAGCCGACGATCTTGGGAACATGTTTCAGTTCAAGCGTGACTTTAACGCGGTGTTTTGCGCGGCCCGTGAGCTGGCCATCGCACGCGCGCTCAATGCCGGCTTGCAGACGTTTGCGCAATGGTTGGAAGGGCACACTACACGTATCCCCTTGGCCTAGCGGCCGGGAGACAGGGTGGCTGGAGTTTAATGCTGCGGCTTTGGCTTGGAGGCGTGGCACGAGGACGTAAACGGATTACACCGCAGCCGGTGAATCTTGATCGTCCGCAGCTTCTCCGATCCTGCCACGATCCTAGGCTCTTGCGGACGCTCCCCGTTCCCGAGCGTGGGAAACGAGGCAAGTGTCGTGAAGATGCAGATCGACAGGATGGCCACTACCCAAGCGAAATAGAGTGAGTAACGCATGCCCTAGTCGTAACACACCTCACGATCCAGTCAACGAAATGATCGTTTTTCGTCATTCGTATCCGTTGGGCCTATCTTCTTGGCGAATGTGGTCCATAAGATTCCGTAGTTTATTTCAGCGATTGCGACGAGCAATGCCTTGGCGCACACTGTCCGATGTCGGTCATTGGTGCATGATCCACCTTAAATCTCGGAGAAGGAGAATGTCCATGAAACACTCATCGATGCTGGTCTCGGCGTTGCTGTTCGGGATGTTCGCACTCTGTTCGCCAGCTTGGGCCGGTGATATGAAAGCGAAGATGGAGGAAGTGAAGGGAGACACCAAGGCCAAGGTCGAAGAACTGAAGGGTGAGGCGAAGGCCGCGGTGGAGGAGGCCAAGGGCAATAAAGTACAGGCGGAAGTGGAGCGCGCCAAGGGGAAGGGGAATGCGGCCATGGAGAAAGCCAAGGGCAAGGTCAAAGAACTGAAGGCGAAGACCGAGTAGCCGCTGTTTCCTCAGAGTTGAGAGAGGCTTGCGCAGGGCTGCTGGTGCTGCGCAAGCCGCCCCTGCACTGGTCTCTCCCAACGATTCAGATTCCACGGCATTGCGCAGCGCGGCGGTCGCCGCTACAATCGCCCCGCACGTCACCCGCCCCGGGGGTGTTCTCACCGATGCGCCGATAGCCGCATGCTTCTATCCTTCGTGATCCTGTATCTTGCCTGTTCGGTCGGGCTCGGACTGTACGCAGCCACCCGGGTTCACAATACCAACGATTTTGCCGTTGCCGGTCGCAGCCTCCCGCTGCCTGTGGTGACGGCCACCGTGTTCGCGACCTGGTTTGGGGCTGAAACGGTGCTGGGTATTTCCGCCACCTTCGTCAAGGACGGACTGCGCGCCGTCGTGGCCGATCCGTTCGGTTCGAGCCTCTGTTTGATTCTGGCCGGTCTGTTTTTCGCGCGCCGGCTTTATCGCCTGAATCTGCTCACCATCGGGGACTTTTACCGGTTGCGGTACAACCGGGCGGTGGAGGTGCTGTGCACCCTCTGCATCGTCGCGTCGTATCTGGGCTGGGTGTCGGCTCAGATCAAAGCCCTCGGCCTCGTGTTCACCGTCGTGACGAACGGTACCATGAGTCAGTCGGCCGGCATGGTGTTGGGCGCGCTCATCGTGCTGACCTACACCACGCTGGGGGGCATGTTTTCGGTGGCGATTCTCGATTTTGTGCAAATCACCGTCATTATGGGCGGCATGTTGTACATCGGGTCCGTGATCAGCGGCCTGGCCGGCGGAGTGGGGACGGTGGTGACGCATGCGGCGGCGGCAGGGAAGCTCGATTTTTTTCCACCGGCCGATTTGGACCTGTGGATTCCGTTTGTGGGGGCGTGGGTAACGATGATGTTCGGATCGATTCCGCAGCAGGACGTGTTTCAACGCATCACCTCGGCTCGGGATGAACGAACGGCGGTGCGGGGGTCCGTGCTGGGCGGCAGCCTCTACTTTGTCTTCGCGTTCGTGCCGATGTTTCTGGCGTACTCGGCCACGCTCGTCGACCCGGCGCAGGTTGCGGGATTGTTGGAACGGGATTCACAGCTTATCCTGCCGACTCTCATCGTGCACCATACGCCGATGGCCGCGCAGATCATTTTTTTCGGCGCGTTGCTGTCCGCGATCATGAGTTGTTCGTCGGCGACCTTGCTCGCGCCGTCGGTGGCTTTCAGCGAGAATATCGTGAAAAGTTGCATGCCGACCATCAGCGACCGGGGTCTGCTGAGGGTCATGCGCGTCGTGCTGGTCCTGTTTGCCGGTATCGTCCTGCTGTTTGCGCTCAATTCCGAAGCCAGCATTTTCAAGATGGTGGAGAGCGCGTACAAGGTGACATTGGTCGCGGCGTTTGTGCCGTTGCTGGCAGGACTCTATTGGCCGGGTGCGACCACTCAGGGGGCCCTGGTGGGTATGGTTGCCGGCTTGGGGACCTGGTTGATACTGGAAGCCACAGTCACGCCGGATCGCGTCTGGCCCCCGCAACTCGTCGGCCTATTGGTGTCCGCAGCGGGCATGGTGGCCGGATCTCTGGCGCCGCAATGGATTCCACATTCTGCCGCCAGGACCGGGCCGGTGAACCAGCCTTAAGTCGCGACCCCTGGGGGAGACTGACGGGCGCTATGGTGGTGCCGCAACGGCAATCAAGGATGCGGCTAGGCGGGGGAGACCGGCTGCAGAATTTCGCGCACCAGCCGGATCAAGTCTTCCGGCGAAAACGGCTTTTGCAGAAATGTCGTGTGTCCCTGCGACTCGTCTCCCGTGACCGGCGGATTGTCGCTATAGCCTGACATGTAGAGGACCTTCAGGTCGGCGAAGTGGCTGCGGAGACGCATCGCCAACTCCTTGCCGTTCATACCGGGCATAACCAGGTCGGTGATTAATAAATCCACGTGGAGCGAGGTGCGGCGAATCAGGTCCAGCGCCTGGAAGCCGTTCTCCGCCTCATGCACCGTGTAACCGTGGGTGCGAAGAATATGCTGCGTCAGCAGGCGAACCGAAGGTTCGTCTTCCACGAGCAAGATGATTTCCGTCGCGGTCTTATGGTCGGGGATGGGGGCGGCGGCCGGGATTGCGAGATGTGGAGGGACGACCTCCGGGAGAAAAATCGTCATGGTGGTGCCGTGGCCGACGGCGCTCTCCACCGAAATCGTCCCGCCGCTTTGATGCACGATGCCGTAGACCGTCGAGAGACCGAGTCCGGTGCCGCGTCCGGGCGGCTTGGTGGTGAAGAACGGCTCAAAGATCTTCGCCTTCGTGGACGGGTCGATGCCGGTTCCCGTGTCGTGGACGCGCAGCCGCACATAGGTTCGTGTGGCGCGTGCCTCGTGGTTGGGGCCCCAGACCTCTTCAGGAAATACCTGGGAGGTGTCGATGGTCAACGTGCCGCCATGCGGCATGGCGTCGCGGGCATTGACGGCCAGGTTGAGCAGCACCTGTTCAAGTTGCACCGCATCGGCCTTGACCCACCGCGGTGTGGGATCGAGCTGCAGCACGATCGTGACATGTTCTCCAATGAGGCTCTTCAGCAGTGCCATGAGGTCCCGGATCACGCGGTGCAGATCCAGGGAGACCGGGTGCAGCATCTGTTTGCGGCTGAAGGCGAGGAGCTGTCCGGTCAAGGCCGCGCAGCGTTCGCCGGCGCGTTGAATTTCCTGGACGAAATAACGGGCGGAGGAGTTTTGGCTCAGCTCCTGAAGCAGCACCGCGCTGTACCCCAGAATCACGGTCATGACGTTGTTGAAATCGTGCGCCACGCCTCCGGCTAAGCGTCCGACCGCTTCCATTTTCTGGGCCTGCCTCAGCTGGTCTTCCAGTTCGCGGGCTTCGGTAATGTCTTCGGTGATCCCGCTCAGGCTGTCGACGTCACCCGATTCGGCACGGTGGATGACCATCCGGTCGTGGATCCATCGGATCTTGCCGTCCGGGCGCACGATGCGATACAGCAGCTGCACATCCCGTCCGCTCGGACCGGTCAACTCGGCGTCATAGACCTCCGTCACCATTCGTTGATCATCCGGATGCACGCAATCCCGCCAGAGCTTGGGATTGTCGTAGAACCGCGCGGCCGGCAGTCCCCAGATCCGTTCGAACGCCGGATTCACGTAGAGGACTTGCGGCGGTTGGGCACGCGCGAACCACACTCCTTGGTTGAGGTTGTCGGTGAGATAGTTGAAGCGTTTTTCACTCGAGAGCCGCGCGCCCTCCGTGAGGCGATGCTCGCGCACCTCCTGCTGCAATCTGGCATTGGCCTGCGCCAGATCGGCCGTGCGTTCGGCGATGCGCTGTTCCAGCTGAGTCTGAGCGGTGCGCAGGTGCTCCTCAATCACGCGACGTTCGTGAATCTCTTTGATGATTTCCTGATTGAGTCGTTCCACCGCCTCCGTGCGCGTCGTCAGCGACCGCACCAGGCTGACCTTTTCCAGCTGCAAGCGCATGGAGGAGAGCAGCACACGATTAAAGTTCCAGGCCGAGTGGACGGTGGCGATGAGGAACAGAACGCCCATGACTCCCATGATCCCGTGAAAGTCGTGACCGCTGAAGAGGAGATGCCCGAGGGCCGGTACGGTCACTGGTATTGCGTAGCAGAGGAAGAGGGGCAGCGAGACCGAGAGCACGGAGATCGCGCCCGCCGTCATGCCCCCCAGCACGAACAGATGGACGAGTTCGTAGGGCAAGGGAATTTCCGGGGCGAGGAAATAGATGCTGCTGCCCCAGACGACGCCGGCCCCGGTGGTGCTCACCAGCATCCAACGGTACCAGTCAGGACTCTTCCAATGGGGCGGAACCGCGCGGCGATACTGAAAAATCAGGAGCGCCCGGGCGGCAGCGATGCACCACAGGACGAGGACCCAGGCTGCCAGCGGCGTATGCGGCACGACCGCCCACTCCACCGCAGCGAGAATCGCCGCATTGGCGGCGCTCGCGAACACACCGGTCGGCATGTTGCGATAGAGCACATGCACTTGTTGGGCGTGAAGGTCGGTGAGTGAGTCGGCCTGGGAGGGGCGATCCATGGAAAGGCCTCGCTCGAACACAGGGTCACTGTGCACAGGTAACCGGAGAGACGGTTAAGAGATCGCTGCGCATCGTGGGTGTCGGTACTCTAGCACGATCCAGGAATGGTGGAGCATCAAAAATTCACCCGGAGGTTGATGGAGCCGACATGCAGGGTCGTCCGGTAGGTGCCGTTGACGGTCGGATTCACGTTACCGGCAACCGTTCGATTTTCATACAGGATGGCCTGGTAGGCGAGGTCGACGCCGAGCCCTTTGGGCGTGAGGCTCTTGTCCGACCCTCCGCAGGGAATGACCCCGAGAAACCGGCCATGCTCCCGACACATGAATCCGATACCGGTGGAGACGGCGTGGTTGTCGCCGTCGGGGATGGCAGGGTTGAAGGTCTGGTCGGGAATCGCTTTCTGAGAATGCCAATATCCGGCGCGCAAGGCGATGTCCCAATCGGGCAGCGGTGCGGGATTCAGCCATTTGTGCTCCGTGCCGATCATCACCGTGTACCCGCTGTTCCAATTGGCCGGGGTGGCGACGGTCAGGCCGTTCGACAGGTGGGCGTCCAAGTTGCGGACTGATTTCCAGCCGGTATAGTCCACATCCAGCTCCAATTTCCATTCCCGCTCTTTGTCGCGGACGGGCCAGAGCGCGATGCCGGCCGTGATCACCTGCGGCACGACAAAGGTCGTGCGGGCGTCCGCCACACGAGTGCCGCCCGCCAGCAATTGGCCGTCGAGGTGGAGCGTGGCTTGGCTGCGATAGATGAGGCCGATGTTGACGAGCGGACGACCGTCTTCATTGCGCAACGGGGTATACAGCAAGCTGGCATTGAAACCGGCTGCCGTATCCCGTCCATTCAACTCCATGCCGGTTCCGGCGGGAATGCCAAGACCTCCGGGCCAGCGAAACTGGCGCTCCACCTGTCCTTCGCCGAAGGCCCCGGAAAACGTGTAGATGTCCGCGCCGAGGCCGATGGCCAGATCAGGTAACGGCCGGAAGGCGATGGAGGGGCGAATGTCGATGAGTTCGAAGGCGGCTTTGGTGGTGGCGGTGGCAAAGGGGCTGCTGTCCGACCAACGCGTCAAGGTGCCGAACGGGCTGAAGACGGCCAGACCGACGGCGGTACTGTCCGATGAGCCGATGCCCAGATCCTTGAGGTTCGCCGTGATGTAAATGTTCGACGGGGGAGGAACGGCCACACTCCCACGAAGGTCCCCATTGGCCTGCGTGCCTGCCGCATTCTGGAACGAGAAGCCGCCGGCTATGAGGGTGGTGCCGGCAGATAGTTGTACGCCGCGAAGCTGGGTCATGCCGGCTGGATTGTAATATCCGGCGGAGGCGTCGTCGGCCTGGGCGGTAAAGGCGGAGGCCTGACCTGTGGCGGAGGCACTGTGATCGTAAATGCGGAAACTGCCTGCCGAAACAGTGGTCGGGATCGCGGCGGTCACGCCGGTCAGGAGGGTGCCGCAGGCCAGCAGTACCAGTCCGGCACCGAGCCGCCGGCGAGTTCTTGAAGGCGTGTGCCGGACGTTGCCTAGGTCCGGCACGGTCATCGCACGATGGGTCATTGTCGGTGATACAGGGGGGGCAGCGTCGGTGGCGGAGCGTCTGGTCTTCAGCAATTCTTCCCTCGTGTTGATAAGTCTAGGTACAAGATCGTAGGCAACCAGCCCTGTGGCGACCATCTAAAAGTACGGCGGGCGCTTTGTCAAGCCTGGCCCGGCGCGACCGTGTGTCCGACGGCGCCACCGGATGTGATTTCGTCCGGCGGATCGCGTATGCTCGGGTCATGGGGATGTGGTGAAGACTGGCGTCGCGCGTTGGTTCGCACGAGGATTGCTGATCCTGACCGGCGTCGTGCTCCTTGTCGCAGGGAGCGCCTTGACCTATGGCCTCTACCTTTCCACAAGCCTCGCTCTGCCGGCGGGCGATGAACATCCGCCTCGTCTCATCTACGGCGCGCCGTTCCTGCTGAAACCTGATCTGGACGTGGCCGCCTCTCATCTGCTTGAACGCCTCGACCGTCTCGGGTACCACCGGGTCGACACGACGGTCCGCGCGCCCGGTGAATATCGCGTGACGTCGACCGACGTCGACATTTACCTGCGCGAGTTCCCCGATTTGCATCTGCGCCCCCTCCCGGCCCGGTTGGTGCTCGATCAGGGACGTGTGGCACGGGTGGTCTCGATTCAGAGCGGGGATGAGTTGTTTCCCGCCTATGTGGAACCGCAACTCATCAGCGGATTGCGCGGCGCCTCCCGGCAGGTACGGGAATGGGTGTCGTACGACGATCTGTCGCCACGCTTTCTCGACATCCTCCTGGCCATCGAAGATCGACGATTCTTCAGCCATCCGGGCATCGATCCGGTGGCCGTGGTCCGGGCGGTCTGGACGAATGTCACCAGAAGAACGGTCATTCAAGGCGGGAGCACGATCACCCAGCAGTTGGCGAAGAACCTGTTCTATTCCCCGCAACGGACGTTCGGCAGGAAGCTGAGGGAGTCCATTGCGGCCCTGGTCCTGGAGGCGAAGTATCGGAAGCAGGCGATTCTGGAGAGTTATGCCAATGAGATTTATCTCGGGCAAGTCGGCTCGGTTTCGATCTATGGGGTCGGGGAAGCGTCTCACCGGTATTTCGGGAAACGCATGGAGGCGCTGAGCCTGGAGGAAGCGGCCTTGCTGGTGGGTATGATCAAGGGCCCGAATACCTATTCACCGTTGAGAAACCCTGTCTTGGCCAAGCAACGCCGCGATGTCGTCCTGGGTCGATTACACGAACTGGGCATGATCGACGAGCAGGCCAGGGCACAAGCCGTCGACACACCGGTCCGGGTGATGCCGCCGCAGGACACACTGGCCGATGCACCCTTCTTTGTCGATTATCTGCTCCGGCAGGTGGAAGAGGCTACCGGCGCGCCGCTCCCCGACGGGGTCCGGGCGTACACGACGCTCGATCCCGTGTTGCAACAGCTGGCCGCGCAGACGATGGACCGCGAGTTGATCAAACTCGAAACGGCGTACCCGGCATTGAAGAACCATCTCACGCCCCTGCAGGGTGCCTTGGTGGCGATTGATCCCACGACCGGCGGCATTCTGGCCATGGTGGGAAGCCGCGACTATCGCGTGAGCCAATTCAATCGCGCGGTGCAGGCGAAGCGGCAACCAGGGTCGTTGTTCAAGCCGCTGGTGTACCTTGCGGCGTTGGAGGCCCGGCGTGAATTGTCCGGCGGACAACCGATGACGCCCGCGACGACGATTGTGGACGAACCGGTCACCTTCGATTCCGGGACCGGCGTCTGGGCGCCGCAGAATTATGATCACAAATTCCATGGGACGGTCTCATTGCGGGCGGCATTGGAGCAATCCCTTAACATTCCGGCGGTCAAAATGGCGCAAGCGGTCGGGACGAAACGCATTCTCCATCTCGCTGAGAATCTGGGAATCCGCAGCCCCTTGGCCGACAATCTGTCGATTGCGCTGGGGACCTCCGGTGTGTCGTTGCTGGAACTCACCGCGGCCTACGGAGCCTTGGCGCATGGGGGCGTGATGGTGGCCCCGACGGCCGTGCAGGCGGTGATGACTCCGGAAGGGGACCCGGCCTGGCATCATACGCCGGTGCGTCGGCAGGCGGTGTCGCCCCAGGGTGCCTACGTGATGACGTCGCTGTTGAAAGGAGTGGTCGAGCGCGGAACCGCGGCGAAGGCCAAGGCGATGGGGCTGCGCGGGGTCGTGGCGGGCAAGACGGGGACGACGGATGGGTATCGCGATGCCTGGTTCATCGGTTATACGCCGGAAGTGGTGGTGGGTGTGTGGGTGGGGTTCGATGACGAGGAGGCCTTGCA